>NZ_JBQFLQ010000002.1:0-710960 GCF_056531325.1 Ruegeria sp. N8 | reverse complement strand
TGGGGGCATAAACGGGGGCATTTCTCAGAGGGTTTAGCCCCAAGTGCCTGTCGTCGTCCGATGTATGAATGATCTGGCTGGGGTGGTAGGATTCGAACCTACGATACACGGTACCAAAAACCGCTGCCTTACCACTTGGCTACACCCCAACGGTGAGGCGCTATCTACGATTGTTGTTTGGGGGGTTCAAGCCCTTTCCCGCAAAAATATGAACGCAGTCAAAAAAAATTTGCCAAGATATGTAACCGCTGGAAACATAGCTTTGAGTTGCTTTTCCGTGCCGGTCATTTCGCGGTTTGCCAAGAAAACGTCGGCGGCGCAGGTTGCTTGTTTCAAGTAGATGTCGTCGGTACGATTCTGCGGTAAGTTTCCCAGGGGGTATTGGCGCGCCGGGATCGCGAAGACTGGCACTCGGCCAGGCCAGTGAAATTGCAAAAGGATAGACCGGAAATGAAGTTTCTACGCACGCCGGACGAGCGGTTCCAATCTCTGGAAGGGTACGATTTCGAACCGCATTATTCGATGGTCGATGATACCGAACGCGGAGAACTTCGGGTCCACCATGTGGACGAAGGTCCAGCGGACGCCAACCCTGTTCTGATGATGCATGGCGAACCAAGCTGGTCTTTCCTCTATCGTCACATGATCAAGGGCTTTGTCGCGCGCGGATATCGGGCGGTTGCGCCGGATTTGGTCGGGTTTGGTCGGTCTGACAAACCGACCGAGCGCTCGGATTACACCTATGCGCGCCACGTGTCGTGGATGGGGGACTGGCTGCGCGGGGTGGATCTGACGAATATCACTCTGGTCTGTCAGGATTGGGGCGGGTTGATCGGATTGCGCCTTTGGGCCGAGATGCCGGACCGCTTTGCCCGTATCGTGGTTGCCAACACGGCCCTGCCTACCGGCGATCAGCCGATGGGAGAGGCATTCGAAAACTGGCGTAAATTCAGCCAGGAGGTTCCCGTGTTCCCGGCGGGGGGGATCTTGAAAGGCGGTACGCAAAAGCCGATGTCAGACGACACGATTGCCGCCTATGACGCGCCATTCCCGGACGAAAGCTATAAGGCCGGGGCGCGGCAGTTCCCGATGTTGGTGCCAGCATCGCAGGACGATCCTGAGGCTGAGCCAAACAGAAAAGCCTGGGCTCTTATCCGCACTTTGCAGACCCCGGTGTTGACGGCTTTTGGGGCGGATGACAAGGTCATGGCTGGGATAGATACGGTGTTTCAGCGGCTCTGTCCGGGGGCCAAGGGGCAGCCCCACACAATCCTGCCGGACGCCGGTCATTTTCTGCAGGAAGATGTCGGGGCGGAACTGGTCGATCTGACCTGCGATTTCATCGCCCGAACGTCCTGACGCTATTCCCGAACTTCTTCGGGGTCGACGCCCCAGAGGTTGGATTTCAGCGTCCAGCCACGGTGCCCTCCGGCCGAGACATGGCACCAGTCCAATGTGCAGCTGCCCAGGCGCGCAACTACGCCGGATTCGAATTGCGCGCTGATCTGAGCGCTGGAACTGGGGTTGGCATAGACCGGCAACATATCCGTTTCGATCAGAACGGTGCGCGCACCGGATAACAGGGCGTAGTGCACCCAGCCTCCAGCGCCGTCACGGTCCTGAACCCTGCGCCAGTTGCCATATTCGGCGGTGATTTGCAGCGGCATGCCGCGCCGCTTGAACACCCAGTCGATTCGATGAGTCAGGGAGGGCCCGCGCCGCACATTGCCCTCGGCCGCCTTCATCGAGACATAGCGTGGCAGCGGCAGATTCGTGACCGGACCGCGCTTGTCCTGCGCGCTGGCGGCCAGACCTCCGGTCGAGATCAGAAAAACGCTCAACACCGACGCTAAACGGCGCTTTAGGGGTAGAAAACCTCTCACGGACTGCCTGCTCTTGTGCCTGTTGATCTTGTTGCGAAAAAAGCTTGGTTCAATGCCATGGGGTTCTTGTGCCCCGCCTTTTCCTGCGCCACGATGACATGGCGCGCGCAGGTTTGCAAAGCAGTGGGAGTGCACAGGTGCCAAGAGAACGTCTGAGTGTTGTCGTAACGCGACGGTTGCCCGAGGCGGTGGAAACGCGGTTGAGCGAGTTGTTCGATGTAAAGCTGCGCGACGACGACGCCCCAATGACGCGGGATGAGCTGGTCGCAGCGGTCAAAACGGCGGATGTGCTGGTTCCCACCGTTACCGATACGATTGATGGCGGGGTGCTGGGGCAGGCGGGTGAAAACCTGCGGCTGATCGCGAACTATGGCGCTGGCGTCGATAATATTGATGTGGCCACCGCGCGTCAGCGGGGCATCCTTGTCTCCAACACGCCCGGTGTGCTGACCGATGACACGGCGGATATGACGATGGCGCTGATCCTCGCCGTGACCCGTCGTATCCCCGAAGGCCTGACAACCATGCAAAAGGGCGAGTGGGAAGGCTGGGCCCCGACCGCCTTGCTGGGTGGCCGGATCGGCGGACGTCGGCTGGGTATTCTTGGCATGGGCCGGATCGGTCAGGCCGTGGCGCGTCGCGCCAGCGCTTTTGGAATGCAGGTGCATTATCACAATCGCCGCAGGCTGCGCGCTGAGACGGAACAGGCGCTTGAGGCGACCTATTGGGAAAGCCTGGACCAGATGGTTGCGCGTATGGACGTGATTTCGATCAACTGTCCGTCCACGCCCTCGACTTTTCACCTGATGAACGCGCGGCGGCTGAAGTTGATGAAACCCTCGGCCGTGATCGTGAATACCTCGCGGGGCGAGGTGATAGACGAAAACGCGCTGACCCGGCAGATCCGCGCTGGTGAGATCGCAGGGGCAGGTCTGGACGTCTACGAACACGGCACCGACGTGAACCCGCGATTGCGACAGTTGCCCAACGTGGTTCTGTTGCCCCATATGGGGTCCGCCACGCTGGAGGGTCGGATCGAGATGGGCGAAAAAGTTATCATTAATATCAAAACATTCGAAGATGGGCACCGCCCACCGGATCAGGTGGTTCCTGCCATGCTTTAATCGGCACGGCCGACTGGCCGGGTATCAATTTTTCAGGAGGATACTATGAAACGACGTCTGATTTCCGGCTTGTTCCTGTCGGCTTTGGCCTTTGCGTCACCGGTTTTCGCGCAGGAGGCTGCCGACGCGGTTTCGCCCGAAGGCGGGTCCGTAGGCCAGGTTCAAGGCCTGACCGCCGAGGTCATTGCCGCGCTTGAGGCGAAGATGGAGGGCAAGCCGGTCACTGCGCAGAACTGGATGGTTGCAGCGGCCAACCCGTTGGCGGTTGAGGCCGGGGCCAAGGTGCTGCGGGCAGGGGGGTCGGCTGCGGATGCGATGGTCGCGGTTCAGGTGGTGCTAGGCCTGGTCGAGCCGCAATCCTCTGGTCTGGGCGGTGGCGCGTTTCTGGTCTGGTATGATGCCGCGACTGGCAAGATGACCACGCTGGACGGGCGCGAGACAGCCCCGCTTGAGGCCACTCACCGGCTGTTCCACGACGAAAATGGCGAACCCCTGAAATTCTTCGATGCTGTAGTCGGGGGACTGTCCGTTGGAACACCGGGAACGCCAGCCCTGTTAGAAGAGGCGCATCGCCGCTGGGGTCGAAGCCCGTGGCCCAGCCTGTTTGCGGATGGGATTGCGCTGGCCGAGGACGGATTTCTGGTTTCTCCACGACTGGCGGGGCTGGTCGAAAAGGACGCCGAACGGTTGTCGCGCTTCCCTGTGACGGCGGAATATTTCCTGCCTGATGGCAAGCCGTTAGAGCAGGGTCAGCGCCTGATGAACCCCGACTATGCGGAAACACTGCGCACTTTGGCCAGCGAAGGCGCGGCAGGGTTCTACGGTGGCGAGATCGCAGCAGGGATCGTCAGCACGGTGCGTGGGGCGGAAGGAAACCCCGGTGTGCTATCGGGCATTGACCTGGCCCTGTATCAGGTGATCGAGCGCGAGCCGGTCTGTGCCGCCTATCGTGCCTACGAGATCTGCGGCATGGGGCCGCCCTCTTCGGGCGCGCTGACAGTTGGGCAGATTTTGGGCATGCTGGATGGTTATGGTCTGGCGGCCATGGGACCGGAAGATGTTCAAAGCTGGCGGCTGATCGGCGATGCCTCGCGCTTGGCTTTTGCCGACCGGGGGCGGTACATGGCTGATCACGACTTTGTCCCGATGCCGACCAACGGGCTTGTTGACCCGTCTTATCTGTCCGAGCGTGGCGGTCTGTTGAATGAGAGCGAAGCCTTGATCGACGTGGCGCCGGGCAACCCGGCCTTCGATCATGCATCAAACTGGGCGGATGATGAATCTCTGGAATTGCCGTCGACCTCGCATATCTCGATTGTCGATCAATATGGCAACGTCCTGTCCATGACGACCACGATCGAGAACGGCTTTGGCTCTCGATTGATGTCCAACGGGTTTCTGCTGAACAACGAATTGACCGATTTCTCATTCAAGACGCATCGCGATGGCGTGCCAATTGCCAACCGGTTGGAACCCGGCAAGCGCCCGCGTTCGTCGATGAGCCCGACAATCGTGATGCAGGACGGCGCGCCTGTTCTGGCTATTGGCTCTCCGGGCGGCAGCCGGATCATTGGCTATGTGGCCAAGTCGATCATCGCGTGGGCGGATTGGGATATGGACGTGCAGCAGGCTCTGTCCCTGCCGCATCTGGTCAACCGGTTCGGGACTTATGATGTTGAGCTGGGAACAGCGGCCGAAGGGTATGCAGATCAGTTGACTGCGCTTGGGTATGAGGTCAATCCACGGGATCTGACCTCGGGCCTGCACGCGATTGAGATCGGGGATGTCCTGATCGGCGGCGCAGATCCACGTCGCGAAGGAATTGCGCTGGGCGAATAGCCCCGGCGATCAGGGGGGAGGAACAGTATGGTGCAGGCAGTCGCTTTGCCTCGGAACGAGGCTGGGATCGAAACGGTCATAGGCGTTCTAAAGCAGAAATTCGGCGACCGCCTGCAAACCGGCCAAGCCATTCGGGAACAGCATGGGCACACGACGACGTGGATTGAAAACCAGTCCCCGGATGCTGTGGTGTTTCCTCAGACCACTGCAGAAGTGTCCGAGATTGTCAAAACCTGCGCCACGCATAAAGTGCCGGTGATCGCTTTTGGCACCGGCACCTCGCTCGAGGGGCATGTCAATGCGCCAGCCGGAGGTATCTCGGTCGACCTGACCCAGATGAACAAGGTTCTGACCGTGAATGCCAGTGATCTGGACTGTGTCGTGCAGCCCGGCGTCACGCGTGAGGATCTGAACACGCATCTTCGCGATCAGGGGTTGTTCTTCCCCATCGACCCCGGCGCCAATGCCTCATTGGGGGGGATGGCGTCAACGCGGGCTTCAGGGACGAATGCAGTGCGCTATGGCACGATGAAGGACAATGTCCTCAGCCTCGAGGCGGTGATGCCGGACGGGCGGATCATTCGCACCGGGCAACGGGCCAAGAAATCCTCGGCCGGGTACGACCTAACGCGGTTGTTGATAGGGGCCGAGGGGACGCTAGGGGTCATCACGGAAATCACTTTGCGGCTGCAAGGCATCCCCGAGGCGATTTCTTCGGCGCGCTGTTCCTTTCCAACCGTGGATGCGGCTTGCCAGGCGGTGATGATGACCATCCAATACGGCGTTCCCGTGGCCCGGATCGAGTTGCTGGACGAAATGTCGGTAAAGGCGGCCAATGCCTATTCCAATCTGACATTGCCCGAAACGCCACTTCTTTTGCTCGAATTCCATGGCTCGGAAAACGGCGCGATCGAGCAGGCAGAAACCTTCGGTCAGATTGCCGAAGAATTCGGCGGTACCGATTTTGCGGCAACCTCGACCACTGAGGAACGCAGTAAGCTGTGGCAGGCGCGGCACGACATCTATTGGGCTTGTCTGCAGCTGCGTCCGGATGCACGCGGGATTTCAACCGATGTTTGCGTGCCCATTTCGCGTTTGGCCGAATGTGTCACCGCCACACAAAACAAGGCAGAGGAACTTGGGTTGATTGCGCCTATGGTCGGCCATGTCGGGGACGGGAATTTCCATACCTTGTTGCTGATCGATATGGAAAACGCCGACGAGGTGGCCAATGCCGATCAGTTTGTCGGCTGGTTGAATGAATTGGCCATTTCGATGGACGGCACCTGCACCGGCGAGCATGGAATAGGGCAGGGCAAACGCCCCTATCTGATCAAGGAGCTGGGAGACGCAACCCGCTATATGGCGGCGATCAAGGTGGCGCTCGACCCAGACAATATCATGAACCCCGGCAAGATCCTGTAGCGGCTTTCACTGTCATTTGAGCGATTGCTGACGCCAAAAGTCGGTTTTGCACTTTTTTGCGTCGGCTGGACTTGGCGCTTAGGCCTCGGGCTTGGGCATAAACCTTGCAAATTAGACTCAATCCGGAGAACGGGCGAATGAAAACCCAAGTCAAAGCACTGGTCGTTGGCGGTGGTGCCGTCGGGACCTCGATTGCATACCACCTTGCCAAGGCAGGCTGGGACGATGTGATGCTGATCGAACGTGACGAGCTGACCTCGGGCTCCACTTGGCACGCGGCTGGTCTGCTGCCACTGTTCAACATGTCCTACGCGACAACCCACATCCACAAATACTCGGTCGATTTCTACAAGACACTTGAGGAAGAGACTGGCTTAAATGCTGGCTTTGCCGTGGTTGGCAACCTGCGCATGGCGCAGACGCAAGAGCGTATGGACGAATACATGCTTTATGCATCGACCGCCGAGACCTGCGATGTGGCCTATGAGTGGCTCACACCCGAGCAGATCAAGGAACGCTGGCCGCTGATCGAAACCGGCGATCTGAAAGGTGCGATTTATCACACCGAAGATGGCTACATTAACCCGGCCGACGTGACACAAGCAATGGCCAAAGGTGCCCGTCAGCGCGGTGTTGATATTGTGCGCAAGATGCAGGCTGACGCGTTCCACTGGAACGGCACTCATTGGGAAGTCACCTGCACCAAGATGGTCGAAAAGGGCGGCAACCTTGTGCCGTCGGACGAGCAGGTTGTCATCACAGCCGAGCATGTCGTGACCGCCTCGGGCAACCACGCACAGCGCACCGCCAAAATGCTGGGTATCAAGATGCCCGCCATCCCGGTCGAGCACACCTTCATCGTCATGGACAAAGATCCCGAACTGGTCAAATGGCGCGAAGCAGGCAACCCCGAGCATCCCGTCGTCCGTGACGCCGACAACGAGTCTTATGCGCGCGAGGAACGTGGTGGCTGGATTCTGGGCATCTACGAACACGGCGCGCCCGCACAGTTCGAATATGGTGTGCCGGACAGCTTCCGCGCGGACCTGTTCCCGCTGGATATCGACCGGATTGCCGACCAGTACATGGCGATGGCCGAGCGTGTACCCTCTTGCGCCGAATCCGGCCTGAAAGACGATTTCAACGGCCCGATCTGCTATACGCCTGATGGCAACCCGCTGGTTGGCCCCGCTCCGGGCCTGCGCAACATGTGGCTGGCCGAGGGCTTCTCGTTCGGGATCACTGCTGCAGGCGGCACCGGCTATTATCTGGCGCAGATGATGGTTGACGGCGAAGCCGAGATCGACATGGCCTCGCTGGACCCCAAACGGTACTCGTCGAACTGGATGACCACCGAATTCGCGGCGCGCAAGAACGAAGAATGCTACGAGCACGTCTACATCCTGCACCACCCCGACGAAGAGCGCGAAGCCTGCCGTCCGCTGCGTACTGTTCCGGCCTATGACCGCCAGAAAGCGCGTGGCGCACAATTCGGCTGGGTGAACGGCTGGGAACGTCCGAACTATTTTGGCCCCGTCGATGCGCCGGATAACTTCGACAAGGAAAGCCGCAGCTTCCGTCGCGGTGGTTGGTGGAAACACGCTGTGGAAGAGGCCAAAGCGATCCGCGAAGGCGTTGGCCTGATCGACGCGTCGGCCTTCACCAAGCATGTCGTCAAAGGCCCCGGCGCGACCCAGTTTCTGGATTGGTTCACCTGTAACAAGCTGCCCAAGGTCGGTCGCATCAACCTGACCTACGCGCTGACCTCGCATGGGACCACCCGCACTGAATACACCATCGTCCGCAATGGCGAGAATCACTACTACATCGTCTCCGCAGGTGCCTGGACCGAGTATGACGCGGACTATCTGCGAAAAGCGGCCGAGGACAAGATGGAGGAGTTTGGGTATATCGAGATACAGGATGTGACCACTCAGTGGGGTGTCTTCGCCATCGCCGGACCCAAGTCGCGTGATGTCCTGAAAGCGGTCATCAAAGACGCCGATCCGGAAACCGCACTGTCCAACAAGCGCTTCCCATGGCTGTCGGCCCGTCAGATCGAACTGGGCATGTGCCCCGTGAACGCCATCCGTGTGGCCTATACCGGTGAGCTGGGTTGGGAACTGCACCACCCGATCGAAATGCAGAACTATTTGTTCGATCTGTTGGAAAAGGCTGGTGAGAAACACGGTATGAAGCTGGTTGGTGCCCGCGCGCAGAACTGGCTGCGTCAGGAGAAATCCTATCGCGCCTTCGGCACCGAACTGGGCCGCGACGCGACCCCCCTCGAGGCCGATCTGCCGCGCTTTGTCGACCTGTCGAAAGACTTCTACGGCAAAACCAAGCTGGAAGAGACCGGCGTGCGCGTAAAGTGCTGCACACTGCTGATCGACGGACCAGACGATGCTGACCCGTGGGGTCGCGAAGCGCTCTATACGCCGGAAGGCGCGCGCGTGGGTCGTTTGACCTCGGGCGGGTATTCGGTGGCCTTCGAGAAATCGATCGGCATGGGCTATGTGCCCCCCGAGCTGGCAGTTGAAGGCACCAAGCTACAAGTCAAAATTCAGGACAAGCTTTGGGATGCGGTTGTGACTTGTGACAGCCCCTATGATCCTAAGAACGAAACGATCCGTAAAGACGGTTGATTCTGAGCTTAGCTTTAGGCGGGGCTCCAAAATGGGCCGCCTAAGGCGGCCCATGCCTCCGGCGGAGGTATTTTCAAACAGAAGAAGCGGGGGCTGGTGACATGATCCAGCCCCCCTGCTTTTGGCTAGGGGGGCCTTCTCCTGTTACGGCCAACGGCGCCTCCGCCTGTACCGCAAAATCACTATTGCTCATCAGAGTTAACGACCCGTTACTTCTTCTGTTCAAAAATACCTCCGCCGGAGGCAAACCTGCTTAAGCAGGTTTTCGTGGCGCATCTCCGGGGAGAAATATTACGTGGTTTCCGAAGATGGATTGGATAGGGCCCATCCTTGGCAGAGAACTTATTCTCATCAAGTGCCCGAGTTTTCCGCAATGAAAGCGATATTGTTTGCGGGCATCTCTGATATTTTGAGAATCGTTAGACCTCGGGCCTGCAAATACGCGGCAATTTCGGAGTCATTCTTATAGCCGATCTCGGGGTCTTGTTGGACCAGGGCCTGGTGAAACCGTTGATCACCATCGCTGGTCAATTTGCCCGCGCGCATGAAAGGACCGTATAGGATAAATCGCCCTTTAGGCTCCAGCGCCTTTGAAACCTCAGTTAGAATCGTGCAGGTTTCAACCCAGCTGATAAGATGGGTCAGATTAATCAGGACGATAAGATCCTTGCCGCCAAATTCTCGATGCCATCCCTCCGCCGTGGCGTCCAGAGTGGCGGCGACTTTGATGTTCTCTTGCTCGACCGTGTATGTATTGATGCTGGCGCGGCGGTCGGGGTCGATCTCAGTCGGGTGCCAGGTCAGGCCGGGCAGGCGCTGGGCAAAGGCGCTCACATGCTGGCCTGTCCCGCTGGCAATTTCCAATGCGTTCCCGCTGTCAGGGGCCCATTGCGCCAGCAGATCGCAGAGCACATCTGCATTGCGGGTCGCAGCAGGCGCGACCATTCGGGCGCCCTCGACCTGAGTTGCAACGCTGGCGTTAGGAGGAAGGGTTCGTTTGCTCATTGTCGCAGCCTGTCGGGTTTAAGGGCGTTCACAATTTCCGCGTCTAGTTCGGGCGGTGCGCCGATTGCCAAGTCGGCAACTATTTTAGACGCGGCCGCCGCCGTTTGAAACCCGTAGCCACCCTGGCCAGCCGACCAGATAAAATTGGGTTCGATCGGGTCCGGTCCCAGAACCAGCGTCCCATCAGGCGCAAAACTGCGTAGCCCCGCCCAGTTTGTCTCGACCCGCGTGACGGCTTCGGTCACCATTTCTTCATAGCGCGCAAGCCCTTCCGCCAAGACCAAGTCGTCGGCATAAGCGTCTTGCGGTGGTACCAGGTCAGCCTCGGATGGCGAGACGATCAATTTCCCAGCATCGGGCTTTGCGTACCAGCTTTCCCCAGCACCCAGCAGCATTGGCCAATCTCGCAAATCATGACCGCCCGGCGCGGGAAGACGCGCCATCGATCGACGTAGTGGAGATATCCCGATCGGTTTGATCCCTGCTAATGCCGCGACCTGGTCCACCCACGGCCCGGCTGCGTTGACAATTGCGCGAGCTTCAAAGCTGCCGTTGGCCTCGACAATCCAGTTTCGATCCCGGCGCAGCGCGGTGACGCGGGATTTCGTCAGAATGTCTCCGCTATTGCGTCGGATCGCTTGTGCAAAGCTCTGCATCAGACGGTCGGTATCGATGTCGAACGCGGCGTCGCTGATCGCTGCAAAGCGAACGGCGTCAGCGTTGAGGATTGGGATTCGATTCACAGCTTCGGCAATTGATATGGGATGCATGTTCAAGGATGCGGTATCATTGGACATTTGCAGGGCTTGATCTGCTCGACCCACCAGCATCAGGCCACGCGGTGTCAGATAACCACCCTTGTCGGTCTTCAGAAAGCTGGCGCTGGCCCGGTTCAAGGCAACGACAGACTCTGGGCCGTAATTCTCTTCAAATAGTGCGGCTGAACGCCCCGACGCGTGATAGCCCAGGGCGTCTTCGGCCTCCAAAACCACAACCCGTCCATGGGCTGACAGGCGCGCGCCAGCGCTGAGCCCGGCGATACCGCCACCGATGACTAGGAAATCTATCATATCCCTCTCTTCGCAGAGTGCGGGGCGAAGTACACAAGGTTTGCTGTCGATCTACAAGCAGGGTTGAAATTGCACCTCAACCCATACAAAGAATGCCCCATTGATATAGGAGGATAGGGTGACTGGCGATAACTTACACCCGATGGCCACGGGACATATACCGTCCTACGTGACCCAGGCCGATGGCAGCGACTTTCTTTTAACGTTTATGTTCATTTTCACGGTTGGAGTGATCATTTTGATTGGGGTGGGATATTTCACCCTGCATTCGATCCCAGAAAAAATCGCACATGAATCCAACCACCCCCAGTTCCAACTGGTTGGTATTCTAGCGCTTCTTGCGCTGTTTACTCATAATGGTCTGTTTTGGATTGCTGCCATTCTGGTTGCCGGATTCCAGTTCCCTGACATTGGTGCCCCTTTGCGGGCCATCGCAGATGCGATCCGATCGTTGGGTCCGCAAGCGCAAGATCCAGCCACGCCTCCTCGGGCGGAACATCAGGAGCAATAAGGCATGCTTGAAACACTGATGTGTGCACTGATCACGGTGCTGCCTGATTTTCTGTTCCGTCGTTACGTGCAGGGCAAACGGATAGGCCATGAAATTACGCTGTTCACCATGTGGTACGAGCTGCGCTGGGGGCTGACGACCTGTGCCATTCTGGCACTGACGGTGATCACGACGCTGTTTTACTTTCACCCGGCCAGCCGGACGGCAGCGTCCTATTTCCGCACCGTGACGATCCTGCCGCAACTGGGAGGGCGCGTGTCCGAGGTCTATGTGACTAACAACCAGCAGGTGGTCGCAGGTCAGCCGATCTTCCGAATGGAGGATTTTACCCAAACGGCGATGGTCGAGGCTGCTCATGCGCAGATCGCGCAGGTTCAGGCCTCGTTGAAAGTGGCCGAGACAGACCTGGCCGAAGCAACCGCCGGGATTGCGGGTGCCAAAGCCTCATTGGATCAGGCGATTGAAGACCTTGAGCGCAACACCACGCTGCGCGACGAGGGATCCAGCGCCGTGCGTCTGGCCGAGATCGACCGGCTGGAAAACATCGTCGCCGAACGCGAAGCCAAGCTGGTGGCGGCCGAGGCGCAACGGGCTGCGGTTGTGCAACAGATCGAAGAGCTGATCCCGGCGCAGCTGGCCAGTGCAAATGCGCAACTGGACGCCGCCCTGACCGAGCTGGACAAGACAGTGGTTGCCGCGGGCGTGACGGGCCGGATCGAACAATTCGGCCTGCAAGTTGGCGATTTTGTCAGCCCTTTGCTGCGGCCTGCGGGAATTCTGGTGCCGTCGCATTCGGGTCATGACCGGTTTCAGGCGGCGTTCAACCAGATGGCGGCCCAGGTAATCAAGCCGGGCATGGTGGGCGAACTGGGCTGCATGACCAAGCCTTTTACGGTCATTCCTATGGTTGTGGTCGATGTGCAGGACGTGATCCCATCAGGGCAACTCCGCCCTTCGGATGAACTGCGCGATGTGCAGACCAATACAAATCCGGGGTCCATTCTGGTCTATATGGAGCCGTTGTATAAAGGGATGGCTGACGACATTCCTCCGGGCAGCAACTGTTTGGCGAATGTCTATACCAGCAATCATGAACGGCTGGAACATGAGGACCTCGGCTTCTGGCACGCCGCGTTTTTGCACGTGGTTGATACAATTGGGGTGGTTCATGCGGCGGGCTTGCGCCTGCGGTTGATCCTGATGCCGGTGAATACGTTGGTGCTGAGCGGGCACTGATTTCAACTTGGTCTGGCCTGGTACACGTTATCCGGCCAGACCGTTGCGGTGCAGCCCCGCAAAAACCTTGTCGTTACGTGCGTCGTCATAGGGCCGCCAGTCCCGCATCCGGTCGACATAGCCCTCGGACAGGCCTTCGCAGGCGGCCAGAGCCTCCTGTGCTTCATCCACGCGGTCCAAGGCGGCAAGGCAGATGGCGCGGCGATACAGCATGTTGGGATCGTTGGGGCGCACATTGACGGCGCGATCTGCCCAGTCCAACGCTTCGATATTTTCACCCGCAACCAAATACATCCGGGCAATTGCCCAGAAATAGAACCCCCGGTCCGGTTCCCGCGGAGACAAGGCCAAAGCCTTGCGGATTTCCTCGGCGGCCTGGGGGCCGATACTGGGATCGGCAAGTTCGGACCGGTTGAAATAGGCCAGTTTAGCGCGTGTAAAAAAGGGGTTCAGGCGGATCGCGTATTCCAATTCCTTCAGGCTTAACGCCTTCTCTCCCTGCCAGACATAGGCTGTCGACATCACATAGTGCGCAAATGGAGATTTATTGGCTAGCTCCAACCCCTTTTGCGCAGCGGCCACACCCTTGGCCAACACGTCCTTTGAACGCTCGGACGCACCAAACCCATATTCCTTTAGATAGGCCCATCCCATACCCGCCCAGGCATCACCATAGTCTTCATCCAGTGCCACGGCGGCCTGAAACTCAACCTGTGCCGCTTGCAAATCTTCCAGCCCAGGCTTTCTAAGTCCCGACATCCCCCGCAGGTACCTTTCCCACGCCCCCAGATGGTCGGGGCGTTTACGGCGAATGCGGTCGATCTCTCCCTCGACCAGCTCGGTGTCCAATGCGGTGACGACACGCAAGGTGATGTCGTCCTGAATCTCGAACACATCTTCGAACGGCCGGTCGTATTTCTCGGACCAGAGGGCAAGCCCGGTTGTTCCCTCGATATATTCCACCGTCACCCGCACCCGAGGGCCCGACCGACGCAATGTTCCGGTCACAAGATACTGTGCCCCCAAAACCCGTGCGGCGTCTTCGACGCTCAGTTCTGGGTTCAGGGACAGGCTGGACGCGCCCGAGACAACCGGCACCTGGCCCATCTGTTGCAGGCCTGAGATGATGTCTTCGGCCAGCCCTTCGGCGAAAAAGGCATGTTCAGGATCGGGGGAGTGGTTCTGGAAAGGCAAGACCGCAAGGGTCGGTGGACCTGTTCGGATTACGGGTTGGGACAGCGCGCGCGACGTCCCCTCGGCCTGCCAGCGAAACACGGTCAGAGGGCGCGAAATGTTCTTGAGCTGATGTTGGCCATCATGTGTCAGGTCTTTTGTTTTGCCCTGCGGCAGCGCATCGACAAATGCCTGCGAGGCGGCCAGCCCCCCGGCGTGGCAAAGGCCTTCCAATCGGGCGGCAATATTGACGCCGTCGCCCAGAATGTCCTGATCGTCAACGAACACATCCCCAAGATGCGCCCCAATGCGCAGCAGGATGCGCGCGTCTGGCGGCTGCTGCCGAGCCTGCGCTGCGGCCTCGGTCTGAATCCGCATCGCAGCGGTCAGCGCGGTGTCAGGCTCCGGGAATTCGGCCAGAAATCCGTCGCCCATCGTTTTGACCAATCGTCCCTGATTTTGTTCCAGCGCGGGCGAGATGATCGTGTTCCGCAGATGGCGTACAGCGCGCAGGGTTCCGACCTCATCGGTTTCGGTCAGATGGGCGTAGCCCAGCACATCCATGGCCAGAATGGCGGCACGTCGTTTGCCGTCCAGAAAATCCTCCATCGCGGTCCCTCGCAAGCCGTGCCTTGGGCAATCTTACGCGGTTTGCGCCATGAATGCATGACAAGAAAAAAGCCCGCCAAACGAGGCGGGCTTTGTCTAGTGCTATCTACGCGTGGCTTACTGCGGGATCTCGCCGTCCAGCCCTTCGACGTAGAAGTTCATGCCTGCCAGCGTACCGTCATCAGCGGTTTCGCCATCCGCCAGCCAGTCGCTGCCGTCCTGCTTCTTCAGCGGGCCAGTGAAGGGGTGGTATTCGCCTGCGGCCATCGCGGCTTTCAAGGCCAGCGCCTCTTCCTTGACGTCGGCAGGTACGGCGTCGGAAATCTCACCGATCTCAACCATGCCTTCTTTGATGCCGTCCCAAGTGCTTACGGTCTCCCACGAGCCATCCATGACGGCCTGCGTGCGGGCGATATAGTAAGGTGCCCAGTTGTCGATGATCGACGAAACACGCGGGAAGGGGGCGTATTCGCTCATGTCCGAGGCTTGGCCAAAAGTGACAACATTACCTGCCTCTTGCGCGGCCGCCTGCGGCGCGGTCGAGTCGGTGTGTTGCAGGATCACGTCGGCACCCTGTTCGATCAGAACGGTGGCGGCATCAGCCTCTTTCGCCGGGTCGAACCAAGTGTAGGCCCAGACGATCTTGAATTCGACATCCGGGTTCACCTTCTTGGCGTGGATATAGGCCGAGTTGATGCCACGGATCACTTCGGGGATTGGGTAGGACCCGATATAGCCGATGATGTTCGACTTGGTCATTTTGCCCGCGATGTGACCCTGCACCGCGCGGCCCTCATAGAACCGTGCCGAATATGCCGAGACGTTCGGGGCGGTCTTATAACCGGTCGCGTGTTCGAACTTCACGTTCGGGAATTTCTTGGCCACGTTGATGGTGGGGTCCATGTAGCCGAACGAGGTGGTAAAGATCAGATCTGCGCCTTCCAGCGCCATCTGGGTCATCACACGTTCAGCATCCGGGCCTTCGGGGACGGATTCAACGAACACGGTCTCGACCTTGTCGCCAAAGTGCTTTTCGACCGCCTGACGGCCCTTGTCATGCTCATATGTCCAGCCGCCATCGCCGACGGGGCCGACATAGACAAAGCCGACCTTGGTCTTGTCTTCGGCCATGGCCCCCGTGGCCAGACCCAGCGCCACGGCGGCGCTTGTCAGTAGAGTGGTGAATTTCATGTGTTACTCTCCAAGTTGGTTTTAGTTGGCCCCTAGTGCGAGGCATGGAAGGTTCGGCCCAATGCGGCAGGTGCGCTGCTCTTGTCGGCCGAAAGGATCACAAGCACAAGGATCGTGATGATGTAGGGCGACATTGCCAGATACTCGACCGGAATGGCAACGCCCGCTGCCTGCAAATTCAGCTGCAACACGGTGATACCGCCAAACAAATAGGCGCCCATCAAGGCGCGCCATGGCTTCCAACTGGCGAAGACCACCAGCGCAAGCGCAATCCAGCCGACACCGGCAGTCATGCCCTCGGTCCATTGCGGCACGCGGATCAGGCTGATGTAGGCTCCGCCCAGCCCGGCACAGGCCCCGCCGAACAGGATCGCCATAATGCGGATCTTGATGACTTTGTAGCCAAGCGCATGCGCCGCATCGTGGTTCTCGCCCACGGCGCGCAGAATTAGGCCGACGCGCGTGTATTTCAGCGTGGCCCAGACGGCGGCCGTGAGTGCGATGCCTACATAAAGGATCGGGTCATGCTGGAACAGGATCGGGCCGATCACCGGAATATCGCTGATCACCGGGATATGAATGTCGCCCATGCTGGGGGGCTTGATCCCCACATAGCTTTGTCCCAACAGGGCGCTGAAGCCCAGACCAAACAGCGTCAGAGCCAAGCCGCTGGCCACCTGATTGGCCAGTGCTACCTGAGTCAGCAGAACGAATAGCAGCGACAGCACCGCGCCGCCGATGGCGGATGCGATGAACCCCAGCCAAGGTGAGCCGGTCTCGACCGAGATCGCAAAGCCGCTGATCGCGCCGACGATCATCATGCCCTCGACGCCAAGGTTCAGAACACCTGCTTTTTCAACGACCAGTTCTCCGATCGCGGCCAGCAGCAGGGGGGTTGCGGCCACCATTAGCGAGGCGACCAGAAGGACGGGATTGATTTCACCAAGGTCCATATCACGCTACCTCGCTACGGGCCGCACGGATGCGGAAGTTTGTTAGAAGATCAAAGGCCAGCAGGAAGAACAAAAGCATCCCCTGAAACACCTGGATGGCAGCGGCAGGCAAGCCCAGTTGGGATTGCGCGATTTCACCACCGATATAGGTCAGTGCCATCAGGAAGCCGGCCAGCAGAATGCCCACCGGATGCAGGCGGCCAAGGAAGGCCACGATGATGGCGGTAAAGCCATAGCCCACGTTAAAGTCGATGCTGACCTGACCGGCAGGGCCGGACACCTCGAACATACCCGCCAACCCGGCCAACATGCCCGACAGACCCAGGCAGAACAGGATCAGCCGTGCCGGATTGACGCCTGCGAATTTAGCTGCACGCGGGGCCTCGCCCGTCAGGCGGATATGAAAGCCCAGCATGTGTCGGTTCAACAGAACATAGGCAAAGATCACTGCAATCAGCGCCGTCACCACGCCCCAATGCATCCCCGATCCGGCAATCAGCTCGGCATTATGGGCGCTGTCATAGGACTGCAGGTTGCGCGAGCCGGGAAAGCCGAATCCTTCGGGGTTCTTCAGCAATCCAAGCGAGACCGAGGCCAGCATCTGTTCGGCCACATAGACCAGCATCAGCGACACGAGGATTTCATTGGTGCCAAAACGTACCTTCAGAAAGGCCGGGATCATCGCCCACAGCCAGCCCCCGAACGCGCCCGCAATCACCATGATAGGAAAGATGTAGAACGCCTCCAGCGGGTAAAAGGCCAAACCCGCACCGGCGCCAAAGATGGCGCCCATGATGTACTGACCCTCGGCCCCAATGTTCCAGATCCCTGCCCGAAACCCCAGCGACAAACCGATGGCGATCAACACCAAAGGCGCGCCCTTCACCAGCAATTGCGGGCGGTAGTAGAATGCGAACTCTCCGAACAGAGGCTCCCAGAATATGGTGCCGATGGCCTCGACCGGGTTCTTGCCCAGCAGGGCGAACAGCAAACCGCCAAACACCATCGTTGCCACCACCGCGACCAGAGGGGTCGCATATGACCACGCTTTCGACGGCTGAGGCCGTTTCTCCAACACAATCATCTGCTCAAACCCCCAGGTCTTCTTCTCGTTCCAAATACGGCCGCCGGAGACGGTTCCACGGCTTACACATGCGCCACCTCCATGCCATGAGCACCGCCCATCATCAGGCCGATCTCATCGACCGTCAGACCGGTGGTTTTTCGCGGCGCACTCAGGCGGCCTTCGTTCAGCGCCGCAAAGCTGTCGGAGATCTCCATCAACTCGTCCAGATCCTGCGAAATGCAGATCACCGCTGTCCCCTTTGCCGCCAAATCCAGAATGGCCTGCCGGATGGAGGCTGCGGCGGCGGCATCCACGCCCCATGTGGGCTGGTTCACCACCAGCACATCGGGGTTTTGCAACACCTCACGCCCAATTACGAATTTCTGCAGGTTCCCACCCGACAAAGACCGCGCCGCGTTCTCGGGGCCAGGCGTGCGGACGTCAAAGGCGCTGATGATTTTCTCGGCAAAGCTTTTGGTCTCGGCCCATTTCAGGAAGCCATTATTTTCCAACCCTTCGCGGACGGATCCTGTCAGCAAGGCGTTTTCCGTCAGGCTCATATCAGGCGCTGCGGCGTGGCCCAGCCGCTCCTCGGGCGCGGTCAGCACACCGAGCTTGCGCCGCGCGGTGGGGCCCAGCTTGCCAATCGGCTGGCCGTTGAACTTGATCGCATCGGCGGCAGTCGGGATTTCGCCCGACAGCACCCCCAGCAATTCATCCTGCCCGTTGCCTGCGACGCCGCCGATGCCCAGAACCTCGCCCTTGCGGACGGTCATGTGAACATTGCGCAGCGCGGTACCGAATTCCGACGGAGACGGTACCGACAGCCCGCTGACATCCAGAGCAACTTCGCCAAAATCCCGCCCTGACCGTTCCGGTGTTTGTAGGGTCGAACCCACCATCATCTCGGCCATGTCCCGCGCCGAGGTCTCAGAGGGAACACACTCGCCCACGTTCTTGCCCAGACGCAGGATTGTCGCGTGGTCGCACAGCGTGCGGATCTCTTCCAGCTTATGCGAGATATACAGGATCGAGGTACCTTCGGCGCGTAATTTGTTCAGTGTTTCAAACAAGATATCGACCTCTTGTGGGGTCAAAACCGATGTTGGCTCGTCCATGATCAGCAGTTTGGGGTCCTGCAGCAGGCAACGGATGATCTCGACCCGCTGGCGTTCGCCTGCGGACAGGTCGCCCACCGTGCGATACGGGTCCAGCGGCAGGCCATAGGTTTCGGACACTTCGCGGATACGTGCGGCCAGATCGCCCATGGGCGGCGGGTTCTCCATTCCCAATGCGATATTCTCGGCCACGTTCAACGCGTCAAACAACGAGAAATGCTGGAACACCATCGCGATCCCATCGGCGCGGGCCGCGCGCGGTTCGGGCGGGGCGAACGGCTGGCCGCGCAGCAGCATCGTGCCGCTATCGGGTTTCACCAGCCCATAGATCATTTTTACCAGTGTGGACTTGCCTGCGCCGTTTTCGCCCAGCAGGGCGTGTACTTCGCCTTCGCCGATGTCGAAGGACACCTGATCATTGGCCACGACGCCAGGATAAGCCTTGGTCAGCCCTTGCAGACTTAATAGTGGAGTGGTCACGCGCTCAGGTCCTTCTTCAACTCGGATTGTCGGGCAGGGCGCAGAAGCTGCGCGGCGACGCCGACGGCGATCATCTGCGGGTGTTTGCCCAAGGCGGGGTCGCCGATTGGGCAAGTGATCCGACTGATCCGTTCGGGGGAATGCCCGAGGGCCGCCAGCCGCGACCGGAATCGCGCCCATTTCGTAGCGGAGCCAATCAAGCCAGCAACCCCAAAACCACGCGTCAACAGTCGATTGCACAGCTCAAGGTCCAGATTGTGCGAATATGTCAGCACAAGATGTTCAGCGTCCTGCGGGGCGTGGCGGACAAGCTCGGCAGGTTTGGCTGCTGGAACTGGTGTGACGCTCGCAGGAATATTGTCGGGAAATCGCTCAGGCCCCGTATCGACCCATGTGATCGCCAGATCGGGCAGTGGGGCCAAAACGTCGACCAGCGCCCGCCCGACATGACCCGCACCCCAAATCCAGAAGTTGCGGGTTGGTTGATGAACCGGCTCGACCATCCAGCCGTCCAGCAGTTGTGGCTCGGGCGCAATGCCCTGACCGCGCGCCTCGGCCAGCAGCCGTTTGACCGACAACGGCATGTCGCCGCCGGTCGGAGATCGCGCGATGACGGTATCGTCCAGCGCATTTACCGCTTTGTGATCATAGACTTCACTGAGCAGCGAAACCGCGCCGCCACAGCATTGACCCATGTCAGGACCCAGCGCGTGATGGGTCAGCCGCGCCGGCGCGGCCTGCGACCTTGCCGCCTGCGCAGCCTGATATTCCAACGTGCCGCCACCGATTGTGCCGCTTTGTCCGCCATCCCAGACCAGCATGGCGGCACCGACCTCACGCGGGGACGAGCCCTTGATCACGGTGATGACCACGCGGACCACGCGTCCGTGGGTATTGACCGCCTCCCTCAAAGCCTCAAGATCAAATCCCATTAGATGCCCCCTTTCATCCGCTGGACGCCGTGCCAGACCTCTTCGGCAGTGGCGGGCGCATCCAAAGCGGGGTAAGCGTCACCGCAGGCTGCCACCGCATTCGACAGGGCCAGCCAAGCCGAGATACCCAGCATGAAGGGCGGCTCTCCCACCGCTTTCGAGCGATAGATCGTGTCCTCGCGGTTCTCGCCATCCCAGAGCGCGACATTGAAGATATCGGGCCGGTCTGAGCAGGCTGGGATTTTGTAGGTCGAGGGCGCATGCGTGCGCAGGTTACCATTTCCGTCCCAGACCAGTTCCTCGGTCGTCAGCCAGCCCGCGCCCTGGACATAGCCACCTTCTACCTGCCCGATATCCAGCGCCGGGTTCAGAGAGGCCCCCGCATCATGCAGTATATCGGTACGCAGAATACGGTTTTCGCCGGTCAGCGTGTCCACCGCGACTTCAGTGACGGACGCGCCATAGGCGAAGTAGAAGAACGGCCGCCCCCGGCCTGCGATCCGGTCCCACTCGATCTTGGGCGTTTTATAGAAGCCAGTCGCCGACAGGCTTATGCGGCCCTGATAGGCCAGAGCAGCGGCTTCGGCGAAGGTATAGCGTTCCTTGCTCACACTCACGTGGCCGTCCGCGAAGGATACGGTTGTGGGATCAGCCTGGTGCCGTTCGGCCAGATAATCGGCCATGCGGTCACGGATCTTGTCGCAGGCGGCCTTTACAGCCATCCCGTTTAGATCGCTGCCCGAGGACGCAGCTGTGGCTGACGTGTTCGGCACTTTGGCCGTGTCAGTGGCGGTGATCTTGACCATCTCAAGGGGAATACCGAACCGCGACGCGGCCACCTGCGCGACTTTCTGGAACAGGCCCTGTCCCATCTCGGTGCCGCCATGGTTCAGGTGAACCGAGCCGTCCTGATACACATGCACCAGCGCTCCCGCCTGATTGAGGTGGGTCAGCGTGAAGGAAATCCCGAATTTGACCGGCGAGAAGGCGATACCCTTCTTTATCACGCCGTTCTTCGCGTTCCACTCGGCGATGGTGGCCTTACGGGCGGCATAGTCGCTGGATGTCAGAAGTGCTTCGGTCATGCCGTGCAGTTCGAAATCGCTGACCTCCATACCGTAAGGTGTGGTGTTGCCGTCGGCGGGTAGGGGGCGAACGGGGGCATTCCCGGTTTCCACAGCACCTCGGCTGGTCAGGTCTTCGTGTGGGTCGGGGTGGCCCAGCAGTTTCGCGTGCAGCGGTTGATCGGCCACCTTATGCGCAGGCTCATAATAGTTACGGCGACGCAGTTCGACCGGGTCCAGCCCAAGCACGTGCGCGGCGTGATCCATCACGCGTTCGATCCCGACCATGCCCTGAGGGCCGCCGAACCCGCGATAGGCTGTGGCGGATTGGGTGTTGGTTTTCAGTCGATGGCTTTCAATCCGGGCATTCGGCAGCAGATAGGCATTGTCGGAATGCAGCATCGCGCGGTCAGCGACGGGCAGCGACAGGTCCTGCGCCCAGCCACAGATGACGTAATGGTGGAAGGAGACACCCTGAACATGGCCGTTCTCATCAAACCCAGCCTTGTAGGCAATGCGGAAGGCGTGGCGCTTGCCGGTGATGATCATGTCATCATCGCGGTCATAACGCATCTTGCAGGCCTTGCCGGTGGCGCGGGCGGCGATGGCGCAGGCGACGGCCAGAGCGTTGCCCTGACTTTCCTTGCCGCCGAACCCTCCGCCCATGCGGCGAGTTTCAACCCGTACGGCGTGCATGGGCACACCCAAGGCATCGGCTACTTTATGCTGAATCTCGGTCGGGTGTTGGGTCGAGCTGTGGACCAGCATGTCCGCGCCTTCATTCGGCAAGGCCAGAGCGGCCTGGCCTTCCAAATAGAAATGTTCCTGCCCGCCGAGTTCAAAGGAACCTTCGATCACGTGGGGGGCCGACGCGATCGCCACGTCCGCATCGCCCTTGGCATAGATGCGGGGGCCGTCCTCGAACCGGCTGTCAGCGGCCAGAGCCTGTTCGATGGTCAGGATCGGGGTGTCTTCGGCATAGTCAATCTTGCCCAGCCGTGCAGCCTTGCGAGCGGCCAGATGGCTGGTCGCCACCACCAGAAACACGGGCTGGCCGATATAATGAACCGTGCCGTCCGACAGCAGCGGCTCATCATGGATCGAGGGCGAGACATCATTGGCAAAAGGCAGATCATCCGCCGTCATCACTTGCACCACACCCTTGGCGGCTTTTACTGCCGACAGGTCCATCGTGGTGATCGTGCCTTTGGCAATCGGGCTGAGGCCAAAGGCCAGATGCAGCGTGCCCTTGGGCGTTGGGATGTCATCCACATAGCGCGCGGCACCTGCGACATGCAGTGGGGCTGCGTCATGGGGGAGGGGTTTAGTCACGCTCATGCCGTCACCTTGAGTACGTCGGTCACTTCGCCCTGATCTTCAAGGAAATACCGCTCCAGCATCGCTTTGGCGGTTTCCAGACGATAGGTGGCCGAGGCGCGCATATCCGTGAGTGGTTGGTAATCGTCAGCAAAGGCGGGCAGCGCGGCCTGAATGGTCGCAGCGGTCCAGGGTTTGCCGATAAATGCGGCTTCGACATGGGTGGCCCGCTTCGGAGTGCCCGCCATGCCGCCAAACGCGATCCGCGCCTGGGTGACGGTGTCGTCTGTGACGGTGATGTTGAAACAGCCGCAGACGGCTGAAATGTCCTGATCGAACCGTTTGCTGAGTTTGTAGGTTTTCAGCCGGTCCGGTTGGCGGGGGAAGCTGACGGCTTCGACGAATTCTCCGGGCGCGCGGTCTTGTTTGCCGTAGTCGATGAAGAAATCTTCCAACGGGATCTGACGGCGAGTGTCGCCTTTGCGCAGATGCAGGGTTGCACCCAATGCGATCAGGGCGGGCGGGTTGTCTCCGATCGGTGAGCCATTGGCGATATTGCCGCCCACGGTTGCGGCGTGGCGGACCTGAACGCTGGCATAGCGCCGGATCATCTCGGTGTAAGAGGGATGGAGGTCTGTCAACGTGTCGCACATGCGGTTCATGTCGACCATGGCGCCTATGTGGACTTCGTCATTGGTGATGGCGATGTTTTTCAGGTCGTCGCAGCGGCTCAGGAAGATGACCGGATCCAGGTCGCGCAGTTGTTTTGTGACCCAGAGGCCCACATCGGTTGCGCCCGCGATGAGCGTGGCGTAGGGATTTTGTGCATAGATCGCGGCCAGTTCGTCGGATGAGGTGGGGAGCAAGGGGGGCTCCGCCCCCCGGCCTGCGGCCTCCCCCCGAGGTATTTTTGAACAAGAGAAGGATTGGTCGTCTTTAACCCATGCTGGGACTGGCTGGGATTCGGCGGCTTGGGCCGCGCGGATGATGGGGGCGTAGCCAGTGCAACGGCAGAGATTACCCGCAAGCTGGGTGTCGTGGTCGGTGACGCCATTGGTGTGGCCCGCGACCATCGACATGACAAAGCCGGGGGTGCAAAAGCCACATTGTGAACCGTGTAGGTCGATCATGGCCTGTTGCACGGGGTGAGCCTGCTGGTCGGGGCCGTTTGCGCCCTCGATGGTGCGGATGGCTTTGCCGTGTAGTTGTGGCAGGAATAGGATGCAGGCATTCAGTGCTTTGCTGGAACCTTCATCCGTGACCATGACGGTGCAGGCCCCGCAGTCACCTTCGTTGCAGCCTTCCTTAGTGCCGGTCAGGCCGCGATCCTCGCGCAGCCAGTCCAGCAGAGTTGCCGTCGGATTGACGTCCGCCAGCTCCACTGTCTCTCCGTTCAGAAGAAACGTGATGTTCATTCGAGAAACCCGTCGCCTTACCCGGTTGCGCCCTTCGGTGCCCTCCTTCGATGCGACGTAGAAAAAGGGGCGGGCAGAGTGCTTGCCGTCAGATGTTAGAAACAGCGCGCCTTATCTGGCAAGAAAAACTGATTATGTGATGCACCATTGGACCTGAACGATCTGCGATTTTCGCCGTTGTCTAGACATCAGTTGCCTGTAAATAAAGCGCTTTTTGCAGATCGGGTCCAATTGCGGCCGAAGCACCTTCTGAAAAATCCGAATAATAGGTGTTGATTTTTTAGGCATCTCAAAGCGGCGGTTCCTGCTTTTGCCGCGTCGCTGGCTGGGATAGCGTAGCGGGTATGAGCAGTATTCCTCGATTCATTCACCTACGTGTTCACACCGAATATTCTCTACTGGAAGGCGCTGTGCGGCTGAAGAAGCTGCCCGCTTTGTGCGAGAATATGGAGATGCCCGCTGTTGCGGTGACGGACACCAATTCTATGTTCTCGGCTTTGGAGTTTTCCGTGACTGCCAGCGGCGCTGGGGTGCAGCCGATCATGGGGTGTCAGGTTGATCTGACCTATGTGCAGCCGCAGCCAGGCGAGAAGCCCAAAGCTCCTGCGCCGCTGGTGCTGCTGGCGCAGTCCGAGGCGGGGTATGAGAACCTGATGAAGCTGAGTTCCTGCCTCTATGTGGACAAGGGCGGACAGTTGCCGCAGGTCACGTTGGACGAATTGGCCGAGCGCTCGGACGGGTTGATCTGTCTGACCGGCGGGCCGGATGGGCCCGTGGGGATGCTGTTGCAGCAAGGCCAGCGTCCGTCGGCGGAGGCTCTGGTGGATCGCCTGGCTGGGATGTTCCCGGACCGCCTGTATATCGAATTGCAGCGCCATCCGGGCGAAGGGGGCCAGCCCGAGGCAGAGCGTCTAACCGAACGTGGGCATGTCGAGATGGCCTATGCCAAGAATCTGCCTCTGGTCGCCACCAATGATGTCTATTTCCCGACCACCGACATGTATGAGGCGCATGATGCGCTGATCTGTATCGCCGAGGGCGCGTATGTCGACCAACAGGACGGTCGCCGCCGCCTGACCGCGCAGCATTATTTCAAGTCGCAGCAGGAAATGGTGACGCTGTTTGCCGACTTGCCTGAAGCGATTGAGAATACCGTCGAGATCGCGCGCCGGTGCGCTTTCATGGCGTATCGCCGAGATCCGATCCTGCCGAAATTTGCCGATGATGAGGTCGCCGAGCTGCGGCGTATCGCCAATGAGGGCTTGCAGAAACGTCTGACGGTGATCCCGCATGCGGTGACGCCCGAGGAATACCAGGAACGGCTGGATTTCGAACTCGGCATCATCGAGGGCATGGGCTTTCCCGGCTATTTCCTGATCGTTGCCGACTTTATCCAATGGGCCAAGGATCACGACATTCCGGTGGGGCCGGGGCGGGGGTCTGGTGCGGGCTCGCTCGTGGCCTATGCGCTGACGATCACCGACCTTGACCCGCTGCGCTATTCGCTGCTGTTTGAGCGGTTCCTGAACCCCGAGCGGGTCTCGATGCCGGACTTTGATATCGACTTCTGCATGGATCGTCGGGAAGAGGTGATCCGTTACGTTCAGCAGAAATACGGGCGCGACAAGGTGGGGCAGATCATCACCTTTGGTGCTCTGTTGTCGAAGGCCGCCGTGCGCGATATTGGGCGGGTGTTGCAGATGCCCTATGGGCAGGTGGACCGCCTGTCCAAGATGATCCCGGTGGAGGGGGTCAAGCCTGTCTCCATCGAAAAGGCCCTGAAAGACGAACCCCGCCTTCGCGAAGAGGCACGCAGCGAAGAGGTTGTGGACCGGCTTCTGACCTATGGCCAGCAGGTTGAGGGGCTGTTGCGGAATGCCTCGACCCACGCGGCGGGGGTGGTGATCGGTGATCGACCTCTGGATGCGCTGGTGCCGATCTATCAGGACCCTAGGTCCGATATGCCCGCGACCCAGTTCAACATGAAATGGGTGGAACAGGCCGGGCTGGTCAAGTTCGACTTTCTAGGTCTGAAGACTTTGACTGTGATCCAGAACGCGATGGATTTGATCTTCAAATCCGGGCGCGAACTTCATATCGCACCCGATGGCACCGAGTTGTATGAACCCGCCGAAGGCGCGGTGAATGAGATCAACGCCATCCCGCTGGATGATGAGGCGACGTACAAGCTTTATTCGGCGGCCAAAACGGTTGCGGTGTTTCAGGTGGAATCCTCGGGCATGATGGATGCGCTCAAGCGGATGAAGCCGGACTGTATCGAGGATATTATTGCCCTTGTGGCGCTATACCGTCCGGGTCCGATGGAGAACATTCCCAAGTTCTGCGAGGTTAAGAACGGGCTCAGTAAGCGGGACAAGCTGCACCCGTCCATCGACCACATCCTGGACGAGACGCAGGGCATCATCGTCTATCAGGAACAGGTGATGCAGATCGCGCAGGAAATGGCCGGTTACAGCCTTGGCGGCGCAGACCTGTTGCGCCGCGCGATGGGTAAGAAGATTCAGGAGGCGATGGATGCTGAGCGGCCCAAGTTCCTCAAAGGGGCTGCCGAAAATGATGTCGATGAGACCAAAGCGACCGAGGTCTGGAACCTGTTGGACAAGTTTGCCAACTACGGCTTCAACAAATCCCACGCTGCGGCTTATGCGGTGGTCAGCTACCAGACCGGCTGGCTGAAGGCGAACCACCCGGTAGAGTTCATGGCGGGTGTCATGAATTGCGATATCCACCTGACCGACAAATTAGCCGTTTACTTCGAAGAGGTCCGCAAAGGGCTTGAGTTGCCCTATGTGCCCCCTTGCGTGAACCGATCTCAAGCTACCTTCGATGTGGTGAACGGAGAGCTTGTCTATGCGCTGGGCGCCTTGAAAAACGTGGGCGTTGAGGCGATGAACCTGGTGGTCGATGGTCGCGCGGAAAAGCCCTTTGTGAACCTGTTCGATTTAGCCCGCCGGGTTGATCTGAAGAAGGTCGGTAAACGCCCGCTGGAGATGATGGCGCGGGCGGGTGCGTTTGATCAGTTGGATAAGAACCGCCGCCGCGTGTTCGAAAGCCTTGATCCGCTTGTGCAGTATTCGGCGGCTATCCACGAACAAAAGAACTCGAACCAGGTGTCGCTCTTTGGTGAGGCGGGGGATGATCTGCCTGAACCGCGCCTGTCGCCCACGCCCGATTGGTTGCCCGCCGAACGGCTGAGCGAGGAATTCAAGGCCATCGGGTTCTACCTCTCGGGCCATCCGCTGGACGACTATATGCCCGCGCTGAAACGTAAACAGGTGATGACGCTGGATGAGGTGACGGAAAAGGCGCGCTCGGGTCCGTTCATCGCCAAGATGGCCGGCGTTGTTGCCGGTCGGCAGGAACGGAAATCGGCGCGCGGCAACCGGTTTGCCTTTGCGCAGCTTTCAGACCCCAGCGGCGCGTATGAGGTCACGCTGTTTTCGGAAACGCTGGAGAAATCGCGCGAGTATCTGGAAACCGGCGCGCAGGTGGTTCTGACCGCCGAGGCAACGATGGAGGCCGACCAGTTGAAGCTGCTGGGCCGCTCGGTCGGTCCGGTAGATACAGTCGTGGCCGAAGCGGGTGCTACCGGCCTGCGCATCTTTGTGGATGAGGAACAAGCCTTGCCTACAGTCGCCAAAGTTCTGGAAGATGCTGCAGGTGCTGCCAAGAACGCCGCACGCGGGCCGATTCAATTGCTGCTGATGGCCCCCGGATTGCCGGGCGAGGTCGAGATGGACCTGGGCCAGAGTTTCCCGATCAACCCGCAGATCAAGGGTGCTATCAAATCGCTGGAAGGCGTGATGTCGGTCGAGGAGTTTTGAGCCCAACCCGATGTTGCCACACAGTTGTGTTGAACGCGCTGGGCTTCATGCGAATAGAAAGCTTTATACGACCATATCCTCTCTTGGACACGGATGGGCCGCGATCTCGGGGGTGACAATGCTGGCACCAGTTGCTGCCTAACCGCTGACAAAATTACTACGCCGGCGTAGCAGGTCTTGCGGTGAAACGAGCGCTAAGGTTTCAGCCCTTAATAATGCGGTGGGCGTTCGTCGCCGAACACAACCCCGCCGGAACCTTCCTGCGCCCGCTCAGCCTCGCGCTGCAACAGCATCTCGACGCGCCGGGTCAGGCGGTCGATCTCGCTCTGTTGGGTTGTAACGACTGTGTTCAACTCTTCGACCGTGCGGGTCAGGTGGGCGATCTGCTCTTCCAGATGCTGCATGGGGGTCTCCTTTGAGCGTGGTCATAGCGGCACGGGCGGGTCATGACCAGCGAAAGCGCGCCTTGCCCCGATGCGGGCCATGGGATAGACCGCGCGCGGAACATGAACCGCAAGGACGCCCCACATGGCCAAGCCCAAGAAACAGCCCCGCCCCAAGGCCGTCACGCCGAAAGGGTTCCGCGACTATTTCGGCCAGGAAGTCTCGCAGCGCACCGAGATGCTGCGGGCGATTGCGGATGTCTATCATCGCTACGGGTTTGATGCGCTGGAAAGCAGCGCTGTGGAAACCGTCGAGGCGCTGGGCAAGTTCCTGCCCGACGTGGATCGCCCGAATGAGGGCGTATTTGCGTGGCAGGAGTTTGACGAAGACGGCAACGGTGACTGGATGGCCCTGCGCTATGACCTGACCGCGCCGCTGGCCCGTGTTTATGCGCAGCACCGCAACGACCTGCCGACGCCCTATCGCCGCTATGCGATGGGTCCGGTCTGGCGCAATGAAAAGCCCGGGCCGGGGCGGTATCGTCAGTTTTATCAATGCGATGCGGATACGGTGGGCACGGCCTCGATGGCCGCCGACGCCGAGATTTGCGCGATGCTGTCGGATACGTTGGAAACCGTCGGTATCCCGCGCGGCGACTATCTGGTGCGGGTGAATAACCGCAAGGTCCTGAACGGAGTGCTTGAGGCGATGGGGCTGGGCGAAGACGTAGCCGCCCGCGACAATGTTCTGCGCACCATCGACAAGTTCGACAAAGTAGGTGAAGCCGGTGTGCGCGAGCTGCTGACCAAGGGCCGACTGGATGCCTCGGGCGCGTTTATCGACGGTGTGGGGCTGAGCGACGATCAGGCCGAGCCGGTAATTGCCTTCCTGACCTCGAAGGCTGCGGATACCGCAGGAACACTGGCCAACCTGCGTGCTGCCGTGGGCGACAGCAAGATCGGCGCGGACGGGATTGCCGAATTGGAACATATCGGCGCTCTGCTCGATGCGGGCGGCTATGGCTCGGACCGGATCGAGATTGACCCGTCGGTCGTACGGGGCCTCGGGTACTATACCGGACCGGTTTATGAGGCCGAGTTGACCTTTGAGATTTTCGACGAGAAAGGCCGTAAGCGGCAGTTCGGTTCGGTCTCGGGCGGTGGGCGTTATGACGACCTGGTCAAGCGGTTCACAGGGCAGGAAGTGCCTGCGACCGGCGTGTCTATCGGTGTCGACCGGCTGCTGGCCGCCCTGCGCGAAAAGGGCCGGATCGCGGCGCAAGCCACAGGCCCCGTGGTTGTGACCGTGATGGATCGCGACCGTATGGCCGACTATCAGGCGATGGTGGCCGAGCTGCGTAATGCAGGTATCCGGGCCGAGGTCTATCTGGGTAACCCCAAGAACTTTGGCAATCAGCTGAAATACGCAGACAAGCGGAACTCTCCCATCGCAGTGATCGAGGGGGGCGATGAAAAAGTAAATGGGATCGTGCAGATCAAAGACCTGATCCTTGGGGCCAAGATCGCCGAAAGCGCCACGCTTGAGGAATGGAAAGAACGCCCCAGCCAGTTCGAAGTGCCGCGTGGCGATCTGGTCGCCAAGGTGCGTGAAATTCTGGACAGTCAGGACTGACCCATGCCGAACCGTTCCCAGATAAAAGCCCGCGCTGCCATGATGCGCGTGAGGTTCGAGGCCGCAGGCGCACAGGTCGTGGACCCTCCGCTGCTGCAACCGGCCGACACGCTGCTGGACCTTTATGGCGAGGATATTCGCGCGCGCGCCTACGTGACCTCGGACGCGCTGCGGGGCGAGCAGATGCTGCGCCCGGATTTCACCCTGCCCGTGGTGCAGATGCATATGTCCGACGGGGCCGAGCCCGCGCGCTATACCTATTCCGGCGAGGTCTTCCGTCGGCAAGAACATGACCCGGATCGCTCGAATGAATACATTCAGGTCGGATACGAAGTATTCGACCGCAATGATCCCGCAGGCGCGGATGCAGAAGTCTTCTCGCTGCTCGCGTTGCAATTGCGAGGGCTGCCTTTGCGCGCGGCGACCGGGGATATCGGCATCCTGACTGCCGCTGTCGAGGGCCTTAAGACCACAGACCGGCGCAAGGCGGCGCTGATGCGGCACTTGTGGCGGCCTCGTCGATTCCGGGTGCTGCTGGACCGCTTTGCCGGTCGCAAACCGGGACCTGAAGGGCGCGACAGCCTGTTGGATGCAGAAAATCCGCTGGATACGGACATCCCGATGATCAGCAAGCGCCGTGCCTCCGAGATCGAAGCGCGGATCGCTGCCTTGCGCGAAGATCGCGACACACCGCCTATCTCCGACAACGAACTGGTTGGGCTGGAAACCCTGCTGAACGTGCGTGAGACCATGCCCTTTGCGTTGGAACAGCTGCGCGACGTGGCGGTGGATCTGCCGCAGATCACTCCGGCGCTGGACCGGCTTGAGGCGCGGATTGCCTCGCTACAGGCGCGTGGCGTGGATGTGGAACGTCTGGACTTCGAGGCCGCCTATGGCCGCACCTCGATGGAATATTATGACGGGTTTGTCTTTGGCTTCTACGCTGAGGGTCGCCCCGATCTACCCCCCATCGCCACTGGCGGGCGCTATGACGCGCTGACGCGGCAGTTGGGGAACGGGGCCGAAATTCCGGCGGTGGGCGGTGTCATCCGCCCCGACCTGATGCTGGAGATCGAGGAGGACGCGCAATGAGCCTGAAACTGGGCGTGCCCTCGAAGGGCCGTTTGATGGACAAGACCTTTGGTTGGTTCGAAAAGCGCGGCATCACCCTGTCGCGTAGCGGATCGGATCGGGAATATGCTGGCAAGGTCGAGGGCATCGACGGGGTCTCTCTGATCCTGCTGTCTGCCGGGGAAATCCCGCGCGAACTGGCCGCCGGGCGCATTCATCTGGGCGTCACCGGCATTGATCTGGTGCATGAGAAACTGCCCCGCTGGGAACAACAGGTCGAGGAGATCTCGCAGCTTGGGTTTGGCAAGGCCGACCTGATCATCGCGACACCTGCTTGCTGGGTTGATGTAGACACGCTGGATGATCTGGACGCGGCTGCAGCAGCGTTTCGCAAGACCCACGGGCATCGGCTACGGATTGCCACCAAATACCACCGGTTGGTGCGCGAGTTCCTGACCGATGCGGGAGTTGCCGATTACACTCTGGTCGATAGCCAGGGCGCGACCGAGGGCACGGTGATGAATGAGACCGCCGAGGCGATTGCCGATATCACGTCTACCGGCGAGACGCTGCGGGCGAACCACCTCAAAATCCTGACCGACGGGCTGATCCTGCAATCGCAGGCGACCCTGTGGCGTAGTCGGGTGGCGAAATGTGACCCCGAGACAAAGGCCACACTGAACGCATTGCTGGATCGCCTGCGTTAAAGCACGCCGATCTCGGCAAGCGCGCGATTCAGATCGTCGGGCAAGGCATCGTCCTGTTCTCGCCCTTCCGGCAGGTCGGCAGGGGTGTCCTCGGTTTTGAGATAGCGCCAGCCTTGGAATGGGCGTTTGAGCGCGGTCTGGGTGCGATGGACCTGCGGGTCCAGAACGATGGCGCAGCGGCGAATGCCGTCTTCGCCGCGCACCTCATCCAGACGCAGGATGCGCTGACGGCATTGGATTACGCCCTTGATCACCCAATAGATTGATCCGCCATTCAAAATCTCAGCCTCGCGCTTGGGCCACATGCGGGTGACATGGCGCGGGCAGCCGTCCGCGTAAAGCGGTCTGCGACTGTCCTGCCACGCCATCAGCGTATCAACGCTTTCCGATCCGACGGACAGTTTGATGAGGTTTACGTACTTATCCACAGCTTTCCCACAGAGTCGTCCCAAGGCCCACCTTTATATTGTAGCTCGCAATGCGACGTCATCAAGGTGTTGTGGTTTGGATGTGAATTGCGGTAATCTGGATACCTCTTTCAAAACAGGGAATCACCAATGAGCCGCTTTGCCGCCCCCATCGCCGAGCAGATCTGGGACATGAAATACCGCTTTAAAGAAGCGGATGGCACGCCCATCGACCAGACGGTCGAGGACAGCTGGCGGCGCATCGCCCGTGATCTGGCGCGGGTCGAGGATGACGCGGCCCATTGGGAAGATAAGTTCTATGAGGCGTTGGAAGACTTCAAATATCTGCCCGCTGGTCGCATCACTGCGGGTGCAGGTACGGCGCGTCAGGTGACCCTGTTCAACTGTTTCGTCATGGGCACCGTGCCCGACAGCATGGGCGGTATCTTCGACATGCTGAAAGAAGCCGCGCTGACCATGCAGCAGGGTGGCGGGATCGGGTATGATTTCTCGACCATCCGTCCACGTGGGGCCGATGTGAAAGGCGTGGCTGCGGATGCTTCTGGCCCGCTTTCCTTCATGGATGTGTGGGACGCGATGTGCCGCACGATCATGTCTGCGGGCTCGCGCCGTGGGGCGATGATGGCGACCATGCGCTGCGATCACCCTGATATCGAACAGTTCATCACCGCGAAATCTGACCCGGCCCGCCTGCGCATGTTCAACATGTCGGTCCTGGTGACGGATCCGTTCATGGAGGCCGTCAAGGCCGATGGTCCGTGGGAGTTGCAGTTCGACGGCAAGGTCTATCATACCGTTCAGGCGCGTGATCTGTGGAACAAGATCATGCAGGCCACCTATGATTACGCCGAGCCTGGAGTAATCTTCATTGACCGCATCAATGAGGCCAACAACCTCAGCTATGTGGAAACCATCGCCGCGACCAACCCCTGCGGCGAGCAACCCTTGCCACCCTATGGTGCGTGCCTTTTGGGCTCGATCAACTTGGCGCGGTTGGTGACAGATCCGTTCGAGGACGCGGCGCGCCTGGATGAGGCCGCTTTGCAAGAATTGGTCGCGACCGCTGTGCGCATGATGGACAACGTAGTAGACGCGTCGAAATTCCCGCTGGCGGAGCAGGAAGCCGAAGCACAAGACAAGCGCCGGATTGGGCTGGGCGTGACCGGGTTGGCCGATGCGCTTTTGATGTTGGGTTTGCGCTATGGGTCCGACGAAGCGGCGCGTCAAACCGAACGCTGGTTGCACGCGATCGCCCGCGCCGCCTATCTGGCCTCGGTCGATTTGGCGAAGGAGAAGGGCGCTTTCCCATTGTTTGACGCCGAGAAATACTTGGCCAGCGGCAACATGCAGCAAATGGATGATGACGTGCGTGACGCGATCCGCGAACATGGTATCCGCAACGCCCTGCTGACCTCGATCGCGCCGACTGGGACGATTTCGCTCTATGCAGGGAACGTGTCGTCGGGGATCGAGCCGGTCTTTGCCTACGCCTACACGCGCAAAGTGCTGCAGAAGGATGGCTCGCGCACCGAGGAAGAAGTCGTGGACTATGCCGTGCAGATGTGGCGCGACAAGTTCGGCGATGTTGCCTTGCCAGACTATTTCGTGAACGCGCAGACGCTTTCCCCGTCTGATCACGTCAAGATGCAGGCCGCCGCGCAGAAATGGATCGACAGTTCGATTTCCAAGACGATCAACTGTCCCGAAGATATCAGCTTTGACGCCTTCAAGGACGTTTACATGCAGGCCTGGGATCAGGGCTGCAAAGGCTGCACGACCTATCGCCCGAATGACGTGACCGGCTCGGTCCTGACAGTGTCCGAAAGCGCCGACAAAGCCCCCGGCGAAAGCGCGGATGCCCCGCATCAGGTGGATGGCGGTGAGGTTGTCTATATGTCCGAACCGCTGGACCGTCCGCAATCGCTGGAGGGGTCGACCTACAAGTTGAAATGGCCCGACAGTGAACACGCGATTTATCTGACCATCAACGATATCGTCATTGGTGGCCGCCGTCGTCCGTTCGAGGTGTTCATCAATTCAAAGAACATGGAGCACTACGCCTGGACGCTGGCGCTGACCCGCATGATTTCTGCCGTATTTCGACGGGGCGGGGATGTGTCCTTTGTCGTTGAAGAACTAAAGGCCGTGTTCGATCCGCGTGGCGGGGCCTGGGTGCAGGGGAAATACATCCCATCGATCCTGGCCGCGATTGGCGGCGTGATCGAGCAGCATATGGTCAATATCGGCTTTCTTGAAGGCGAAGGAATGGGTCTGAAATCCGACCCGCAGGCGCAGGTGGTCAATATGGACGCACCCCGCGGCAAAGCCTGCCCATCCTGTGGTCAGTTCGATATGGCGATGATCGAGGGCTGCATGACCTGCCGAAGCTGCGGTCATTCTAAGTGCGGCTGACGCAGATCGCAGACAATTGCTGTGGCGCTGGCGGGATCGTTTCCCGCCAGAAGCCAGAAGCTGAATCTCTTTAGCAACATTTTTATGAACGATATGTTAACGTCTCTTTTCTGCCAGAATTTGCCCTGATAAGAACGCCTGCGTAAGCAGTGATACGTTGAAAGGTGCGGGCGGGTATAATGAGAGCCGGGCAAAACGGTCGTATAGCCATTTTATGGAAACAGACGGAACTGGATGGGCTTGAGGCGGCGCCTCTGTCTTTTTTGAATGTTGGGGCTGCGTGGTCCTGGCGCGGGCATGCCGCATTTGTGGACGGTTCTTTGCCGCACGGCCGAGAGGTACCGCTGAATGTTCTGCATCATTTCATCTCGGAAGACGAATTGGGCAACGGTGCGCAGGGTGTTGTTATCCTGACCAACGGGGCACAGCAATTCTCGGCCCTGTTATATGTTTCGGCGACGCAGGCTGAACCTCTTTTGGTATTCGAAGAAGGATGTCCTGCACGCGAACAGGACTTTTGGGTCGATGAGTTTGTCGAAATCCGTCAGGCTGGCGGCGAATCGGCCGGCCACGCGAATACGGTGGTCTCGTTCCCGACTCGTCCACGCATGGACCCTAATCTTCACGCAGTGCCGCGCCTGCCTGCGGCGAATGCGGGACCGTTGGTGGATTGATCCGTTTCAACGGACCGGATTTTTTCAGGACCTGTTGACTCTGACGGAACTGCAGATATAAGCGCGGCTTCATTGGTGTTGGTGGCCCCCGCAAGGGGATGCCTGTCATGGGGGAAACCCCAAGAGGACAACGCCCTTCATAGTAGGCGCCTACTCTTGTAGCAGTGCAGCGCCTTCGAACATAAAGAAGGAGATCAGCCGTGACGAAACGCACGTCTGCCAAGTACAAAATCGACCGCCGGATGGGCGAAAACATCTGGGGTCGTCCGAAATCCCCGATCAACCGTCGTGAATACGGCCCAGGCCAGCACGGTCAACGCCGCAAGGGCAAACTGTCGGATTTCGGTCTGCAACTGCGCGCCAAGCAGAAGCTGAAAGGCTACTATGGCGACCTGACCGAGAAGCAGTTCCGCCGCATCTACGCCGAAGCCGAGCGTGTCAAAGGCGACACCGGTGAAAACCTGATCGGTCTGCTGGAGCGTCGTCTGGACGCTGTTGTTTACCGCGCCAAGTTCGTGCCAACCGTGTTTGCTGCACGTCAGTTCGTGAACCACGGCCACGTCAAAGTGAACGGAAAGCGAGTGAACATCCCCAGCTACCGCGTCAAAGAAGGCGACGTGATCGAAGTACGCGACAAGTCCAAGCAACTGGCCGTTGTACTGGAAGCAGTTGCGCTGGCCGAGCGTGATGTGCCTGACTATATCGACGCCGACCACTCGAAAATGACCGCAACCTTCGTGCGCGCACCGGGCCTGAGCGATGTGCCTTACCCGGTCATGATGGAGCCGAACCTGGTCGTCGAATTCTACGCGAAGAACTAATCTTCGCCGATCTGGAAAGTTTCGAAAACCGCGCCATCCGGCGCGGTTTTTTCGTTTACACAGTTCTGTTGCCATCGCGCTGAAATTCCAACATTTTGGCCCGTGACCAAGCGCATATAAGACAACACAGAGAATTTGAGACCGCTATGACAGCACGTTTTCAGAAAATCCTGACCGCAGCAGGGCTGGCCGTTCTACTTGTCGGTTGCTCCGACGCCACCAGACCGCTGACATCAAGTGGGCTGCGGTCCGAGGACCCGCTTTTGACCAGCATCCTGCAAAGTTTTCAACATGGATGTATCGAGACCGCCCCGACATTCGAAGAATCGCGGGTTCGTGCCGGGTTCAATGCCAATGAGCCGAGACTTGAGCGGGGGATGGAATTCCTTGGGGGCAGTACCAGAGATCGGTCCTGTGAGGTTATCGTGCGTGGATATGGCACGACCCGGCCGGTGCCGACGGTTGGCGATATCAACCGGTTGGCGCGTGCCTTCGCGTCGAACACACGGTTGGCCTATACCCCTGCGATCCCGGGTGAATCGACGCGGGCTTGGGTTTCGTCCGGAAATCGCAATTTCTTCGTGACCGGTTTTGTGACCGGAGACGGGGATTTGCAGCTGATTGTTGGTGAGTGATCCAGTCAGATCGGCAGCGGTCGCCCCTCGGCGATCGCTTCCATAGCGAAATAGGACGTGACGCTGTCCAGTTCGACCTTTTCGATCAGGCGTTGGTACACCTTGTCATAGGATGCCATGTCCTGCGTCACGACCTTGAGCTGATAGTCATAATCGCCCCCGATCCGGTGAAAATCCACAACCTCGGGGATGGTCAGTACATGGCGGCGAAACGCCTGCAGCCACTCGGCCGAGTGATGCCGGGTTCGTAGCATCACAAATACCACAAGGCTGAGGCCCAGTTTCTCGCGCGCGATCTTGGCGGTCGACCCGGTGACGACGCCGCTTTCGTTCAGCGCCTTCAGCCTACGCCAGCACGCATTCTGAGACAGGCCGACCCGATCCGCCAGTTCTCGCTGTGACAGGGTCGCGTCTTTTTGCAGTTCGCGCAGTATGCCTTGATCAATCTGATCTATTCTTTCGGTCATATCAGATCATATGACACAAAAAATGGAAAAACTACCCACAGAAATGTGAAGTTTATCCAAAAAATAACAATCATATTGTCAGGGTAAAACGGAGCCTGAGCCATGACCCTGAACCAATTCCGCGCGTCCATCCAATCCGCCGATTGCATAACCCCCTTTCGTGATGGGCTGATCGGAGAAGGCGTCATGATTCCGGGTCTGCGCGGGGACGTGCCGCTTGTGTATGCGGATTACGTTGCCTCGGGCCGCGCTTTGCGGCAGGTCGAGGATTTTGTGGCTGCGCATGTGTTGCCGTTTTATGCCAACAGCCACACCGAGGCTTCGTATTGCGGCGCGTATATGACGCGCCTGCGCGGAGAGGCCCGCGCAGAGATTGCCCGCATCGTTGGCGCCCAGGAAGAGGATTCGGTGATCTTCACCGGCTCTGGCGCCACTGCGGGTCTCAACCGGCTGGTCAGCCTGATGGGTGTTAACGAGGCGGACCGGCCGGTTGTTTTGTTGGGGCCGTATGAGCATCACTCGAACATTTTGCCGTGGCGCGAAAGCAAGGCGCGGGTGATCGAAATCCCCGAAGCATCGGACGGGGGTGTCGATCTGCAAGTGCTCGAACGTATATTGGTCGATCATTCTGCGTCCGATCTTATCATCGGGTCGTTTTCAGCGGCCTCGAACGTGACCGGCATCATCACCGACCCCGATCCGGTGACACGCTTGCTGAAAGCGCATGGTGCGCTGGCAGTTTGGGATTATGCCGGGGGTGGGCCTTACCTGCCGATGGATATAGGGGAAGGCGATACACGTAAGGACGCAATAGTTGTCTCTCCGCATAAATTTCCAGGCGGTCCGGGGGCTTCGGGCGTGTTGGTTGTCAACACGGAGGCCGTGCGTCGGACCTGTCCCAGTTGGCCCGGTGGCGGGACAGTCAGCTTTGTGTCGCCATGGCGGCATGACTACAGCGCTAACCTGTCCGCGCGCGAAGAAGCCGGAACACCCAACGTTATCGGCGATATCCGCGCGGCGCTGGCTTTTATCGTCAAGGATGTAGTTGGCGTAAAAGAGATCACCAAACGCGAGGTACAGTATAACCAAATGGCGTTGCAGGGATGGGGTAACAACCCGAACCTCACGTTGCTGGGCGTGGACAATCCACATCGCCTGCCGATCTTCTCTTTCCTCGTGCGCGACAATGCGGGGAATCTGGTGCATCAGCAACTGTTCACCCGTATGCTCAGCGATATCTACGGCATTCAGGCGCGGGGCGGCTGTGCCTGTGCTGGGCCCTATGCGCATCGCCTGTTGGGCATCGACAGGGACACGTCCGAGGCGTTGCACGCCGCGCTGTCTGCCGGAGAAGAGATGAAGAAGCCCGGTTGGGTGCGGTTGAACTTCTCATATTTGATGAGCGAACAGACGGTGCAGTTCGTGATCGACAGCGTCAATGACTTGTCGCGCCGCACCGCTGAATTCGCACCATTCTACACGGCCGACCCGGCGACCGCCCGCTTCAAAGCGGCGTGACGGAATTGCCGCTTTTCTCAACGCCTTGAGACAGGTATGAGAGGCTCCAATCAACGGAGCCTCTTATGACCAAGATCACCCCGCAACCCGGCATTATGGACATCGCGCTGTATCAGGGCGGCCAGTCGCATGTGGCCGGGGTTTCGCATGTGATCAAGCTGAGTTCCAACGAAAACCCGTTTGGTCCCAGCCCCAAGGCGATCGAGGCTGTGCGCAACAGTGCCGCCAACCTGCATCGCTATCCCAGCACCGACCACGCGCCCCTGCGCGACGCAATCGGTGTACGGCACGGGCTGGACCCAGCGCGGATCATCTGTGGTGTCGGCAGCGATGAGGTGCTGCAATTCGTGGCGCAAGCCTATGCCGGGCCGGGGGATGAGGTCATCTATACCGAGCACGGCTTTTCCATGTACCCGATCATCGCGCGGATGGCGGGGGCAACGCCGGTGATGGTGCCTGAAAAGGACCGCCGCGTGGATGTTGACAACATCCTTGCCGCTGTAACGGATCAGACGCGGATCGTGTTTGTGACCAATCCGGGTAACCCGACCTCGACCATGATCCCCGAAAGTGAGCTTGTGCGCCTAGCCGAGGCTCTGCCCGACAGTTGCCTGATGGTGATCGACGGGGCCTATGCCGAGTTCGTCGATGATTTTGATGGTGGGGCATCCATCGTGGGTCGGTTCGACAACGTGATCATGACCCGGACGTTCTCGAAAGTGTACGGCCTGGGTGGGATGCGCGTGGGCTGGGGCTATGCCGTGCAGTCGATCATTGATGTGCTCAACCGAGTGCGTCAGCCGTTTAACTTATCACTGACCGCTTTGGCGGCGGCCGAAGCTGCGGTTAAGGACGAAGAGTTCTTGTCTCATTGTCAGGCCGAAAACACGCGCCTGCGGGTGTGGTTGTCCGACGAACTGGCCAAGATCGGGGTGCCTTCGGATGCGTCCTGTACCAATTTCATTCTCGCCCGGTTCACCGATCAGGCCGAGGCTGAGGCTTGCGACGACTATTTGAAAACCCAAGGTTTGATCGTGCGGCGTGTGGCGGGATACAACTTGCCAAATGCGCTGCGCATCACCGTGGGCGATGAAGACGCCTGCCGCCGGGTCGTTGCGGCAATCTCCGCATTCAAAGAGGGCGCAGCATGAGCCAGATCTACGACCGTGTTGCACTGATCGGGCTGGGGCTGATCGCCTCGTCCATGTTCTGGGCCATCAAACGCGCCGGGCTAGCGGGTGAAGTGACGGGATACGCGCGGTCCAAGGCGACGCGCGACACCGCGCGCAAGATCGGTCTTTGCGACCGGGTGTGCGATACCGCCCAAGATGCGGCAGAGGGCGCCGATCTTGTCGTTCTCTGTGTTCCGGTCGGCGCGATGGGTGCGGTGGCCGCAGATATCGCACCAATGCTGAAACCGGGCGCGACGGTGTCTGACGTGGGTTCGGTCAAACGTCATGTGATCGAGGCGGTGTCGCCACATATCCCCGAGGGCGTGCATTTCATCCCCGCGCACCCGCTGGCCGGGACGGAACACTCGGGCCCAGAATCCGGTTTTGCCGAATTGTTCGACAATCGTTGGAGTCTTTTGGTGCCGGTTGAAGGCACCGACCCCGCCGCCGTCGCGCGCTTGCGTGCGCTTTGGGAGGGGATGGGATCGAACGTTGATGAGATGGACGCCGACCACCACGATCTGGTGCTAGCCGTTACTTCCCACGCACCGCATCTGATCGCTTACACGATGGTCGGTGTGGCCGATGACCTGCGCCGGGTGACGGATAGCGAGGTTATCAAATATTCGGCTGCCGGGTTCCGGGATTTCACGCGGATCGCGGCCTCGGACCCGACCATGTGGCGCGACGTGTTTCTGACTAACAAGGACGCGACTTTGGAAATTCTTGGCCGGTTCACCGAGGAACTGTTCGCCTTACAGCGGGCCATCCGAACCGGAGATGGTGAACAGCTATTCGACTATTTCACACGCACCCGCGCGATCCGGCGTGGGATCATCGACGCAGGCCAGGATACGGATGCGCCGGATTTCGGCCGGGGGAAATCCTAACCATGAGGGTGATCCGGCGGAGCATTGCTTTTGCGCTTGTTGGGGCCTTGGCTTCAACAGCGCAGGCAGCGCCGGAACAGTCATTGATTCCCGTGGCGCGGCCATCGGTCGAGCAGGTTGTTGGCCCCACAAAGCTTCGCCCCGTGTTGCGTCCTGTTTCAGCACAGGTTCTGGCCGTCGCTGCGCGCCCGACAGCGCTGCCGTTCCTGGGGCCGGACACATCCCTGATGCCTTATCTGCGCCCGAAAGCTCTGGAACAGGAGGCGCTGTTCAAGAAACGCAAGCTGCGCAAGGGTTCGGTCTGCGGGGATATCGACATTCAAGGCAAACCGGTGGGGCAGGTTCCGGGCAAGATCAAGGCCTGCGGGATCCAGGACGCGGTGCAGATTACTTCGGTCGCCGGTGTCAAACTCAGCCGCCCGTCTACGATGGATTGCGGAACTGCCATTGCGCTGAACAAATGGGTCGATAAATCGGTCAAGCCAACCTTCAAACGCCGCGGTCCGGTGGTCGAATTACAAGTCGCCGCCCACTATGCCTGCAGAACACGAAACAATCAGAAAGGCGCGCGGATATCCGAGCATGGCAAGGGGCGCGCAATAGATATCTCGGGTTTTCGAATGGCGGACGGAGAGCTGGTGACGGTTCTAAACGGCTGGCGCAAGAACCCGTCGAAGAAACAACTGACCAAAATCTGGCGCGGCGCGTGCGGGCCGTTTGGTACGGTGTTGGGGCCAAACTCGGACCGCTATCACCGGGATCATTTCCATCTGGATACGGCACGCCACAGACGGGGTCCGTATTGCCGTTAACGTAGAATTAGCCGCGGGGCTGGGCCAAGGGGCAGGGGGCCGACCGCAACGAAGCCGTCTCGGAAATTCAACTGCAAATCCAACGCATTGGGGTTGCCGCCCAGTCCGGCCATGAAGTTCAGCGCGCGCGTCACCGGGTCCACGGCCTGATCAGGCAATGCGCCTGCCGCGTTGGCCATGGCGATCATATCTCGCCAGTTCTCGGCTTTTATGGCGATCTCTCCGGTGGGGATGCCTTGCGCGTCCACGTCCAGCTCTCCGGCAGCAAAAAGACGAAGGGCCCCCCATTTCATCTCGGCCAGCCGCAGATCAATTCTGGTGGGTTGCGGGCGACCCTGTTCCAGCGCGGACCGGTCCCATGGCTTGTCGAACACGGTCGTCATGTCCAGTTCGAGCGTCTCAAAGGATTGCGGCAGAGTGGTGGCCGAGCGCATGAGCTCGCGCAAGTCGTCACCGGGGGTGAAACCGTCAATCCGGGCGCTGATGGCATAGGTCTCAGGGCTTGCTGTCTGCGCCATGATCAGCTGCAGCGTCTCGCCCGCCGCTTGCGCTTCTCCGTCGTCAGCGATTGACCACGACCCGGAAGTCAGCGCCATCTTCTCAAGCACCAGCGCAATACCGGGTTGCAGTTGCAACTCTGCCACCAAATCCGCCGCCGTGATGGTCGAGGTTTGGTCGAAATACGATAACCGCTGCGGCGTGTCGGCAAATCGCAGCATTTGCTGGCCGGGCCAGATGGCGGGGCTTTGGAATTCGATCCAATCCGCGCTCCAGGCGGTGCCGTTGACCGGATCGGCCAGCGCGGGATTGTCCAGACGGGTGACATGGTTGAACGGATACCCTGCGGTGGCGACCTGCGAATACTCAGCCTGCCAACCCCGGTCCTGTTGTCCGTCGAACCACGCAGTGATGGCATTGCGCAAGCCAAAACCGGCGACAAACCAATATGCGCTCCAGATCACAGTTATGACAATGACTAGCCGTATCAGCCCGCGCATGGCAGTTCGCCCTTTTTCCCGCACCTGAATTGATGTTTATAGGCGCAAACGGGCAAGGACCAGAGCTATGACGATGTGGGTATTCGGATATGGATCGCTGTTGTGGAATCCGGGGTTTCCCGTGGCCCGCAGCACGCGTGCAACATTGCACGGTTATGCCCGATCCTTCTGCATGAGCTCGATCCACCATCGCGGGACCGAGGATCATCCCGGCCTTGTGCTGGCTTTGGACGAACAGGACAGCGCCCAATGCAAGGGTCTGGCCCTGTCGGTCGAGCCCGGTCACGAAGACCGCACCCTTCACGAGTTGCGCGAGCGTGAGCTCATTTCGTCAGCCTATGTTGAGAAGATGCTGGACGTGCATCTGGAAAGCGGCGAAACGGTCGAGGCTGTCACCTATGTAATCGAAAAAGACCACGTGCAATATTGCGGTGGAATGCCGCTTGAGGAACAGGCTCAGATCATCGCCCACGCCGTGGGTGGGCGCGGGCCGAACACCGAATACCTCTATAACACCGCCGAACATCTGGCCGAGATTGGCCTGCGCGACCCTGATCTTGAGTGGTTGGCGCAACGGGTGCGTAGCATTACCGCATAAACCCTTGGCGTCACCGGCGGATTTTCGCTAGATTCACTGTCAGAGCAGGTAAGAACCGGGAACCACGCGCATGGCGCAGGCACATCAGGGCGCGAGACCGCATTTCTCGCAACCCATTCGTCAGATCGTAACGATGCTGATCGCTATAGGTCTGGCGGGGGCGGGCGTGTTTATGGCGCTGCCCTATGTCTTGCCGGTCTTCTATGCCAACCCGTATCTCAATGGGTTTATCCTGCTCGTCTTTGCGATCGGTGTTCTGGCCTGTTTTCTTCAGGTGACACAGTTAATCGGCTCGGTCCGCTGGATCGAAGCTTTTGTCGGTGGCGTCGTCCGCGAAGATGCGCGCACCCCGCAATTGCTGGCGCCGCTGGCCTCGTTGCTGCGTGAACGTGGCGCGCGGTCTCAGATCAGTTCCAGTTCAACCAGGTCCATTCTGGACTCGGTGGCCGAGCGGATCGAGGAAGAGCGTGAGATCACGCGATATATCACCAACGTCCTGATTTACTTAGGCCTTCTGGGTACATTCTTCGGCCTCGCCACCACGGTCCCGGCCATTGTCGACACGATCCGCAGCCTCAACCCGCAAGAGGGCGAAGAGGGGCTGGCCGTGTTCAATCGCTTGATGGTTGGGCTTGAGGCGCAGTTGCAGGGCATGGGCGTGGCCTTTGGGTCCTCGTTGCTGGGTCTGGCCGGGTCGTTGATAGTCGGCTTGCTGGAGCTGTTTGCGGGCCATGGTCAGAACCGGTTCTACCGCGAGATGGAGGAATGGCTGTCCTCGATCACACGGGTCGGCTTTGCGCTGGGTGATGAAGGCAGCAGCGCAGAACTGGCCGTACTGTCCCCGGTGTTGGATACGATGTCAGAACAGATGGACGCCTTGCAGGACCTGTTCTCGGCACAGGAGGGGGATCGGGCCGAGCTGTCCGCCAAGCTGGGTCAGTTGGTGGACGTGATCACCGATATGAACCTGCGCCAATCCGACAACGAAGGCGTCACCGCCGCGCTGGAACGCGTGGCGCTGGGACAGGATGCCCTGCTGGATCACATGCGCGAACAGGGCACCGGCGACGGGATCGACGCCGAAAGCCGGATGCGCCTGCGGTCGATGGATGTGCAATTGCTGCGCATCCTCGAAGAAATCTCGGCCGGTCGCCAGGAAAGCATGAGCGAGATGCGCAAGGATATCGAGCTGCTGGTCAAGGCCCTGACATTGCCGCGCGGTGCTGTACGCACGACGCCGGGCGGAGAATAAAAGATGGCCCTGTCCCGTCGCACAGGTCAACGGTTTCAGGGCTCGGTCTGGCCCGGCTTCGTGGATGCGATCACAGGGCTTTTGATGGTATTGACCTTCGTTTTGACGATCTTCATGGTGGTTCAGTTCGTCCTGCGGGAAACGATTTCGGGGCAGGAAGACGAGCTGACAGCGCTGTCTGACGAAGTTGCCGCGTTGGCCGGCGCGCTGGGGTTGGAAGAACGCGAAAACAGCCGACTTGAAGCTCGGCTTGGGGCGCTGAACGCGACATTGTCTGAAACCGAAGATGAGTTGGCTCAGGCCGAAGATAGCCTTTCGGAGGCGCAATCGCGGATCACGGGTTTTGAGGCGCAGGTTGCGGCATTGCTGGCCGATCAGGATCGCGCGCAAGATGTCATAGCCTCGCTTGAAGCGGAACGGCAGGGGTTACAGGACCGACAGGAACAGTTGCTATCGGATCAGGATGCGTTGAATCTTGCGCTGGCCCAAAGTCGCGCCGAGATTGATGCACAGGCCGAGGCCGCCCGGTTGGCTGCGGCCCGCCGCGAAGCTCTGGAGGCTCTGGTTGCCGATCTGGAACAGAGCGAAACTGCCCAGGCGGCGCTGATCACGGAACTTGAAGATCAACTTAGCGCTGAAGAGGCCGCGCGACTGGCTGAGGCGGCGGCGGCTGAAAACCTGCGCGACCGATTGCAGAACGCCGATGCCGAACTGACTGCGATGACACTGGCGTTGGAAGCGCAGCGCAAAGAGGCCGAGGAAACGCTGACCCTTTTGGCTGCCGCCCAAGCCGCTCGTGCCGAGCTTGAGCGTCAATTTGGAGAGCTGAATACCGAAGAGCTTGAGGCGCAGTTGCAGGCTGCCCTTGCCGCACAAACTCAGGCGCAGACGGATGCACAGGAACAACGCACATTGGCCGAGGAGCGCGCTGCCCTGCTGGCCGTGGCCCGCGAAGCGATTTCGACTGAAAAAGAAGTATCTGAGCAGGCGCAGCGTCAAACCGCTTTGTTGAACCAGCAACTCGCTGCGCTGCGTCAACAATTGGGCGGGTTGCAGGCGCTGCTGGACGATTATGAAGAACGCAACGCCGCCGCCGATATCCGCATCCAAACTCTGGGGCAGGATCTTAACGCGGCTTTGGCCCGCGCGGCCTCGGAAGAACGTCGCCGCCGTCTGCTGGAAGAGGCCGAACGCGCCCGTCTGGAAGCTGAAGCCGAAGCTCTGTCAGGCCAGAATGAGGAACTGGCCGCGCAGGCCGAGGATTTGCAGCGCTATCGTTCTGAATTCTTCGGCAGATTGCGCGATGTTCTGGGGGATCAAGACGGGGTGCGGATCGAAGGGGATCGGTTCGTCTTTTCGTCCGAGGTTCTGTTTGACACCGGCTCGGCCGTGCTGTCGCCCGAAGGCCAACTCGAGGTCGCCAAAGTGGCCAACATCCTACGCAGCGTGGCCGCTGAAATCCCCGAAGGGCTGAACTGGGTCATTCGTGTCGACGGCCACACGGACAATGTCCCCCTCGCGGGGTCGGGGCGCTATCGCGACAACTGGGAACTGAGCCAGGGTCGCGCCCTGTCGGTGGTTCTGTATATGGTTGAGGCGCTGGGTATTCCGCCCAGCCGGCTTGCGGCAAACGGCTTTGGAGAGTTCCAGCCCGTCAATCCGGCCGACACACCCGAAGCACGGGCCCAGAACCGGCGCATCGAGCTGAAGCTGACGGAACGATAACTAGCGCTTTGCCTTGTGCTCAGCGACGCCCAAAGCGAAAGCTGTCGTCTGGCGTACCAGTGAAACACCGTGGGATGACCGGGTAGTTTTCAGTTAGGAAATAGGCGTATGTTCCAGACGGATATTCGGGTGAGACCGTGAAGCCTCCGTTGCATTCGTCCAGATTTCCGGTTCCTGCGCGGTAAACATAGTCCTCATTGAAGGTGCCATCAAAGTTTCCGTCTGGTGCGCTGCCTCCGGGTCGATTGCCGTTCTTCAGTTGGTAGGATGAGGACATTTGCGTCACGTTCCCATCCTCAATACCAGTCATCGCATAGATCGGGAAACCATCTGCGGCATATCCGACCAGAGGCGAATGTCGGGTCGGCGTGTATTCCAATAGTTCGATCAAGCCGGTCGGGATACCGTGATAGTGGTACTTTCCTCCGGGGAGAACATGGGCGTGGTTTTCATCAAGACCCAGCGAAATTGCACCGCCAGGTGCGTTGTAAGACCAACCCGATCTTGGATCTCCATTCCAGTATTCTGCCGCCAGCGGATCAAACACCACACCGTCTACCGACACGCCGAAATTCCAACCCAGCTCCAGAGGCTTAGGCATGCGACTTGGTTTTGGGCGCGCGGGTACGCTGAGATTGACTCGTTGCTCGGAAAGGCCGTGCGGGTTGCCTCGGTTTGGAAAGCGACCGACCAGATGGTCCGGTATTCCATTTGCGGAAACGCTTACGCGATTTTTGGCTTCGGTGAATTCAACGTAACTGACCCCCGGATCAATCGTGGCCGGTTGCAGAATTAGTGGCCGCGTAGTCGTTTCATCTTGATAGCGAAACCTGTGTTGTGCGGTCGTTATTGTGGCGATCACAGCAAAGGTTAAGGAAGAGCCCCAAAGGACGGCGGGTTTAAGCATTCGACTCTCCAATTCGCTTCAACGGTGATTGTGAAACGTGCGCGAGAAGTCGTTCCGTCGAAAAACGCGCCAACGGGCGCGCAATCGTCTGGCGTTGATGCAAAATCGCCCGGATGCAGGTGCAACCGGGCGATCAATGTTTCTAAACGCTTGTGCAATCAGTCTGCTGTTAGCAGCGGCGGCTTGTCGCCCGGAATGCGGGGCTGATCGGGGCCCAGAATTTCCAGGTTCAGATCGCCTTTCTTAACCGAAACGCGAACCACACCACCCTTGGCCAACTTACCGAACAATAGCTCTTCAGCCAGAGGCTTCTTGATGTGTTCCTGGATCACCCGGCCCAGAGGGCGTGCGCCCATCTTGTCGTCATACCCTTTGTCCGCCAGCCATTCGGCGGCCTTGGGTGTCAGGTCAAAGGTCACATTGCGGTCCATCAACTGTGCTTCCAGTTGCAGGACGAATTTCTCGACCACTTGCAGGATGACCTCTTTCGGCAGCGGTGCGAAGGAAATCACCGCGTCCAGACGGTTGCGGAATTCCGGCGTAAAGGTCCGCTCAATCGCAGCCGTATCTTCACCTTCGCGGCGATCACGGCCAAAGCCGATCGCGGCCTTGGCCTGTTCCTGTGCACCCGCGTTCGAAGTCATGATCAGCACCACGTTGCGGAAATTCACCGTGCGACCGTTGTGATCGGTCAGCTCACCATGGTCCATCACCTGCAACAGGATGTTAAACACATCCGGGTGCGCCTTCTCGATCTCGTCCAGTAGCAATACGCAATGGGGATGCTGGTCAACGCCGTCGGTCAACAGACCACCCTGATCGAACCCAACATAACCCGGAGGCGCACCGATCAGGCGAGAGACCGCGTGCTTCTCCATGTATTCCGACATGTCAAAGCGCAGCAGTTCAACACCCAGCGTATCGGCCAGCTGTTTCGCCACTTCGGTTTTGCCCACACCGGTCGGACCTGCGAACAGGTAATTGCCGATGGGCTTTTCAGGCTCACGCAGGCCAGCCCGCGCCAGTTTGATCGCGCTGGAAAGCGCGACAATGGCGTCGTCCTGACCGAAAACCACCCGTTTTAGCGAGGTCTCAAGGTCTTTCAGAACCTCGGCATCGTCCTTGGTGACGTTCTTGGGCGGGATGCGGGCGATCTTGGCAACCACGGCCTCGATCTCTTTCACGCCAATGGTTTTTCGGCGCTTGCTTTCCGCGACCAGATGCTGAGCTGCACCGGCTTCGTCAATCACGTCGATGGCCTTGTCAGGCAGCTTGCGGTCATTGATATAGCGTGCCGACAGTTCCACCGCCGTTTTGATCGCGTCCGCAGTATATTTGATCGCGTGATGTTCTTCGAAATAAGGTTTGAGGCCGCGCAGGATTTTCACGCTGTCTTCCACCGAAGGCTCATTCACATCAATTTTCTGGAACCTGCGGCTGAGCGCGCGGTCTTTTTCGAAGTGCTGACGGAACTCCTTGTATGTGGTCGAACCCATGGTGCGCAGCTTGCCACCCTGCAGTGCAGGTTTCAGCAAGTTCGACGCATCCATCGCGCCTCCCGATGTGGCGCCTGCGCCGATGACCGTGTGAATTTCGTCAATGAACAGCACCGCATCGGGATGCTCTTCCAACTCGGTCACAACCGCCTTCAGCCGTTCCTCGAAATCACCGCGATAGCGCGTACCGGCCAGCAGCGCGCCCATATCCAGCGAATAAATCGTTGTCTCGGACAGCACATCGGGGGCTTCGCCCGCGACGATTTTGTGCGCAAGACCTTCGGCAATAGCCGTTTTGCCCACGCCCGGATCGCCAACCAGCAACGGATTGTTTTTGCGGCGGCGGCAGAGCACCTGGATACAGCGTTCAACCTCGTCCGAGCGCCCAATCAGCGGATCAACGTCACCCGCGCGGGATTTGGTGTTCAGATCGACACAGTACTTTCCAAGAGCGCTTTCTTTTTGCTCGCCTTCGCCCGTGCCAGACTGCGGTTCCTCTTCAACCTGATCCGCGCCCGAAACTGAGCGGTTTTCGCCGTAAGCAGGGTCTTTAGCGACGCCGTGAGCGATGAAATTCACCGCGTCATAGCGTGTCATGTCCTGTTCCTGCAGGAAATAGGCTGCGTTGCTTTCACGTTCCGCGAAGATGGCGACCAGAACATTGGCGCCCGTCACCTCAGTCCGGCCAGAGCTTTGCACGTGGATCGCGGCGCGCTGGATCACGCGCTGGAAAGCGGCTGTTGGCACGGCTTCTGACCCGTCAATGTCGGTGACGAGGTTGGATAAATCTTCGTCAATGAATTCGACCAGAGTGCTACGCAAGTCCTCAAGATCAACGCTGCAGGCTTTCATGACGCGGATCGCATCCGGTTCTTCCAGCAGCGCCAAAAGCAGATGCTCCAGCGTGGCGAATTCGTGTCGCCGTTCGTTCGCTGCCGCAAGGGCCGCGTGAATGGCTTGTTCTAAAGTGCTCGAGAATGAAGGCACGCGGGTGCTCCTCTGTCTTGGGTCGGAAGGGGCGCGGGCTTTCGGCCGGATCCCCATCCCAACCATGTCCTCATACTATTAGAGTTTGGTTGATCATGGCCCGGCTTCAAGGGTTTTCTTTCACTTGACAGTCACATTTATTGTGACCGTGGCTGTGAAGTTGGGGAAATAGGCATCAAAAGCGGTCTTTTCTAGCCCGGATTTCCGCAAATACAGCCGCCGGATCCGCGCCCGCCATGCCCAGATGCGCTTGAATCGCCGGATCTGCGGCGCGCAGGAAAGGATTTGTTGCGTTTTCCAATGCCAATGTCGAGGGCACCGTTGGTTCATTCGCTGCCCGCGCGCGGTCGATATCGGCAGCGCGGTCTTGCAGCGCAGCATTGTCCGGATCGACCGTCAGGGCAAACTTGGCGTTCGATTGTGTATATTCGTGACCTGAACACACTATAGTATCGTCGGGCAGGGCGGCCAATTTCGACAGGGAGGCCCACATTTGAGGCGCTGTGCCTTCGAACAGACGCCCGCAGCCGAGGGCCATCAGGCTGTCTGCGGTAAAAACGGCAGCACTTTGGGGCATGTAAAACGCGATATGTCCGACCGTATGGCCTGAGACATCCAACACCTGAACTTGCTCTCCGCCCAGTTCAAACGTATCGCCATCGCTGACTTGTTGATCCAATGGTGGCAAGCGGTGCGCGTCGGCAGCGGCCCCGATCACTTTGGCGGTGTGCTTTTCCAGAATGGCCGGCAAGCCGTCCACATGGTCATAGTGGTGATGAGTCAACAACACGTGGCTGAGCGTCCAGCCGCGCCGGTCCAGCTCGGCCAGAATGGGTCCTGCTTCGGGCGCGTCGATCAAAGCGGTGTTGCCGCTTGCGGCGTCATGCGCCAGAAAAGCGTAGTTATCGCTGAGACATGGAATGGTGACGATTTCAAGAGGCATGGCCTTTTGCCCTTTCGTTGCTAGACTGCGCCGAAGCTAAGCCGATTGACCGGGTGTCCGCAATGCATCTTGATGTGCAGGATCTGAGGAATTTCTACTACCGCAGCACATTGGGGCGTGCGGCGCAGGCGGCGATCCGGGGCCGGTTGATCGAACAATGGCCCGAAGCCAAAGGCCAGACAGTCGCCGGGTTTGGCTTTGCCGTACCCTTGCTGCGCCCTTACCTGGCAGATGCCCGGCGGGTGATTGGGCTGATGCCTGGGCCGCAAGGCGTTATGCCGTGGCCCGCGGGGATGCCCAATGTCTCGGTCCTGACGGAAGAGACGATGTGGCCGATAGAGACCGGGCACGTGGACAAGCTGGTGGTGATGCACGGGCTTGAGACCTCGCAGCGGCCAAGCGAACTGTTAAATGAATGCTGGCGGGTTCTGGGCCCCGGTGGGCGCGCGTTCTTTATTGTGCCCAACCGCGCGGGATTGTGGTCACGGACGGATCGGACGCCGTTTGGCTTTGGACGTCCGTATTCAGCATCGCAGCTAGAAAACCAGCTTCGGGCGCATCATTTTGAACCGGAAAGCCATTGCTCGGCATTGTATTTGCCTCCCTCGTTCCGGCGGTTCTGGCTCAAGTCGGGCAATCTGATCGAAAAGACGGGCCAGCGGATACCCACCGTCATGGCTGGAGGCGTTCTGATGGTCGAAGCAACAAAGCATATTCGACCCCCAAGCGGCAGCGTCACCAAGGATCCTGTCCGTCGTCCGATCAAGGCACTAGACGGTCTGTTGAAGCCCGCCTAACTCTTGCCTGCTTTTTTACGCCACGTCAAAGCGGGAAAACGCGGCAAAAACGCCTCAGGAATCGCAAAAACCTACACTTTCGTAACATTTTTCGCCCCTTGCAGCCGGACAAAAGGGTCGCACCCTGTGTAACTATTTGAAATCAAACACTTTGTGGATAAAGTCACCCCCGTGATAATATGTTGCTAGCTGGGTTCGGCTCTGCTACATCCCCGGTGATTTTGATCCCCGCCCTAAAAGGACGGGGTTTCCTCACGCCCCAAGGTAGCGGCCGCTACCCGAAATCGGGGCCTCAAATATCGGAAGGGTGGACGTGTCCGAACCAGCTTCGATTTCCACAGGCATCGCCGAGCGCTATGCCACCGCGATCTTCGAGATCGCGAAAGAGAATAAAGACCTCGCAGGTCTGGAGACCGGAATTAACGATCTGGCAGCAGCATTGGGCGACAGCGCCGAACTGCGTAACCTGATCGCTTCGCCTCTGGTTTCGCGCGCCGAACAGGAAGGCGCCATTACCGCAATCGCCGACAAAATGGGCCTGAACGCCATCCTGCGCAACACGCTGGGCCTGATGGCACAAAAACGCCGCCTGTTTGTCGTACCGCAGCTGGTGCAGGTTCTGCGCGACATGCTGGCCGAAGAGCGTGGCGAAGTGACTGCCGATGTTGCCTCGGCCAAAGCGCTGACCAAGACACAGATGGAAAAACTGTCCAAGACGCTGTCCGAGCGTGTGGGCAAGACCGTGACAATCAATGCGACCGTGGATGAAAGCCTCATCGGCGGTCTTGTCGTTAAAGTGGGCTCGAAAATGATCGATAGCTCGATCCGTTCGAAGCTGAACTCCCTACAGAATGCAATGAAAGAGGTCGGATAAATGGGAATCCAAGCTGCAGAGATTTCTGCAATCCTGAAGGACCAGATCAAGAATTTTGGTCAGGAAGCCGAAGTGGCCGAGATCGGCCGCGTGCTGAGCGTCGGTGACGGGATTGCCCGTGTATACGGCCTGGACAACGTACAAGCCGGTGAGATGGTCGAATTCCCCGGTGGCATCATGGGCATGGCGCTGAACCTGGAAAGCGACAACGTCGGTGTCGTTATCTTCGGTTCCGACCGTGACATCAAAGAAGGTGACACAGTCAAGCGCACCAACTCGATCGTGGACGTTCCGATCGGTGACGAACTGCTGGGCCGCGTTGTTGACGGTCTGGGCAACCCGCTGGACGGCAAAGGCCCGATCAATGCCTCCAAGCGTGGCGTTGCTGACGTCAAAGCCCCTGGCATCATCCCGCGTAAATCGGTGCACGAGCCGATGGCAACCGGCCTGAAATCGGTTGACGCGATGATCCCGATTGGCCGTGGCCAGCGGGAACTGATCATTGGTGACCGTCAGACGGGTAAAACCGCTGTGGCTCTGGACACCATCCTGAACCAGAAAGTCTATAACGACGCAGCAGGCGACGACGAGTCGAAGAAACTGTACTGCATCTACGTGGCGGTTGGTCAGAAGCGTTCGACCGTTGCGCAGCTGGTGAAGAAGCTGGAAGAATCCGGCGCGATTGAATACTCGATCGTTGTGGCCGCAACCGCGTCCGACCCGGCGCCGATGCAGTTCCTGGCGCCGTACTCGGCGACCGCGATGGCCGAATACTTCCGCGACAACGGCCGCCACGCGCTGATCATCTATGATGACCTGTCGAAGCAGGCTGTGTCCTATCGTCAGATGTCCCTGCTGCTGCGTCGTCCGCCCGGACGTGAAGCCTATCCTGGTGACGTTTTCTACCTCCACTCCCGTCTGCTGGAGCGTTCGGCGAAGCTGAACGAAGATTTCGGTGCAGGCTCGCTGACCGCTCTGCCGGTTATTGAAACCCAAGGTGGTGACGTTTCGGCGTTTATTCCGACCAACGTGATTTCGATCACCGACGGTCAGATCTTCCTGGAAACCGAACTGTTCTATCAGGGCATCCGTCCTGCTGTGAACACCGGTCTGTCGGTTTCGCGCGTGGGCTCCTCGGCTCAGACTGACGCGATGAAATCGGTTGCCGGTCCGGTGAAACTGGAGCTGGCTCAGTACCGCGAAATGGCTGCGTTTGCGCAGTTCGGTTCCGACCTTGATGCCGCAACTCAGCAGCTGCTGAACCGTGGTGCGCGCCTGACCGAGCTGATGAAACAACCGCAGTACTCGCCGCTGACAAACGCGGAAATCGTTTGCGTCATCTTCGCTGGCACCAACGGCTACCTCGACAAGATCGACGTATCTGATGTTGGCCGCTACGAGGCCGGTCTGCTGTCGCACCTGCGCGGCAAGCATGCTGACCTGCTGAAGTGGATCACCGACGAAGATCCGAAGATCAAAGGTGACGCAGCAGACAAGCTCAAGGCAGCGATCGACGAATACGCCGCGACCTTCGCTTGATAGGGGGTTCCGATGCCTAGTCTGAAGGACCTTAAAAACAGGATCGAGTCGGTCAAGTCGACCCGCAAGATCACCAAGGCCATGCAGATGGTCGCGGCCGCAAAACTGCGCCGCGCCCAGGAATCTGCCGAAGCCTCGCGCCCTTATGCCGAGCGGTTCAATGCCGTTATGGCGGGGCTGGCGGCTTCGGTCGGGGGCAGCGACAGCGCCCCCAAGCTGCTCCGTGGTACGGGCAGTGATGATGTGCATCTGCTGGTTGTGATGACAGCTGAACGCGGCCTGTGTGGCGGCTTTAACTCGAACATCGCCAAGCTGGCCCGCCAAAAGGCGGAAGAGCTGCGCGGCAAAGGCAAGACGGTCAAGGTTTTGACCGTCGGCAAAAAAGGCCGCGACGCGCTCAAGCGCGATTTGGGCGATCTGTTCGTTGGACATGTCGACCTGAGCGAGGTCAAGCGCATTGGGTACACCAACGCGCAAGACATCGCCAAGGACGTCCTGTCACGCTTTGATGGGGCTGAGTTCGATGTTGCCACGATCTTCTACTCGAAGTTCGTCAATGTTGTGACCCAGATCCCGACGGCACAGCAAATCATCCCCGCCTCGTTCGAGGACGACGCGGCAGGTGACGACAGCGGTGCCATTTTCGACTATGAGCCCAGTGAAGAGGCCATCTTGGCCGACCTGCTGCCCAAAGGGGTTGCAACCGCGATCTTCTCGGCTCTGCTCGAAAACGGAGCGTCTGAACAGGGTGCACGGATGTCCGCGATGGACAACGCGACACGCAACGCGGGTGAGATGATCGACAAGCTGACGATCCAGTTCAACCGCTCGCGTCAGGCCGTGATCACCAACGAGCTGATTGAAATTATTTCCGGCGCCGAAGCGCTGTAGAGACATACCGGAGACGAAACATGGCGAATGCAAAAGGCAAAGTCACACAGATCATCGGGGCCGTCGTCGACGTGCAGTTCGATGACGCACTGCCTGAAATTCTGAACGCGCTGGAAACCACCAACAACGGCAAACGCCTGGTGTTGGAAGTTGCTCAGCACCTGGGTGAAAACACCGTCCGTACCATCGCGATGGATGCGACCGAAGGTCTGGTCCGTGGCGAAGTTGTGACCGACACCGGCGCACCGATCTCGGTTCCGGTTGGCAACGCCACCCTTGGCCGCATCCTGAACGTGGTCGGCGAGCCGATCGACGAAAAAGGCGACGTTGTTGCGTCGGAAACCCGCGCAATCCACCAGCCCGCACCTGAGTTCGCGGAACAGTCGACCGAGTCGGAAATCCTTGTGACCGGCATCAAGGTTGTTGACCTGCTGGCTCCTTACGCCAAAGGCGGTAAAATTGGCCTCTTCGGTGGCGCGGGCGTTGGTAAAACCGTTCTGATCATGGAACTGATCAACAACATCGCAAAAGTGCACTCGGGCTTCTCGGTATTCGCGGGTGTAGGTGAACGGACCCGTGAAGGGAACGACCTGTACCACGAAATGATCGAATCCAACGTCATCAAGCCCGACAATCTGTCGGAATCGCAGGTGGCCCTGGTCTACGGTCAGATGAACGAACCTCCGGGAGCGCGTGCGCGTGTTGCTTTGACCGGTCTGACCCTGGCCGAGCAGTTCCGCGACCAGTCCGGTACCGACGTTCTGTTCTTCGTCGACAACATCTTCCGCTTCACGCAGGCGGGTTCCGAGGTTTCGGCTCTGTTGGGTCGTATTCCGTCCGCCGTGGGCTACCAGCCGACGCTGGCCACCGACATGGGCGCCCTGCAGGAACGCATCACCTCGACCAAGTCGGGCTCGATCACCTCGGTGCAGGCCATCTACGTTCCCGCGGACGACTTGACCGACCCCGCGCCGGCAACTTCGTTCGCTCACTTGGATGCGACCACCGTTCTTAACCGCGCGATCTCGGAAAAGGGTATCTACCCGGCTGTTGACCCGCTCGACTCGTCCTCGCGTCTTCTGGACCCGGCCATCGTTGGTGAAGAGCACTACGGCGTTGCGACCGACGTTCAGCAGATCCTCCAGCGCTACAAGTCGCTGCAGGACATCATCGCCATCCTCGGCATGGACGAACTGTCGGAAGAAGACAAACTGACCGTTGCCCGTGCCCGTAAGATCGAGCGCTTCCTGTCGCAGCCGTTCGACGTTGCCGAAGTCTTCACCGGTTCGCCGGGCGTTCAGGTTCCTCTGGACGTGACCATCGCATCGTTCAAAGCTGTTGTGGCTGGCGAATATGATCACCTGCCCGAAGCGGCCTTCCTGATGGTTGGCGGCATCGACGAAGTGATCGCCAAAGCGGAGAAGATGGCCGCAGAAGCCGCCTAAGGAGTATCCCTGATGGCAAACACAATGCAATTCGACATCGTCAGCCCAGAGCGGAGCCTTGCTTCGCTTGAGGCCACCGCGGTCCAGCTACCCGGCGCGGACGGGGACATGACGGCAATGCCCGATCATGCCCCCACCATCACCACGCTACGCCCCGGTCTGCTGAAGGTTGAGGCACCTGCCGGAGCCAGCGAATACCTAGTCACTGGCGGGTTTGCCCAGATCAACGGCGACGGCCTGTCGGTTCTGGCTGAAAAAGCCATACCGGTTGCCGAAGTGACCCGGTCGCATCTGGATGACCTGATCGCTGAAGCCCGCGCCTCGCACGAGGCCGCAAAGGCCGGGGACGATCAGTCCATCGTTGACGATGCAGCCAAACTGCTGGCCGACATGGAAGCGCTTGGGACGCATATGAGCCTGTAACGGCTTGTTGCAAATGGATCATTCGAAACGGCCTCGCAATGCGGGGCCGTTTTTTTGTCGTGATTTGCTTGAAGTCTCAGATTAAGTTTTCAGTGTAAATGGTTATAGACGATAAAGATGAAGACATTTCGCACCCACCCGATTGGTATCGACCAAGGCGAGACTGTACTGTTTTCCGAATTTTCCAATGGCGGGGACATGTGGACAGGCAACGGAACCCGAGAACGGCGCGCGGCTGTTACGTTCAGCCAGCCGTTCAGGACCACGCCAGTGGTTCAGGTTGGCATATCCCTATGGGATGTGGACACAACCACCGCCCTGCGCGCCGAGGTCAAGGCCGAGGATATCTCAGCCGAAGGCTTCAGCGCCGTTTTCCGCACTTGGTCAGACACCCGCATCGCGCGGATCAGGATGTCCTGGACAGCGATCGGAGAGGTGGCGCATGAGGATGACTGGGACATCTCCTAGCCATCCGACGTTTCAGGATTCGATCATGTCCACCCGTGTTGCGTGACGGCCGCCTTCGAAATCGGCTCCAAGGAAAGCATCCACGATATCCAGCGCCTGACCTTCACCTACGACGCGTGCACCGATGGACAGCATGTTGGCGTCGTTATGCTGGCGGATCATCCGGGCTGAGAACGCGTCGGAACACACGCCGCAGCGAATGCCGGGGACCTTGTTCGCCGCCATCATGATGCCCTGTCCCGTGCCGCAAAGGATGATACCCAGTGCGCAATCACCCGAGGCAACGGCGTCAGCGGCGGCTTTGCCGTGGATCGGATAATGCGTGCTCTCAGGTGTTTGAGGGCCGATATCCATGACCTCCCATCCTTGGTCCGCGATATGTTTGGCAACCGCTTGGCGCAGCTCGATGGCGGCGTGGTCGCTGGAAAGAACGATGCGTTTGGGGGCTGTCACGGAAAGCTCCTGCCTTAGAGGGGTCACGAAAAAGGGCGGCTGCAAGGCCGCCCGTTCAGATCAGTCCATGTGGTACATGGATTCGTAGATCGGGGTCAGGGTCTTGTCCTCGAACAGCGACGAGACCGAGGTGCCGTTCCAAATGTTCAGGATCGCCTGCGTAAAGATGGGCGCTGTCGGAACAATGCGGATATTTTTGGCTTTGGCGACTTCTTTGGTGGGTTGGATTGTGTCGGTCAGAACCAGTGATTTCATCACCGAGTTTGTCACACGCTCAACTGCCGGGCCGCTCATGACACCGTGGGTGATATAGGAATGCACCTCTTTCGCGCCGTTATCCAGCAGCACTTGCGCGGCCTTGCAGAGAGTACCCGCTGTGTCGCACATGTCGTCCACGATCAGGCAGATCTTGTCTTTGACGTCGCCGATGACAGTCATCTCGGCCACTTCGCCGGCCTTTTCGCGCCGCTTATCCACGATCGACAGCGGCGCTTCGATCCGCTTGGCCAATTCACGCGCGCGGGCCACACCGCCCACATCGGGTGAGACCACCATGATCTCATCCATCTGGTCCTTGAACTGGTTTTTCACATCCAGCGCGAAGATCGGTGAGGCATAAAGGTTGTCCACCGGGATATCAAAGAACCCCTGAATCTGGGCTGCGTGCAGGTCCATCGTCAGAACCCGCTCGATCCCGGCGCCGGTCAGCATGTTGGCAACCAGCTTGGCGGAAATCGGCGTGCGCGCCTTGGTGCGACGGTCCTGACGGGCATAGCCGAAATAAGGGATCACAGCAGTGATCCGCTGCGCGGATGAGCGGCGCAGCGCGTCGGCGATGATCAGCAGTTCCATCAGGTTATCGTTTGCCGGGTTCGAAGTCGGCTGGACGATGAACATATCCTCGCCGCGTACATTCTCGAACACTTCGACGAAAATCTCGCCGTCGTTAAAACGTTCGACCCGTGCGTCAACCAACCCCTGGTCAACGCCGCGATACAGGCTCATGCGGCGTGCAATGGTCTGGGCAAGCGGAAGATTGGCGTTCCCAGCGATCAGCTTGGGTTCGTTGAGTGTCGGCATCGGCTGAGGTCCCCGGGCAGCAAAGGCTAATGTGACAGATTCGTGATGTTGACACCGCTTAGCATGGCCTTACCGTCTCGCAAAGATAACGCAGCGGAGAAAGTGAACATGGCCACCATAGACTACTATTTTGCGACAATTTCGCCCTTCACCTATCTGGCCGGAACCCGGTTGGAAGAGGTGGCCGCGAAACATGGCGCGACAATTAACTACAAACCACTGGATATCATGGCCCTGTTTGGCCGGACCGGAGGCACCCCACCCAAGGACCGGCATATTTCGCGCACCGAATACCGAGCACAGGAATTGCAGCGTCAGGCCAAAAATCTGGGGATGGAATTCAACATTCAACCCGCACATTGGCCGACGAACATGGCGCCATCGTCCTATGCCGTGATCGCGGCGGCCAAGGATGGCTCAGGCGATGTGGGCAAGCTGGTCCATTCCTTCCTGCGCGCCTGCTGGGCCGAGGAAAAGGACATCGCGCAGGATGACGTGATCCGCGATTGCCTGTCGGCAGCCGGGTTCGACCCGAACCTCGCGGATAGCGGGTTGCTGGACGGTGCCGAAACCTATGCCGCCAATCTGGAACAGGCCGTGGACAGCGGTGCCTTTGGCGCGCCCTTCTATGTCACCGAGGACGGACAGCGGTTCTGGGGTCAGGACCGGATCGAGGACCTCGACCGTCACCTTTCCGAGATGAAAGGGTGAAGGACGGGGTGACTCTACCTTCCATATTTGTTCGATCACTGGGGCAGGGCGCGCGACAGGTGCTCGCCCTGCACTGCACGATTGCACACTCGGGGGCTTGGGCCGGTTTGGCGGCCTCTTTGGGCGCGCAGGCCACGCTTGTTGCGCCCGACATGCTATCGCACGGCAAAAGCCCTGATTGGGATGGGCAGAGCGACTTTTATGACCTGACCACCGCTCTGTCTGCGGCACAATTGACCCAGCCGATGGATGTGATCGGGCATTCCTTTGGCGCGATGATTGCCCTGCGCCTCGCGGTTAAACACCCGGAACTGATCCGCAGCGTGGTCCTAATCGAACCCGTATTCTTCGCTGTCGCCAAGTTGGATGCGCCCGATCTTCTGGCACAGCACGATGCGGCGGCACAGCCTTATGTAGAGGCGCTGGAAACAGGGGATATGCCGCTGGCGGCCCGCCTGTTCAACCGGATGTGGAGCACCGAGGAAAGCCCGCGCTGGCCGGATATGCCCGAGAAAACGCGCGCGGCGATGATCCGGGGGATCCGGGTCGTTCCAGATGTGGAACAAGCTCTGTTCCAGGATACAAAAGGGCTTCTGACGCCAGGTGTTCTGAACGAAGTCAAACGACCAACCTTGCTGATGACCGGCGGACACTCTCATCCGGTCATGCCTGCAATTTCACATGGACTGCAAAAACGCCTGCCCAACGCGTCCATCATCACTATCGAAGACGCAGGGCACATGCTGCCAATCTCGCACCCTAAGGAAACCGCCGCCCAGATAACCAATTTCTGGCACAGGCTGCCTCCTTCTTCTGTTTGAAAATACCTCGGGGGTTTGGGGGCAAAGCCCCCAACCAGCTTCAGATCAAACCCAAAAACCGGTCGATCTCTTCGGACGGCAGTGACCAGTCACACACCAGCCGACAGGCCAGCGGCTCTACATCATCCGCACCTTCCAATTCGGCCCCCCACAGATGATAGACCGCTCCGGCCTTGTGCAGCTGTTTGTGCTGGGCGCGCGAGAATTCTGCGAAGATCATGTTCGCCTGCGGTTCATGCAAGAATGAGGCCCCCTTGGCCCGCAGCCCATCCGCCAGACGTGCGCAGTTGTCATTGGCCTGCCGCGCCATCCTCAACCACAGATCATCCTGCAGATACGCGGCCATCTGAGCCGACAAATAACGGTGTTTCGAAAACAGATGCGCGCCGCGCTTGCGGCGCAGCTCGAATTCCCAGGCTTTGGCCTCGTCGAAAAAGACCACCGCCTCGACCCCCATCAGCCCGTTCTTTGTGCCGCCAAAGCTGACCGCATCAACCCCCGACTTCCACGTCATCTCGGCGGGGGAGCAGTTCAGCGCGACCAGCGCATTGGTGAACCGCGCACCGTCCAGATGCACCGGCAGGCCGTATTCCTTGGCAACACCGCACAGCGCTTGCAACTCTTCCAGCGAATAAACCGAACCTCTCTCGGTCACCTGCGTGATCGAGACTGGCCCGCGTTGCGGCCCATGCACACCGCGAGTTTCTTCGGCCAGAATGGTGCTGCGCAATGCGTCTGCCGTCATCTTGTCACCACCGGGCACCAGCGTCAGCTTGGCGCCGCTGTAGAATTCCGGGGCGTTGCACTCGTCCTCATGAATATGCGCAACGGGGGAACAAAACACGGTGTCCCACGGGTTCGCCAGCGTCGACAGAGCCAAAGAATTCGCTGCTGTCCCGGTCGCAACCAGATAGACAGCTGCCCCCGGCGCTTCAAAGATACCACGGATACGGTCGCGCACCTCGTTCATCAGCGTGTCGGCCCCGTAGGCCATCTGATAGCCCTCATTCGCGGCGCTCAACGCGGCCATCACTTGCGGGTGAACCGGCCCGGAATTGTCAGAAGCGAAATACATCAGTTGGGCTCCTCGATGATATAGTCTTCCCACTCTTCCATGGGGGTTTCGAACTCGGACACCGTGCGCCCCTGAACCGAGACCCCGGCGGCGTGTACGCTGTCGGGCGTACCAGATATCAAAGGGTGCCAGTCGTAAAGGGGTTTGCCCTCCCACAGCAGCCGATAGGCGCAGGTCTGGGGCAGCCAATAGGCGTGTTCATCGATATTATCGGGCGTCATCACGATGCATTCCGGCACGAATTGGTGGCGGATGTCGTATTGGGTGCAACGGCAGGTCTCATCGTCAAGCAGCCGGCAGGCGACGCAGGTCAGGGCAACCTCGCCAGTGTCTTCGTCTTCCAGCTTGTTCAGACAGCACTTACCGCAGCCGTCGCACAGCGCCTCCCACTCGCGCTGGTTCATCTTGGTCAACGGTTTGCGTTCCCAGAAGCGGGCGGACAGGCCGTTGCGGTCAATCGGGTCGGTGGTCATAGCGCCGCCAGTAGCGCACGGGCCTTTTCGCAATCGGCATCCATCTGGGTGATCAGCCCGTCCAACCCGTCAAACGTCATCTCGGGGCGCAGGTAATCGACCAGACCAACCGAGAGCGTCGCGCCATAAAGATCACCCGAGAAATCGAACAGGAACGTCTCGATATTGGGGACTTCGCCGTTAAACATGGGGCGCGTGCCCACCGAGGCCGCGCCGTGATAGCTGCCTTGATGCGGGCCATCCAGCACATCAACCAGCACCGCATAGACGCCGAATTTCGGCGGGTGCAGTCCCTCGATCGACATATTCGCGGTGGGATAGCCCAACTCGCGCCCGCGCTGTTCGCCGCCAATCACCTCGCCCTCGATCCGGTGCCAGTGGCCCAGCATCGCGGCGGCATCCCGGGGGCGACCTTCCGACAGCGCAGTACGGATCGCGGTCGAAGACACGACGTTTTCCGACCGCTCCATCAAGGGGGCGATGGTGGCACCGAAACCCATCTGGGCCCCAAACCGCACCAGATCATCGGCGGTGCCGCTGCGGCCTTTGCCAAAACAGAAGTCGGCCCCGACCACCACATGCGACAGCCCCAGCCCGTCACAGATCACATTGCGTGCGAATTCTTCGGGCGTCAGCCCGGCCAGCGCCGCGTTAAAGGGTAATTCATAGAGCTTCTGAACTCCCAGCTTCTGCAAACGGTGCGCACGGGCATTGCCGCGCATCAGGCGAAAAGGGGGGCTGTCGGGTGCAAAATACTCCCGCGGATGTGGCTCGAACGTCATCACACCCAGTGGCGCGTCTGGCGCGGCGTTGCTGGCCAGTTCGATCACAGAGCGGTGGCCGATATGCACGCCGTCAAAATTACCGATGGCGACACTGGCACCACGGTCCTGCGGCTCAACAAACTGGAAATCCCGGATAATGCGCATAGCGCCTGCCTAGCGGGACTGCGAGGCAGGTTCAAGGGTCTGAGACGTCAGTCGAACTTGCGCGATGGCGCCAGCACCATAGCCTCGCCCATCAACACCTTTTTGCCGTCTACCGCACAGTGGCAATCCAGCTTGACCCGGCGCTTGGCAAAGTCGATGTCGATCACCTTTACCTCGGCATAGACCATGTCACCGGGGCGGACCGGGGCCAGGAATTTCAGCGACTGACCCATATAAACTGTGCCGTGGCCCGGCAGTTGTTCCCCTATCACAGCCGAGATCAGCCCCGCCGTCAGCATCCCGTGGGCAATGCGCCCCTCAAAGATCGTGTCGCGGGCATAATCGTCATCAAGATGCACCGGGTTGCGGTCGGTCGAGACCTGCGCGAACATTTCGATATCCTCGTCCGTCACCACTTTGCGCAGGTGGCGGGTCATGCCCATTTCGATGTCTTCAATACAGATCGTGCCGCGCGGAAGATTGTCCAACATGTCACCCTCACTCGATTTCAATGGGCAACAAAAAAACCAAAGTCACCCAAGTTGGGTAACTTTATTACTTCGCAGCTGCAGAAAATCAAGTCTTTTCTGACTAGCGCAAGCGGCCGATTGTATAGGTGGGGTTGATGTTTTCCCTTGCGATATAATCGGTTAGGGATTCCGGGTGCGGATGGTGCGACGTTTTGGTTTCGGCTGCTGCCAGACCGCCCGAGATGAACAGAGAATCAATGCCTTCACCCATGCCGCCCAGAATGTCTGTATGCGGGCCGTCGCCGATCACCAGAATATCGCCGTCAGGGATATCATGACCCAACTCCTGCAGTCGCCGACGTGCCAGATCATAGATCGGCGGATGCGGCTTGCCGAAGTAAAGGCTCTCGCCCCCCATCTCGGTGTAAAGCTTGGCCAGAGCGCCCGCGCACCATTCCCGAACCTCGCCCCGGTCGACCACGATATCTGGATTGGCGCAGAGAAGTTTCATGCCCTTCTGCTTGGCATAAAGGAAATCCGCGCGGTTGACGTCAGGGTCGGCCATCGGATCGAATGGTCCACAGCAGACAATCCCTTCGGCCTGATCCAGTGGCACACGCTCGATCTGAATTGGGTGGTGCAAAATCTTCAGCGGCTCGAAAAAGCCAGCATCGCGCGCCCATTCTCCCATGAAGTAAACTTTTTCGCCCACAGCGCCTCGAAACATAGCTGAGCGCGCCGAGTCTCCGCTTGTGGCGATCGTATCATAGGCGTCGTTGGGAACGTTGAATTGTTCCAGTTGCTCAGCCACCCCTGCACGGGGCTTGGGCGAGTTGGTGACCAGAACAACAATGCCCCCTTTGGCGCGATAACCTTGAAGCGCTGCCACGGCTTCGGGATAGGCGGTTATGCCGTTATGCACACAGCCCCAGAGGTCGACAAACAGCGCTTTGTAGCGGTCGGAGATTTCATCAAGTTTGTGAATAATCTGAGTCATTGAGCTGCCCCCGGGGCTCTGGTGTCGAAGTTGTGCCAGCTATGTCAAAGCTTCGGTCTTTTGACCATCCCAGCTGCAACTTTTCTGAATGAATAGCCGCATACGTTCAGTTGTCTTCACTGATTTCCTCGACGTCCGGTGCCTGTTGAACGTTTTCGGTGCCTAGAATGACCTGGGCGCCGATCCTGTTCTGAAAGCGAACGACAACCAGATAACCCGGCCCCAACTCGTCGCGCAGTACGTCGACCAGGGGTTTCTCGCGCAGGCTTTCCGGCAGGAGGCCTGCAATTGAAGACACCTTGAACGCGGCTTCAATTGGCAGGTCAACGATCAGCCAGATATCGGCTTGCTTGCGTTGAGCGTTTACGTCGACGCGAACAATCTCCACCGAAACTGGGTCAGCCCAATCGCGTATTGTCTGTGCCAATTGCGCTTCGGTCCGGGTTTCCAGATAGCGGTTATATGTCGACTTGCCCAATTGAATGACTACGAAGGTCAAGAACGCCAAGGTCACAACGACGCTGGCAGTAAAGTTCAGCTTGCGACGTCCCTTGCTGAAAACCACCGAACGAGCAGCGTACACGATGTAGACCGCGCAAGCCGATAGGATGATCGCCCCAAGGTTTGTTGCGAACAGCAAGCCGGCCTCATAAGCTTCAGCCGCTTCTTCAAAATACATCAATACCCCTGAGGCGGATAACGGGGGCACCAAAGACACGCCGATCGCAGCACCTGGCAGCAGGCTAACTTCTGATCGATTTATCTGCACATACGCTCCGGCGACGCCAGCCGCCAAGGCAACGATCAGATCTTCAGTCCCGGGATCGGTACGCGCCAGAACCTGATCAGGGATCAGAATTCCGCGGGGAACATCGGCGATATAGACAAGAAACCAGGCCAGAAAGACGCAGATAACGGCCGCCCCGCTTACAATCAGGGCAAGCTTGAACGCACGTCCCAGCCACCCCATGACCATCGAGGCAGCTATGCCCAGTATCGGTGTCATCAACGGTGCGACCAACATGGCGGCAATCACCACTGCGCCTGAATCGCGAAGCATCCCCATGGTCGCGATCACAACCGACAGTGTCAAAAGCATCGCAAATCTGCGCCAATACGCCGCTCGGTCATGCCCTTCGAACCGAAGGATGTCCCTGGTGGTGCTGAATTTTCGTTTACTCATTCCTGCGACCAAGACCCAAGCAAGACTATCCGCACCAGACTATCAACGGATACGCTCTATGCAAAATCTTGTGTCTTAACGAAAAAAGGCGCCCCGATACAGGCGCCTTTTGTTTGTGGTGCTACGAAGATCACACTTTGAGGTTGGGGATGATCTGCTTTTTCCGGCTCATGATTCCGGGCAGAACCACAGCGTCGCCGTTTACTGACGCACCAAAGCTCTTCTCGGCCACGCCTTTCACAAGGTCATTGGGCACAAGCAGGGTGGCTTCTTCGTTGAGGATGTCGACGACAAACAGCAATACCTGATCAACGCCGTCTTCCTTGGCAACATCCACCATCGACGCGGCCAGGCTGTCTTTGCGGTCCAGAACGACGCCCGGAGCGGTGGTTTCCAGAACTGAAACGCGGAACTTGGTGCCGTCGACTTCGTATTCCTTGCTATCCATGCGGATCAGTTCTGCGTCCGAGAACGAGGATACGTCCGACTTCGCGGCAAACATGTCAGCCGCATAGGCCGAAACGTCCAGACCCAGTTCAGCCGCCAGTTTTTCAGCCACTGCGCGGTCATGGGCGGTGGTGGTGGGCGAGCGGAATTCCAGCGTGTCCGACAGGATGCAGGTCAACGCTGCGCCTTTGACGGCGTCAGGCATTTTGGCAGCGTCGTCGCCCATCAGGTCAACCATGATCGTCGCGGTGCAGGCCAGTGGGCGCACGGTGATGTCGATTGGGCCTTTGGTTTCCAGTCCGCCGACCAGCTTGTGGTGGTCGATGATGGCGCGGATGTCTGCGCTGTTGACGTTGGCGGGCAGTTCGGCGGGGTTGTTGGTGTCAACGATTACAACTGGCACGTCCGCGTCCACGTCGGCGATAATACGCGGCTTGGGCAGGTCCCAGCGCTGCAGCATAAAGGCGGCCTCGGTGTTGGGTTCACCCAGCAGTACGGGTTCAGCCTGTTCACCTTTGACTTCGTTCAGATACCACGACCACAGGATCGGGGAGCCGGTGGAATCGGTGTCGGGGGATTTATGTCCAAATACGAGGGTTGTCATGTCAGCGTCCTGAGGATGGTAAATTTGCGCGCCTTATAGGGTGGTCAGACGCGCTTGTCACCCGGTCTCGGTTACACTGCGACGATACTTAAAACCGGCTTAGAACGGCCCGCGCTCCAGAGTGTAGCCAGCCTGTTCCAACAGGTTCAGAAGCCCATGTTCTCCTCCAAGGTGTCCAGCGCCGACCGCGATCACGGCAGTCTGGTCCTGAATGTCCAGAATATGCGCCATCCAGTTATTGTTGCGACCGATCAGAAGCTGTTCTTCGAACCCGTCCCATTCCTCGTCGAAAATCTCTTCCGTCAGGCCCGAGGTCTCAAGACCCTGCAACCGCGCGAATTGTAGGATTTCGCCGTGTTTCTCTTCGAGATAGGCGTTCAGCATCGTGGCCAGCTGGTCTTCGCTGCTTTCGAAGGCGTCGGCCATTCGGACGAGGGATTGCACCTGCTGTTCCATCGGGAATTCGTTGAACATCGCCATCAATTCCGCCGTTGTCTCAAGCGAGAACTGAGGGATGTCGTATTCGGCCGCCAAATCGGTCAGACGGGCATCCATCCCGTAACTGGCGTTCGGTTCGTGCACCATGCAGGGCGGCACGCCCAAAGTCATGCTGAGAAACCAGGGGCGCATTTTGGCCCCCATCCAGCTTGGGATGCCGCGATCGGCTAGACCTTGTGACAGGGTCTCCCACTGCTCGGCGGGGATCATGTCAATCAGCGTCGGACCCGAGGTGATCAGAACCGGGCTCAGATCCTCGGCCAGACCTTGTTGAAAGGCGTCCATCTCGGCCTTGGTGACTTCGAAATAAAACGCATCCGCCTGGCTGAGCGTTGGCTCTAGCCGTTCGACCACCGCGTCCATGCGGGCGTCATTGGTATGAACGGTGCCGATCAGATGCAGGGTTGCACCGTCCTTGGTGGCGATCCAGTGATTGCCTTCGGGGTAGGGGAAATTAACAAGCGCCTGTTGAATCTGATCCTGCATTTCAGCCGATAAATCTGGGCGCAGGTCGCGCCCCTCGCAGGCCGCATAAGCGCTCAGCGGTAGAAATAGACAAATGAAGATGAACAGAAAACGCATTGGAGCTACCCTTTAAACCTCGGACTTTTTTATTTGTGCCGCGACCTTGCATTGCGCAAGGCATGGGATCAAGCGGTGCAAAGCGCCGCCGGTCCGATCTGTGTCTGGCATTCCACAGCAAATCCCCTAGCATGGCCGTATGGAGCGTGAGCAGGATCTTTACCCCCCCATCAAAGGGTTGTTGGAGCGTCAAGGTTACACCGTCAAGGGTGAGGTGGGTGCTGCCGATATAGTCGCCGTGCGCGCTGAGGAAGATCCGGTGATTGTCGAGCTGAAGCTGCGGTTCTCGCTGGCCTTGTTTCATCAGGCGATCACGCGGCTGAAAGTCACGGATCAGGTTTACATCGGGGTGCTCAAACCCAAAGGGCGCACAGCCCGGCGGGCGCTAAAGGATAATCTGGCTTTGTGTCGCCGTTTGGGGCTTGGTCTGATCACCGTGCGTTCGGATGGTGTGGTTGAGGTTCAGTGTGATCCGGGTCCATATGCGCCGCGAAAGGACAAGGCGCGAAAGGCGCGACTGTTGCGCGAGTTTGACCGGTTGGAGGGCGACCCCAATGCGGGCGGGGCCACGCGTCATGGGATTGTCACCGCCTATCGGCAAGATGCGCTGAAATGTGCGGCGCATCTGGCAGAGTGCGGCGCTACCAAAGGGGCCGAGGTTGCAAAGGCAACCGGTGTGGCCGCAGCTACCCGACTTATGCGAGAGAACCACTATGGGTGGTTCGACAAGATTGAAAAGGGCGTTTATGCCCTGACTGATGCAGGGCAAGAGGGCCTGAAACACTGGGCCTATAGCTGGGAACAGCCCGAATAAGGGCAGAGGTCCAAAAAATCCTTCACAGCTTGTTGACACGGGGAATTGCACCCCCTAGCTATGCGTCGTTATCACTCGACAAGCATGAGTGCTAACGCCCCGCCATCCGGCGAGGGGAGGATTAACAACTTTGAGCCCAAGGAGCTGCAAAGATGGCATTGAAACCGCTTCATGACCGCGTGCTGGTTCGCCGTACCGAAAGCGAAGAAAAAACCGCAGGCGGCCTGATCATTCCTGACAGCGCAAAAGAAAAGCCCAGCGAAGGCGAAGTCGTCGCAACCGGCGAAGGCGCACGCAAGGACAGCGGCGAGCTGATCGCAATGGCTGTGAAAGCTGGCGACAAGATCCTGTTCGGCAAATGGTCGGGCACCGAGGTTCAGGTCGACGGCGAAGAGCTGCTGATGATGAAAGAAAGCGACATCATGGGGATCATCGAGTAAGCCGCGCGCTTCACTCTGATCTTCATTTACAACTTATTTCTCAAGGAGAAACGACATGGCTGCAAAGGACGTCAAGTTCGACACCGATGCCCGTAACCGCATGCTGGCAGGCGTTAACATCCTGGCCGATGCTGTTAAAGTGACCCTGGGCCCCAAAGGCCGCAACGTGGTTCTGGACAAATCCTTCGGTGCACCGCGCATCACCAAAGACGGTGTTTCGGTTGCCAAGGAAATCGAACTGGAAGACAAGTTCGAAAATATGGGCGCGCAGATGGTGAAAGAAGTCGCCAGCCGCACCAATGACGAAGCCGGTGACGGCACCACCACTGCAACTGTTCTGGCTCAAGCAATCGTTCGCGAAGGTCTGAAGCAGGTTGCTGCTGGCCTGAACCCGATGGACTTGAAGCGCGGCATCGACCTGGCAACTGCCAAGGTTGTCGAAGGCATCAAGTCGGCCTCGCGTGAAGTCAAAGACTCGGCAGAAGTTGCTCAGGTTGGCACCATCTCGGCCAACGGCGAAGCCGAAATCGGCCAGCAGATCGCAGACGCGATGCAGAAAGTTGGCAACGAAGGCGTTATCACCGTCGAAGAAAACAAAGGTCTGGAAACCGAGACCGATGTTGTCGAAGGTATGCAGTTCGACCGCGGCTACCTGTCGCCTTACTTCGTCACCAACGCAGACAAGATGATCGCAGAGCTCGACGACTGCATGATCCTACTGCACGAAAAGAAACTGTCCTCGCTGCAGCCGATGGTTCCGCTGCTGGAGCAGGTGATCCAATCGCAGAAGCCGCTGCTGATCATTGCCGAAGACGTTGAAGGCGAAGCGCTGGCAACTCTGGTTGTCAACAAACTGCGCGGCGGCCTGAAAATTGCTGCTGTCAAAGCACCGGGTTTCGGCGATCGCCGCAAAGCCATGCTGCAGGACATCGCGATCCTGACCGGCGGTCAGGTCATCAGCGAAGATCTGGGCATGAAGCTCGAGTCCGTCACCATGGACATGCTGGGCACCGCCAAGAAGATCGAAATCACCAAAGACGAAACCACCATCGTCGACGGTGCAGGCGAGAAAGCCGAGATCGAAGCACGTGTTGCTCAGATCCGCACTCAGATCGAAGAAACCTCGTCGGACTACGACCGTGAGAAGCTGCAAGAGCGCGTTGCCAAACTGGCAGGCGGTGTTGCTGTTATCCGCGTCGGCGGCATGACCGAAGTTGAAGTGAAAGAGCGTAAGGACCGTGTGGACGATGCTCTGAACGCGACCCGCGCTGCTGTGCAGGAAGGCGTTGTCGTGGGCGGCGGTGTTGCTCTGGTTCAGGCCGGTAAAGCACTGGAAGCTCTGGAAGGTGCAAACGCTGACCAGAACGCAGGCATCAACATCGTTCGTAAGGCAATCGAAGCGCCGCTGCGCCAGATCGCTGAAAACGCAGGCGTTGACGGTGCAGTTGTTGCTGGCAAAGTCCGCGAAAGCGGCGACGCAGCGTTCGGCTTCAACGCGCAGACCGAAGAATATGGCGACATGTTCTCGTTCGGCGTGATTGACCCGGCCAAAGTTGTCCGTACTGCACTGGAAGATGCAGCATCGGTTGCTGGCCTGCTGGTCACTACCGAAGCAATGGTTGCCGACAAGCCCCAGAAAGACGCACCCGCTGCTGGCGGCATGCCCGACATGGGCGGCATGGGCGGCATGATGTAAGCACATCGAATTCGCTCAGGCGAATTCTGACGATCCCCCCGATAGGTGCTTGGCCTCTATTGACCAAGCTGTCGAAAGGGAAGCCGCAATATCAAGATGGGGTCGCCTTCGGGCGGCCCCGTTTCGTCAGGAATGCCCGCTGCGCGGACATGCCTCCGGCGGAGGTATTTTTGAACAGAAGAAGAGCGGGCACGGTTTGTCGCCGGGAATGTGAGTGTGCAAATGCGTCCGAACACGCTATGCGGTGGGAATGCGACTGTTTTTGCTGACTGCCCTGACTATGTGCGCCTTTGCGGCGAATTCGATCCTCAACCGTTTGGCCATTGATAGCGGCGCGAGCGACCCTGCCGGGTTTGCCATCGTGCGTGTGTTGGCCGGGGCAGTGGTGTTGGCAGCGCTGGTTTCATTCCGAGGGGGGCAGTTGCCTTTGCGGAACAGGCGTCGCATTGCGGGGGCCGGATCCTTATCCCTGTATATGATCGGGTTTTCTATTGCCTATCTGACCTTGGATGCGGGGTTAGGGGCTTTGATTCTGTTCGCAGTGGTTCAGATCACCATGTTTGCCGTGACATCCGTCACGGGGTCGGCGCCTAGCGCACGGCAGATCGCAGGAGCTGGTATCGCTTTGGCTGGTCTGGCATGGGTTCTGTGGCCGAGCGGAGAGTTTCAGGTGAACCCGGTGGGAGCGGCATTGATGATTGCGGCAGGGGTCGGATGGGCAATCTATTCGCTGGTTGGCCGGTCCGAACCAGATGCGCTGGCCGGAACAGCCGCCAATTTCGTCGTTGCTCTGCCTATCACAGGGCTAGCGTTGTTGCTGGTTGGAGGAGAGTGGAACATGACAGCCACCGGGTATGTACTGGCCGCTTTGTCTGGCGGTGTGACATCTGGGATGGGCTATGCCCTGTGGTATAGGGTTCTGCCGCAGCTGGCCCCGACGACCGCCGCCGTTGTGCAGTTGAGCGTGCCGATCATTGCCATCGTGGGGGGCGTTGCCTTGTTGGGTGAAACCGCCAGCCTACGTCTGATCCTTGGTGCCGCGCTGGTTCTGGGTGGCATTGCGTTGGCTGTTCTGCGCCTGTCGCGGCGCTAGGGGTTTCATCGCGCCCGCTTTGCCCTTATCTGGCCGCTATGAGATATGTGTTGGCCATTATTCTGTTTTTGTTGCCCGCCGCGGCCCATGCGAAATGTGTGGTGTTGCTGCACGGGCTTGCCCGGACCGAGGCGTCCTTTACGGTGATGGAGCAACTCTTTCAGGCGCATGGCTACAATGTTGTGCGGCCCGGATATCCCTCGACCGATCTGCCGATTGCCGAATTGGCGGCTCAGACCCTGCCAGATGCCTTTGCGGCTTGTGGTGACGATACCGTCAACGTGGTGGCGCATTCCATGGGGGGTATCCTGTTGCGTTTCTGGTTGCAGGACAACATGCCCGAAAACCTGGGCCGCGTGGTCATGCTTGGCCCGCCCAATCAGGGTAGCCAACTGGTGGATGAGTTAAGCGCCTACGAGGTCTTTGGTATCCTGAACGGCCCTGCCGGGCTGGCGTTGGGCACAGGTCCCGAAGGTATCCCGCGCAAGTTGCCGCCGGTGGACTTCGAACTTGGGGTGATCGCCGGTGAAAATTCGCTGAACCCGCTTTTTTCATCGCTGATCGAGGGCAAAGATGACGGTAAGGTCTCGGTCGAGACGACCAAGGTCGTGGGCATGAAGGACCATATCGTTCTGCCCGTGACCCATACTTTTATGATGAACAATCCTCGCGTGATGGCGCAAGCACTGCATTTCATCGAATTCGGCCAGTTTGACCCTCAGATTACATGGCTGGATGGCGTGCAAGCCATCATAGATGAGATCTGCCTCGGTTGGGATTGCTCAGAACCAGAATCGGAACCCTCGGAATGAGCGATCTGGCCCTGACGTTCACCGGCGCCGAGGTTCTGTTGCCAGGGGACGGTCTGGCCTTAGCTAATTTGTCGCTTGCAAAAGGAGTCATTCAACCCAATCGCGCTGGCCGCGCCGTTGACCTAAACGGATTTCTCGTTTTACCCGGCATTATCGACCTGCACGGGGATGGGTTCGAACGTCACATCGCGCCGCGCCGTGGGGCGATGAAACAGATGGATGAGGGTATTCTGGCGGTCGAGGCCGAACTGGCGGCCAATGGCATTACCACCGCCGTGCTGGCGCAGTTTTACAGTTGGGAGGGCGGCGTGCGCGGTCCTGAATTTGCAGGGCAGGTCTTTGATGCAATTGCGTCCGTCAGAGACAGCGTTGTGACCGATCTGTTGCCCCAGCTACGGTTCGAGACGTTTATGCTGGACGACTATGTTGATTTGCCGGAGCGAATTGCGGCGTGGCAGGTGCCCTATGTCGTGTTCAACGACCATCTGCCGCATGATCGTCTTGCCGAAGGGCGCAAACCACCGCGTCTGACCGGGCAGGCGTTGAAGGCTGGGCGTAACCCTGAAATGCATTTCGAAATGCTGCTGTCCATGCACGCGCGGGGATCAGAGGTTCCAATGGCATTGGATAGCTTGTGCACGGTGTTGGAAAAGCAAAACGTGCGCATGGGCAGCCATGACGATGCCACTGCCCAAACCCGCGCAGATTGGCGCGCGCGTGGGGCGAAGATATCGGAATTCCCCGAAACGCTCGAAGCTGCCGAAACCGCTCGCGCCGCAGGGGACCATATCATTCTCGGCTCGCCCAATGTGGTGCGCGGGGGCTCGCATAAAGGCAATGTCAGCGCGTTGGACCTGATCACGATGGGGCTCTGTGATGCGTTGGCCTCGGACTATCATTACCCAAGCCCCCGCCGCGCCGCACTGATGCTGGCTAAGTCAGGTTTGTTGGATTTTGCCGAGGCTTGGGCGCTTGTGTCCTCGGGCCCTGCGCGCGTTCTGGGTCTGAATGACCGGGGTACGCTGGCCCCCGGAAAACGCGCGGATCTGACCATTTTGGACAAACAAACCCACCGCGTTGCCGCGACCATGGCAGAGGGGCGCTTCAGCTATATGGCCGGGGATATCGCGGCCCGGTTCCTTGTCTGATCCGCAAACTTCATCTGGCTAAAAATATCCCCGCCGGAGGCATCGCGCACCAGCGCGATTTCCTAGCGCGAAATGCGGTTGAAATGCCCCATCTTGCGGCCTGCCTTGACCTCGGCCTTACCGTAAAGATGCAAGGCTACATCGCGCTCTCTCGCCAAATCAGGCACCCGATCCATGTCATCGCCGATCAGGTTCTCCATCACCACATCACTATGGCGCTGACCGTCGCCCAAGGGCCACCCGGCGACCGCGCGGATATGCTGTTCGAACTGATCCACAGCACAACCGTTCTGCGTCCAGTGGCCCGAGTTATGCACCCGCGGCGCAATCTCATTCACGATCAATCCGCGCGCGGTCACGAACAGCTCGACCCCCATGACGCCCACATAGTCCAGCGCGTTCAGGATATTGGCTGCCAACAGCACCGCATCGGTGCGCTGCGCCGGAGGCAGTCGGGCGGGGACAGTCGTAGTATGCAAGATACCATCGCGGTGGACATTCTCGCCGGGATCGAAACAGGCGACCTGACCATCCAGCCCGCGTGCGGCGATGATCGAGACTTCGTGGCTAAACTCTACAAACCCTTCAAGGATCGCTGGTGCACCCGCCATATCGGCCAGAGCAGCCTCGGCATCTTCGGGCGCGCGCAACCGGGCTTGCCCCTTGCCATCATAACCAAAGCGGCGGGTTTTCAGGATCGCGGGCGTGCCGATTTCCTCAATCGCGGATTTCAGGCTGCCCAGATCGGTGATATCGGCAAAAGGCGCGGTTTGTAGCCCCAGACCTTGCAGAAAGTTCTTCTCGGTCAGCCGATCCTGACTGACTCGCAACGCCTCGCGGCCCGGGCGAATGGGGCGGTGTGCCTCCAGCAGGTCCAGAGCCTCGGTCGGGATGTTCTCGAACTCATAGGTGATAACATCGACCGACTCGGCAAAGGCGCGCAGGGCGTCGGCATCGTCATAGGCGGCTGTGGTCACGCGGTCTGCGACCTGACCGGCGGGCGGGTTCGCGCCAGGCTCGAATATATGCGTCACAAAGCCCAGTCGCGCTGCGGCAACGGACAGCATCCGGCCCAGTTGTCCACCGCCAAGGATGCCAATCGTGGCTCCGGGTGCAAGCATGTCCGTCATTCTTCAGGTCTCCAGCCGTTTGCCGATTGCAGTCAGGGCGTCGCGCAGGGCCGCATGGGCCTTGCCCGCTTGCAGGGTTCGCGTCATTTGCAAGCTCAGTGTTCCGTCGGTTGCCAGCGCATCGCGTTCGGCGGCAAGCCGACCAGCCTGACCCTTTTCCATGCTGGCCAGGAAACCAGCCATCAATTGGGTCGTGTAGAATTCCGCACCATCCGCATCGCCGGTCTGTTCGGTTAGCCAATCCACGCCGGTGGTCAGCAGATCCAGAACACCCGGAACCATCGCGCAGATAGCAAAATGAGCATTAAGCGAGGCCTCATTGGCTACTTTCACAACCGGGTTTTCGGGGCCCATCAGACCCGCCAACAGATCATCGTTCCCGTAAGCCGCCAAGGGGCAACCGCCCTGTTCCAAAAAGCCCAGAGGGATCGTCTGCACGAAATCCCCCGCAGGGGCGCAGAGCGACCTGAGATCTGCCTCGGACACTGCCGCCATCACCGAAACGATCCGATGGTCGGCCCGAAAGGACAGGGGGGCCAGCACATCCGTTGCAACATGCGGACGCAGACACAGGAACACGATCTCGGACTGGTCGATCACCGATTGCGGATCGCCGACCGTTGCGTTGATGTCGACCTTCAGTGCTGCCGACACGGTGGCGTTACGCTCGGTCACATAAATCTCATGCCCTTTACGGGCCAGCAGCCGGGCAATTGGCGCTGCGATGTGGCCGGTGCCGATGAACCCGACACGGCTCATCCTTGTGGCTCTTCCGGGATCGAGGCCGACAGCGCTGCGCGCCACGCATCCAGCCGCTGCGCCAGAGCGTCATCCTGCAAAGCCAGAATACCAGCTGCCATCAGGCCTGCATTGGCCCCACCGGCGGCGCCAATCGCCATGGTCGCCACAGGAAACCCCTTGGGCATCTGAACGATGGAATAGAGGGAATCGACACCCGACAAGGCGCGCGTCTGTACCGGCACGCCAATCACTGGCACGCGGGTTTTTGAGGCCATCATACCCGGTAGGTGCGCCGCCCCTCCGGCTCCTGCGATGATCACATGCAGGCCACGCGACACTGCGGTCTTGCCATAGTCCCAAAGACGGTCAGGGGTACGGTGGGCGGACACGATACGCTTTTCATAGGCAATGCCCAACTCGTCCAGAATATCGGCGGCCTCTTTCATCGTGGGCCAGTCCGATTGGCTGCCCATGATGATCCCCACTTTCACATCGCTCATCCGCTTTACGCCCCTGCCTGATGAAAGAGCGCGCACTATAGCCAAATCCGCATTCGTGGCAATGCGTCAGGCGATGATGTCAGGGGTCAGACGGTCTTCGATCAGACGAATAATGTCCTTGAGCCGCAGTTTCTGCTTTTTCAAGCGCTTGACGGTCAGTTGATCGGCCGTTCCGGTGGATTGCAGCGCCTCGATCGCTTCGTCCAGATCGCGGTGCTGGCGGCGAAAAACCTCCAGCTCGACCCGCAAAACGTCATCGGTTTTCATCGAAAGATCGGTGGGCGCGTTCATGAGCGACTCAGTGACTATTGTGGTGCTTGTCACACAAGATAGTGTGTCAGGGTTTATCCTGCCAGACCTTGTGGACATCCAGGTACATTCCCATATTCTATTGTACGCGGTTGCCGGAACGGGGCCGCACAACACGTCGCTTTGGCAATAAAGGACGAAATACGTGTCTAAACTTACCTTGGGCTCATACCCGCATCTTTTGGGGTTCGAGCAACTGGAACGCCTTCTGGAACGGTCTGCAAAGGCCGGAAATGAGGGGTATCCGCCCTACAATATCGAACAAACCTCGGATTATTCCTACCGCATCACGCTGGCCGTAGCCGGATTTGCCGAGCAAGATCTGTCGATCACCATCGAGGATCGCCAACTGGTGATCCGGGGCCGTCAACGCGACGACAGCGAGGGGCGCATCTTCCTGCATCGCGGCATCGCGGCACGTCAGTTCCAGCGAATGTTCGTGCTGGCCGACGGAGTCGAGGTGGGCGAGGCGATCATGGAAAACGGTCTGCTGCATGTGGATCTGACCCGCGCCGTGCCGGAAACCGTGGTGCAAACGATCAACATAAGAAAGGGGTAAGAGCAATGAATACACCGGTACAAATAGACGCTAATGGCGACCGTATCGTCTATGTGAAGAAGGTCGAGATTACCGACCTGCCGCGCGAGGTGCGTGAACAGGCGGGTGATCTGGATACGCTCTATGCGGTACATGATTCCGATGGCCAACGCCTGGCTCTGGTCGCCGACCGCAAGCTGGCGTTCAACCTCGCGCGCGAGCATGACTTTTCGCCGGTGGCCGTGCACTGACACGGCCCCTGAGGCGTTTTCCCCGTGACATCCGCCGCTCGCCGGGCCAGATATGCCGTGCAATGGCATGGGATGCGCGGGAATGAGCTGGTTCGATTTTGACTGGGTGGATGCTTTTACCGACCGGGCGTTTGGCGGCAATGGATGTGCTGTGGTGCATAACGCAGCCCATCTGTCGGACACAACCTGCATGGCCTATGTGCAAGAGACGTCTTTGGTCGAATGCACCTTTACCGGCCCCTCTGACGTGGCCGACATCCGGGTTCGGTATTTCCTGGCCAGCCGTGAAATTCCCTTTGCCGGACATCCCACCATTGCCACCGTCGCGGCCATGCGGTCGCGTGGTCTGTTTCAGGGCGATGCCCTGACGCTTGAGACCGGTGCCGGGATCGTCGATATCCGCCTGAATGGTGATGAGATCGAGATGACGCAGATCGCGCCCCAATTCGGCGCGCAGGTCCCAGTTGAACTGGTGGCCGAAACGATCGGCCTGCCGACCGATGCCATCATTTCCCCGCCGCAATTCGTGTCTACCGGTCTGCCGTTCTGCATCACGGTTCTGCGCGATCACGCGGCGTTGCGCGCCGCAAAACTGGTGGAAGGTCCATTGCGAGAGGTTGCGGCCAAAGCAGGATTTTCCGGATCGGACATGGCCGAGCCATTTCTTGTGACGCTGCAAGGCGCGACCGGGGCGGGTGACACGTTCTCGCGCCTGCTGCTGGCCCCACCCAGCCCACCCGAGGATCCGTTCACAGGTTCTGCCACCGGTGCGATGGCGGCTTATCTGTGGAAATACCGGCTGATGGGCAAGGACAGCTTCATCGCCGAACAGGGCCATGACATGGGCCGTCCGGGTCAGGCCACCGTCACGCGCGTTGGCCCACCAGAGGCAATGACCGGTATCAAGGTCGCCGGACGCGGCCATGTGCTGATGCGTGGGCAGGTCGACCTGCCCGAGGGGGCCTGATGTCCGAGCCCGCGATTGCCATTCTGCCCTATGGGCACCGGTTGGGGCCGAAACTGGCCGCGGTTCCCCTCAGCGATCTGATCTGGCCCGAGGGTTGCCCGGATCGCCTGATCGGTAAAACCGTCGGAGATCTTGAATCTACCGATCACCTGATCATGTATCCCAATTCTACCGTGCATCTGCGGTTGCGCCGGGGTACCCGCGCGCAGATTTCGCTGATGATGGGGGAACCCTCGGCCATCCACGCAAAACACGACCGGATGCTGCGCTGGACATGGCGGCGGTTCTTTCGCGTGCTGACCTTCCATGACGTCCTGCTGCAAGGCATCCCGAACGCGGTTTTTCTGCCCTATGGCGTCACCATGGTGCCGGAGTGGCAGGCGTTGTCCGTCGAAAAGACCAAATCCTGTTCGCTGATCGCCTCGGCCAAGCGCGATCTGGAAGGTCACCAGCTGCGCCATTCGGTGATCGACTGGGTGCGCGAAACGGGCGCGGATGTCGATATCATGGGCCGTGGTTATATGCCGTTTGAGCAGAAATCCGACGGGTTGGCACCTTATCGCTATTCCGTGGTGATCGAGAATGTGCGGGAGCGGAATTATTTCTCGGAAAAACTGACCGATGCAATCCTCTGCGCCACCGTTCCGATCTATTGGGGCTGCCCGAATATCGAGGATTTCTTCGACACATCGGGCATGATCCTGTGCGAATCCGAGGCCGATATTCACCGTGCCATTCAAGTCGCCTCGCCCGAGGACTACGCTGCGCGCCTGCCACATCTTCAGGCGATCCAGCCCAAAGCGGCCGAGGTCGGAGACTTCGAATCCCGCGCCGTTGCGGCCATCCGTGCCGCGCTTCGAACATGAAAAAAGGCCCCCGCGGTGCGAGGGCCTGTGACTGTTTGGATGCAGCTTAGGACGCGGCGATCAGGCCCATGCTCTCCAGTTTTAGCAGCACCTGATGGGCGCAGTTGTCGACATCGACATTCTCGGTCTCGACGCTCAGTTCAGGGTTCTGCGGCACATCATAAGGGTCCGAGATACCGGTGAATTCCTTGATCTTGCCTTCGCGCGCGAGCTTATACAGGCCCTTGCGGTCGCGGCGCTCGCATTCCTCGATACTGGTGGCGACGTGGACCTCGCAGAAGGCACCGAATTGCTCGACCTCTTCGCGCACGGCGCGGCGGGTGGTGGCATAGGGCGCAATGGGCGCACAGATGGCGATGCCACCGTTCTTGGTGATCTCGGAAGCAACGTACCCGATACGACGGATGTTCAGGTCGCGGTGTTCCTTCGAGAATCCCAGCTCTGACGACAGGTTCTTACGCACGATGTCACCGTCCAGCAGGGTTACAGGGCGGCCGCCCATCTCCATCAGCTTGACCATAAGCGCGTTGGCGATGGTGGATTTGCCCGAGCCCGAGAAGCCGGTGAAAAACACGGTAAAGCCCTGCTGGCTGCGTGGTGGTTTGGTCTTGCGCAGCTCGGCCACAACCTCGGGGAAGCTGAACCATTCGGGGATTTCCAAACCTTCCGCCAGACGGCGGCGCAGCTCGGTACCCGAGATGTTCAGGATGGTGACGTCATCCTTGTCCAGAATCTCGTCATTCGGTTCGTATTGGGCGCGTTCCTGCACATAGACCATGTGTTTGAAATCAACCATCTCAACACCGATTTCATCCTGATGCTGGCGGAACAGGTCTTGCGCGTCATAGGGGCCATAGAAATCTTCTCCGGCCGAGTTCTTGCCGGGGCCCGCATGGTCGCGACCCACGATGAAGTGGGTACAGCCGTGGTTGGCACGGATCAGGCCATGCCAGACCGCTTCGCGCGGGCCAGCCATACGCATCGCCAGGTTCAGCAGGCTCATTGAGGTGGTCGAGGCTGGATACTTGTCCAGAACCGCCTCATAGCAGCGCACGCGGGTAAAGTGGTCGACGTCGCCGGGCTTGGTCATGCCGACAACCGGGTGGATCAGCAGGTTGGCCTGCGCCTCTTTGGCGGCGCGGAAGGTCAGTTCCTGGTGGGCGCGGTGCAGCGGGTTGCGGGTTTGGAATGCAACGATGCGACGCCAGCCCAGCTTGCGGAAGAACGCGCGCAACTCGTTCGGAGTGTCACGCCGGGCGCGGAAATCATAGTGGACAGGCTGCTGGATGCCGGTGACAGGGCCGCCCAGATAGACCTTGCCCGCCACATTGTGCAGATAGTTCACCGCAGGGTGCGCATCGTCATCCGCGCCGAACACCTTTCCGGCCTCGCGCGCTTTGTCCGGGGTCCAGCGGTCGGTCACAGTCATGGTGCCCAGAATGACACCTTCCTGGTCGCGCAGGGCGATGTCCTGACCCAGTTCGATGCTTTCGGCAAAGTCTTCGCTGACATCCAGAGTGATCGGCATCGGCCACAGCGTGCCATCAGCCAGACGCATATTCTCGACCACATTGTCGTAATCGGCCTCGGACAGGAAACCTTTGAGCGGGTTGAATCCGCCGTTCATCAGCAGTTCCAGGTCGCAGATCTGGCGCGGGCTCAGGTCCCAGCTGGTCAGGTCGGCAGCTTCTACTTTCAGTTTCTGCGCCGACTCGTAGGAAACATACAGTTCAGGGATCGGAGCCAGATTGCTCAACATCGTCATGGGAATACTCTTGTCGAAGTTCGGTTTTTACCGGTGGTTCAGTGTCTTTGCGGGGCGTTTGCCCCGACTGTGGGGCGAAGTCCATATACATTCAGGTAATTAAGGACGATATGCGCAGTTTTTACTGCGTTTGGAAGGATTTTTTGACCGGTAGAAGTTTTGAGGACGAAATTCCCGACGATTTACGGTTCGCAGGTGAATTTAGTACGTATGTTCTATTCTGCGGCGGTGGCTGTAAGATCGGTAGCGCTGGTCACAGGCAAGGCGGGAATCGGTCGCGTGACCCCGCGCAAATCAAACGACTTCAAGCCGCTTTGATCTCCGCCGAATCCGGCGGCCTGAAGCAATTCGGACGACACCAGCAGCTCGACCCCAAGGTCCTTGGTTTGCCCTTCTAGCCTGCTGGCAACGTTAACAGCATCGCCGATGATCGTGCGCGTTGCGGTGCCTGCTGCGCCAATTTCACCCAAAACCAGATCTCCCAGATGCAGACCCATTCCGATGCGGATACGTGGGCTGCCTTCCGCTTCTAGCCGCTGATTGAATTGAACGAGGGCGCGACTGACATTTATGGCTGCCTGCAACCCTGCGCGGGCCGAACTTTCTGTATCGGGTGTTTCAAACACCGCCAGCAGACCATCCCCCATGTATTTATCGACCACCCCGCGCTCGGCGGTGATGGCGGGCACGATGGCGTCAAAGAACCGGTTCAGCAGGAATACGATGTCATAGGGCAACTGACCCGTCGTCCGAGAGGTAAAACCACGCATGTCCAGAAAAAGAACGGCCAGTTTGCGCTCTTGTCCCTGGCTGGAATGTGCGCGTTGCCGACCGCCGTCGGGGCGGAACATGCGAAACGCGGTCAACGGTTCTGTTGGTCGAATCTGACAGGCCAGGCGCGCTTTTCTTGGAGCACCCACGGCTGCAAGGCTGCGCGCCTCGACCTCGCTAGGCGAGGGGAGGGCGTCTGCCCCATCCTCGACAATCACCCGACAGGTTGTGCAGCGTCCTTTACCCCCGCACAATGCAGTGTGCGGGATGCCATTGGCTTGCGAAATCTCCAGCAATGTCATGCCTTTTTCGGCGACGACTTCGGGGCCTTCCACGTATTTCACCCGGACCGAGTGCCTGCGCCGCAGCAATTTGCGCACTGCGAAAACAGTTAATGAGGCCCCCAGCGCGATCCAGAAAGCCGTGACAGCATTGCTCTTGATGCTGAACAGTGCCTGAAAGTCCTGTTGAGACGGCCAGTTATAGTGGTCGATATACTGGTCACGCAGAAACGGATCGGCGAAATCCAACCAGAGGCGCCGTCCCTCGGTCAGCAATCCGGCCAGCGCGAACGACGGGACAAACACCGCCAACCCGATCAGGTAGGGCGCAGTTTTTGACCACCAATCGGTCAGGCGCAGCCACATGTGAAGGCCAATGCAGCTGTGAATCCAGACAATCAGCAGCAATGCGCTTTGCAGCCAGATCGCGCTGCTATTCCACATCAGGATGATGATATAGCCCATCTCGTCATTGACGTCATAGACCTCGTGCGCGTAGCGCGTATAGACGATATGAGTGATCAGCTGCAGCGGGATCAGCAGGCCCAGCACCACCTGCAGCGCCGTGCTGACCGGCATTCTGAGCGTCCTGCGCTGGCTGATCGAATACAGCGCCAAGCCTGTGTGCACAAACAACGCCAAATACAGAAACGCACTGCCGATGTCATGGCGCGTCACTGCGTGGCGGCCATCCTGCATCCCGTGCAGGTAATCGGTATGAAACAACCCCAACCCGATGTTGATGAAGTGAAAAAAGGCGAAGGCAAACAGGACCAGGCCGCTGCCGATCCTCAGCCGGGTTGCCCACCCGCCTTGCCATAGAACGCTACTCAATCAAATCACCTGCACGCGCTTTGTCTGAAGCCGAGTCTGGTACGGGGGAGGCGACGGGTCAAGAATAAGGCGGAACCCAAGCGGTCGCAGGCGCATCGACATGGATCACGTCAGCCGAAATTTTGAACAGCACGAGATGGCTGAGGTCTGGCCGGGACCGAGAGCTGTAGATCAGCCCGTCCGCCTCTTGCGCGCGGGCCGCTTCCGAGAACTGCCAGGTGGGCGAGGGACGGTCCATCTCCTGCCACACGACCGAGGCTGTGCGTTGTCCGCGCAGGTCGACAAGGCGTGCTTTGGTGATCCGGGCCTGTTGCAAAACGCGCGGGGGATCATCCTTGCCGACATAGCGCCGGATCGCGACCGCAGCCCCATCGGCGCTGAGTGACGCATAAAGCGCTGCCTGCCCTGCAAAATGAAAACGCCCCTCGGGCGCCTTTGCAGGGGCCAGAGGGGCGTCGCATTGGGACAAAAACAGAATTCTCCAGACCGGGCCGGAGAATTCCAACACCGTGTTATTCCTGCTCTGCAAGGAAGCGTTCGGCGTCCAGCGCGGCCATACAGCCCATACCGGCGCTGGTGACAGCCTGACGATAGATGTGGTCGGTCAGGTCCCCGGCGGCGAAAACACCGGGGATCGAGGTTTCGGTCGAGCCCGGCTTGGTTACGACATAGCCGCCCATATGGGTTTCCAGCGTGTCCTTGACCAGCTCATTGGCTGGGGCATGACCGATGGCGACAAAGACACCCTTACACGGGATCTCGGTGATCTCGCCGGTTTTGACGTTCTTGACACGTACACCTTCGACGCCCAGCGGGGCATCAGTGCCGACGACCTCGTCCAGTTCATGAAACCAAAGCGGTTCGATCTTTTCGTTTTTGAACAGACGGTCCTGCAGGATTTTCTCGGCTCGCAACTCGTCGCGGCGGTGGATCAGAGTGACCTTGCTGGCGAAGTTGGTCAGAAACAGCGCCTCTTCCACGGCGGTGTTGCCGCCGCCGATGACCACGATCTCTTGCCCGCGATAGAAGAACCCGTCGCAGGTGGCGCAGGCCGAGACGCCAAAGCCCTTGAACTTGTCCTCGGACGGCAGGCCCAGCCATTTGGCGCGGGCGCCTGTCGCCAGAATGACGGCGTCGGCCGTATAGGTCGTGCCGCTGTCGCCCGTGGCGGTGAAGGGGCGTTTGCGGACATCCAGATCGCTGATGATGTCGCCGATGATCTCACACCCCATAGCTGCGGCATGTTCCTGCATCTTGATCATCAGATCGGGGCCCTGCACCTCGGTAAAGCCGGGGTAGTTTTCGACTTCGGTCGTGGTGGTCAGCTGACCGCCGGGCTCGATGCCCTGAACCAGAATCGGGTTCAGCATCGCGCGGCTGGCATAGACGCCCGCCGTGTATCCGGCAGGTCCCGACCCGATGATCAGAACCTTGGTGTGTTTCGTTTCGGCCATGGTACCCCCAACTCGATATGCCTGACTTGGGCGCTTGGCCCCTTGGCGATTGGATATAGCGACCCAGTGGCGACGCTTAAAGCCCCTTCCTGATGGGTATCGGCCTTGCGGCTATGGAATGGCAATGAAACAAAGAATGTTGCGCAGAGGCGAAATATTATTGCGCATCAAGTGGGTGCTGATATAACAACTGAAAAAAATTCAGGAGCATTTTATGGTCACGACCCGGCTGGATGAGATTGACCGCAAGATTTTGGCGGAATTGCAGGCAGACGGTCGCATGACCAATGTCGAATTGGCGAAACGTGTCGGGATTTCAGCCCCTCCTTGCCTGCGTCGGGTTCGCACGCTTGAGGAATCGGGTTTTATTCGCGGGTACCATGCCGAGGTAAACGCGCGCGAATTGGGGTTCGAGGTTCAGGTCTTTGCCAGCGTCGGTCTGGAAAGTCAGGCCGAAACGGAACTGACCGCCTTTGAGGAACGCTGTCGCGAATGGCCCTTGGTCCGGGAGTGTCACATGCTGAACGGTGAGGTGGATTTCATCCTGAAATGCGTCGCCCCCGACCTCAGCAGTTTTCAACAGTTCCTGACCGGAGAGCTGCTGACGACGCCGAACGTGGCCAGTGTTAAAACATCACTGGTCATTCGTGGCGCTAAGGACGAGCCCGGCGTGCCTTTTGACGTGCTGGAAGAACGAATGAACCGGACGGCGTAAAGCGCGTCCGTTTATGTGCGGCACAACACCTTGGTAAGATGGCCGTCACGTACAAAAACAATACCCAACCCAATAAAATCTGCATAAAGCCCCCACTCTGCAGTATCTGGTAATTTTCAAGCTGTGATCGCGTCGACCTCACCATCTCCGGCGCGCGGCATCAGCAGCGGTCCGAAATCGTTCAGCGAATCGGCATGCGCGAACAGGTTCAGAAAGATCGACCGCAAGGAGTGGCTGATCATGCGCACCGCGTTCACGCCGGGATGATAGGTTTCAAACTGCAACCCATCGACTTTGATAACCGCGTGACGTTTCAGGCAGATGTGAAACAGTTCAACTGGCGTCGGCGGCAATGTCTCGATCACGTTCATTCCGTCCTGGAATTCGTGAACCGGGGTCAGGATCGTCTCATTCCCGTGTAGATGCCGAAGATGCGCCGGAGTGCCCACGATCCGGGCTGATGGCCCCGCGATCACGCCTGAAAGAGGTTTTTGCATGCCGAATGTGTCGGCCATGATGCGGGTCAGCGGACGGGTGCGGCCACGCGAATCTTCGCGCCCCGGTACCAGCGTGACCGAGCCTTTCCACAACACGATTTGTGAGGTGCCATCCTGTGTCAAAACAGTGTCTCCGGGCAGTAGGTCTTCGATTGCGACCGGCCCGGTTTCAGTGTCGACCAGCGATCCGCGGGTAAAGGCGCAAAAGGCATCCTCGAACATCGGCAGGGCTGGCGCGATATGGCGGGTTTGCGCAATGTCACCATTGGGCAGAAGTGCACTGACCTCATAGCGCCGCAGCTGCGCCTTGGGTTTGTTCGGTGCACGTGACGCGTCGCGCAGCATCGCTGACGTATCAACCGCATTTCTGGCCGCCCGCGAGAGCGAATGTGGAATAGGCATTGTTATTCCGTCCCTTCTAAAGTCCGCTCAGACAGGTTGACCCCTCCGTCCAGGCCCGTCTGACCAGTTTTCTTCTTTGTATTGAATGAAAGGGCGACCTTGGGGCGATCGTCGCACTGACGTCGCATCGCAGCAGTATCGCGCATCCCTTTGGTCAACATCTTGACCCCCCAGACAAACTCACAACAACGCGGGCGGAAATTGCCTGCGCACACATGCCCCTAACCCGCGCCGCGCAAAATACCTGCGGCAGGGTACGCGTCAGGCCGGAGCACCCCTCTGACGCGGGTCTTGGCCCAGGGAACCGGCAGCTTGGTACCCTGAACATCGCGATCAACGTCGTGCCGCCAAGCGGCGGGCAACCCTGATCGAGTGGCTGGAAACGCCCTTCCACGGCATGTCCAGACCTTTCTCTCTGCTCGCCGCGATGACGGCGCTTAGAAAGCGAGATTTTCCCTTCATTCCTGTAGTCCTGCTCTTGTCGAGGTCGTGGCCTCAATTCCCTTTGGACCTAATCTGACGCCATATTGCGGCAGCGATAAGGCTGATCCGGGATCAATTCAGGACAAAATGAAGGATGGCAGCTCCTCTTTCTTTATACTGTCCTGCACTGCTGGAGCATCGGCAGATAAGCACCTGAGACCGGACAATAAAACTTGGTTTCTTCCGACTCAGGTAGACACAAAGAATGTGGCGAAAAGGTGGCGATATCGCCACAATTCGGTCTAGGTTAATAATTTGATTGCAGAAATCAGGCGGCCATAATCTGCTTCTTTGGCGTGGGTGGCCCGGCGGTAGGAATAAAACCGGTCCGGGTCCGAATAGGTGCAATGGCGCGTCCATTCCGCTTGGCCGATTCCCGCCTGTCGCAGACGATGCAGGCCAAAAGCGGGCAGGTCGAATTGCAGTCGGTCGCCTTCTCCATTGGCAAAGAAACGCAGGTTATCGGGTGATTCGGCGACAAAACTGTCCAGAAAATCCGGACCGACCTCATAGGCCCGCTGCGAGATCGTCGGCCCGATGACAGCGACTGTATTCGCGCGGTCCGCGCCAAGCGCCTCCATCGCGTCCAGTGTTGCCTCAAGCACACCGTCCAAGGCCCCGCGCCACCCGGCATGGGCGGCACCGATCACATTGGCTTGAGCATCCGCAAACAGAACCGGCTGACAGTCTGCGGTCAGAATCGAAAGCGCCAGACCCGGTGTCGCCGTCACAATCGCATCCGCTTTTGGCCGGTCGCCGGTTTGCGGGCCATCAACGGTCACCACGGTCGGCGAATGCACCTGATGCACGCCGACCAGCGCGTCGGGGTCGACCTCCATCGCGTCGGCCACGCGGCCCCGGTTGATCGACACGACCTCGGTTTGATCCGAGGACCCGTAGCCGCAATTAAGTCCGGTAAAAATCCCCGAGGAGGCACCACCCCGGCGGCTGAAGAAACCGTGGCGCACGCCTGACAACATGTCCGAGGTCAGTATTTCCAGTGTCATGGTTCCAATCCCGGTGGAGGTGCCGCGTAGGAGGGGTAGAGACCCAGTAATTTGAACAGGTTTCCCATTTCATCGGGATGCGTCAACCTGCGATGTGCAGCCACCAGCATTTCAAGCTTCGCCCCGCCGAGCGGTTTGGCCAAAGCTTGCGCACGGGCGGTAATGCCCAGCCGTTCCAGAAACACGCCCTGAGGGGTCAGACGGGAATGGGCGCAACCCGCGGCACGCGCTGCCAATGCGAGTGGTTCGAAATCTACATGGGCGGTCAGATCGGCCTGACCGGGTGTATCTAGCGGATCCACACGCTCATGCCCGCGCAGGGCCTGAAACGTGTCGCCCAGTGAATGCCAGTCGCCATAATCCACGATCAGACCGGCACCGCCGTGGCTTGCGATTCGACCCGCGATGACGGTCAGGATGGGGATTGCCGCCGCGCAAAGCTCAACCAGATCGCCATCTTTCGTGTCTTGCAATCGGTCCGTCAGCGCAACCTGATCCGCCTGGGTCCCCAACCCGAAGGTCAGCGATTCGCCCTCGGCCCCGATCAGGCGCTCGCGCCACGCAGGGCCATCGCGCAGGAACTGGCGGATGGGCAGGGCGTCAAAGAACTCGTTGGCGACCAGAAACAAGGGCGCGTCGGGCAGGTCGGCAACCGTTGTGACCCAGCGCGGTGCAAATTCGTTTAACGTTTCTGCCTGAATGTCGCGCAGGGTCGGTGAGGCTTCGAACAGCACGATCTCAGCCGCGTCATGGAAGCCACGGACCCCGCGTGTGGCCCGGAGGATGTCCACCATCAGTGTTCCGCGCCCCGGCCCAAGCTCGACCAGAACGAAGTGATCGGGGTGGCCCTGATCCATCCAGCTTTGCGCCAGACTTAGGCCGATTAACTCACCGAACATCTGACTGATCTCGGGCGCGGTCACGAAATCGCCCTGCGCGCCGAAAGGATCGCGGGTGGTATAATAGCCATAGGTCGGGTGCAGCAGGCATTCGGTCATGTAGTCGGCCACGGTCATCGGACCGTCCTGCGCGATGCGCTCCAGCAGATGGTCGGTTAGGCTCATCGCGCGTGTCGCGCCCGCAGGGCGAACCACAGGCCAAGCGCAATCATGGGCAGCGACAAGAGCTGCCCCATGGTCAGGCCATACCCGCCAATATGCCACGCAAGACCCAGAGGGTTCCCGACCGAGATAAACTGTGCGTCCGGCTGCCGAAAGAACTCAACGATAAAGCGAGACGCGCCATACCCGGCCAGAAACACGCCCATAACCAGTCCGGGTTTGCGCAGCGCGCCCTTGCGGTAGACCAGCCACAGCAGCATGGCCCCCAGCAGCAACCCCTCCAGCGCGGCCTCGTAAAGCTGCGAGGGGTGGCGTGCGCACATTCCCACCAGCACGCCAGGGCAGTCTTGCGCGGCAGGGCCGGGGAAGATTATCGCCCATGGCACCTCGCTGGGGCGGCCCCAAAGCTCGGCGTTGATGAAGTTGGCCAATCGTCCCAGCAGCAGCCCGGGCGGAACAGTGTGGGCAATGAGATCAGCCAGCGGCAGAACCGTTATCTGGTGACGGCGGGCATAGATGTAAGAGGCGACAATCACGCCCAGCAGACCGCCGTGAAAGGCCATGCCGCCTTGCCAGACTTTCAAAATGTCCTCCGGGTTCGCAAGGTAATAGGCGGGCTGGTAAAATAGCACGAACCCAAGTCGACCACCCAGAATCACCCCAAGGATGATCCAGGTGATCAGATCCTCAAGCTGCTGGGGTTTCATTGGCGGCGTGTTATCTGCCCAAAGTGCGGGGCGTTTCAGCGCCGCTGCCCCCAGCCTCCACGCGATCAGGATGCCCGCGATATAGGCCAGCGCGTACCAACGCAGCGCGAACTCCATCCCGAAGAGTGAGATCGAGAACAGTTCGGGCGACAGATCGGGGAAATTCAGAACAGCCTGCATGTGCGTCTCATTGCCCGTGCTTTGCAGGGCAAGTCAACCTTGAGCCTGACGCAAAGTTTACCCATATAGAGAACAACCGCGATTTCGGAGAAAAACTATGCAGACCCGCAACAAGATCCTCGACGATGTATCCCAACTGATGACCAACGCCATGGGCGTGGCGCAAGGTGCACGGGAAGAGGCCGAGAACGCGATGAAGTCGATGATCGATCGCTGGCTGGCCGACCGCGATTTTGTCACCCGCGAAGAATTCGATGCCGTCCGCGCCATGGCGCAAAAGGCGCGCGAGGAAAACGCAGCCTTGGAACAGCGTATCGCCGCGCTTGAGGCCAAGCTGGACAAGTAACGTCCGCTGCAATTCATCGAAAACAGGAAAAGCACCGCGCAATCCTTAGCCGGGTTGTGCGGTGTTGTGCATCTTGCCGCCTTGCGGAATTTAATCAAGACAAAGCTGCACCCGGCGCCAATATTTTGATCGCCGTGGCCATTCGTCCACAACTTATTGCTGTTATCCCCAAGAAATAGGGTTGCCAGACGGGTGCGCGCGGCGCACCATATTTAGTACAGGCACATGGGGGAAGCCCGGCTTGTAGAGCAGGCAACTAGCGCTGGGGCGCTGCCAGCCCCAAATTGCTAGAGATAAGTGAGGTGGCATTATGGCCCTATCCGAGCAGTTTCTCGAAGAAGACCTTCATCCGATTGATATTGTTGAACACCTGGCCGAACATCACGACTGGGATTTTGATCGTATCGGCGACGATCAGATCGCCATGGCTGTCGAAGGACAGTGGCGCACCTATTCCATCACTCTGGCCTGGTCGAACTATGACGAAACCCTGCGCATGGTGTGCTCGTTCGAAATGGACCCGCCATCCGAGCGGGAAAGCGAGCTGTATGAGCTTCTGAACAAGATGAATGATCAGTGCTGGGCCGGGGCGTTTACCTATTGGGCCAACCAGAAGCTGATGGTTTATCGCTATGGTCTGGTTCTGGCGGGTGGTCAGACGGCCAGCCCGGAACAGATCGACACGATGATCACTGCTGCGGTTCTGAGTGCTGAACGCTATTACCCGGCGATCCAACTGGTCACATGGGGCAATCGTGATCCCGAAGATGCGATGCAAGTCGCCATTGCAGAGGCTTACGGCCGCGCGTAAAGCTTTGCCCCAAGCCAGATAATGGGGAGGGGCAATCATGGATATGTCGCGTGTCGCGGATCAGGGGCTGGTGCTTCTGGGATGCGGTAAGATGGGATCGGCCATGCTGGCGGGCTGGCTGGAACACGGCCTTCCTGCCTCTTCGGTCTGGGTCGTTGATCCGTACCCCTCGGACTGGCTGAAAGCACAAGGCGTCAATATAAACACAGCAATGCCCGAAGCGCCCGCCGTGGTGCTTGTGGCCGTCAAACCGCAGATGATGGGCGAAGCATTGCCCGCGATCAAAACGCTGGGCGGGGGCGGCAGTCTGTTCGTCTCGGTCGCGGCGGGGACGTCGATTTCCACATTTGAGTCCGTGTTGGGCGCGGGCACGCCGATCGTGCGTGCGATGCCGAATACGCCTGCAGCAATCCGGCAGGGAATCACGGCGCTGATCGGTAACGTACAGGCCTCCGAGGCCGATGTGACCATGGCCGAAAACCTGTTGTCCGCGATTGGTGAGACTGTCCGGCTGACGGATGAAGCGCAGATGGACGCAGTGACTGGCCTCAGCGGGTCGGGCCCGGCCTATGTGTTCCACCTGATCGAAACGCTGGCTGCTGCGGGTCAGGCGCAAGGCTTGCCGCATGAACTGGCGATGAAACTGGCGAAGTCCACCGTGGCTGGGGCAGGCGCACTGGCCATGGCCGCCGACGAAGACCCCGCGCAGCTGCGGATCAACGTGACCTCGCCCAATGGCACCACGCAGGCCGCGCTTGAGGTGCTTATGCACGAAGAACAGGGTTTCCCCGATCTGCTGCACCGCGCCGTCAAAGCCGCCACCGACCGATCCAAGGAGCTGTCCCGTGAGTGAGATTACCTTCGACGATTTTCTCAAGGTCGATATCCGCGTAGGTGAAGTGATCCGCGCCGAGCCGTATCCCGAGGCCCGCAAGCCTGCGATCAAGATGTGGATCGACTTCGGCGATGAGATCGGCGAGCGCAAGACCTCGGCCCAGATCACCGCGCATTACGACCCGGCCACTCTGGTCGGCAAGCAGGTGATGGCTGTGGTGAATTTCCCGCCGCGCCAGATCGGCAAGTTCATGTCTGAAGTCCTGGTGCTGGGCCTGCCCGACGAAAACGGTGAGATCGTTCTGATCGGACCGGATGGCAACGTTCCCATCGGCGGAAGGATGCACTGATGAAGGTATTTATTGCCCGGCCGATGACGCCAGCGGTCGAAGCGCGCGCAAGGGCTGAATTCGACGTTGAATTCCGGCCCGAGACTGCGCCGATGTCTGAGGAAGAAATGATCAACGCGCTGAACACGTTCGACATTGTCGTTCCGACGCTGGGCGATCAGTTCTCGGCGGATATCTTTGCGCAGGTGCCTGACCCGCGTTGCAAGCTGCTGGCCAATTTCGGCGTTGGGTATAACCATATCGACGTAAGCGCCGCGCAAGCTGCCGAAATCGCCGTCACCAACACCCCCGGCGCAGTCACGGACGCGACCGCCGATATCGCCATGGCGCTGCTGTTATCCACGGCCCGTCGCGCGGGGGAGGGTGAGCGCCTTGTTCGCGCCGGTGATTGGGAAGGCTGGCATCCGACCCAGATGCTGGGCCACCACGTCACCGGCAAACGGGTTGGTATCGTGGGCATGGGTCGCATCGGTCAGGCCATCGCGCGGCGTTGCCACTATGGGTTCTCGATGCAGGTGGCCTATCAATCGCGAAGCGCGAAGGATCTGGATTTTGCGGCAGAGTTCATTCCCGATCTGTCTGCTTTGGCGGCTTCGGTCGATTTCCTTGTGCTGGCGGTTCCCGGTGGCGCCGCAACCCGGCATCTGATCAATGCGCAGGTGCTAGAGGCGATGAACCCCAACGCCCTGCTGGTCAACATCGCGCGCGGAGAGGTCGTGGATGAAGCTGCCCTGATCGCAGCCCTTCAGGCGGGGCAGATCGCCGGGGCTGGGCTGGATGTCTATGAATTCGAGCCCAAGGTCCCACAAGCTCTGATCGACATGGACAACGTGACCCTGTTCCCGCATCTGGGTACCGCGACGGAGGAAGTGCGCACGGATATGGGCAACATGGCGCTGGATAATGTCGCCGCCTTTGTCACGGGGCGCGCGCTGCCGAACCCGGTTTAGTCGCCCATCGCCTCGCGCCAATGCTTGCGGCAAAGCGAGACATAGGTCTCGTTCCCGCCAATCTGAACCTGTGCGCCTTCGGTGATGGTGTTGCCGTTCTCGTCCTGCCGAATGACCATCGTAGCCTTGCGACCGCATTCGCAGATCGTGCGCACCTCGCGCATTTCATCGGCCAGCGCCAGCAGCGCGGCAGAGCCCGGAAACAGACGCCCCTGAAAGTCCACGCGCAACCCGTAGGCCAGAACCGGTATTTTCAGATCATCCACGGCACGCGCCAGTTGCCAGACCTGATCCTCGGTCAGAAACTGCGCCTCATCAATGAACACGCAGGCCACCTTGCCCTGTTTCAGGCGCGCGTCGATCATGGCAAAAACATCGTCCTGCGCCCCGAATGTGTCGGCATCCGCCGCAATCCCGATGCGCGAGGCGATCTTGCCCACACCCGCACGTCCATCCAGCCGGGCCGTCATCAGATAGGTATCCATGCCGCGCTCACGGTAGTTGTGCGAGGCTTGCAGTAACACGGTCGATTTGCCCGCGTTCATGGTCGAATAATTGAAGTAGAGTTTTGCCATACGCCCGGGTCTAAAACGCCAGACCGGCGCGGGCAAGGGACCAATATCAGCCAAGAAAGCGTCGTCGCCGTTGTCGTTGCAAGGGTCGAGCGCAAGCTCATTGGGGATGGATACCCCCGCTTCAACAACAGCGACGCCGTCGGCCGTCATACGGCCTAACCATTGCAGGACCAGAAAAACGCCCCACGGATACTCATAACCGGCTGGAAACGCCGCCACTCACTCACAAAATCCCTTCAATTCTGAGGGATAGTCAATTTATGCCATTTCAATTATGACTCGAGTATGGGAAATTTCCGCACCGTTTCCCCCACACTGGCAGATGTGGTGGTGAAGCCAGGCAGCAAAGGTTGAAACATGGCAGATATCGGGGCCTACCTGAAAAAGCATACCGAGGCATTGGTCAAAGACGTGGGCATCGAATCCGCCTGCGAGATTACCGGGAAATCCAAGGCGACCCTGGGCCGGTATTATTCCGACAATGCCGAGCACGCCGACCGGTTCATGCCGGTGGACGCGGTTGCCCGGCTTGAGGCCGTGTCCAACTTTCCGCATGTGACCTCGGCTTTGGCGGACCTAAAGAACATCACGCTGTCCTATGATGGTCGCAACTCGGACGCGCCCCGAACCGGAGGGGTGAATGCAGACGTTATCGCGCTAAGCCAGCGCTTTGCCATGCTGATGACCGAATACCAGGCCGCCATCGAAGACGGCATCATCACAGTGAACGAAGCCAAGCGTTTGTTGAAAGAGACCAGCCAGTTGCAGCAGGTTTTGATCGAGATGAAGCTGCATCTGGAAGAGGAAAGCGTGAGCTGAGCGCTTCTCATATCTTCGAGCAAAAAAAACTTGAGCGGCGCGTTCTACGAACGGCTATGCCTGCACTTGAGCTATTCCTCTTCCTGACAGCGTTCGTAGCTATCGCCCTGCGTTCTCAAAAAACGGCTTCCAACGGGTTCTGACAGGAGATGAACAAAACTGTCATCACGGTTTAACACCGCACCAATAGCGACATAGCTGCATGGCGTGTCATCGTATTCTTCTTGCGACAGTTGTTCTACATCCGCGCGGATGCGCCAGCCGGTATCGGGATACTTGTCTTCTTCGTCATGTTCGGAATCTTCACGATAAACATATCCCACGCGGGCGCGCCGTTCCAAAACTGCATCATCAACAAAACAGCGGCCAAACCACTTGTTGAAGTCGTTTGAAAAACGCATTTGCAATTCCGGGTCATCCCAATCTATTCCAACTATGTGGTGGATTTTGAACTCGACCGGATCGCCGAGTGTCAATGCAGGTATGTCTTCTGGGGTGTTGTCGAGCCTACCTAGCAAATTTGAGCCGTCGCGGCGTTCTACGATAACCCACATTCTCTCCGCATCGTATTGTTCGGATTCAGGAACAGCGCTGAAAATCAGCTTTACGATTGTTCCAATACCGACTTCAGCAAGCTCTTCTTCGCTTGGTAAATGGAACGTGTATGGGTTTTCTTTTTGCGTTGGGCGCGGGTCGTGAAGGCGAAAACTAGGGCTTGTCACAAATGCAACCTTGATCTGCTTTACAGTTCATCTTCTTGTTTGTTTTCAACGCTAAAGTGGTCAAGCTGCGGGTTGGAGGCAAGAATACCCTGCTGTGAAAGTCGCCTGTTACAAATGATGTTTAACCGCACCGCTTCACGATCACCGAACCCACGGAATACCCCGCCCCGAAGGAGCAGATCAGACCGATTTCTCCATCTGCGAAATCGTCCGAGTATTTGGAGAACGCGATGATCGATCCGGCTGAAGACGTGTTGGCATAGTCTTGCAGGATGTTGGGTTGTTCGCCCGGTTCTGGCTCGCGGCCCAAAACCTTTTTGCCGATGAAATCGTTCATCGTCTTGTTGGCCTGGTGCAACCACAGGCGTTTCAGGTCCGAACTGCTCAGCCCTTCGGAGTCCATATGGTCGGCGATGTGCTTGCTGACCATCGGTAGCACTTCCTTGAAGACTTTTCGGCCGTTCTGCATGAACTGCATGTCACGCCGATCGACCACGCCATCAGGGCGCGAGCGGCGCAAGTAACCATTATTGTTGCGGATATTGTTGGAAAATTCGGTGGCGCAGCGGGTGGAGAGGATTTCGAAATAGGGGCCGGTTGCGTCCTCGACGCGTTCGATCAGGGTGGCGGTGGCGACGTCTCCGAAAATGAAATGGCAATCGCGGTCGCGCCACTCCAGATGGCCAGAGCAGATCTCGGGGTTCACCACCAGCGCGGATTTCACCGATCCCGATCGGATCATATCCGCCGCCGCCTGAATGCCAAACGTGGCCGAGGAACAGGCGACATTCATATCAAAGCCAAAGCCCTTGATCCCCAGCGCCTGCTGAATTTCGATCGCAATCGCCGGATAGGCACGTTCGTGGTTCGAGGCGGCGCAGATTACCAGATCCACATCCTCGGGTGCGCGCCCGGCTTGCGCCAGTGCCTTTTTGCAAGCATCCACGGCCATCTCGGTCATGATGCCGGGTTCATCATCACTGCGCTGACGCAGCAACGGGTGCATCACGTCGGGGTCAAGTACTCCGGTCTTGTCCATCACATAGCGGTTGTGGATGCCCGAGGCCTTGACGATGAATTCTTCCGAGGAATGTTGCAGCGGTTCCATGTCACCTGCGGCAATCGCGTCGGCATGCTCGGCATTGACCTTGTCGGCATAGGCGTTGAAGGCGGTGACGAGTTCTGCGTTGGTGATGATGTTCTCTGGCGTGAATACACCGGTGCCTGTGATTGCTGGCGTGTGCATATGTGAACCTGCGTTTTTCGGATTTGCTCAAAATGCCGCCAATATCCGGTCAGTTCAAGAGAGATTGACCCAAGGGAATGCCAAAGTTGGCGTCCGTATGCGCTTCAATTCTTGAATAGTTCATTTTTTGAAGTATATGCGGTCGCGAGGTCTTTAAGGGATTCGGTCCATGACATTCGATGACAGTGCGCTGGTAAAACGGCTCAGTCCTGAAATGCAGGCCATGATGGGCGTGTATGCCTTGTACTGGAAGCTTGAAGAAAGCTTTGACTCGTTGGAAATCGAGCTGACCCATCAGGAATGCCACATGTTGATCAAGCTAGACCAGCCCAAGCGCATGGGGGTTCTGGCGTCGGATATGCTGACGGTGCCCTCCACGATCACCTCTACGGCGGACGCGTTGGAAGCATCGGGGTATCTATCGCGGCAACGCGACCCTGAAGATCGCCGCGCCTGGTTGTTGGTGCTGACCGACAAGGGGCTTGAAATGCGTCAGGCCCTGGTGGCCGAAGCGGGTGCTTTGTTTCACCGCGCGTCGGGGTTGGATGCTGATGAGACGGCAGAATTTGCGCGTCTGGCCCGGAAAATCCGGGAAAACATATTGAAAACGGGAATACCCGAGGGGTTGAAGAAATGAAATTGATCTCTGTTTTGGGCATTGCCCTTGCCCTGCTGGCCACCTCTGCCACGGCGCAAGAGACGGCCAAACCAGTCAAGCTGATGGTTGTGCAGGAAACTACACCGGGGTTTTCGCGTCAGTTCTTTGGTCGTGTGGCTGCGCGCCAAACGGTCGATCTGGCGTTTCAGGTGGCTGGGCAGATCATGGACATGCCCGTGACCGAGGGGTTCGTGATCCCCAAGGACGAGTTGATTGCCGAGCTAGACCGTGAGCCGTTCCAGCGCCGCTATGACCGGGCTGTGTTGCAAAAAGAACAAGCCGATCGAACGCTGGCACGCTTGTCCCGTTTGCGCGGTACGGCGGCCAGTCAGGTTGCTGTGGATGACGCCGAAACAGCGGCACAACTAGCCGATATCGCTGTGCGCGATGCGCTTTATGATCTGGAACAGGCGACGCTGACCGCGCCCTTTGACGCGCTGGTCTCAAGCCGCGCGGTGGAATCCTTTACAACCGTATCGGCCGGAACCCCCATCGTTCGTATCCACGACATGTCCGAGCTGCGGATCGAAGTGGATGTGCCCGAAATTCTGTTTCAACGCTCGGGCCAGCAGGATGACATCACCATCACCGCCAAATTCCCTGTCAGCGATGAGGTGTTCCCGCTGCAAATCCGCGAGTTTGATGCTGAATCTTCGAGCGTTGGTCAAACCTTCCGCATTCAGTTCGGCCTGTCCCCGCCGGAAGGGCTGCAGATTCTGCCGGGGTCTTCAGTGACGGTGAACGTGCAGGTACAGGATCAACGCACAGGCATCGTGGTCCCGGCGACCGCGATTGTGGCGGATGCCGAAGGAACGCTTGGCATTTTCGTCTTCACGCCGACAGGGGCCGATGAAGGCACGATCACGCGAGTACCGGTGACGATCGAACCCACGGAAAGTGGGGATGTGCGCGTTCTGAGCGGGCTTAACAATGGCGATGAGGTCGTGGTCGCAGGCGGTGGAGCATTGACCGACGGGCAGACGGTGCGCCGTTTTGCCGGTTTTGCGAATTAAAGAGGGCAGGGTCATGAACATCGCGCGCGCATCCATTGATCGGCCGATCTATACGTGGCTGATCATTCTGATCGCTCTGTTTGGCGGCATCTGGGGGTTCCTGTCGCTGGGTCGGCTGGAAGACCCGGCCTTTACGATCAAGAACGCGGTCATCGCCACGCAATATCCCGGTGCCACTGCCGAACAAGTGGCGCTTGAGGTCTCGGAACCTCTGGAATCGGCGATCCAGCAGATGGGAGAGGTCAAAACCATTACTTCGGTCAACCAACCGGGGTTCTCGCTGATCGAAGTTGAGGTGAAGTCTACCTATGACGGAACCGAATTGCCCGAAATCTGGACCAAGCTGCGCGCTAAGGTCCGCGATGCGGCTCGCGCGTTGCCGTCAGGTGTCAGCCAGCCGCTGGTGAATGACGGGTTTGGTGACGTGTTCGGGCTGTTCTATGCGGTCACCGCGGATGGATTCTCGGATGCTGAAAAGCACGAGTTGTCGACCTTTCTGAGGCGCGAATTGCTGACCGTGGAGGGCGTAGCGGATGTCGAGGTGATGGGCCTGCCGGAAGAAGCTATTTTCGTGGAGCCCGACCTAGCCATCTCGGTCAATCAGAATGTGCCGTTGCAGGCGATCAACGATGCCATCGTCAATGCGGATTCGGTGAATGCATCGGGTTCGCTGCGGTCAGACAATGACCGTACCACGGTCCTGACTGCTGAAGGGTCCGATACGGTTTCGGCCATCGCGGGGCTGTCGGTTGGCTCGCAAGGGCAGGTGATCAACCTGTTTGATATGTCCAATGTCTATCGCGGGCGCCAAACCGACCCCGAGGTCATCATCCGCTTTAACGGCGCCGAGGCGTTCACGCTGGGCATCGCGGGCCTGTCGACCGAGAACATTGTCGAGGTCGGCAAGCGCGCCGATGCGAAATTTGCCGAACTGGACGGGCAGATTCCCTATGGTGTCGAAATCCTGCCGATCTATCAGCAACATGTTGTGGTCGAGCAGGCCTCGAACGATTTTCTGGTGAACCTGGCTTTGTCGGTGGCGATTGTAGTGACGGTTCTGGCCATCTTCATGGGCTGGCGCGCCGCGATTGTGGTGGGCTCGACCCTGCTGCTGACCGTGGTGGGAACGCTGCTGTTCATGGCCATCTTCTCGATCGAGATGGAGCGGATTTCGCTAGGCGCGTTGATCATCGCCATGGGGATGCTGGTCGACAATGCCATCGTCGTGGCCGAGGGGATGCAGATCGCCATGCTGCGCGGCAAAAACGCGCGCGATGCGGCGGATGAGGCTGCGTCCAAAACACAAATCCCGCTGTTGGGTGCGACGATCATCGGTATCATGGCGTTTGCTGGTATCGGTCTCAGCCCGGACGCATCGGGTGAGTTCCTGTTCTCGCTGTTTGCGGTCATCGCGATCTCATTGCTGCTGAGTTGGATTCTGGCACTGACGGTGACGCCCATGCTGGGGCACTATTTCTTCAAACAGGGTAAAGAAGGCGCGGTGGATGCTTATGGCGGACTGATGTTCCGTATCTACGGGACCGTCCTGCGCTGGGCTTTGCGGTTCCGTTGGCTGGTGATCGCCGCCTTGGTGGGGGTGACGGTGGCCTGTTTCGCCGGGTTCGGTCTGGTCAAGCAGCAATTCTTTCCGGATTCGAACACGCCACTGTTCCTTGTGCATTATAAATTGCCGCAAGGTACTCCAATTTCCCGCACCGCTGATGATATAGCCGTGTTTGAGGAATGGCTGACCAACAGGGATGAAGTCGTGTCGGTCGCAACTTTTGTCGGACAGGGCGCGACCCGGTTTTTGCTGACCTATTCGGCCGAAAAGCCGAACCCCAGCTATGGTCACCTGATCATCCGAACCGAAACCCTTGAAGACATCCCGCAACTGCGCGCGGATCTGGAAGAATTCGGCTCGGCCCAGTTCCCTGAGGGTGAGTTTCGCACCCGCCGTTTGATCTTTGGTCCGGGTGGCGGCGATCCGATCCAGGCGCGGTTCTCGGGCAGCGATCCGGTGGTTCTGCGGCAACTGGCGGACGAGGCCGTGCAAAGAATGCGCGCCGCGTCCGAGAATGCCCTGCACGTTCATCACAACTGGCGCGAAAAAGAGCTGGCGGTTCAACCGATCTACGCGACCGAGCGCGCCCAAACCGCCGGTGTCAGTCGCGAAGACATCGCAGCCACGTTGCAATTTTCAACTGATGGCATCACCGGCGGGGTGTTCCGTGAACGCGATCGCCTGATCCCGATCATCCTGCGCCGCGCAGCGGATGGCGATTACTCGATCGTGGATCAGGTGGTGTACTCGGACCAGTCAGAACGCTTTGTTCCGATCGAGCAGATGGTGGACGGGTTCGAATACAAGGCCTTGAACACGCTGGTACATCGGCGGGATCGGGTCCTGACCATCACTGTTGGTGCAGATATCCCGGCAGGGTTCACGGCGGCTCAGGTCCATTCCGAAGTCCGGGCGGCCATCGAAGACATGGATTTGCCCGCCGGATACCGGATGGAATGGGGTGGTGAATTTGAAAATGCCGGTGAGGCCAATGAAAGCCTTGGACGGCAACTGCCCTTGAGCCTGCTGATCATGGTCTTGATCTCGGTGCTGATCTTCAACGCGATCCGGCAGCCGATCATCATCTGGCTGCTGGTGCCGATGTCGGTAAATGGGGTAGTCATCGGGTTGCTGGGCACCGGGTTACCATTTACCTTTACGGCGCTGCTTGGGCTGCTGAGCTTGTCGGGGATGCTGATAAAAAACGGCATCGTTCTGGTGGAAGAGATCGACCTGGTTCGCGCAACCGGTAAGGGACTGCACGAGTCGATCGTCGAAGCCTCGGTCTCGCGTTTGCGCCCGGTGATGCTGGCGGCGATAACGACCATTCTAGGGATGGCACCGCTGTTGACGGATGCGTTCTTCAAATCGATGGCGGTGACGATCATGGGAGGGTTGGCCTTTGCCACGATCCTGACCATGGTGGCCGCGCCCGTGTTCTACATGGTGTTCTTCCTGCCGGAATACCGGCGCAAATCAGCGCCGCAACCTGTTGTTTAAATGAAAAACCCCCGGTCAGAGACCGGGGGTTTTGCTTTTTTCTGTAACCGGGTGGTGGGGTTAACCCTGCAGGGATTTGACCTCGACATCGCCCTCGGCCTGCGCCTTGATCGCCAAAGCTGCGGCATGGCTAGCGGCCGCAGTGGTGAAATAGGGGATCTTGTCATACAGCGCGATGGAGCGGATGGACTTGCTGTCTTCGACCGCCTGTGCGCCTTCGGTGGTGTTCATTAGCAGCTGCACCTGACCGTCTTTGAGCATATCGGCCACGTCGGGTCGGCCTTCATAGACCTTGTTTACCACGTCGCAGTCGACGCCTTGCTCTGCCAGCCAGGCTTGCGTGCCGCGCGTTGCAACCAGTGAGAAACCCTGTTCGGTCAGCACCTGCGCCGCCTCAAGCATTGCGGGTGTCTTGTCGGCATCCTTGATCGAGATAAATGCGCGGCCCTCGGACGGCAGCACCATACCAGCGCCCATCTGCGCCTTGAGGAAGGCGCGCGGGAAGTCGCGGTCCCAGCCCATGACCTCGCCGGTCGAGCGCATTTCGGGGCCCAGAATGGTATCAACGCCGGGGAAGCGGGCGAAGGGCAGCACGGCCTCTTTCACCGAGAACCACGGCATGTCCGGGTCGGCCAACGTCATCTGGTCGGCAATCTTGGTGTCCTGACCTTCCTTGTACGCGGGGCGCATCGGGAAGGTTGAGAGCTTCTCACCAGCCATGATACGCGCTGCGATGGACGCAATCGCGCTGTCGGTCGCCTTGGCGACGAAGGGCACGGTGCGTGAGGCGCGCGGGTTCACTTCGATCAGGTAGATCTCATCGTCTTTGATCGCGAACTGAACATTCATCAGACCGACCACGTTCAGAGCCTTAGCCAATTTGAACGCCTGATCCTTGATCTGATCGAGGATCTCCTTGGACAGCGAGTAGGGCGGCAGAGAACAGGCCGAGTCGCCCGAATGCACGCCGGCCTCTTCGATATGCTGCATGATACCTGCCACGTGCACATCGGTGCCGTCGCACAGCGCGTCCACGTCCAACTCAACCGCGCCCGCCAGATAGCTGTCCAGAAGAACGGGGCTGTCGCCCGAGACGACGACGGCCTCGTTGATATAGCGCCGCAGCTGATCCATATCGCGCACGATTTCCATGGCGCGCCCGCCCAGAACGTATGAGGGGCGGATGACCAGCGGGAAGCCGATCTCGTCTGCAATCTCAAGCGCCTGTTCGTCGGTCGAGGCGATGCCGTTCTTGGGCTGTTTCAGGCCTAGTTCGTTGACCAGCGCCTGGAAGCGTTCGCGGTCTTCGGCAAGGTCGATGGCGTCGGGCGTGGTGCCGAGGATCGGAATGCCTTCGGCCTCAAGCGCGTTGGCTAGTTTCAGCGGGGTCTGACCGCCGAACTGAACGATCACACCGTGCAGCGTGCCGTTTTCCTGCTCTTTCGTCAGGATCTCCATGACGTGTTCGAAGGTCAGCGGCTCAAAGTACAGGCGGTCCGAGGTGTCATAGTCGGTGCTGACGGTCTCGGGGTTGCAGTTGACCATAATGGTCTCATAGCCCTGTTCGGTCAGCGCGAAACAAGCGTGGCAGCAGCAATAATCGAACTCGATCCCCTGACCGATCCGGTTGGGGCCACCGCCGAGGATGACAACCTTTTTACGGTCGCTTGGGCGGGCTTCGCATTCGACCTCGCCCATCATGGGGGCCTCATAGGTCGAGTACATATAGGGTGTCTGCGCCTCGAACTCGGCGGCGCAGGTGTCGATACGCTTAAACACGGCGGTGACGCCTAAGTTGAGACGGGCACGGCGGACATTGCTCTCATCTCGGCCGGTCAGGCTGCCCAGACGGGCATCGGTGAAGCCCAGCATTTTCAGCTTGCGAATACCGTCCTCGGTGACGGGCAGGCCATCTTTGCGCACCTGACGCTCGGCTTCGATGATCTCGCGGATGCGGGCCAGGAACCACGGGTCGAACTTGGTGACGCCGAAAATCTCGTCGTCGGTCAGACCATGGCGCATGGCCTGCGCGATGGTGCGCAGGCGATCCGGTGTCTGCTGGCTGATGGCCTTGATCACAGCGGCTTTGTCGTCGGCTTCATCCCATAGACCAACGTTCAGACCGGGGATTTCAATCTCATCAAAGCCGGTCAGGCCCGATTCCATCGAGGCCAGCGCCTTTTGCATCGATTCGTGGATCGTGCGGCCGATGGACATGGCCTCACCCACCGACTTCATCGCGGTGGTCAGGTAGGGTTCCGAGCCGGGGAATTTCTCGAAGGCGAATTTCGGGATCTTGGTGACCACATAGTCAATGGTCGGTTCGAAGGACGCAGGCGTGACCTTGGTGATGTCGTTGTCCAGCTCGTCCAGCGTATAACCCACGGCCAGTTTCGCGGCGATTTTCGCAATCGGGAAACCGGTCGCCTTGGACGCCAGCGCAGACGAGCGCGACACGCGCGGGTTCATCTCGATCACGACCATGCGGCCATCGACGGGGTTGATCGCCCATTGCACGTTCGATCCGCCGGTCTCGACCCCGATCTCGCGCAGCACGGCAATCGAGTGGTTGCGCATGATCTGGTATTCTTTGTCGGTCAGCGTCAGGGCCGGGGCCACGGTGATCGAGTCGCCCGTGTGCACGCCCATGGGATCGACGTTTTCGATGGAACAGACGATGATGGCATTGTCGGCGGTGTCGCGCACCACCTCCATCTCATATTCTTTCCAGCCCAGCAGGCTTTCGTCGATCAGGATCTGACCCACGGGGGACGCATCCATGCCTGTGCGGCAGATATGAATGTAATCCTCGCGGTTATAGGCCACGCCGCCGCCGGTGCCGCCCAATGTAAAGGCGGGGCGGATGATGGCGGGCAGACCGACGGTCTCCAGTGTCTCAAGCGCCAGCGCTACGCCCGCGTCCAGATCTTTTTTGCCGTCCGCGTCCTTGGGGGCGGTTACAATCTCGGCTTTGGGGTTTTCGATGCCCAGCCTGTCCATCGCCTCGCGGAACAGTGCGCGGTCTTCGGCCATCTCGATGGCGTCACGCTTGGCACCGATCATCTCGACGCCGAACTTGTCCAGCACGCCCATCTCTTCCAGCGCCAGCGAAGTGTTCAGCCCGGTCTGTCCGCCCATGGTAGGAAGCAGGGCGTCGGGGCGCTCTTTCTCGATGATCTTGGCAACAACTTCGGGGGTGATCGGCTCGATATAGGTGGCGTCGGCCAGACCTGGGTCGGTCATGATCGTGGCGGGGTTCGAGTTCACCAGAATGACCCGGTAACCTTCTTCGCGCAGCGCTTTACATGCCTGAGCGCCGGAATAGTCGAACTCGCATGCCTGACCGATGACAATGGGCCCCGCCCCGATGATCATGATCGACTTGATGTCGGTTCTTCTCGGCATGGCCACGTTCCTTCAATTGTTCGCGAGTCAGGGCACCCCCAAGCGCCCAAATTGTCCTGCGTTATAGGGACAGCGCGAAAAGGTTCAAGGGGTATCGGAAACAGGGGTGAAATTGCCGCTTTCCCCTCTTTCCCTCGGCACCGTATTCTCTATACCGCGCAGCACGGCAAATGAGGATGCAGGTGCGTATTCGTTTCGATCAGGGCCCGGCCGGGCAGGGGACCACTTTTGACCGGCCCACGCAGGTGATCCGCGCCGACCGCGCGGAAGATGTGCCCCACGCGTTGGAGGCGCTGGATTCCGCGCGCGCGGATGGTGCGTGGTTGGCCGGTTATGCCAGCTATGAGCTTGGTTATGCGCTGGAGCCGAGGTTGTCCGCGCGGATGCCCGAGGGCCGCCGCCTGCCATTGCTGTGCTTTGGCGTCTTCGACACGCCAGCCCAAAGCGACCTGCCTGCGCCTGCGGGTGGAGTGACCGGTTTCGCGCCTCGCTGGGACGAGGCGCGCTATACCCAAGCCTTCGCGCGCGTGCATGAGGCCATCGGCGCGGGCGATATCTATCAGGCCAACCTGACCTTTCCGATTGACCTGATGGTCGAAGGCACCAGCGCCGCTTTGTATGCCGCGTTGGCGGCAGGTCAGCCCGTGGGCCACGGCGCGCTTGTGCAGCAGGACGGTTTGCCTGACTTGCTCAGCCGCTCGCCCGAGCTGTTTTTCCGTACCGATGCCGACCGTTTGATCGAAACGCGCCCGATGAAAGGCACCCAACCGCGCAGCGAGGATTTGGCCGAAGACGCCCGCCGCCGCGATTTCCTGTCGAGTGACGCAAAGAACCGGGCCGAGAACCTGATGATCGTCGACCTGCTGCGCAACGATATCAGCCGTGTGGCGCTGCCCGGTTCGGTCAACGTGCCCGAACTGTTCAAGGTTGAAACTTATGCGACCGTGCATCAGATGATCTCGCTGGTGCAGGCGCAGCTGCATCTGGGGGCCGAGCTTTCGGACATTCTGATGGCGCTTTTCCCCTGCGGCTCGATCACGGGTGCGCCCAAAATCCGCGCGATGGAGATTCTATCCGACCTCGAACCTTGGCCGCGCGACATCTATTGCGGCGCGATTGGCTGGGCCGCGCCGGATGGGCGGTCGGAGTTTAACGTGGCCATCCGCACGCTGATGGTCGAGGGCGGCAAAGCCACCCTGAATGTGGGCGGCGGCGTGGTCTGGGACAGCACTGCCCCATCCGAATATGAGGAGGCGCTATGGAAAGCCCGCTTCGCCCGCCAGATGACCCTGACTTTCGCTTGATCGAAACGCTGGCCTTCCGGCCGGGGCAGGGGTTTGTGCGCCGTGATCGCCATCTGGCGCGCATGGCGCGATCGGCTGAGGCGTTGGGAGTGCCGTTTGATCGGGCCCGCGCCGTGGCCGCTTTGGAAGATGTCGCGGGTCCATCCGCTCTGCGTTGCCGGCTGACGCTAGATATGGCAGGCGCTGTGGAGGTGACGACCGGTGCGCTGCTCGAGAACCCGCCGTTCTGGCGTGTGGCAATCGCGGATCAGCGTTTGCGGGCCTCGGATGTGTGGTTGCAGCACAAGACCACACAACGCGCGCTTTATGATGACGCCCGCGCATCGCTGCCACCGGGAATTGACGAACTGCTGTTCCTGAATGAACGCGACGAACTGTGCGAGGGCACGATCAGCAATCTGTTTCTGCACATGCCTGATGGACGCGGCCTGACGCCCGCACTGTCCTGCGGCGTGCTGCCCGGCATACTGCGCGAAGAGGCGCTGAAAAATAAACAGGTTACTGACGCCGTGTTATCCTTGACCGACCTGAAGGATGCGACAGAAATATATGTCGGAAATTCCTTACGAGGCCTGATCCGGGCGGAGTTGGTAGAACTGTGAGCAAACAATTCGAGTGGGCCGAGAGCGCGCCTCAAACGCTGCGGCTGCGTGTCGAGTTCGGACTGTTCTTCATCGCTGTCCCGGTGCTGATCGCGGTATTCTTTCCGCCCAGTTGGATGTTCCCGTCGCTGTTCAGTTTCACCGCACTTGGCATCTTACTGCTGCACTATACACCGGGCTTTGAATGGGCCGAACTGCGATACAACCATGGCAACTGGTCCTGGACCGAGGTTGCCCTGTTTGCCGTTGCGATGACTCTGTTTTGCGTGGCGGTCGTGATGATCGCCCGCCCCGAGGCCGCCTTTTTTCTGCTGCGCGAACGGCCCGAGATCCTGCTGATGATCTGGGTCTTCTACCCTTTCATCTCGGCCCTACCGCAAGAGCTTCTGTTTCGGTCGCTGTTCTTCCGCCGCTATCATACAATCCTGCCGGGCGAGCGCGCGGCCTATCTGCTGAACGCCGCGCTGTTTTCGCTGGCGCATCTGATGTACTGGAGCTTGATCGTCGCTGTCATGACATTTGCGGGTGGGCTACTGTTCACTTGGGCCTATCGCAAACGCGGCTCATTTTTCTATGCGGTGCTGTTGCATGCGATTGCGGGCAATATCATCTTTGCGGTCGGTCTGGGCATCTATTTCTACTCGGGCAACGTGCAAAGGCCGTTTTGAGCGGGATACCTGCCTTGACTTTCGCGGCCCGACGGGGTGTATCGGCGCGACGAATTCTGCGCCCGAAGGGATATGATCCATGCACGCCTATCGCAGCCACACCTGCGCCGCTCTGACCGCCGCCAATGTCGGTGAAACCGTCCGCCTGTCTGGCTGGGTGCATCGGGTCCGCGACCACGGTGGCGTGCTGTTCATCGACCTGCGCGATCACTTTGGTGTGACGCAAGTTCTGTGCGACGGCGACAGCGCGGCCTTTGCCGAGTTGGAAAAAGTACGCTCCGAATGGTGTATCCGCATCGACGGAACCGTCAAAGCGCGTGACCCCGAACTGGTGAACCCAAAACTGCCCACAGGCGAGGTTGAGGTCTACGTGCGCGAGCTGGAAGTTCTGGGCGCGGCCGACGAACTGCCGCTGATGGTATTCGGCGATCAGGAATACCCTGAGGAAACCCGCCTGCGCTATCGTTATCTGGACCTGCGCCGCGAGGTGATGCAGCAGAACATGACCCTGCGCTCGGACGTTGTCGCCTCGATGCGCCGCCGCATGTGGGATCAGGGCTTCCGCGAATACCAGACGCCGATCATCACGGCGTCCTCTCCCGAAGGCGCGCGCGACTTTTTGGTGCCCTCGCGCCTGCATCCGGGCAAGTTCTATGCGCTGCCGCAGGCCCCGCAGCAGTTCAAACAGCTGATCATGGTGTCGGGCTTTGACAAGTATTTCCAGATCGCACCGTGCTTCCGCGATGAAGACCCGCGGGCCGACCGCTCGCCTACCGATTTCTATCAGCTTGACCTTGAGATGTCCTTTGTCGAGCAGCAGGACGTGTTCGACACGATCCAACCGGTTCTGACCGGTGTTTTCGAAGAATTCGGTGGTGGCCGCAAAGTGGATCAGGAATGGCCGCAGATATCCTACAAGGACGCGGCCCTGTGGTACGGCAGCGACAAGCCCGACCTGCGGAACCCTATTAAAATGCAAGTGGTCTCCGACCACTTCCGCGGGTCTGGCTTCGCGATTTTCGCGAAGCTGTTGGAGCAGGAGGGTACCGAAATTCGCGCTATCCCGGCGCCGACCGGCGGCAGCCGCAAGTTCTGTGACCGTATGAATGCGTTTGCGCAGAAAGAGGGTCTGCCGGGAATGGGCTACATCTTCTGGCGCGATCAGGGCGATGGGATGGAAGCCGCAGGTCCACTGGCCAAAAACATAGGCCCCGAGCGCACCGAGGCGATCCGTCAGCAACTGGGCCTGGGTGTCGGGGACGCGGCGTTCTTCCTGGGTGGCAAGCCGAAGGCCTTTGAAAAGGTGGCTGGTAAAGCTCGTGACGTGATCGGTGATGAGCTGGGTCTTACCGAAAAAGACCGCTTTGCCTTTGCCTGGATCGTCGATTTCCCGATCTATGAGCAGGACGAAGAAACCGGCGCGATCGACTTTGAACATAACCCGTTCTCGATGCCGCAGGGCGGTATGGAGGCGCTAAACGGCAACCCTCTGGACGTGCGCGGCTATCAGTACGATCTGGCCTGTAACGGGTATGAGTTGGTATCGGGCGCGATCCGGAATCATAAGCCTGAGATCATGCTGAAAGCTTTTGAGCTGGCAGGCTATGGCGCGGATGAGGTGAAATCTCGCTTTGGTGCTTTGTTCAATGCGTTCCACTATGGCGCGCCGCCGCACGGTGGCTGTGCCGCGGGTATCGACCGGATCGTGATGCTGTTGGCTGATGAGGCCAACATCCGCGAGGTCATGATGTTCCCGATGAACCAGCGCGCCGAAGATCTGATGATGGACGCACCGTCCGACCCTAGCTCGGATCAGTTGATGGAGCTGGGATTGCGGATCATCCCGCAGGAATGACAAGAAAACCCGTCGCAACGCTTGCGGCGGGTTTTTTCTTTGGTCGGATGTTTCGCGAAGAGGTCAAAGCTGTCCGGTTTGCTCCAGTGGATCGTTGACCAAGGCTCGGGCGGCGCGAATGTTGCGGGCCGCCGTGCGGGTCTGGCAATAGATCCAAAGGCTCAGCAGCGTAGCCGTCGCGAAATAGGCTGTTGCCATCTCAGATCGCCTCACGCTGTTCCAGGCGAGCTTGAACGATCCCGGCGACCTGAGCGGCCAATGCGGTGACGGGCGTCCCTTCGGCGCGGGACGCGGCCAAGCGTTTGGCCGCGTCTGCCAGCACTTTGTCATCGGCATCGCGGGCAACCCCCCGCAGGAACTGGGCGGCATAGTCCAGCGTGCGGTGATCATTCGGGCCAGCCAGCACATCGGCGATATGGGCCATGTCATCCTGATAGGCCAGCGGATCGGGGTTAATGACCTGATCCCGGACAGCGTTCAAGCTGCTGGGGCGGCGATCCTCGGGCAGGTGCTGCAGCACCATGGATTGAAAGTAAGAAAGCGATTTCAGCGGCTTGGCCAGAAAACCGTCAGCCCCGACCTGCATGGCTGCGTTTTCGGTGTAGCTGTCGCCGGACATCGCCAGAATGGCCCCGATACGCGGCGATGCTTCGGTCAATTCGGCAATCAGCTCGGCCCCTGAGCCATCCGGCAGCCCCATATCGACCAAGATGACCGAGGGACGGTAGATCTGCAAATGCCGCCTTGCCGATTTCAGGCAATCCGCGCGTCGGATCCGGGCACCGGAATGCAGGCACATCAGTCGGATCGCGTCGCAAGCATAGCGGCTGTCTTCGACAACCAGAATGGTTTGTCCCAGCAAAGGCCGCATCGCCGTTGGCTGTGCGGCTGAGGTGAAGGGGCTCGAATCGTCCATGGCAGAACTCCTAATCAGCAGATGCCTCACGCTAGGAACTTCTGGCTAACACGACGTTAACGGCAATTTGGCGCACTTGTTCTTTGATTGAACTGCCCCCATAACCGCTGCAACGCAGAATAGAGGAGAGTTCTATGATCGGTCGCCTGAACCATGTTGCCATCGCCGTGCCTGACCTTGAGGCCGCGTCCGCGCAATATCGCAATGCATTGGGAGCCAAGGTCGGCGCGCCTCAGGACGAACCCGATCACGGCGTAACCGTGGTGTTCATCGAACTGCCAAACACCAAGATCGAACTACTGTACCCATTGGGCGATGATAGCCCGATCAACGGGTTTCTGGAAAAGAACCCGGCTGGTGGTATTCACCATGTCTGCTATGAGGTCGAAGATATCATCGCGGCCCGTGACCATCTGAAGGAAACCGGTGCGCGCGTGCTGGGCTCGGGTGAACCCAAGATTGGGGCCCATGGCAAGCCGGTGCTGTTTTTGCACCCCAAAGACTTTAACGGCTGTCTGGTCGAGCTAGAACAGGTCTAACCCAAGCGAGGCTGCCATGACGATCACTGCTGCATTGGTTCTGTTTGCCGTTATCTGGTTTCTGACATTGCTGGTCGTATTGCCGATCCGCATCAAGACACAGGGCGATCTGGGAGAGATCGTTCCGGGCACTCATGCGGGTGCGCCGGAAGTGCATCATATGAAGAAAAAGCTGTGGATCACCACCGGGTTGACGCTGGTGCTTTGGGCGATCATCGCGGGTATCATCATTTCGGGCGTCATCTCAGTGCGTGATTTCGACTGGTTGAACCAGCTTGAGCCGCGCGGTTGAGCCTCAGACGGACAGCCTGTGGTAGATATGGGTAAACGTGGCCACTCCGACAATCGGGATGACAAGGTTCACCAGCGGCACGGTCAGAGGAATGGCCATCAAAGTGCCCGCCAGCCAGATCGTGACCATATGTTTGCCCCGTAGCTTGCGCGCGCCTTCGCGCCCGATCCGCCGCATCGCGACCAAAGTGAAATATTCCCGACCCAGTAGAAACCCGTTCATGCCCCAAAAGATGAACGGGGCCAGCGGCGTGAAGATTACATAGAGGATCAGTGCCAGCAAGTTGGCGACGATCAACACCCCCATAAAGCTGAGCGCATCGCGCAACCCGTCACTGATGGCAATTCCGGGCACCTTTGGCAGGGTGGGATAGTGTTTGTCCTCGACCGCCTGCGCGACCTCTTCCAGAAACAGCGAGATGATGGCCGAGGCAACCGGCATCATCAGGAAGACCGGCAGAATCACCACCGCAAAAATACCGGAATAATTCAACACGTCGTTTAGCCACGGAACGGCTCCGACGAAGGGCAGTGTGATTTCGCCGCTGGACAGCCAGTTGATCAACCAGATCGCGCCTGCGCAGGCTGCGATCAGCAACACGATTGTCAGGCCCACGCCCCGGAACAGAACCGAACGGAATTTGGGATCTCCGATCTGTCCGATTGCCGCGAAAAATGCGTTGAGGATGATCATTCAGGAACCCATTCGGTCAGTGCGGCCACGTCCGGGCGGGGACGTTCTGGCGGGGCTGCGGATTCGGTGGCAATGTGGATCAGACCAGCGATCCGTTCATTGTCTTGCAGTCCAAAGGCGGTGCGGCAAAACTCGGCGTCATGTGACTGCCAACCCGACAGCCAGTTCGCGCCCCAGCCCGCCACTAAGGCTGCGTTCAGCAACGCCAGACACACCGCACCGGCGGAATAGGTCTGTTCAATCGCGGGGACTTTTTCGGATGGTTTTTGAACCTCGACCACTGCTACGGCCAGATGACCCATGTCGAACTGGCTGCATGCTTTGGCGATCTCTTCAGGCGATTTACCCAGCCGTTCGCCGCATTCCTGCGTCAGCGCTGACAAACGGGGCATCGCGCCGCTTTCCAGCACTATGAACCGCCACGGCTCCAGCTTGCCGTGATCGGGACTGCGGGCGGCGGCGGTCAGCAATGGGGTCAGTTCATCCCGCGTCGGGGCAGGAGCGATCAGTGTTTTCGCAGGGCGGGACCGGCGGGACAGCAGAAACTCAAATGCGGCCGGATTCTTCAAGGACATATGTTAACTTCCTTTACATGGGCTTTCTGTATCTGGTTGAGCCTCTGACGGGTTTCAAGTGCAAAGGGCTGGGCTTGGTGGATCAATTCCATCCCGGGGCCAGCCGTGCAACAGTGTTTTGGGATCGGAGGATGAGATGGCTAAACCTAAACTGCGCAATCTGCCGGATCTGAGCGATCTGACCGACGCAGGGGCCGAGATTGCGGTTAAGGTGACGCCTAAGGCAGCTTCGGACCGGATCACGCGGGATGGGAGCGTAGTGCGCATCCATGTGACCACTGCGCCCGAAGACGGCAAGGCGAACGAGGCTGTGCGCCGCATCCTCGCTGCGGCCATGGGGGTGGCCACGTCTTCGCTGACCCTGAAGCGCGGACATACGGCGCGGGACAAGGTCTTTGTCTACGATCCTTAATCCGGTGTTTCGTGGATTTGGTACACCCCCTCGGGCAAATCCAGGGCAGCGGCCAGATCGCGGACCTGTTCCGGCGACAGCGTGATTTTCTGGACCTGATCGGTTCGAGGATCAAACTGCTCTAGCGTCACGCATTCTGCGAAATTGTTGATCACCACATCCTCTTGCAAAGGCTTTTCGCCTTCGTCCACCAGCGTAATGACCGTCGAGTCGAATTCATGCTCAATCGAAAACATGATGGCAGAGTGCAGGGCGATGTTCCGCTTGGCAACCCGTACTATCGCATTCAACCGGTGGCAGTCCCAAGGGGTCTGCGCTATGGTCAGCCAAACGGCGTGACCGTTTCAAAGGATGATCCATGCACCGTTTGATGTACCTGTTATTTCCCGTGTTTCTGGCCGCCTGCGACGCCAATGCGCTGCGGGTTCAACCTGCCGAGGACTGGATACAGGGCGAGGGGGATTTCAGGGTCGAAGCCGCCACTTTCCAGCAGATCAGCCAAAGGGTCGGCGAACAGGCCAGGGTCGAATGTTTGCGACGTGCCAATGTCAAGAATTGCGACTTTACCACATTGGTCGATCTGGACCCGAAAGCCCCTGCCAACGCATTTCAAACACTGGATAAAAACGACCAGCCGGTGATCATTTTTACCCGCGCGATGATCGAATCCGCTCAGAACGCGGATGAGTTGGCCTTTGTGATGGGGCACGAAGCCTCCCATCACATCCTGCGTCATATTCCGCGCCAATCGGTGAATGCACGCGAAAGTGCCGAGATTTTCGGCGATCTGGCGCGATTGGCCGGTGCCGAAGGGGCCGCCGTGGAAGAGGCGCAGAAACTGGGCGCGCGGGTGGGGACGCAGGTCTATGTGCGTGACTTTGAACTTGAAGCTGATGAGCTTGGAACGATCATAACCTTTCGCGCCGGGTATAACCCTTTGATCGGTGCGAAATATTTCGACCGCCTGCCGGATCCCGAAGACAGTTTCCTCAGCACCCATCCCCCCAACGCCAAACGGGTCGAGGTGGTGAAGCAGACCGCCCGCGGGCTTGGGTTGACGCAATGACCGCAGTGAAAAAGCTGGGGGTGATCCTGACGGATCGGGGCTCGAAATACGCAGTATCCGGTGCGCCCGTGTCATCGCGGACCGAGGTCGACGCTGTGCTGCATGCGCTTAAGGCGGATAAATCATATGCCAAGGCCACACATAATACATGGGCGGCGGTACTGCCCACTGGGGCGCTCAAGGCGGATGATGGGGAAAGTGGCGCGGGGATGGTGATCCTTCGGATGATGGAACGGGCCGACGTGCAGAACCACGTCGTAATAGTCACCCGCTGGTATGGGGGCAAAAAGCTGGGCGGGGACCGCTTTCGGCGGGTGCAGGACGCAACGCGAACCTATCTGGATCAGATCGACACCGGGGCTTGACCTGTATCAAGGGCCTGCGCCGCCGCATCCGCTAACCTGATCGAAACGCATCAGGGAAAGGGTGCCATATGTCCAACAGAGAGACCCTGAAGCATCACGCGGGCCTCGTCGATCAGATGGCAACGCGAGTAGGCATCGACCTGGAAGACGCAGCGCTTCGGGGTGATGTCTCGATCGATGAGATATCCGAAGCGGTTCTGCGCTGCACAGGATGCGCCAATCCCGGACATTGCGAAGCGCTGCTGGCGCAAGTGGCGGTATCGCAGGACACGCCGGAATATTGCCGCAACAAAGGCCTGTTCGCCCAGATCAAGCCACGTAAGGGGCGGTGATGCAAACGCTTGGGGCTGTCATGACGCACCTACGGCTTGTCCTGCGCATGGGGCAGGCAACAGGCGCGGACGTGGTTTCAGCGCATCGGCAGGGCCGCTTGAGCCAGGAGGACTGGGCCAGCATGGTACGGGCCTGTCAGGGATGCGCTTGGGCCAGATGCTGCCCCGATTGGTTGGATCAAAACAAGGGCGCGACCCAGGCACCTCGAACCTGCCCGAACCGGGCCAGATTTGCCACGCTTAGGTCCGGGAAAACTCGAGAGGGTTGAGAATGAAAGATATTCTTGGGGACGTCGAAAAACACTTCTGGCTGACGCGATCCGTCGCGCGCTGCATGAACCTGTCCCTGACCGAGGCGATGACCGAAGGGCGTCTTAGCGCCGAACGCTACGCGGAAATGGTCACGAAATGTCGCGCTGCCGATTGCAGTGAGACCTGTGCGATGTGGTTGGCCGAACAGCAGGCCAAGGCGGACAAAGCGCCTGAGTTTTGCGTGAACGCGCAGGCTTTGAACGCGCTGAAACCCTAAAGTTTGGAATGCGAGCCGTCACATAGCGGCGGGTTGGCGCTGTGTTTGCATCCGCAAAAGAACACTTTCTTGTCTGCCTCTGCGGTGTATTTGACCGGCTCAATCCCCGTTCCCTTATGTGAACCGTCACAAAAAGGCTGACGCGAGGATTTACCACAGGCGCACCAGAAATAGTTTTTCCCCTCGGCCACTTCGACGGGATAGGGGGCTTTCTGAGAAATGATCGGTGCGTCTGACACGTGGCTTCTCCGGAGTTTGCTGATGTCTGCTGGTCAGACAGTTTAGCGTCCGATTTCCGTTCTGCCATGGCAGCATGGATTTGCCGTTTTCACATTCACGTGATCAGATTTGTTGCAAAAATGCCAGCGAAGTCGTATTTTGAGACTGGCCCCGAATTTCTGGGCAAAATCAGAAAATTATTAGAAGGAATGACGGACATGAAACTTAGATTTGCCGCCGTTGGTGCGTTTGCTTTGGTCGTTGCAGCCTGTTCTCAGCAGGAAGAACCAGCTCCGGTTTATATTACACCCGAATATGACAAGTTTGGTACGCCAAGCTGTCCGGCCGGAACCGCATTGGCCACGACTGAGGCAGGCCAGACTGTCTGTAACCCGGTCGCGCAATAACAAACCTTCAGGCGGCTCGCGCGCGGGCCGCCTGCTTTCAGATAGATGCCGCCCACTGGGCGGTTTTTTCTTGCCTGTAATTGCCGGTTTGGGTTTTTGTCTGCGAGAGCGCTGTGCAGGGAACACATGAAAAACTTTCTAATCCGTCTAAAACATCGCACAGTCTGGAGCTGGCAAGGGCTGGCCGCGACGTGGCGCGATGAGTACTCGTTTCGCGTATGGGGATGGGCCAACCTGATCTCGGTGGGGCTGGCAATTGGACTACCCCTCAGCGGCGGTATGCGCGCGTTGATTGTCATCATGGGAATTTTGGTTCTGGTCGCCGAACTATTCAACACGGCGATAGAACGGGCCGTGGATCACACATCTACAGACCACAACACTTTGGCCGGCCAAGCCAAAGACGCCGCCAGCGCAGCGGTTGCGCTGACGGCCATTGCCGCTGCGGTGGCATGGATGGCGGGTCTTGTGGCTATGCTCTGACGGTCGTCATTACTTGATTCGATACCGCCCGTACCCGCGGTGAGATCTGTGATACCGGACTCCTCGATAAGATCTTTGATGCCGGAACGCGTGTTTCTTCGGCACATAGTACCGATGGTAACGTTTCTTGCTGTGTTTGAACTTCGACCGGTGGTGCTTTTTGACCGGCTTGGCATGATGCACCTTGGCTTTCGCGACCGGCTTGTGGACCTTTTTCTTATACACTTTGGGCGCAACGAAGTGTTTGTGGACACGATGTTTGCCGCGATAGTGGATGCCAAAGGATTTCCCTCCGACCAGCGTGAACTGAGCCGTGCTGCTTGAGCGCACTTCTGCAAAAGCAGGCGCTGCAAATAGTTGTACCGCCAGGAGCGCGACGGCGCATTTCGTTGCGAAAGGACGCAATTTAGACATGGTAACCCTCCTTTTTGGACGTGTTTGGGTTCTGTCTAAATCTGGGGCCTGATGCGGGGGATCGCCAATAAACTTGGCTCACGCTTGCCCTATCGGTGGTTACATTGCCTCAGCGCAGCGTGCCCCACAGGTCATATTCCCCAGCCTCGTCCACCTCGACCGAGACGATGTCGCCGGGTTTGAGGTCTTCGAACCCTTCGTCGACGAACAGGTTGCCGTCAATTTCGGGGGCGTCGGCCTTGGTGCGGCAGATGGCAGCCTCGTCATCGACCTCATCCACGATCACGTCTAGCCTTTGTCCGACCTTTGCGGCCAGCTTCGCCTCGGATATCGCCTGCGCTTTTTCCATGAACCGTTCCCAGCGGTCCTGTTTGACTTCGGACGGGACATGATCGGGCAGGTCGTTCGAGCGCGCCCCGTCCACGTTTTCGTACTGAAAACAGCCAACGCGATCCAATTGAGCCTCGTCCATCCAATCCAGCAGGGTCTGGAACTCGGACTCGGTCTCGCCGGGATAGCCGACAATAAAGGTCGAGCGCAGGGTGATATCGGGGCAGGTCGCGCGCCATGCGGCGATCTCGTCCAGCGTTTTGGCAGCCGCCGCCGGGCGAGCCATGCGTTTCAAAACGTCTGGGTGGGCGTGCTGGAACGGAATATCCAGATAGGGCAGCACGTTGCAGCCCGCATCGGCCATCAGCGGAATCAACTCGCGCACATGCGGGTAGGGGTAGACGTAGTGCAGGCGCACCCACGCATCGAACTGCCCCAACTCTCGCGCCAGATCGGTGATGTGGCTGCGAACCTCGCGGTCTTTCCACGGGTTGACATCATACTTGCGATCCAGCCCATAGGCCGAGGTGTCTTGGCTGATCACCAGCAGTTCGCGCACGCCGTTTTCGACCAGCTTTTCGGCCTCACGCAGCACGGCGTGGGCGGGGCGGCTGGCCAGTTTGCCGCGCATGTCAGGGATGATGCAGAACTTACACTTGTGGTTACAGCCCTCGGATATTTTCAGATAGCTGTAGTGGCGCGGGGTCAGTTGCACGCTGGCGGCGGGCAGCAGGTCTACAAACGGGTCGGGATCGGGTGGAACGGCTTGATGTACGGCGTCCAGCACTTGTTCGTATTGATGCGGCCCGGTGACGGCCATGATGCGGGGGTGATGCTCGCGGATGTAATCCGGTTCGGCACCCAGACAGCCGGTGACAATGACCTTGCCGTTTTCCACTAGTGCCTCACCAATCGCGTCCAGCGACTCGGCCTTGGCGCTATCCAGAAACCCGCAGGTGTTCACGATCACGGCATCTGCGCCTGAATAATCGGGCGAAATCCCGTATCCTTCGGCACGCAGGCGCGTCAGAATACGCTCACTATCCACCAAAGCCTTGGGGCAGCCCAAAGACACCATACCAATGGTGGGCTGGTTCGGACGGGGCGTGTCGGTGATCCGGGCGGCAGGCGCCAGGTCGGGGCGGAGGTTCGGCGGGTTCGTGGTCATGGCGCGGCATATAGTGGGGAACGCTTCCCCTTGCAAATGGCCGCTGGGCTTAGAATGATAATTTCAACGCATAACAAAAAGCAAAGAGCGGTAAAATGAAGTGGCTGGTGCGCATTCTCTTTCTCATCGTGGCCGTGATCGGGCTGGTTATCGGGGCTTTGCTGATGATGCCCGGCGACAAGCTGGCGCGTATCCTGGCCGAGCAGGTCAAGGCCGAAACGGGCCGGGATCTGACCCTGACAGGAGATGTGAAACTGTCATTCTGGCCAGTGCTAGGGATGGAGACCGGGCCTGTGACGTTCAGCAATGCCCCTTGGGCCGGGTCCGAGCCGATGCTCAGCGCGGATCATCTGGCCGTTGGTGTGGATGCGGCGGCGTTGATGTCAGGGGATTTGCGTATCCGGCGGGTGATTGCGGAAAACCCGACGCTGCGGTTGGAACTGTCTGACGGGCGCGGCAATTGGGAGTTTGGCGCGTCAGCGCCTGCGGCGGCGTCCTCGGGATCTGGCACCTCTGCCGCCCCGCAGGGGCAACCGGGTGTCGTAACGCTGGATAGGCTGGAATTAACAAATGCGCGTCTGCTCTATCTGGAAAACGGGGCGGTGACGTTCGATTTCTCGCAAGTCGACCTGTCGGCAAGCTGGCCCGAGGTCACAGCACCGTTGTTGCTGGAGGCGAAAATGGCGGTGCCAGGGGGCGCGGTTGAGGTGGATATGAAAATCCCAGATCTGCCCGCTTATGCAACCGGCGCGGCCACCCAGTTGGATCTGTTGCTGCGCGCGCCCGGGGGTGAAGTCGACTTTGACGGTCGCGTGAATCTTGCCGGAGAGATGGACGGCGACCTGCACCTTAAAACCCAAAATACCGAGACATTGCTGGCCGCTTTCGGACAGCCCGGTACAGCCGTGCCTTTGGGTCTGGGTCGCCGCGCGGAACTGGTCGGTCGTATGACCTATACGCAGGACGGGCGTCTGTCGGTGCGTGAATTGGTGGCGCAACTGGACGACAACCGCCTGACCGGCGAGGCGGATATCGTGATCTCGGACCCACCACAGATCACCGCGCGGTTTGACGCGGGCGATTTGGATCTGTCCCGATTCAACGAGTCTAATGGAGGCTCGGGCGGTGGTGGCGGCGGCGCTGCGCCAAGCCAATCCGATGGCTGGTCGACCACACCGATTGACGCCTCGGCGCTGGCTTTGGCGAATGGGCAAATCCAGCTGAAGGCGAATTCGATAGCAGTGCCCGACCTGACCCTTGGTCCCAGCGATCTGACCTTGAATCTGGACCGGTCACGCGCGGTGTTGCAGATGAACCCGGCCACATTGTTCTCGGGTCAGTTGACCGGTCAGGTCGTCGCGAATAACCGCAACGGGCTGTCTGTCGGTGGCAACATGAAGGCAGACGGGATCGACATCCAACAGGCCCTGATGACGCTGGCCGATATTGACCGATTGTCCGGCACGGGCACCGGTTCGTTCGAGTTTCTGGGCGTTGGGCAAAGCGAGGATCAGATCATGCGTTCACTCAGCGGCAAGGGTCGCGTGGATGTGGGGCAGGGGGTGATCAACGGGTTCGACCTGGACCGCCTGATGGGGCGGGGCGAAGGGTCAGGCGGCACTACTGTGTTCAACAGTCTTGCCGCTAGTTTCACCATTGATCAGGGTGTTCTCAGGAATGATGACCTGCTGATGTCACTGGATAATTTCCGTGCCGATGGCGCCGGTCGCGTCGGCTTGGGCGAGCGCAATATCGACTATCTGTTCACCCCCACAGCGTTGCGGGCAAATTCTGGTCAGGGCCTGTCGGTGCCGGTGCGCATTGTTGGACCGTGGAGTAATCCATCGATCAAACCCGACCTCAGTAAAGTGATCGAAGCGGCCGCCGAAGGCAAAATCAAAGAACTTGAGGACGACGCCAAACAACAGGTGCTGGACAAGGTCAGCGACGAGCTTGGGACTGCCGTGACAGACACCGAAAGCATCGAGAATGCGGTGAAGAACAAATTGCAGGAAGAGGCCACGAAAGGGCTGCTGAAATTGCTGGGCGCGGATTGAGCGGCGGGGCGCAAGACGCGCCCCAAGGCTCTAGATTGTCTGATCGTAGTCGCCCACGCCGGGTTCTGTACGGATGACAGCGTCGATATCGGCAAATATCGCGCGCATTTCATCCTCGCTTTCGCTGCTTTCGCAGACCACGACCAGATTGGGCGTGTTCGAGGATGCCCGCACCAGACCCCAGCTGCCATTGTCCAGAATGACCCGAGCGCCATTGACTGTGACGACCTCTTTGATCGCGCGTCCGGCAAAGGAATCTCCCGCCTCGGATTTGGCCACCAGCTTGTCGACCAGACGGGCGAGTATGTCATATTTCTCGGTATCTGCCGCATAGGGCGACATGGTGGGCGTCGACCAAGTCTTGGGCAGGGCCTTGCGCAAATCGGACATACTCTGATCGGGGTTGCGGTCCATCAGTTTGCAGATCTCAACCGCCACGCGCATGCCGCAGTCATAGCCACGCCCGATCGGTTCAGCCAGAAAGTAGTGGCCCGACTTCTCGAACCCGGCCAGCGCATTGATTTCCTTGACCCGGCGCTTCATGTGGCTGTGTCCGGTTTTCCAGTAATCTGCCTTGACCCCACGGGCCTGCAACTGCGGATCACTTGCGAACAGACCGGTTGATTTCACATCAGCCACAAAGGTCGCGTTCGGGTACAGTTTGGCCAGATCGCGGGCCATGATCACACCGACCTTGTCGGCGAAAATCTCTTCACCTTCATCATCGACAACACCACACCGGTCGCCGTCGCCGTCAAACCCCAGCGCCAGGTCGGCACCGCTGGATTTCACGCTGTCGGACATGTCGTGCAACATCTCCATCGCTTCGGGGTTCGGGTTGTAGTTGGGGAACGTGTAGTCCAGCCGGGTGTGGCTGGGCACAACCTCGACCCCCATTCGTTCGAATATCTTGGGCGCAAAGGCCGAGGCGGTGCCGTTCCCGGTGGCGCAGACCACTTTCAGCGGGCGAGACATTTTGAAATCGCCGACCAGATCGTCGATATAAGCCTCTTTCACGCCGTCCACGAACTCATACGAGCCACCCTCATGGGGTTGTCCTTCGCCATTCAGGACGATGTCGCGCAACTCGGACATCTCATCAGGGCCATGGGTCAGAGGACGCTCAAACCCCATCTTGACCCCGGTCCAGCCGTTGGGATTGTGGCTGGCAGTGACCATAGCAACCGCCGGCACGTCCAGATGAAACTGCGCGAAATAGGCCATGGGGCTGAGCGCTGGGCCGATATCCTTGACCTGAATGCCGGCCTGCATCAGCCCCAGGATCAGTGCGTTCTTGATGGCCAGCGAATAGTCGCGGTAGTCGTTTCCCACCGCGATCACCGGTGCAATTCCGCGCCTGCGCATCTGCGTCCCAAGCCCCAGACCCAGCGCGGTCATGCCGGGCAGGTTGATTTCCTCGGGGTATTTCCACCTGGCGTCATATTCACGGAAACCCGTGGGTTTGATCATGGCATCGCGCAGAAAGCTCCAGGTGTTCGGGGTCACCTCGGGGATTGGTTTGGTCATAGAAAATCTCAATCGTTAAATCTGAATGGGGTTTGCCTTGGCCAGCGCATCAAAGCGCATCAAAGTGTCAATAAGTTGCGGCATCTGGTCAAGATAGATCATATTGGGGCCGTCAGATGGCGCATTGTCAGGGTCCTGATGGGTTTCAATGAACACAGCTCCGACACCCAATGACACTGCCGCACGCGCCATGACCGGCGCAAACTCCCGCTGACCGCCAGAGGACCCACCTTTGCCACCTGGTTGCTGTACCGAATGCGTTGCGTCCATCACGACCGGGTAGCCCGTTTTCGCCATTTGCGGCAGGCCGCGCATATCAGCAACCAGTGTGTTGTATCCAAAAGATGTGCCGCGTTCCGTCAGGAGGATATTCGTGTTTCCCGTGCTTTCGATCTTGTCAACGATGTTGCCCATTTCCCAAGGCGCAAGAAACTGACCTTTCTTGACGTTAACGGCTTTCCCGGTTTCACCAGCAGCCAGTAACATATCCGTCTGGCGGCAGAGAAAGGCGGGAATCTGCAAGACGTCTACGGCCTCGGCCGCTAGGGCACATTGGGATTCAGTATGAACATCAGTCAGAACAGGAATACCCATCGAGTGGCGAATATCGCTCAGAACTTTCAATCCAGCGTCAATACCCAGGCCACGGACACCGGACAAGGAAGTACGGTTAGCTTTGTCATATGACGCCTTGAAAACGTACTGTGCTCCGGCCGCATCGCAGGCCTCTTTCATTTTGCCGGCGATCATCTGGGCATGATCGGCGCTTTCAAGCTGACATGGACCGGCAATGATTGTCAGAGGCAGATCATTGCCGACCGTGAGATCGGAGATTTTTACATGTTTCATGTGTCTTACGAGGATACCTGTTCACGAAGGACCGACGCGGTAAGCGAGATCAACAGGTAGATACCAGCAAACAACAGGAATGCCAAAATCGTATTTTCGAATTTCCTCGGATAGGTCGGATCCTGGCTGGGAACCGGGTTCACTGAGACGGTCAGATACCGCACCTTGCGGTTGGCCTCGGTCCGGGTGGTTTCCATTTGCTGCATGGCTGCTTGCAGCATCATGTCCCGTGCGGCTAGATCAGCCTGCGCAGTCTGGATTCGCAAGGTCAGACGCACCAGCGAGTTTTCGCCAGCCGAGACATCCAACATCTCGGCGTTCAGCTCCTCCAGCACTTCTTCGAAGCGCGCAATTTCGGCGCGTACACCGTCTACTTTGGCCTGATTGGGCCGCAGATTGTCTAAAAGCGAAGCCAGTTGCAGTTCTTTATCCTGCAATTGCGCCTCAAGCGTGTTTATTCGGCCGCGTAGGCCGGCAAGCACGTTTTCTGGGTCTAGCAGAGCGCCTTGCAGCTGCGCTTCGATCAGGGCTTCCTGCGCTTTGTTGCGTGCCTCCTGCGCCAGTTCGAAACTGGCCACGGCGTCGCGCATCTGGTCTTCGCGTTTCAGTTCGGACAGTCCGTTGATGGTGTCTTCGGCATAGGACAGCAACCTGTCCGAGATCGCGACTGCGATATCAGGTGTGGGCGCGGCGACCTCCATGCGGATGATGCCGTCGCTGGGGTCATAGCCGATGGTGATCATCCGCATGTACAGCTTGTGGGTCTCTTCCAGACTTGCGTCGGGCGACAGACGCTGGATCGGATCAATCCAGTCCTGTTTGAATATCTCGGAAAACCCCATATCGCGCTCAAGCCGTAGCAGAGCGTCCTTGGATTCCAGAAATTCCTGCGTGGCAACCGAATCCTGCGCGGTTGCGTATTGGGTGCCCGCCAAGAAACCTCCGAATGAGGCTCCGCCGCCATCCGCTTGAAGTATGGAGAAGGCCGAATCGCTGGCATACATCGGCGTTGCAAAGCGATAGAAATAAGTCCCGACCACAAGCGTCGGCAGCAATACAAACACTGCCAAACGCGCAAACAGAGCAAACAGTTTGCGTCTGCGGCGGCGCGCGATGTCCTTCTGAATTTGCCCGATCTCATAGTTGCGCCGTTCCGCGGGGCTCATCTCGGGGCCGGGCAGAGTTTCGGGCGATTGCAGAATGGGCTGAGGCAGTTGGATCGTCACCTTGTCTTTGGTTTCATCTTCGACACGCTTTTTCTCGGCGGCAAGGTCCAGCAGACTGCTGCGTTCGAATGGGTCGATACCCTTTTTGCGCAACAAGCGCACAGCATCATAATCCGAGTCCGCCTCGATCCCGTTTTTCTGCGCCAGCTTTCGCGCAATGCGAAGCTGCCGACCGGTTAGCCCCTCAGCCTTGATCTTTTCCAGCTCAGAGGTCTGTGCATCATTGGCCGCCTCGGGTGGTTGCGTCGCTTTGCGAATGCGTGAGATCGCGTCGGCGCGGGCCTCGGCATCTGCCGGACCCTGACGTTTGCGTCGCCAGTTGTATATTCTAGCCTTGGGTTTGGTAGTCATACAGTTGTTTTGCCTCTTCCAAGGAGTCGAACACATGAAGTTGCCCATCGACAAGGACAGCGGCCTTCTGTGCAAATTTTTCTAACACGGTCGGGTTGTGCGACACGATCACCAATGTCGTCGTCCGAAGCCTTTCTTGCAGGATATCCCCTGCTTTTCTGTTAAATTCGACATCCGTCGTGGCGGGCATGCCCTCGTCAATCAGGTACATGTCGAAGTCCAGCGCCAGCATCAGCGCAAAAGTAAACCGCCCCCGCATCCCCGAGGAATAGGTCGCCATCGGTTGATCGAAATACTCGCCCAGACCACATAGCCACTTGCAATAGGCTTCGACATAGTCGGGGTCCATACCATAGATCTTGGCGATATAACGCGCGTTTTCCAGTGCCGACAGTTTGTTGGCCACGCCACCCGTAAACCCCATTGGAAAGGACACCCGGCAGGATTTGCGGATGACGCCTTCATCCGGCTTTTCCAACCCCGCCATCATGTTGATCAACGTGGTTTTGCCCGTCCCGTTCGGGGCGAGAATGCCGATTGAGGTGCCAAGTTCGACCCGGAACGAGACCCGGTCCAGGATTACCTTGCGGCGTGTCCCGGTCCAAAAGGACTTACTGACATTCTCGAACTCAAGCATTTTGGGCCTGTCTGCTTATTCTTCCCGCAGCCGGACGGCGTGATCTCATGACTCATGTCCGGCCATGTTGGCGGCATTATGTCCAGTTTTGCACATGATGATCAATCCGCGCTGCCGCAGGCTGTTGTTATTGTGACTTTTCCATCTGTTGGTTCTCGCCACTGCGGTGACTATCTTTGTTGCCAGGTGTCAACCACTGTGCTTCAGGAAACCTTGCGATCTGATGAATTCCCTCGAAAAAGACATCGCCGCCTGCCGAATCTGCGCCGACAGGTTTGCCGCAACCGAAACGGCGCATGAACCACGCCCGGTCGTCTGGTTTCGGCAAGGTACCCCGATCCTGATCGCAGGGCAGGCGCCGGGCGCGCGGGTTCATGCCTCGGGCCGTCCGTTTACGGACCCCTCGGGGGATCGTCTGCGCGACTGGTTGGGGATCGGGGAAGACGTGTTTTATGACCGCGCTCGTGTCTCGATCGTGCCGATGGCCTTTTGCTTTCCGGGCTATGACGCGCGCAAGGCCGATCTGCCGCCGCCACCGATCTGCGGGCAGACGTGGCATGACAAGGTGATGCGGACGCTGGGTGATGTGCCGCTGACTGTGTTGGTCGGGGGGCATGCGCATAAATACCACCTCAAGGCGCGCGGGTCCGTGACCGAGACGGTACGCAACTGGCAGGACCATGCGCCGCGCGTCTTTTCCTTGCCTCATCCGTCGTGGCGGAATACGGCATGGATGAAGAAAAACCCGTGGTTCGAGGCCGACCTTCTGCCGGTCCTGCGCGCACGGGTGCAAGAGGTTCTGAATGACTGACATGACCGCTCTGGACTCGGCCCATTCCGGGATGGAGGCCGCGCCGCAGGACGATGCCGCCCGGTTGCGGTTCTTTGTGCGGCTGGCCGATAGCGAACTGTTCCTGCTTCTGACCGAAGAGGCAAAGGGCGAAAACATCTCGCCCGAGTTGTTTGACGTGGCCGATGGCCGCTTTGTTCTGGCGTTCGACCGCGAGGATCGTTTGGCGCGCTTTGCTGAACGCCCTGTTCCCTACGTCGCCCTGTCAGGGCGGGTGTTGTCGAATATGTTGGCCGGGCAGGGCATCGGATTGGGCTTGAATCTTGAGGTCGCACCGTCCTCGATGCTGATCCCGTCCGAGGCGCTGGGCTGGTTGGCGACCACCTTGCAGCACGCGCCGGAAGAGGTGCAGCAGCACTTGTCGGAATTCCTGCCCCCAGTCGGTTTGCCCGACGATCTACTGACGGCTTTGGATGCCAAACTGGCAACGGCCGTTGGTCTGGCGCAATCCGCCTATCTGGTCGGCACCAAGACATCTGAGGGGGGGACCGGCCACCTTCTGGGTTTTGTCGGCGCGGTTGAAGGGGCGGAAGCGGCCTTGGCCAAGGCCGCGTCCGAAGCGCTGACTTTTTCAGGGATCGAGGCGGGCGCAATGGATGTGGGTTTTTTTGCAGCCCACGACGCTGCCGCGTCCGCTCTGGCGCGGGTGGGGCTACGGTTCGATTTACCGCAGCCGGAAACCTCTAAGTTCCAGCGGATCGCGCCGGGCAGTGACCCGGAAAAGCCACCGATCCTCAGATAAATAGGGCCTCACCAGATCCCGGCGAGGCCCGACAGGTTTATTCCGCAGCAGCTTCCAGCTTGTCCTGCGTACGGGTTTCAAAGTCGCTGGCTTCGTGGCGCTCATGAAGCTGCAAGTGCTTTTCGCCAAAGGGGCGGTTCACCATGCGTCCGCGCAGAACGGCCGGGCGTGCGTCGATCGATTTGGCCCAACGCATGACATTCTTGTAGGATTCGACGTCCAGGAATTCGGCCGCATCATAAAGGCGACCCAGAACCAGTTGCCCATACCAGGGCCAGATGGCCATGTCGGCAATGGTATAGTCTTCACCAGCAATATAGGTGTTCTCGGCCAATTGCTTGTCCAGAACATCAAGCTGACGCTTGGTTTCCATTGTAAAGCGGTCGATCGGGTATTCGAATTTCTCGGGCGCATAGGCGTAGAAATGGCCAAATCCGCCGCCCAGATAGGGCGCGCTGCCCATCTGCCAGAACACCCAGTTCATCACCTCGGTCCGCTCGGGTCCTGACTTGGGCAGGAAGGCGTCAAACTTTTCGGCCAGATGGAACAGGATCGAGGCGCTTTCGAAGACGCGCACTGGCTTGTCGCCGGATCGGTCCCACAGCGCAGGGATTTTCGAGTTTGGGTTGGCTTCGACAAAGCCCGACCCGAACTGATCGCCTTCGCCGATATTGATCAGCCACGCATTATACTCGGCTTCTTCATGACCCAGGGCCAGCAATTCTTCCAGCAGTACCGTGACCTTCACGCCGTTTGGCGTGGCCAGTGAATACAGCTGCAGGGGATGGCGTCCGACAGGCAAATCCTTATCGTGGGTCGCACCGGCGATGGGGCGGTTGATATTGGCAAACTGCCCGCCATTCTGACTGTCCCATGTCCAGACCTTCGGGGGGGTATAGGTCGATTGCTCGCTCATCTCTTGCCTTTCTCAGCAAATCTGGGGTGAATTGTCCGTCCGTCACAACAGCTAATATTGCAAAGCGCCGAGTCCAACCCCGGTTGTTGGCTTCTTTCTGTAACATTCGGCAGGAATAGTCTCACGTTTCTTCATTCGACGTCACAGGCCCGCGAGCAGGACTGCTCTGTCGGCTGGAATCACCTATTGTCTGAGCAGACCCGGAACACGGGTGCCCCTTAAACCTGAGGACAAAAGGACGACCTATATGAAACGTTTTGCCCTAACCGTTGCAGCGACCCTGGCTTTCGCTGTTCCCGCTTTTGCCGGTGATCAGTATGTAGACGGTACCGGATTCGCTGTATCGGGTTACGATGTTGTAGCCTACCGCAGCCTGGATCAGGCCCCGGTTGGTCAGTCCCAGCCAGAAGGTGTGCGTGGCCGTTCCGACATCACCGCAGAATATAACGGTGCGACATGGGCGTTCTCGACTGAAGAGAACCGCGACAAGTTTCTGGAAAACCCCGCCTATTACGCACCGGAATATGACGGGCACTGTGCCTATGGTGTTTCGCGCGGCGGTAAGGTTCCGGCAAACCCGAACCTGTGGCGCATCGTTGATGACAAGCTGTACCTGAACATCACCGATGTAGTTGTTGGGTTCTTTGAAGAAGACATTCCAGGCAACATCAACCTGGCTGAAGGTAACTGGCCGGGGATCGAGCCTGCGAAAGCATCGACTGCAGTCATTCCGAAATTCACTTCGAAAGGCCCGATCTCGAACTAAGGGTCCACTCACAGAAAAGCCCGGCTGTTACTCGCCGGGCTTTTTTCGTTTTGATTAGCTTGCCAGGCAGAATTCGTCTCGCATCTGCTGGTCAGCATCGAAACGGATACGCACGCTTTTGGCGCCGGGGAATTTACGATCGCGGATCGTGTCAGGCACCACAACCTCACCACCGCCGGTTTCCTTGGCCTGAAAGCTCAGCACTTCGGTTTCGGTACGGCGTGCACCAGCCAGAACCGAAGTAGGCAAAGCCACCCGGTTTTGCCCCTGCCGAACGGGCGAGGACACGAAATAGGTCAGGTTACGGCCATGAAAGCCGACCGCCTCGGGGATGTGATCGGAATCGCCAATCTGGTCAGCGGTGCAAGTCTCGTCTGCGCCGCCGGCACTTTGCGGAAGCGCTTTGTTCAAAAGCGTCCGGCAGGCATCGATATCGGTAATATCCAGCGAGATGACCCGCTTGCGCAATTTCGGACGTCGTGGTTTGCCGGGCTGCGCGCCCTTGCTGACCAAACCTTCCAGCCGCAACAGGTCATAGGCTTCTTTCGCACGGGTAAATTCCGAGCTGTCGCCCCTGGTTCGATCGGAATGCACATTGAACGCAATGTTGCGCCACGCTTGTCTGATATCCTCAGAACCGGCGGTCTGATCTAGGCCAAGGGCGGCCAGCGCCGCAGCGCGGGCCTTCATCTTTTCAACAACTTCCATACCCAAAACACTCGTTAAAACAACAACGTGCTCTTAGTGTTGGGATGGCCGCATTTTTGTCAAATTTGATGGTTTTTTGAGGCTAAACGTAGAACAATCCCGCCATGCACTGCGGGATTGTTCTGGTGAATGTGCTTGTGAGAGCCGACTTTTCGCTCAGGCCACGTTTTGCAGATCGGCTTTAGGCGTAATGCCCAAGGCGAAACAAACGTCGCGAGTCAATTCGGGGCGATTCAGCGTGTAGAAATGCAGCTTGTCCACACCGCCCTCGATCAAATCCGAGCAGAGCTCGGTGCACAGTGCGGTTGCCAGCAAGTCTTCGCGGTCGTCGCGGATCGCCTTGTCAAAAGCCTGTTCAACCCACGCAGGGATACGTGTGCCGCAGCGTTTGGCAAAACTGCGCGCACCCTTCCAGTTTTCGATGGGCAGGATGCCCGGCACGATGGGCTTATCGATGCCCGCCTTGGCGCACGCATCGCGGAAGCGAAAGAACGTCTCGGCTTCGAAAAAGAACTGTGTCAGCGCCTCGTCGGCTCCCGCGTCCAGCTTGGCTTTCAGCCAGTCAATGTCCGTACGGGCGCATTGGGCCTCGGGGTGGATGTCGGGATAGGCGCCCACGCGGATGTTGAAGTTTCCAGTGTCAGCCAGTGCCTTGATCAGCTCAACCGAATTGGCAAAACCTTCCGGGTGAGGCACGAACTTTTCCTGTCCTTTGGGGGGATCGCCGCGCAAGGCCACGATGTCCCGCACGCCTGCTTTTGCAAAGGAATCGGCGATTTTCAGGGTTTCTTCGCGCGTGGCATCCACACAGGTCAGGTGCGCGGCAACCGGCAGGCCGGATGATTTGTGCAAGGTGGCGACCGCGTCGCGAGTCAGCTCACGTGTTGTGCCGCCTGCGCCGTAGGTGACCGAGACGAATCGGGGCTCAAGTGGGGCGAGCGTTTGAACCGTATCCCAAAGGCGGAACGAAGCTTCGAGCGTTTGGGGCGGGAAGAACTCGAATGAAATCTCAGGTTGGGTCATCATGGCCTCGCATATTCCAGTTGTGGGTCTTGTGCCATGTGACGCATTGTGAGACAAACTCATATTCCTCAAGAACAACATGAGCTCCATTGAATGCATATCGAATTTCGGCACCTGCGCACAATCAAGGCGATTCATGAGTGCGGCGGGTTGGCCCGCGCGGCGGATCAGTTGAATATCACTCAGTCGGCGCTGAGCCATCAGATCAAAGGTCTTGAGGATCAGGCCGGCGTGGAATTGTTCCTGCGCCGCTCCAAACCGATGAAACTGTCTGCGGCGGGGCTGCGCCTGTTGCGGCTGGCCGAACAGATTCTGCCGCAGGTCGAAGCGACGCAGCAGGAGTTCACCTCGCTGCGCGATGGGCGCACGGGTCGGATGCATATCGCCATCGAGTGCCACGCCTGTTTCGAATGGCTTTTCCCGGTGCTGGAATCCTTTCGCAAATCCTGGGGCGATGTGGATGTCGATATCCGCCCCGGTCTGGCTTTTGACGCGCTGCCCGCGCTGCAAAAGGAAGAGGTTGATCTGGTTGTGTCCTCGGACCCTGAAGACCTACCGGGGGTCGAGTTCATCAAGCTTTTCGACTATGATGCGGTGTTTGTTGCGGCCTCGGCCCACCCATTGGCGCAGAAGGAGTTCATCGAGGCCGAGGATTTTCGCGGCCAGACCCTGATCACCTATCCGGTCGAGCGCACTCGGCTGGATGTGTTCAGCCAATTGCTGATCCCGGCGCGGGTGGAACCGGCCGCTATTCGGCAGGTGGAACTGACGGCGGTCATCCTGTTGCTGGTCGCCTCGAACCGGGGGATTTCGGTGCTGCCCGACTGGGTGGTGCGCGAGGTTAAGTACAATTCGGACTATGTGACCCGCCCGCTGACCCGCGATGGGATCACCCGCAGCCTCTATGCGGCGGTGCGATCCGAAGACCTTGAAAAACCCTATGTTCAGGAACTGATCGATCTGGCCGGGACCGAGGCGCGCAAGCTGCAATCGCAATAGGCGCGAAACGCGGGTCTGCTATGCGCATCAAGCCCCTTGGCAAGGGCGCATTGCATCAGTATACGCGCGGTTTGACCGAACAGGAGCCTTGGGACAATGGTAGGCAGTGCTAACCTCAACATCATGATCAAAGCCGCGCGCAAGGCGGGGCGGTCTCTGGTCAAGGACTTTCGTGAAGTCGAGAACCTGCAAGTCTCGATGAAAGGCGCGGGTGACTTTGTCTCCAAAGCCGATATTGCTGCTGAAAACATCCTGAAAGAGGAACTGCTGGGTGCCCGCCCGACCTATGGCTGGCTGGGTGAAGAAGGCGGCGGGCAGGCGGGTGAAGACCCGACACGCCGCTGGATCGTTGACCCGCTGGACGGCACCACCAACTTCCTGCACGGGCTGCCGCATTGGGCGATTTCTATCGCTCTGGAACACAAGGGCAAGATCGTTGCCGGCGTGATCTATGACCCCGCCAAGGATGAGATGTTCTTTGCCGAAAAAGGTGAGGGCGCGTGGATGAACGACACCCGCATCCGCGTTTCGGGCCGCCACCGCATGATCGAGTCCATTTTCTCGACCGGTTTGCCCTTTGGCGGACGTTCTGATTTGCCTGCGACCCTTCAGGATCTGGCGCGGATCATGCCCACTTGCGCAGGCGTGCGCCGCTGGGGCGCTGCGGCGCTGGATATGGCCTATGTGGCTGCAGGTCGTTACGAGGGCTTCTGGGAACGCCGCCTGAACGCGTGGGACGTGGCTGCTGGTATCATCATCGTGAAAGAAGCCGGTGGCTTTGTGCAGGGTCTGAACCCCGAAGGTAGCGTCTTGGAAGATGGCGAGGTTATCTGTTCGAATGAACCGATCTTCGACCAGTTCTCGAAGGTGATCCGGGGCTGACTTGCAGAACCCTGAGACGAACAAGCGCGCCCTGTCCGAGGCGCGCTTTTTTGTTGTCGGCAGCACAGGCGATCAAGGCCGCCAATGTCGTGCAAGGATATGCATCTACCGGCGCGGGATTCGGGGGATGCGGGATTGTGACAGTTTGTATGTATGCTCGGGGTGCGGCGGGTGGCCATGTGTTCGGTTCCAATACCGCGTACCGCCCCGCCGCGCCCAAAGCGGGATGCACAAAAGCAGACCGACAAAGAACCCGCCGGTATGAGCCCAATAGGCAACGCCGCCTTCGTCCGGGTTGCTGGCAAGGCTGCCCAGGAATTGCATCCCCAGCCAGACCCCCAGCATGACGAAGGCCGGGATGGTGAAAACCCGCACATAGACGATCAGGATCAGCAGAATATCCACGCGGGCCTTAGGGAACATCAACAGGTATCCCCCCATGACCCCGGCGATTGCACCAGAGGCCCCGATGGTCGGCACCACTGATCCCGGGGCCGTCAGGACGTGGATCAGGCCTGCTCCGATACCGGCCATCGTATAGAAAAGCAAAAAGGGCAGGTGGCCCATCTCGTCTTCCAGATTGTCGCCGAATATCCAAAGGAACAGCATGTTCCCTGCCAGATGCATCCAGCCGCCGTGAAGGAACATTGAGGTGAACAGCGTCTCATACGCGACCCCGTCTTCGATCCGGGCCGGGATGACCGCGTAGTCGAAATAAAGCCGGTTGAGCAACCGCGCATCATCCATGATGCCCACATAGCTGAGGAAAATCAGAATGTTCACGGCCATCAGCAGATAGACGACGTATGGGGAGCGCCCCGAGGGGTTATGGTCACGGATCGGAAACATGGCGCGACGCTGGGCTTTCGGGCGGGCAAGGTCAAGGTACGTTTACGCAGCATACGGCATGGTGGCGAGGTGTGTGACGAAGACTTGAACGAGCCCAAGGGTTGACGCAGCCTGTCTGCGCGTCACCATAGACACATGAAACACATCGCCTCAGCTTTTGTCGTGCTGGTCGCAGGCACCATCGCTGCCCATTCACAGGACTGTCCCGCCGCTCCGGATCACTCGGACGGGGTGGCCGGGATTATCTCTCAAATTCAACAGGCCGAGACCGAGCGCGCCGCGCAGGTTTTGTCGGGCAAGCTTTGGGAGTTTTGGACAGATGCACCGGATAGCAAGGCACAAGTCGCGCTGGACAGGGGGATGACACGTCGTAGTCAAAGCGATCTGCTGGGCGCAATCGAAGACTTCAACTCGCTGATAGATTACTGCCCATCTTATGCCGAAGGATATAACCAGCGCGCCTTCGCCTATTTTCTGGGCCGGGATTATCAGGCCGCTCTGCCGGATCTGGATCGGGCAATCGAACTGTCGCCCAATCATGTGGCAGCAATCAGTGGGCGTGCACTGACTTTGTTAGGGCTTGGGCGGATCGACGAAGCTCGCGAGGCTTTGGAACAGGCGCTGGAGCTGAACCCGTGGCTCTCTGAACGCCACTTGATGGACCCCGGAGGGCCGTTGGCACCGCAAGGCCAAGACATCTGAAATACAAAACCCCCGACCAAACAGGCCGGGGGTTTTCGATCTTGGGACTTAGCCGACAAGACCGTTATCGGCGCGTTTGATCGCAATGACCGACGAGCGCGGCGTGCCGCCGTCGGGCCAGTTGCTGCCGGGGTGCTGGATGCCGACAAACATGGTCCGCAGGTCTGTGGACCACGCCAGACCGGTCACCTCACAGCCGTTCGGGCCAGTCATGAAGCGTGCAATCTCACCGGTCACGGGATCACCAACCAGCATCTGGTTGTTGCCGTTGCCTGCGAAATCTTCCTCGTTGTCGTCATTCCCGTCTGTCTGGATCCAGATCAGACCGGTCGAATCGATCACCATACCGTCGGGCGAGTTGAACAGGTTGCCCTCGTTCACGTTGGGCGAACCGGCGCGGTCATCGGAATGCACGGTGGGGTTGCCTGCCATGACGTACAGGTCCCAATCGAACGCTTGGGCGGCGTGGTCGTCATTGGCCGGACGCCAGCGAACGATCTGACCATACTTGTTGGCTTCACGCGGGTTGGCCGCGTTGACCGAGGTATCATCACCACCGGCGTTTGGCTTGACGCCGCGGTTCTTGTTGTTGGTCAGGCAGCAATAGGCCTCGACCGCGACCGGGCTGGAGGCGACCCATTCGGGGCGGTCCATGGTGGTGCCGCCCGCTTTGGAGGCGGCCATGCGGGTAAAGATGCGAATCTCGGCATCGTCCATTCCGGTGGTTTCCGGGGTCAGAGCCAGCCATTCACCCTTCATGTCGTCGTTGAACTTGGCGACATAAAGCGTGCCGTCGTTCAGCAGGCTCTCGGTTTCACCACCGGGCTGATAGGTGCCGTTCGAGACGAACTTGTACAGGTATTCACCACGTTCATCGTCGCCCATGTAGACAACCACGCGACCGTCGGCAGCCAGGGTGACTTCGGCGTTCTCGTGCTTGAAACGACCCAGACCAGTGTGTTTGACAGGGGTGCTGTCAGGCTTGATTGGGTCAATCTCGACGATCCAGCCTGCGCGATGCGGCTCGTTGGGGTTCTTCGAGGTGTCAAAGCGCGGGTCAAAGAACTCGTAACCGTTCCAGCTTTCGGCCTTGATACCGTAGCGCGCCATACCGTCCGAGACCTTCTGGTCATAGGCGGCATTTTCATCCGACGAGCCGAAGTAGCCATTGAAGTTCTCTTCGCAGGTCAGATAGGTGCCCCAGGGCGTCTTGCCCGCACCACAGTTGTTCATGGTGCCCAACGAGGTGGTGCCGGTCGGATCAGCCTCGGTTTTCAGCAGGTCATGACCGGCTGCGGGGCCAACGATTTTCATCGGAGTGTTATGATGAATACGGCGGTTGAAGGGGCTGTCTTTGACAACAGACCAGCCCTCAGGGCCTTCGGTGATTTCCATGACTGTCACGCCTTGGATGTTCTGCAGCTTCAGAACATCACCTGCGTTTGCCGGAACACCTTCCGCAGCGGCCGGCAGGTTGATCTTGCGGTTGGGGTATTCGTGGTTGATCGCGATCAGTTCGTGACCCTGGAACGAGAACGTTTCCATCCCGTCAGTGTTCTCACCAAAGATACGGTCGGATTTTTCGACCGAACCACCATCGGCGATGTCATAGCCGTCGGCATCCGAGAACAGCGGATCGCCCCAGCGCATCATGACTTTCCATTCGTACCCTTCGGGGACGTGAACGGTGCCGTCGGTCTGGGCTGCGATCGGGGTAAAGGCAAAGCGCGACGCGTCAGCGGCTTGTGCCGAGGTCGAGCTGAGCAGACCTGTGCCCATTGCGGCAGCGCCCGATCCAAAGGCCACCACACCGGCCAGAAAACCACGGCGGGAAATGGCGCTTTCGACCACGCGGTCAAAGTCGTTTTCCTCGGGGCGGGGGAAGTGCAGCTCGTCCCAGTCGTCTGCGGAAAGTGTGGTGTTGTCGACGTCTTTCATGGATGGCTCCTGGCTAAAATGAAAGTTGATGAACGGCATTTAAGAGGTCTTTGTGACAGGTTCTTAACAGCGCCAATAAAGCCGCTGTATTTCGACCTGAAAGTAGACTCATTTTTGATGCGCTGAAACGCGCCAAAGCCCTGTCTGCGAGACGCAAGCAGGGTTTTCAGTCATCAAAGCGGATTGATCACATCGTCGTGATTGGGTTAGCGCAGCCGCTGCCCATCAGCATTGAACCGATACGCTTTTTCGGGCGCGAACCCAAGACGCAGGTCTTGGCCTTCGGATATTGCGTGTTGCCCGAACAAGCGCGCCGTCACCGAATGGTTCTGAACGGTCGCAATGACGTTGGTATCACCGCCCAGCTTTTCGACATGGCTGACCTGCGCTGACAGTGGGCCGTCGTCAGATAGGAACAGGTCTTCGGGGCGAATACCAAGGGTGTCTGACCCCTGATCCAGCAGGCTTTCGGGCAGGAAGTTCATCGAAGGAGATCCAAGGAATCCCGCAACAAACTGGTTGGCGGGGTTGTTATACAGCTCCATCGGTGAGCCGATCTGTTCCACCCGGCCATCGCGCAGAACTACGATCTTGTCGGCCAGTGTCATCGCCTCGGTCTGGTCGTGGGTGACATAGATCATCGAGGCATCCAGTGCCCGGTGAAGGTTTGCAATCTCAATACGTGTGTTCATCCGCAGCGCCGCGTCGAGGTTCGAGAGCGGCTCGTCAAACAGAAACAGTTTCGGCTCACGCACGATAGCCCGCCCGATGGCGACGCGTTGGCGCTGACCGCCGGACAGCTCAGATGGATAGCGGTCCAGATATTCCTCAAGGTTCAGCATCCGGCTGGCGCTGGCGACGCGCTCCTCGATCACCGCTTTGGGCTGCTTCTCCTGTTTCAGCGCCAGTGTCATGTTCCCGCGCACGTTCAGATGGGGATAGAGCGCATAGCTTTGGAATACCATCGCGATGCCACGTTTCGACGGCGGCACAAGATTGACGGTCTGGCCGTCGATATTGATCTCACCCGAGGACGCATCCTCCAACCCTGCGATCACCCGCAGCAGGGTGGATTTGCCACAGCCCGAGGGGCCGACGAAAACGACAAACTCGCCTTCTTCGACCTCAAGCGAGATGTCTTTGAGGACATGCACCTCGCCAAAGGATTTGTTCACATTGGTCAAGGTCAGAGCAGTCATGTTGCGGACTCCTTAAGCGAAACGGGCTGGCCAATGCGGATGCTTTCATCGGCGGCCAGACAAATGGCGAGGGATTGGACGGCGTCATTCATGTGGCGCGTCAGGTCGATATCGTTTGCGATGGCGCGCAGCATATACGCCTGCTCGGCGTCACAAAGCTCTTGATGGCCGGGCTCATCGGGCATCTCAACCGTACGGTCACCGCCCGGCGTGTGGATCAGTAGACCACCAACCTTGGTGTGGCCATCGATATTCGCCGACGCGCCTTTGTTGCCGTCGGTGATCGAGACCGAGCCGTTGGGCGAGACGATATCTTTCACGAAAAATGCGGTTTCGGACATCATCGGGCCCCATCCGGCCTCGTACCAGCCGACCGAGCCGTCCTCGAAAATCACCTGAAACTGGCCGTAATTATACATGTCGTCGGCGATCTCATCGGACAGGCGCAGGCCCATGCCATGCACGCGGACGGGCTGCGCATCGGTGATCTGGCACATCACATCCACATAATGCACACCACAATCCACGATGGGGGATGTGGTCTGCATCAGCGCCTTATGCGTCTCCCACTCAGCGCCTGAGGATTGCTGGTTCAGGTTCAGGCGGAACACATACGGCCCGCCCAGGTCCCGCGCCTCGGCAATCAGGCGCATCCAAGAGGGGTGATGGCGCAGGATATATCCGACGACCAGTTTGCGGTTCAGGCGAGTGGCGGTTTCGACCACGCGCCGTGCATCGGCCACGTTGGTGGCCAGCGGCTTTTCGACAAACACATGCGCGCCAGCCTCCATTGCGGCGCAGGCGAAATCGGCGTGGCTGTCGGAATAGGTGGCGACGACCACCAAATCGGGTTTGGTCTCGGCCAGCGCGGTGTGGAAATCCGAATAGGCGGGGTATTGGCCCAGCTCGGGGTGATCCACGTGGCCCGAGCGGTTCACCAGCCCCACGATCTGCGCGTCCGCGTTGTTGTGATGAGCCAGCGCGTGGCTGAGACCCATATTGCCAAGGCCAGCGATCAGAACTTTGGTCATTTGACAGCTCCCGAAGTGATGCCGCGGATCAGTTGGCGCGAGAAGATGACATACAGAACCAGCACTGGCAGGATCGCCATCGACAGGGCCGACAGAACCGCGTTCCAGTCGGTGACGAACTGTCCGATAAAGACCTGACTGCCCAGCGTGAGCGTCTTGGTTTCTTCAGCCGGGGCGAGGATCAGCGGGAACCACAGATCATTCCAGATCGGGATCATGTTGAACACGGCCACGGTCGCCATCGCGGGCCTGACCAGAGGCAGAACCAGCCGGAAAAAGATCGTATATTCCGACAGCCCGTCGATACGGCCCGCGTTTTTCAGATCATCACTGACCTGTCGCATGAACTCCGACAGGATGAACACGGCCAACGGCAGCCCTTGCGCGGTGTAAACCAGGATCAGCGCCCAAAGCGTGTTCACCAGCCCGGTGGCCACCATCATCTCAAGGATCGCCACAGTGCCGATGCGTATCGGGATCATGATCCCCAGCGCCAGATAAAGCCCCATCAGCAGGTTGCCCTTGAACTGATATTCCGACAGCGCATAGGCCGCCATGGCCCCGAACAGCAGGATGAAAAACAGCGATGCGACGGTGACGATCATAGAGTTCTGGAAGTAGAGGAAGAAATCCCCCTGCTTCATTACCGTCTCATATCCGATCATGGAAAAACTGTCGGCATTCGGTAGCGCCAGCGGCTCGCGGAAGATCGCGCGGCGGGATTTGAAGCTGTTGATGATGATCACAAAAACCGGGAACAGGGCGATCAGCGTGTAAAGGATCAGCGCCCCGTGCATCGCGGCGGTATTCAGCGGGTTATGACGTGCTTTGTTCATCGCTGGCCCCTCACAGTTGATACCGGCGCATCCGGGTCTGGATGCCGAACAGGTATATGCAGACGCCCACAAGGATGATCGCGAACATGGCCCCGGCGATGGCGGAACCCATATGCGGGTCGCCCAATTGCAGTTGGAACCCAAAGAAGGTGCGGTACATGAAGGTGCCTAAGATATCGGTCGAGAAATCCGGCCCCGCCAGCGCGCCTTGGGCGGCATAGATCAGGTCGAACGCGTTGAAATTGCCCACGAAAGTCAGGATCGAGATGATCCCGATCGAGGGCAGGATCAGCGGTAGTTTGATCTTCCAGAAGGCCGAGGCCCCGGTGATGCCGTCGATCTCTCCGGCTTCAAGGATTTCCTCGGGGATGGTCAGCAGGGCGGCATAGATCAGCATCATCGGGATGCCCACAAATTGCCAGACCGAGATCAGCGCCAGCGTGGTGAGCGCATATTCCTCTTTCCCCAGCCACGGCGCAAACAGGGATTTCAGGCCCACGGCATCCAGCATCGACGGCGCGATGCCCCAGATGGGTGACAGGATCAGTTTCCATGCAAAGCCCACGATCACAAAGCTCAGGATCGTTGGGATGAATATCGCCGACCGATAGAGCGCCGAGAACCGCAGGCGCGGGTGGCTGAGCAGGGCTGCCAGTGCGATCCCGATGGGGTTTTGAACAAGCATATGGATCAGGAAGAACCAGAAGTTGTTGCCCAAAGCGTTCCAGAACTGCTCGGACCAGATGGGATCGAAAAACAGCGTTTGAAAGTTCTGCAAGCCCACGAACACGCGGCTCTGATCCACTTCGGAATAGAGCGCCAGCCGCAGCGTGTTGAACAGCGGGAAGATCATCACCGCCGTATAGACCAGCACAGCAGGGGCCAGAAACACGACGATATGCCAGCGGAAGCGGGGGCGGTTCATGGGTCAGCTTTCAAAGGGGTGTCAGGGGGTACTCGGGCGGGATGAGCCGCCCGAGTAGGGGGCAGTTTACTGGTGCGGCGCGTACCAGGAGGCTAGGCCTTCCTGCAACTCGGCGCCCAGTTCTTCGGGCGATTTGGCGCCCTTGATGGCGGCGACCGATGCGCCCCAGGTCTCATTCTCGAGGTTCGGCGTGCCGCGCGACAGGATTTGATAGGTCGAGCGGATGGTCGATTCACACTCATCCCGCCAGCCGACGATTTCCTTAGCCAGCGGGTCCTGCAGTTCAACCGGTGTGCTGGACAGCGGGAAGAAGCCGGGCAGGGCGTTGCCAAAGATTTCCGCGAATTCGGGGCTTGCGACCCAGGCCAAGAAGGTTTCGGCTGCTTCGGGGTTCTCGGTCGCGGCGTTCATGCCGATGCCGATATCGGTGTGGTCCGAGATATAGCAAGTATCGCCCGCGTTGCGGACCGGGGGCTTGAATGCGCCCATCTCGAAATCGGCTTGCGTGTTGAAGCCCGAGATTTCCCACGATCCGGCGGGATAAATCGCCGCGCGGCCCAGTGTGAAGATGTTCTGACTGTCGGGATAGGTCTGTGCCTCATACCCGTCGCCCATATACTCGCCCCAACGGGCCAGTGTTGCGTAAGGTGCGGTCCAGGCCTCATCCGTCAGCTTCTGCTCACCTTTGATAAGCGCTTGACGGCCTTCTTCACCTTTCCAGTAGTTCGGGCCGATGTTGTTGTAACCCATTGTGGCGGCTTCCCACTGGTCATTGGTGCCCATCGCGATCGGGATATAGGTGCCGTCTTCCTTGATCTTGTCCAGCGCGGCAAAGAACTCATCCTCGGTGGTGGGCACGTCGATGCCTAGCTCGTTGAAGGCGTCCTTGTTGTAGATGAAGCCGTGGATCACCGAGGCCATCGGAACGCAGAAGCTGACCGCGCCGTCATCGGTCTGCCACGCGGATTTGGCGACGTCCGAGAAATTGCTCATGGCTTCAACGCCCGAAAGGTCCGTCAGGTGTCCTGCCTCATACAACGCCAGCGAAGCATCGAAGGGGCGACAAGTGATCAGATCACCGGCCGAGCCCGCATCCAGTTTCGAGTTCAGAACAGCGTTGTATTCGGCGGGCGCCGATGGGGTGAACTGGACCTTGATGCCGGGGTTGGCGGCCTCGAATGCAGGGATGATCTGGTCTTGCCACAGGGTCAGGTCATCGTTGCGCCAGCTTTCGATGGTGATCGTCACGTCTTCGGCCAAGGCCGATGTTGCCACCAAGGTTGTGCCCAGCAGGGCCAGTTTCAGGCTTTTGTGTTTCATTTCAGTCTCCAAGTTGGTTAGCGGTTGTTATCTGTTGTAAGAACGGTGCTGAGGTTTCCGCCCGAGTTGCCCAGTTGGGTCATGGCCTCGGGCAATGACAGGCCGAGCGCCGCGATCAGGATCGCTGGTTTGACCTCACCCTTGGCTGTGTCCAGCGCGGATTGCGCGACAGCGGTGTCTACATTTGCAATACGCGCTACGATCCCTGCGGCGCGGGCGCGCAACTTGTCATTGTCGGCGCGCAGGTTGACCATCATGCCGCCATGCACATGCCCCAACTTTAGCGCCATAAGGGATGACAGCATGTTCAGGGCTATCTTCTGCGCCGTACCAGCCCCCATGCGGGTCGAGCCCGAGATCAACTCCGGCGGCGTGGCCAGCAGGATCGGGATGTCCGCATTCAGCAGCAGGGGGCTGCCTGCATTGTTGGCGATGCCGATCACCTTGGCACCTTTGGACTGTGCGATGGTGCTGGCGATTAGGGTGTAGGGTGTCGATCCACTGGCCGACACAGCGATGACAATGTCATGCGGGCGCAAGTCTTGCAACGCGTCGGCAAGGCCCGCATCCGCGTCTTCTGCTGCGCCGGGCATTTCAACCCCGGTGGGCAGGCCTCCTGCCATGTGAATGCGCAACCGCGAGGGTGAGATCGAAAACGTGCCGCCCAGCTCTTGGGCATCTGCGGCGGCCATCAATCCTGACGAGCCCGCCGCCACATAGTGCAGCACCCCGTCCGTACGCAAAGTCTCTGCCATTGCCAGCGCAGCCTGCGCGATGCTGTCGACGGCCCCCTCAACCGCCTGCGCCGCAGCGATTTGACCGGCGGCCAAGGCGCGGGCGGAGCCTGCCAGATCGCTCGGGTCAAGTCGTGCGGCATCAGTGTGCAGTTGTTCAGTCGACGGCAGCGTCAAGAGAATCCCCCTTACAGTTCCTTTACAATACCTATCTAATACCACCTGTCCATAACTTTCTTATTGCGACCGAGATGAAGGATTTTTTCGCATAAATCTCTCCAAAATCCCTGATCATCGCAGGTTTGATCTTTTCTGATGGCAAAAGGTATTATAATGGTATTGTCATGAGTGAGTCTGAAAACCACGCAGTTTTGGCCGTTGATGGCGGTGGAACCCGATGCCGGGTTGCCTGCGATGTGGATGGTGAAGTCCATGCGGTCGAAACAGGTGCGGCCAATGTCTCAACCGATTTTGAGGGTGGTGCCGACCAGATCAGGACGGGCGTCGCGCGTTTGGCCGAACGTCTCGGACGGCCCGCCGCTGACCTGTTCGATTGGCCCGCTTTCGTAGGCTTGGCCGGAGTGACTGGGGATGCGGTAGCTGGGCGCTTGCAGGCTGTTCTGAATTTGACGAATGCCCGGGTGGAAGATGATCGGCCAGCCGCCGTCCGAGGGGCCTTGGGCGCGACAGACGGCCTTGTCGCGCATTGCGGCACGGGCTCATTCCTTGCGCTCCAGACTCGTGGTCGCATGCGGTTTGCTGGGGGATGGGGGTCAGTCCTTGGGGATGAGGCTTCAGCCCAATGGGTCGGACGTCGCGCCTTGGCCGAAGCGTTGAATGTTGCAGATGGTGTTCAGGAAAGCTCGGGCCTGACCCGGGCCCTGTCTGATCGGTTGGGTGGTACCGCAGGCATTGTTGCATTTGCAGGCCAAGCGTCGCCGGGAGAGTTTGGCACGTTGGCGCCGCAGGTTACGTCGGCGGCGGTCGATGGAGATATCGTTGCCCGGAAAGTCCTGCAAACAGGTGCGGATTACCTTACGGATATGGCCGCCCGTTTGGGTTGGAAACCCGATCTGACGCTATGTCTGACCGGGGGAATTGCACCGCACTACGCCGACTACCTGCCCGGCGAAATGCAAGAGGCAATCCGCCCGCCGCAGGGGGAGCCGCTGGCAGGTGCGTTGGCTTTGGCAAAGGAGGTGGCAGATGAGCATCGCTGAATTCCTGCGCGCCGATGCATGGCTAAGCCCTGAAAACGGCCCTCGATACGTACAGCTGCGCCGCCGGTTGCAAGAGGGGATCGACACCGGTGTGCTGGCCCCCAATGCGTCGCTGCCGTCAGAACGGGAATTGGTGGAAATCACCGACCTGTCCCGCGTCACCGTACGCAAAGCAATCCAGGAGCTAGTGCAAGAAGGCGTGATCGAACAGCGTCAGGGGTCGGGTTCGTTCATCCGCGAGCGCGTGCCTCGGGTCGAGCAATCGCTGACCCATCTGACATCATTCACCGAAGATATGTCGAGCCGGGGGATGCAGACCACCTCTAAATGGTTGGAACGTGGCGTGTTCGCCGCAACACCACACGAGGTGGCCGCGCTGAACCTGTCGGACGGCGCGCAAATCGCCCGTATCTATCGTCTGCGCGAGGCGGATGGCCGCCCGCTGGCGCTGGAAAAAGCGGCCTTGCCCTTGGACATCCTGCCAAACCCGATCGAGGTGACGACCTCGCTCTACGAGGTGCTGGATGGGTTGGGTCATCGTCCGGTACGGGCGGTTCAGAAGATCTCGGCGCTTAATCTGGCAGCGCGCGAGGCCGAGTTGCTGGACGTGCCTGAAGGGGCGGCGGGGCTGAATATCGAACGTCTCTCATTTCTCAAAAACGGTCGGGTCGCAGAGCTGACCCGCTCGCTCTATCGCGGTGACGCCTATGATTTCGTCGCCGAGCTACGGCTATAGCCGGAAGGATCAAAGGCCGATGTCTGAACATACATCCAAGATGCGTCAGGAAATTCTGGAAATTCCCGATGCGGTCGACCGACTGCTGGGCAGTGGCGCGGCCAATATTCAAAACGCCGCAGGGCTGGTCCGCGACGCCGATCCGCGGTTTATGATCACCGTGGCGCGCGGGTCGTCGGACCATGCGTGCAGCTATCTGAAATATGCCAGTGAGTTGCTCCTTGGTCTGCCTGTGGCCTCGGTCGGGCCGTCGGTCAGTTCAATCTACGGGGCCGATCTGATGGCGCGGGGGGCGGTCTGTGTGTCCGTGTCGCAGTCCGGCCAAAGCCCTGACATCGTCGGGTTGACGCGGTCGTTGCGGTCTTCGGGCGCGGTGGCACTGGCGATCACAAACAATTCAACCTCGCGTCTGGCGGAAACTGCTGACGCGGTGCTGCCGCTGCACGCCGGTCCTGAACTGAGCGTTGCGGCGACCAAGACCTTCGTAACCTCGCTTGTCGCGGGTCTGTGGATGCTGGCCGAGGTCAAAGGGGATGCCGACTTGCTGGCGGCTATCCGGGCTCTGCCCGCCCAATTGGACCGCGCAGCCCGTTGCGACTGGTCCGCAGCGGCGTCGGCGATTACGGGTCGGTCTCTGTTTACGCTGGGCCGGGGGCCGTCCTTTGCGGTGTCGGGCGAGGCGGCATTAAAGATCAAGGAGACCTGCCAGATTCACGCTGAAAGCTATTCGGCTGCCGAAGTGCTGCACGGCCCCGTCTCGATCGTTGAAGAGGGGTTCCCTGCAATCATTTTCGCTGCTCAGGATGCGGCGGAGGAGACAACCGCACAGGCTGCTGATGCTTTGGCTGAAAAAGGCGCGGTGGTGTTTGCGACGACGGATCGGGTCACGCGAGCGCAGTCTTTGCCGGCCGAGCGCACGGATCACTGGATTACCGATCCGATCACGGCGGTCACCGCCTTCTACAGCATGGTCGAATCGGTTGCCAGTATGCGAGGAATCGACCCTGACGCGCCGCGCCACCTCAAGAAAGTGACCGAGACGGTATGACAACGGACAGGGTGATCTTTCGAAACGGGGCAATCTTTGATGGCAAGCGGTTGCTGTATGATCATGCGTTGATCTTTGACGGCGATGCCACCGGGAGGATTGTGTCCGATGCGAATATAGCGACCGGTGACTATGTCGATCTGAACGGAGACATCGTCAGCCCCGGTTATGTAGACTTGCAGGTGAATGGTGGCGATGGGGTCATGCTGAATGACGTCCCCTCGGTCGAAACGATCCGGCGCATCGCGCAGGCTCATCGCCGGTTGGGGGTCGCCGCGCTGCTGCCGACTTTGATCACGGATACGGCCAATAAGACCCGTGCCGCGATTGATGCTGCCATTCACGCCGTCAATGAGGGCGTGCCGGGCGTCGCCGGGTTACATCTGGAGGGGCCTCACCTGTCGGTTGCGCGCAAAGGGGCGCATGATGGCGATCTGATCTGTCCGATGTCTGATGCAGACCTCGCTGCCTTGATAGAGGCGGCGGGTCATCTGCCCTGTCTCAAAGTGACTGTGGCGCCCGAATCAGTCTCAGAGCAGCAGGTTCGCGCGCTAAGCGATGCGGGTGTACTGGTATCGTTGGGGCATACTGATGCGGATTTCGCCACCTGCCAGCGCTATGCCGCCGCTGGTGCGCGATGTGTGACCCATCTGTTCAACGCCATGAGCCAGTTGGGCAACCGCGAACCCGGATTGGTCGGCGCGGCGTTGTCGAATGGTGGGTTTTCGGCCGGGCTGATTGCTGATGGCATCCATGTCCACCCGCAGGTCATGCGGGCGGCGTGGGCGGCTAAAACCGGACCGGGGCAAATCTATCTGGTCAGCGACGCGATGGCGGTTGCAGGAACGGATCAATCCGAGTTTCGTCTGGAAGGGCGCAGGATCACCCGCACTGACGGGCGGCTGACGCTGGAAGACGGGACGCTGGCTGGCGCGGATCTGGATTTGACGACTGCCATCCGGGTGCTGGTCACGCAAGTGGGCGTGCCTTTGCCTGCGGCGCTGGTCGCTGCCACCACCTATCCTGCACAGTTGATCGGGCGAATGCCGGGCGCTGCCATCACCCGCGACAGCATGATCCGCATCAGCGGAACGCTCGACAAGTGCGCGTGGCTGTAGGCAGTCGCGCCCTTTTTCTGCCGCACCGGGAGGGAGATTATTTTCCAGGAATGATTTTGAAATCCGGCACCGAACGGCGCTTGACGCCATCTGACGCATCGCTTAAACCGACCTCCGCTGAGCGGGCGTCGTATACTGGCTATTACCTCAGCCTTCCAAGCTGATGAAGCGGGTTCGATTCCCGCCGCCCGCTCCAAATCAGCCCTTACATTCTGCGTCAAAAGGCCCGTTTGAGGCTGCATTTCTGCCGTGCAGCTTGACCCCACCTGCACTGACCGCCAAGAAGCGCATTAGTAAGTTTGAACACGACGTAGGGCCCAGTCATGGCAAGAAACGCCTCAGCCAGTCCATCCGCAAAAGCTGCGCCCGGCGCTAGCGAAGAGCGCGCGCGATCCCGGAAAATAGGCGTTCTGGCCTCTCTTTGGCCCTTCATGAAGCCGTACCGCCTGTTGATGATCGGGGCGACGCTGGCATTGATCCTCACGGCCAGTATGACGCTGACCCTGCCACTGGCCGTGCGCCGAGTGGTCGATAATTTCCGCATCGAAGATGGCGAGCTGCTGGATTGGTATTTTCTGGCCGCGCTGGGCATTGCTGGAATTTTGGCCATCGGTACAGGCATCCGCTATGCGCTGGTGACGCGGCTGGGTGAGCGCGTGGTGGCCGATATTCGCAAGGCCGTCTTCGATCGCGTCATCGGGATGAGCCCCGAATTCTACGAACGGATTATGACCGGAGAAGTTCTAAGCCGGATCACCACAGACACCACGTTGATCCAGTCGGTGCTGGGTTCGTCCGTGTCGATTGCGCTGCGCAACATGTTGATGTTTGTCGGCGGATTGGTGCTGATGTTGCTGACCTCGGCCAAGCTGACAGCGATGGTCCTTCTGCTGATCCCGCTGGTCGTAGTACCGATTCTGGTTCTGGGTCGCCGTCTGCGGGTCATCAGCCGCGAAAATCAGGACTGGATCGCCGCCTCATCCGGCAATGCAGGCGAGGCACTGAGTGCGGTTCAGACCGTTCAGGCGTTTACCCACGAACAGGCAAGCCGCGCTCAGTTCGGTGAGATGACAGAAACTTCGTACGAAGTTTCTCTGCGCCGAATCCAGACTCGTGCGGTGCTGACGGTGATCGTGATTTTTCTGGTCTTCTCCGGCATCGTGGGCGTTTTGTGGATGGGGGCGAATGACGTCCGTAATGGCGTGATGACTGAGGGCGTTTTAATCCAGTTCGTGATCTATTCAATCATCATGGCAGGCTCGGTCGCGGCCCTGTCCGAGATCTGGAGCGAACTTCAGCGCGCCGCGGGGGCGACCGAACGCCTGGTTGAATTGCTGAATGCACAAGACACGGTGAACGATCCAACGGCGGCCAAAGCGCTGCCTGCACCCGTGCGTGGCGAAATCAGGTTTGAAAACGTAACCTTCCGTTATCCTGCGCGCCCTGATGTTGTTGCGCTGGACCAGATGTCGTTGACCGTAAGTCCTGGCGAAACAGTTGCCTTTGTCGGTCCTTCTGGTGCAGGCAAAACGACTGTCATTCAGATGATCCAGCGGTTTTATGACCCAGACGCTGGTGGCGTTAGTCTGGACGGTGTCGACCTGCGCAACCTGAACCGGGCTGAATTCCGCCGCCACATGGCGCTGGTGCCGCAGGACCCGACGATCTTTGCCGCATCGGCCCGCGAGAACATTCGCTTTGGTCGTCTGGATGCAACAGATGCCGAGGTCGAGGCCGCCGCCCGCGCCGCTGCCGCGCATGATTTCATCTCGGTGTTACCAGAAGGCTATGACAGTTTTGTCGGCGAGCGCGGGGTGATGCTGTCGGGCGGTCAGAAACAGCGCATCGCCATCGCGCGCGCCATCCTGCGCGATGCACCGGTTCTGCTGCTGGACGAGGCGACCTCGGCGCTGGATGCAGAAAGTGAGCGCGCGGTGCAGGGGGCCGTGGATCAGATGCGCGCCGGACGAACCACTCTGATCGTGGCGCACCGTCTGGCCACCGTCAAAAAGGCCGACCGTATCGTGGTGATGGAGGCAGGCCAAATTGTGGCACAGGGCACCCATGACGACCTGGTAGCACAAGATGGGCTATATGCACGTCTGGCGCGACTTCAGTTCACAGACGGGGTCGCGGCTGAATAGGCTGACGCGAGGGAAAGGCCTAACCGCCGCAGCGTCATTTTGTTTTTCTGACTCTGTGCCGCTAAGCCCTTGCTTGAACCAGCGCGGTTTTGCACCCATCCTACTGTGGAATAATCCGCGCGAAGCGTGCGGCACAATAGGGAGGAGACGCATGGCCTTTGAGGGGATCGACGACAAGGTAAAACTTGAACAAGAAATGCCGTGGGAGGATCGGGATATCCCGGTCACGTTCCACCAGATGCTGTCTCGTACAGCGGCCCGGTATCCGAATAGCAGCGCGGTTAGTTTCCAACTGTTTTCCGGCCCTACGGACAAGGCCGAGACGCTGACATGGTCGGGTTTGCTGGGCAAGGTCAATCAGGCCGCCAACCTGTTTCGGTCGCTGGGCGTCGGGGAAAAGGATGTGGTCGCGTATATCCTGCCCAATTGCAACGAAACGCTGATCACCATGATGGGTGGCGCAGTTGCGGGGATCGTCAACCCGATCAATCCGCTGCTGGAGCCTGAACAGATTGCGGCCATTTTACGGGAAACCGGTGCCAAGGTGGTTGTGACGCTCAAGTCCTTCCCCAAGACCGATGTGGCGCAAAAAGTGGAAGAGGCCGTGCGCCATGCACCCAAGGTCAACACCATCCTTGAGATTGACCTGAATCGCTATCTGACGCCGCCCAAGTCATGGATCGTTCCTTTCCTGCGTCCCAAAATGGGCGACAAGGAACATCTGGCTCACGCGGATTACAAAAGCTTCAACGCTGAACTGGCCAAGCAACCAACCACGCTGACATTTGAAGACAGCATAGAAGACCGCGTTGCCTGCTATTTCCATACCGGCGGCACAACGGGCATGCCCAAAGTGGCGCAGCACAAGTACTCGGGCCTGATCTATAACGGTTGGCTGGGCGACACGCTGCTGTTCTCGGAAGAGGACGTGGTCATGTGCCCGCTGCCGATGTTCCATGTGTTCGCCGTGCACGTGATCATGATGGCAGCCGTATCTTCGGGCGCGCATGTGATCTTCCCGACACCACAGGGCTATCGTGGTGATGGTGTCTTTGACAATTTCTGGAAGCTGATCGAGCGCTGGAAGGTGACGTTCATCATCACCGTGCCTACCGCGATTGCCGCCAAGATGCAGCGCCCCGTGGATGCCGATATCTCAACCGTCAAAACCGCGTTCTCGGGCTCAGCCCCCTTGCCCGTGGAGCTGTTCCGTAGATTTGAAGAGGCCACAGGTGTCACCATTGTCGAAGGGTACGGCCTGACCGAAGCGACATGCCTTGTGTCTTGCAACCCGGTGGATGGTGAGAAAAAGATCGGCTCGATCGGGATTCCGTTCCCCTATACGGACGTCAAAATATTGACCGACGGACCGGATGGACCAGTGGAGTCTGCGGCCAACGAAATCGGTGAAATTTGCGTTTCCAATCCCGGCGTTTATGCGGGCAATACCTATACCGAATCGGAAAAGAACGTCGACCTCTACCACTTTGACTCATATCTGCGCACAGGCGATCTGGGGCGGTTCGATGAGGATGGCTATCTGTGGATCACCGGACGTGCCAAGGATCTGATCATCCGGGGTGGACACAACATCGATCCCGCTGAAATTGAAGAGGCCCTTCTGGGCCATGACGCGGTCGCCTTCGCTGGGGCCATCGGTCAGCCCGATGCCTACGCAGGCGAGGTGCCTTGCGCCTTTGTCGAGCTGGTTGACGGTGCCTCGGTCACCGAGCAGGAGTTGATGGAATACTGCGACGTTCACGTCCACGAACGTGCCGCGCAGCCCAAGCATATGACCATTCTCGATGAATTGCCGAAAACCGCGGTGGGCAAAGTGTTCAAGCCTGAACTGCGGAAACAGGCGATCACCCGCATCTACAATGGCGCGCTGGAAAAGGCGGGCGTGGATGCGCGGGTCGTCTCGGTGCTCGATGATAAAAAGCGTGGTCTTGTTGCACAGCTTGACGCGAACGGCTCCTCAGAGGACGATGTCAGCAAAGTGCTGGGCGCATTCACCCGGCCATGGGAATGGGCTGCCTGATCGCGGAGGGGACATGGATTATGAACGCCTGATTGATGAAGAAACTTGGGCGTTCATAAGCAGGACCGCCGAAAGCTATCCCGATGATGCGGTCGATCTTTCGATCCAGGATCAGCGCGGGGTCTATGACGCGATGTGTCGTGACTTTCGGCAGCCGCGCCCGATGGGGGTCGAGGCTGAGGACAAGCACGCCGACGGCGTGCTTGTTCGCGTCTATACTGCCGGTGATCCGACGCGGACGGTGGTTTATCTGCATGGCGGTGGTTTTGTTGTCGGTGGGCTGGACAGCCATGACGACGTTTGCGCCGAGATTTGTGCGCAGACGGGATATCGGGTGGTGGCGGTAGACTATCGCCTTTGCCCTGAACATGTGCACCCCGCGCAGTTTCAGGACGCATGGACGGCAGTGAACTGGGCCGCGAAGGAATATGGTAACGCGCTGGTATTGGCGGGGGACAGTGCAGGAGGCAATCTGGCTGCTGCCGTCACCCATCATGCACGGAGTCGGCTGGATACGATTTTGGGGCAGGTTCTGATCTATCCCGGTTTGGGTGGTGATCGGACCAAGGGATCGTATCTGGAACATGCCCACGCGCCGCTTTTGACGCTGGATGATATCGTTTTCTACGAAAAGGTGCGGTGCAGCGGAGAACCTCCTCAGAGCGATCCGACTTACGCGCCGTTGCAGGACAGCGATTTCTCGAACCTGCCTCCGACCGTGGTTGTGACTGCTGATTGCGACCCGCTGCGCGATGACGGGCCCGACTATTGCGCCCAGATCACGCAGGCCGGAGGGGTTGCCCATTGCATCAACGAACCAGGCCTTGTGCATGGCTATCTGCGGGCGCGCACCTCGGTTAAACGCGCCGCAGACAGTTTTGAGCGGATATCCGTCGCTATTGAGGCATTGGGCCAACAGATCTGGCCCTACGATTGATTACTTCAAGAACGGCTTGGCTTTCATCGTCTCGGCGATTGGTGCGCCCATCCGGTTCAGGATCGTGGGTGCCAGTTGCAACTGGTCGATCACCGTATCAGCCTCGGGGCCTTTGGCATCGCCGAAATAATACAGTGCTGTTTCCTGTTGCAGTGGTCCGCGCCCGCCGTGATGACCTCGTTCATCCTGCCCGTGGTCGGCGGTGACGATCACTTCATAGCCCAACTGCCGCCAGCGGGGGATGAATGGGGCCAGCATCTCGTCTGCGACGAAACAGGCGTGGTCCATTTCCTCGCAATCATGGAAGAACCGGTGCCCCATGCTGTCCAGGGTACAGGCGTGTAGAATGCCGTAATCCAGTCCGAAGCGCAGGCACAGGTTGGTCAGGGTGGCATAGAGATCGACATCGGACGGCGTCATCTGGTTCGCCTTGCCGTAGCCGGTCATTGTGTGGAACCGACCGTGATTGATTGTGGTGCTGTCCGGCTCGTCATATTCCACGTCCCGCACATAGTCGAAGGGATGGCGGTTGAAGAACTGCGACCAATAGCTGTGGGTGACAGCTCCGGTGACGCCTCCGGCCTCGCGAACCTGGCTGAACACGTCCTTGTGGCTCAGGCGGAAGACATTGCCGTTACCGGTGCAGCCATGTTCCTGTGGTGTCACCCCGGTGTGGATCGAGGCATAGCAACTGGCCGAGGTTGATGGCAGCACCGAGCGCAGCTTCCACACGCGCGCCTCGCCGCTGTCGACCCAGCCTTCAAGGTTGCCGAACAGACGGCGGAAATTGCGCCAGGGAACACCGTCGAGGATGATGAGAAGAAGTTTGCGGTCCATGGTTCGGCCTTTTCATGGGATCTTTCGGCGACCCTACGAGATTCGCAGGGCAGGGGCAGCTTGTTCACGCCCCAAATAGCAAAATCCCGACACCTGTTTATGACAAGCGTCGGGATTTTTTGATTGTTTTGCGTGGGATCAGTTCCCGGCGCTTTCCATCTTGCGGTGGGCGACCACCTCTTCCAGCCAGCCAAGATGCATTTCGGGCACCGAGCTGAGCAGAAGGTCGGTGTAGTCGTCGAACGGTGGGCTCAGCACTTGTGATTTCGGGCCGTAGCGGACCACGCGACCCTGATACATCACCGCGATACTGTCGCTGATCGCACGGACTGTCGCCAGATCGTGGGTAATGAACAGATAGGCCACGTCCTCGATCTTTTGCAGGTCCAGAAGCAGTTTCAGGATGCCGTCCGCCACCAGCGGGTCCAGTGCCGAGGTGACCTCGTCGCAGATGATCATCTTGGGCTTGGCCGCCAGTGACCGCGCGATGCAGACACGCTGTTTCTGCCCACCAGACAGTTCTGCCGGATAGCGGTCGATGAACTTCTCGCCCAGCTCGATTTCATCAAGCAGTTCCACGATCCGCTTGCGTTTTTCCGCACCGCGCATATTGAAGTAGAACTCCAGCGGCCGGCCGATGATGGTGCCCACGGTTTGACGCGGGTTCATCGCAACGTCGGCCATCTGGTAGATCATCTGCAACTCGCGCAGGTCCTCGCGGGTACGTCCCTTGAGGTCGGGCGACAACTTACGCCCGTTGAACGTGATCTCACCTTCACGAGGAGGCAGCAAGCCAGTAATCACCCGCGCCAACGTGGACTTGCCCGAGCCGGATTCGCCCACAACTGCCAGTGTCTGCCCAGGATGGAGGTCAACATTGACGTTGTGCAGCACGTCGAAATTCAGCCCCTTGTAGCGCGCAGTGATGCCGGCAATGCTCAGCACCGGTTCCGCTGTGGGCTGTTTCTCCTCATGCTCGATGGACCGGACCGAGACAAGCGCCTTGGTATAGTCTTCCTGCGGGTTGTTGATGATCTGGTCGGTATTGCCGTATTCGACCGTGTTGCCCATGCGCAAAACCATGATGTCATCGCTCACCTGCGCAACGACGGCAAGGTCATGGGTGATATAGAGCGCGGCAACGCCGGTATCCGCGATGGCTTCCTTGATGGCCATCAGAACGTCGATCTGCGTGGTCACATCCAGCGCCGTGGTGGGTTCGTCGAACACCACCAGATCAGGCTCGGGGCACAGGGCCAGTGCCGTCATGCAACGCTGCAACTGCCCGCCCGAGACCTGGTGCGGGTAGCGGTTACCAATATTGTCCGGGTCCGGCAGACCCAACTTGGCGAACAGCTCTCGCGCGCGGGCTTCGGCCTCTTTCCGGCTGAACTTTTTCTGCTCAACTGCGGCTTCAACCACCTGATCCATGATCTTCTTGGCTGGGTTGAAGGACGCCGCGGCGGATTGGGACACATATGTGACCTCGCCCCCGCGCAACTTGCGGATATCGCCGTGCGACGACTTGAGGATATCACGCCCGTTAACCCAGACCTCGCCCCCGGTGATCTTCACACCGCCCCGGCCATAGGCCATAGAGGCCAGACCGATGGTAGACTTGCCGGCCCCGGATTCACCGATCAACCCCAGCACCTTGCCGCGTTCGAGGTCAAAATCGACTCCGTGCACGATTTCGATGTCATGGGGCTTTTCGCCTGGCGGATATACCGTCGCGCCAATCTTGAGGCCACGGACTTTGAGAAGCGGTTCACTCATCCCCGGCCTCCTTTCAGTGATGTGGTGCGGTTCAAGATCCAGTCAGCCACAAGGTTGACCGAGATCGCCAACGTAGCGATGGCCACAGCCGGATACAGTGCCGCGCCGATGCCGTAGACGATGCCGTCCTTGTTTTCCTTCACGATCCCGCCCCAGTCGGCCAGCGGCGGCTGAACGCCAAGGCCCAGGAAAGAAAGGGTCGAGATGAACAGAACCATGAAGATGAACCGTAGCCCGAACTCGGCCACCAATGGCGACAGGGCGTTGGGCAGGATCTCGCGGAAGATGACCCAAGAGCGGCCTTCTCCGCGCAGCTTGGCGGCCTCGACATAGTCCATGACGTTGATGTCCACCGCGACCGAGCGCGACAGGCGGTAGGGGCGCGTTGCATCCAGCAGGCCCATCACCAGGATCAGGATCGGAACGGTTACGGGCACGATGGCCAGAATGACCAAGGCCAGGATCAGCGTCGGGATCGACATAATCAGGTCAACCGTCCGGCTGAGAACCTGATCCGCCCAGCCACCAAGAACCGCAGCCAGCAGGCCCAGGGAGGTGCCGGTGAGAAAGCTGAGGATCGTAGCGGCCGCGGCGATAAAGATCGTCGTGCGCCCACCATAGATCATGCGGGTCAGCAGGTCGCGACCGATGTTGTCGGTACCCAGCAGATGCGCGGAGCTTGAAGGCTCCCACACATCGCCGACGACCTCGGCCATGCCATAGGGGGCGATCAGCGGGGCGGCGAAGGCGACGAAGAAATACAGGCCCGTAAAAAACAGACCGATCATCGCCGAAATAGGGATATTCTTCATCATTTCGGGTGCCTCAGTCTTGGGTTGGCAAGGATCGAGACGATGTCAGCCACCATATTCAGCCCGATATAGACGGCGGCAAAGACAACGCCGCAGGCCAGAACAACAGGCACGTCACGTTTTGTCACCGAGTCGACCAGATACTGGCCCATGCCGGGATAAACGAACACCACCTCAACCACGACGACGCCCACGACCAGATAGGCCAGGTTCAGCATCACGACGTTGACGATCGGCGAAATTGCATTGGGAAACGCATGCCGCGCGATGACCTGAAAGTTCGACAGGCCCTTCAACTCGGCCGTTTCGATATAGGCCGATTGCATCAGGTTTAGGATCGCGGCGCGGGTCATGCGCATCATCTGCGCCAGAACCACCAGTGTCAGCACGAAGGCCGGCAGGGCGATGGCGTTCAGTTTTTGACCGAATGACATCGACTCGTTAATCATCGCCAGCGATGAGAACCATCCCAGTTTCACCGAGACAAAGTAGATCACCACGTAGCCGATCAGGAATTCCGGTATCGAAACCGTGGTCAGGGTGATCGCAGAAATCAGTTTATCCGGCCAGCGATTGCGGAACCGGACGGCCAGAAGACCCAAAAAGATCGCAAGCGGAACCGACACGACTGCGGCGGCACAGGCCAAAAACAGGGTATTGCCCAAACGTTTGCCGATGCTTTCAGCGATATCCAGCTTGTTGGTCAGTGATTGTCCCAGATCGCCCTGTAAAATACCCCCCAGCCACTCGAAATAGCGGGTCAGGGCAGGGCGGTTGAGGCCCATTTCCTCGCGCAGGTTTGCCAGAGATTCAGGGGTTGCGGACTGCCCCAGGACGGCTTGCGCGGCGTCTCCGGGAAGGGCTTCGGTCAGGCCAAAAATCAGGGCCGAAGCGCCGAGCAGCAAGAGGAGTCCCAGCGCAATGCGCTGGGAAACCAATTTGACAATAGGATGCATGATCCGTGGTCCCTATCAGGCGAACCACATCTTGCGGGACATGTTGCCATTCATCATCTCTTGGGTGGGATCGCTTTCCCAGCCGGCCAGCTGATTGCTGACACCTTCGATGAAGTCATTGAACATCGGGCAGATCAGGCCGCCTTCGTCGCGGATCATTTGGCCCATCTGGCTGTAGATGTTCTTACGCTTGTCGTTGTCCAGTTCGGCACGTGCCTGGAATAGCATCTCATCAAAGGCCGGAACCTTGAAGCGCGTGTCGTTCCAGTCTGCAGTTGACAGATACGCGGTCGAGTACATCTGATCCTGTACCGGGCGGCCGCCCCAGTAGGACGCGCAGAAGGGCTGCACATTCCAGACCTCGGACCAGTAGCCATCATTGGGTTCACGCTTGATTTCCAGCGGGATACCAGCTTGCGCAGCAGTTTGCTGGAACAGCGCAGCAGCATCCACAGCCCCCGGGAAGGCACCGTCAGCCACACGAAGGATGATGGGCGAACCATCGTGGCCGGATTTCTTGTAGTGTTCAGCTGCCTTTTCAAGGCTGAACTCCCTCTGAGGGATAGAGCCATCGAACAACGGATAAGCTGCGTTGATGGGCATGTCGTTGCCAATGGTGCCATAGCCGCGAAGAACCTTGTCGACCAGCTCCTGACGGTTGATCGCATGCTTAAGTGCCAGACGCAGTTCGTTCTGGTCGAATGGTGCGGTGTCGCAATGCATGATGAACACGTAGTGTCCGCGACCGGCAGTCGAATGCACGGTCAGGTTGGGAGCGCGGCCCAACAGATCTGCAACCTTCGGTTCGACACGGTTGATCGCGTGGACCTGACCTGATTGCAGCGCAGCAGTACGGGCAGTTGCGTCGTTGATTACGATCACCTCGACGCTGTCGAAATTACCGAAATCCGGGTTCCAGTGGTTTTCAAACTTCGTGTAGAGGTGACGTACGCCCGGCTCGTCGACTTCGACTTTGTAGGGCCCGGTACCGATGCCTGCGCCAGGGTTGTCCATGCCTCCGTCCGGCTGAATGATCAGGTGATAATCAGCCATCAGATACGGCAGGTCGGCGTTGCCCTCACTCAGGGTGACCTGGAAATTGTCGCCATCGGCCTTCATCGATTCGATGCCCTTCATGATGCCAAGGGCACCAGATTTCGAATCTTCATTGGAGTGACGTTGCATGGTTTTCAGCACGTCATCGCTGGTCATGGTCTTGCCATTGTGGAACTCAACACCTTGACGCAGCTTGAAGGTCCAGACCTTGGCGTCTGCGCTACCTTCGACGCTTTCGGCCAGGCGAGGTTCGATCGAGCCATCTGGTGCAACTTCGACCAGTTGGTCGCCAAATTGCTTGCCGTTTTGGAACGGAACCGAGCTGGCATAGGTGGCCGGGTCTAGCGAGTTAGTGGATTCGCCGCCTTGCAGGCCAAACTTCAGATCGCCGCCCTTTTTCGGGCCCGCCGCGCGCGCCGCGTCGGCAAAAATGGTGCTGGCCATGGCTGCCGAAACACCCAGAGCCGCCGCTTTCCCCATGAATTCGCGGCGGGTCAGTTTGCCCGAAGTGACCTGTTTGGTCATGTGAGTGAGTTGTTCGTTCATTATGGTCTCCCGGTTGATTGGATTCTGCCCTTGAGGGCTTTTTATTGACGCATGAGTCAAAATAGGCGGAATTCGTCCTGACGGGCAAGGGTTAATCTTGGCCCCGGCAGGTGCCGCGTCACATGTGATTGCGCGGAATTTCATCCTCCAGCTCTTTCGAAAAGATCAGGTCTTGCCCTTCGTAGGCCTTTAGCTCGGCACTGAGGTAGAAGTTTTCCGCGTCCGACCACATCGTACAGGATGTCTCTGTCCGCAGGAGGATGTCATCACGCTGCATTTCTTGCGTCCAAAGGCAATGGCCGCGTGCTGACAGCGGGTCGTCGGGATGGATCGACCACCGTTCTGTGGCCGTGCTACCATGGGTCAGGTCGTGATGGTTGTCGGTGATCAGGCCGAAATCATCTTCGATGATCAGATGGGTTTCGCCGGTGTTCATGTCCACCTCGACCCGTCGCGCATTTTTGTCGGGACGTAAAGTGGTGACATCGCGCGGAGTTTCGGATTCGGGCGGTTGAAACACCCATTCGTCAACGGTTGAGGGGCGGACGGGGATGTCAATCGTACCTTGAGTCAAATGCAACTCGGCGGCTTCGGGCGTGGGCCAAATCAAGGGCCAATAGGCGCTGGAGATCGCAACCCGCAACCGGTGCCCCTTGGGCACGCGGTACGCAATGTGATCCAAATCCAGCTTGACCTCATAGGTTTCACCGGAGGTCAACGGCGACGGCGTTGCGTGGCTATCTCGATGGGACAGGTTCAGCACCCCATAGGTGATGCGCGTCGAGGCACCGTCGGGGTGGATATGGTTCAGTCGCACAGCCAACTGGGCGTGTGGCCGGTCTGCGCTTATCCGTAGCCGCAGGTGGGGGGCACCCACAACATCCATATCGTCGGCCAGCGGGGCACTGTCAAAACAGGCGGACAGCGCGTCGTCCGCGCGTTGATCGCCGGACATGTCGGGGCCCAGCCAGATCGCGCAGTATTCGCCGCTTTCCATCCCGCAAGTTTGTGGAGACCGGATGCGTGCGTCCAGAGGGCCAGGTACGCCAAGACCGTGATCACTCAAGTCCAGCGTTTGAACCGGCAGATGCGTGGTTGCGCCTTTGTCTTCGGTTATCCAGCGGCCGGGGCGCTCGGTGTACCAACGTTGCGGTCGCACCCCATCCATCAGATAGGCGCGATAGTCGGGGTCCTGATCCACGCCGGTATCCGCACCTTTCAGCCAGTGGTCCCACCACCGCAGCGCCTCTTGCAGGAACCCGATCCGGGGTTCGGGCACCGCGAAATGGGGGTATTTATGCACCCAGGGGCCGACGATGCCTTTGACCGGGGCGGCAAGCTGTTCGACCAGCAGAGGTACCGTATTTTTGTAGGCATCCCCCCAGCCACCGACGGCTAAGGTTGCCGCACGGATGGCGCTGAAATCTTCGCAAACCGATCCGTGCTGCCAATAGCTATCCCGCGTCTGATGGCGCAGCCAAACCGAGGGCAAGAAGGGTTCATTCTCAAGCCGTTCAAGCCATAGCTCGCGCCAGTTCGAGCGCAGCGCCGGGTCGGGCGCGCGCGAGGAATAGGACCACATGGTGGCCCCCCAGCCCAAGTTTTCATTCAGCAGGCAACCGCCCTTATAGTGAATGTCATCCGCATATCGGTCGGCAGTCGAGCAGAGGGTTATGATCGCCTTCAGCGCCTCGGGCTGCATGGCGGCCACTTGCAACGAATTGAAACCGCCCCAGCTGATCCCCATCATTCCCACATGGCCGGTGCACCAAGGTTGTTCGGTCAGCCATTGGATGGTCGAAACCGCGTCGTCCAGCTCTTGCTGGGTGTATTCGTCCTCCATCAACCCTTCGCTGTCGCCATTGCCGCGCATGTCCACGCGGATGCAGGCATAGCCGCGCTTGGCAAACCACGGATGGGTCAGCGCATCGCGCGTCGCGGTGCTGTCGCGTTTGCGGTAGGGAAGGAATTCCAGAATGGCCGGGACCGGTGCATCATGGGCATCCACCGGACACCAGACCCGCGCCGAGAGGCGGCAGCCATCAGGCATTTGAATGCCAACATCGGAAAGGTCTTCGATCTCGCGCAGCGTGTTTGAAGGGCTGGTCATGGTCTGAGTGTCAGGGCCTTGGGTTTTGGGTGTGTCATGAAAATCGTCAATTCAATCGCGGATTGCGACAAGCAGGTCCATAACATTCGTCCCGGTCGGACCTGTCACCAACAGCGCGCTGGCCTTTTCCAGAAAGCTGCCGCTGTCGGCATCGCGCAGCGCCTGTTCCGCGTCATCGCCCCATGTGGTTCCGTCGACGATGCCCCCAGCGGCCTGTGTCGGGCCATCGGTGCCATCGGTACCGCCGACGATTACCGTCAGCCCCTTGGCCCCCGCGATCTCCTTGGCCAAAGCCAGCGCAAGCGCCTGATTGCGCCCACCGCGCCCGGGGGTTTCGGGCAGGACGACGGTCGGTTCGCCCCCTAACACCATCACGCCTGTCGGCATATCGCGCAGGCGAGGGCCAAGAGCTGTCGCAACCGCCTGATAGTCGTCATGCAGCGCTTCTTCATTGGCGATGACACGCGCGCCCTCGGCCTCGGCCTGCCTGGCCGCCGCCGCGCGGGCATGGGCGTTGGAGGCCACGATCTGCGCCGTTGCTTCAAAATCGCGGGTCACGGGCAAGACGCCGATCCCCGAGCCGATCACATTCAGATCGTCGCCGGGCACGTCCGAAATCGCCAATACAGTCGCCTTGCGACCCGTGAAATGGGACAACAACTCGCCGCCCTTGATCCGCGAAAGCTTGCGGCGCTGGGCGTTCATCGCGGTGATGTCTAGCCCCTGCGACAGCAGTTGTTTGTTGAGCTGAGCCAGATCGTCCAGCGTTTTGCCCGACACCAGATCCTCAGCCAATGAGGACGCACCGCCCGAGACCAGCAGCAGCAGATGCGCATCAGTCGACAGACCCTCGACCGATTCGCGTAGCGCACGCCCGCCTTCCAGACTGCGCGCGTCGGGCACTGGGTGCGAGGCTTCGATGACCCGCACGTGGTCGGGCAGGTCGCCTGCATGGTCATCCTTGGTTACGACCAGCGTCGGGACTGTGCCAAAATGCTCCAGCGCAGCAAGCGCCATCGACGCCGCAGGTTTGCCCACGGCTAGTATCTGATCAGGCTTTTCGATATCGCCCAGAACCGCCTTCGTCGCGGCATAGCCACCCACGGCCTCCACTCCGGCGTTCCAGATCCGCAGGGCTTTTTCTGTTCGCTCCATCAGTTTTCCATCCAAATCGTGACCGGCCCGTCATTGACCAGCTCAACGGCCATATCCGCGCCGAACTGACCGGATTCAACGGGGATGCCGTGATCGCTCAGTTGTTGCGCGAAGGTTTCATACAGGTGCTTTCCAAGCTCGGGCGGGGCAGCCTCGGAAAAGCCGGGCCGGTTCCCGCGCGACGTATCAGCGGCCAGCGTGAACTGGCTGATCACAAGGGCCGAGCCACCGATATCCAACAACGACCGGTTCATTTTACCCGCGTCATCCTTGAATATCCGCAGTTTCGAGATTTTGGCGGCAAGCTGGCCGGCCCTCGCCTCGTCATCGCCCTGCATGGCGCAAACCAGTATCATCATCCCTTGACCGCACTGCCCGATGACAGTGCCATCGACTGAAACGCTGGCATGGCTGACCCGTTGTAGAACTGCGCGCAAAATTTTTCTCCGTAGGTATTAGTATCGCGATTACCCGACCCAGTTCACAAATGCCTCGGGGGCGGCGCGGGTGGTTCGGAAGCAATTTGCGGGGTGATCGGTGTCGGCATAGCCAAACGAGATCGCACACAGGATCAAGCGGTCGTCGGCAATATCGAAATAACGGTGCAGGAACGGGCTATAGCTGGCCAGTGCCGCCTGTGGAATGGTCGCCACCCCCAAGGCCTGCGCCGCAAGGGTGAATGCGGTAACGAACCCGCCACAATCCAGCGCGCCGTAAGATCCAAGTTCGAGCGGGCTTGAAATGATCGCGCAATGCGGCGCACCAAACAGCGCGAAATTCTGCATCATCTGTTCGGCAGATGCGGCGCGGTCGCCGCGCTGTACCCCGACTGCCTCGTACAGCGCCCAGCCACATTCGCGTCGGCGGTCCCGATAGACGCCGGAATAAGTGGTCGGGAACGGCAGGTCGGGTTCGTGTGAGGCAGTTTGAACCTCGTCTTGCAACGCCTTGCGGAAGGCGTCGGTTTCAGCCCCGCTGGTGACAGTGACCTGCCAGGGTTGCGCATTGCACCAGCTGGGCACGCGGGCTGCGCTGGTCAGGATCTGTTCGATCTGCTCTTTCGGAACGGGATCGGAGCGAAACGCACGGCAGGAATGGCGCTGGTCCAGCAATCTGTTCAGATCGGATAGCGTCACACTGACCTCCCCTTCGGTGTTGACGACGCGCAAGATGACGCCTGCGCTTGGGATGTTCAAGCGATTAAAACACCGACCCGGTTGTTTGCTATTGCTGGCCCGTTGCCACCAGGTAACCGACCCCGGCCGCAACCAGCAGGCCCAGTGTAACAGCAATCGTGACCTTGATCGCAGACCAGGGGCGTTCGCCTTGAACGCGCCCCGTGCGGCCGTTCACGACAAACCGATAGGTCTTGCCCCGGAACTTATACGCGGCCATCCAGACCGGCAGCAGGATATGTTTGAAGGTGACATCGCGCACATCGGTGTCGACCGCATGGATGCGCTGACGGTCGCCGCCGATATCAAACCGCACGTCGCGTTCGATCACGCGGGCCATATGCGCGCGGGCCTGCCCATAGCCTTCACGCAGCTCGACCGTGTAGGCCTCTGCCCGAAATCCAGCCAGATACTCAGGCTGGTAAGGTTCAAGCGCGGGCAGATCCCATGGTTCCAACGCGTCGGTATAAGATTTGGGCAAAGAGTGCGACGCCAGCACCAGCACATCGTCAAAAAACCGCGCCACCCGGCCTGATTTCGGCGACCACCGCACCTTGGCCACCCGCTGCTGCACGCGCTTGCCGTCGCGCATGACCGTTCGGGTTTCATAATAAACCGTGCCCCGCTCGCCGCGATAAGAGGATTTAGTGTCCGCGTCAAAGGTCCAGTAGGGTACATAAATTCCCTGCATCTTACGCCCCTTGCGCGCGTAGTCCTTCAACCCGTTGGGCGCAAACCACAGCCGACCCAACCATTCGGTCATGGCAGCGTGGGCGGCGCGTTCCTCCAGTGCAAAGGGCAGAACGCCGCGCGGCTTGATATGCCGGTTCACGCCGGTATCCGTCACTACCGGCGTCGCACAGAACGGGCATTCCGCCGCGTGGGTGTCGGGATCAAACTCGACCTGAGCGGCGCAGTTCGGGCAGGACAGAACGCGGGTTTCCTCGATCTCGCTGTCAGGCAAGCGGTCGGCGATGGCGGCGTCGAAATCCAGTTCTTTCAGACTGGCCCCGCCCCATGGTCCTGCGCCGATGGCCTCGGAATGGCCGCAATGGTCGCAGGTCAGGGATCCGTCGGTCGGGTTGAAACGGTAATCCGCGCCGCATTGGTCACAGGGGAAACGGTGTTCTTCTGTCATTTAACAGCCCTACGAAAAATTCACGCCCCCGGGGGCGGTGGCGGCAGGATCGTGAACAGCTGCGCCAGCTCCTGCACGTCACCGGCCTTTTTCCAGCCATCCTGACCGGCGGTCCAGACGTAGGTGTCGCGCGTTAGCTCTCCGTCAGCGGCCATGCGACCCATCTTGGCTTTGGAAAACGGTCCGCTGGTTTGACCATCCACGGCGATATGCCAGACATGCTCGACCGGCGGCGGAGGCGGGGGTGTCACATGCGCCGAGGGTTGCGGGGCAGCGGGGGCGGAACTGCCCCACGGGCTGCCCGGCTGACCCGCTGCCATGTTTGACATCTGCTGCGCCATGGCCATTCCCATTCCCATGCCAAGACCCGCGCCCATGCCGCCGCCCTGACTAGGGTTGTTGGCAGCTGCCGTCATCGCTTCGGCTGCGGAATACTGGGTGAACTTGCCCAGATCGCCCGCCAACCCCATTGAGGTTCGCTTGTCCAGCGCCGCCTCGACCGCCGGCGGCAATGAGATGTTCTCGATGTAAAACTCAGGCATCTCCAGCCCATAGCCATCCAGCACGGGCGAGACTTCCGCGGCGATCAGTTTTCCCAGATCGGCGGTGTTGGCGGCCATGTCCAGAACCGGAATGCCCGAGCCCGCAATCACGCGGCTGAATTCCTGCACGATGATGTTGCGGATCTGAAAGCTGATCTCATCCATGGTGAATTCGCCATCAGTGCCGACGATCTCAACCATGAACTTTGCGGGGTCCTTGACCCGAACCGTATAGGTGCCGAAAGCCCGAATGCGCGTGGGTCCGAACTCGGGGTCGCGCAGCATGATCGGGTTCTTGGTGCCCCATTTCAGGTCGTTGAACCGAGTCGTGTTGACGAAATAGACCTCGGACTTGAACGGAGATTGAAAGCCGTGATCCCAATGCTGCAAGGTCGTCAGGATCGGCATGTTGTTGGTCTCAAGCATATAAAGACCCGGGGTGAACACATCTGCCAGCTGCCCCTCATGCACGAAAACGGCGGCCTGACCTTCGCGCACTGTCAGCTTGGCGCCGTATTTGATCTCGTGGCCTTCACGCTCGAACCGCCAGACCATGGTGTCGCGGGTGTCGTCGACCCAGTGAATGACGTCAATGAATTCTCCGGTCAGAAAATCGAAAATGCCCATTGGGGTCTCCTTTTCTTGGGCCTAAAGCGGCTGGCCCATCAATTCACGCGCAATGATCCGCACCACGGGGCGCGCGTCTTCGGCGGACACGCCGGGTTTCAGGCGCGGATCATAAAGCATGGTCAAAAGTTTCTCGTCATGGCTGGTCAACAGCGCGAATTCGTCGTCGTCGTTGAAAATCGACGGTCGCGCCGCCGGGCTGTCATTAGACAGACCCAAACCTTGCGCGATCTCTTCATGAATGCAGCTAAGCCGGGTCAGATCCGGCAGCTCGGCCCGGATCAGCGTGACCGCGCGCACGAATTTGAAAGGCGCACTCGGGGTTTGCGAGGCAAAAACCAGACAGTCGATATTCGAACGCGGATTGGCCACCAGATCCAGCAGCGGCGCGCTGATCCCCGGCACCAGCTCTTTCAGGCGTTTGACCACATAGGCACTGTCATCCTTACCCGCAAAGAAGACATGAAAGTTAGGTTTGCGCGTCACGACCGAAATTGGATGCCCCGTCACCCGCGCCAGCCGTGTGGCAAAGGCATCGACCAGTGCCGCATCGGCCACGCGAGTGTCTGGGGCCACCGAAGGGGCAAATTCAGACTGTATGCGCACCGGGCCTGCCCAACGGCTGAGACGCCCGTCCGTTTGCGGGCTGCGGATCGTCACCGTGTGGTCGGGATATTCGCTGTAAAAGGCAATAGCCTCGAAATTGCGCGCCAGATCGTCCGCGTCATAGGGCGTATCGGGCCCGCCGCCGTCAATGCGCAGCATCCCTCGGGTCAGCAGATCGCCCTCGACCCGCTGATAGAACCGGGCCAGATCCTGACTGGCCGCTGAGGGCGGCACATAGGCATTGGCCGCAGGGAGCGCCGGTGCCGCAGGGGCTTGCGGTGCCACAGTCGTGGTTAGGGCCTCGTCACAATTGGCCAGGGCCAGCAACGCAGCCAGCCCAAGAGCAGGTTTGACCAGGGCGCGTAGGGTCACGCGAATCAGCCCGGTACGGCGGTACCGGCATTGTCGCCGATCCCATCCTTGCGGGCCTTAGCGGCGGCCAGCGTGTCGCGCAACTCGGTCTCCATCTTCTGCAATTCCTGCTCGGCGGCAGCGCGTTTCGCCTTGCCCTCATCCGCGATGGCGAGGCTTTCGTTGATGGTGCCGATGAGATCGGCATTGGCCTGTTTCACAGCTTCGATGTCGAACACGCCGCGTTCCATCTCTTCGCGGATCATCTTGTTTGACTGGCGCAGATTGGCCGCGTTCGAAGTAAGCAATTCATTGGTCAGGTCGTTGGCCTCACGCACGGCCGAGGCCGCCTCGGCGCTGCGTTGGATTGTGACAGCTTGCGCCAACTGCGTTTCCCACAGCGGTACGGTGTTCACCAAGGTCGAATTGATCTTAGTCACCAGGGACTTGTCGTTTTCTTGCACCAACCGGATCGAAGGCAGGGACTGCATCGTTACCTGCCGGGTCAGTTTCAGGTCATGCACGCGGCGTTCCAGATCATCCCGTGCGGCGCGCAGGTCGCGCAGTTCTTGCGCGCGCATGACCTGTTCGTCTTCCGGCGCGTCCTGGACGGCGGCCTCTTTTTCGGGGATGTCATGGCTGTCCAGCTCGGTCAACTTTTCCTCGCCTGCCGCAATGTAAAGCGCCAGCTCGTCGTAAAAGCCCAGTGTCTTTTCATAGAGTAGATCGAGGGATTTGATGTCTTTCAGCAGCGTATGTTCGTGCGCCAAAAGGTCATCGGTGATCCGGTCGATCTGCCCCTGAACCTCTTCATACTGGGCGGTGAACTTGGCGAAAGGCGCTGCCTTGCCCATCAGCTTTTCCCACCAGCTGCGTTCGCGGCGCACGTCCAACTCGCTGACGGAAAAACCTCGGATCGTGGTAACGATGTTGCGCAAACTGTCACCAGCGGGGCCCACATCCTTGTTGCGCACGTCGGCCAGCATCGCCTGGCTGATCTCTTGCAATTCCGCCTGCGCCGACGATCCGAAGGACACGATCGAGTTCGTGTTGTCCATATCGATCTCATCCATGCGGGTGCGGATTTCGGCCTTGACCGGATCGTCCGCTTCTTCCAGCGGGACAACTTCGGACTGGGGTTCGGGCAAGGTCACAGCGGTGACCTCTTGTACCAGTGTTTCGGCTTCAACCGCCTTGTTCTTAATGTCGTCGGACATGGGAAATCCTTTCTCAAAAAATCCGGCTGATCATTTCAACCGGACGCCTTCGCGCTGCAACCGTTCGCGCAGCACGTCAATTTCAACCGTCAGATCGCTGCGGTCATCCAAAAGCATCTTGCGGGTTCGGGCCGCGAAATTCTGCTCCAGATCGTCCAGCAGGGCCGTGAAATCGGCCAGCGCCTGCGCATCCCGCGTGCGGGCATAGACATCGGCAAATTTGACGGTCGCATCCCGTGCGCCTTGTAAATAGACGGTCAGATATTTGCGCGCGCCCGACAGGTCACGCGGGTCATCCTCGACCGTACGAAACAGATCGCGGGCGGTGTCCTGAAATTGCTCGACCCGCGCCTCGATCCGGCGGTCGCCTGCGCGCTTGATGGCGTCGGTCATCTCGGTCAGGTGCTTTTCAGCATCTTCCACAACCCGCGCCACGCGATCTTGCTGGAAGGTATCGACCCCCTCCATCCCCTTGTCTTTCAGCGGGTCAAGTCCAAAGGACACCGCGTGCAGTGCTGTCGCGGCTGCTCCAAAAAGAACGGGGGCGAGTAAGCTCGCCTGAGCCGCTGCATCCACCAGTTCCGAGCGGTAGGCGGCCAGCGCTGTGCCAAGCCCAGTCAGGACGCTGGCAAAGATCTTTCGCGGAATCGCCGGACGCCGCGCTGTGCGGCGCGCGTTATAGGCGGCCTCGGCCCGCAGCCCTTCGCGCAGTAAGAAGGCAGCTCCGGTCAGGGTTGCGGCGGCGATCAACCCGACGGTCATGCCGATGGCACCATCGTTCAGGGACAAAAACACCAATGGGATGGCGGGTAGAAACAACAGATTGGCGCGCGCACCGGCAGGTTCGACCCGTGCGCCGTAGAACTGCCCGCGCGACTCGCTCTCCGACGTGGATGCGTCACCTGACGGGCTGTATTTTCCGCCAAATCTTTTGGCCATGGTCTACAGCCCCCCTAGAAGGCCGGTGCAAACACCAAATAACAGCGCCAAAAGGGCGGCATAGGCCAGTTTCTGTACTCCGGTGCCGGACATGAGAGCCCCCAATGACAATGCTCACGGAAAATTTAGGGCATGAGGGGCCTTGGCGCTAGGGGGAAGGTTGCCTAACCCGCGTCACTTGCGTGATTTCTTGCCGACCGGTGGCCTGTTTCGCTGAGGTCTGGTCGGGCGTTTGACCGGGGCTTCGGGTGCGGGATCCAGTCCAAGCTGGTCACGCATGACGCGGCGGCGAATTTCCTCGACCTCGCCCGGCTTTAGATTGCCCAGCTGAAACGGGCCGTAAGACACACGCAGCAAGCGGTTCACGGCATAGCCGATATCTTCCATCGCGCGGCGGATTTCGCGGTTCTTGCCTTCGCGCAGCCCGATGGTGAGCCAGGCATTGGCGCCCTGCTGGCGGTCCAGCGAGACATCCATGGGCAGGAAGCGCTCACCGTCGATCACCAAGCCCTTGCGCAAAGGGGCAAAATCTTCGTCCTTGGGGCGACCGTTCACCCGCACGCGGTATTTGCGCAGCCAGCCAGTTGAGGGCAGTTCCAGCTTGCGCTTGATGCCGCCATCATTGGTCAGCAGCAGCAAGCCTTCGGAATTCAAGTCCAGCCGCCCGACACTCATGACGCGGGGCATGTCCTCGGGCAAGTTGTCGAAGATCGTCGCGCGACCCTTTTCATCGCGCGTTGTCGTCACCAATCCGGAGGGCTTGTGATACAGCCACAGGCGCGAGGGTTCCGGTTCGGACACCGGCTTGCCATCCACAGTGATCCGGTCCTTGCTGGTGACATTCAAGGCGGGGCTGGTGATGGCCTTGCCATTCACGGTCACACGACCGGCTTCGATCATGCGTTCAGCTTCACGGCGCGAGGCGACGCCCGCACGGGCAAGCACTTTGGCGATCCGGTCGCCGGGAGGAGGGGTTTTGGTCATCCGCAGCCCATAGCGCATCCCGCCGACTTGCGAAAGACAGGTTTCTGATGCAGTCAGAGGCATGACTTTCAAGTCCTTTATGAACATCGCGCTGGAACAGGCCCGCGCAGCTGCCGATCGTGGAGAGGTTCCGGTGGGCGCTGTCATCGTGCAGGGCGACCAAGTGGTGGCTGCGGCGGGCAACCGCACGCGCGAACTAAACGACCCAACGGCGCATGCCGAGATTCTGGTTCTGCGTGCGGCTTGTGCTGAGGTGGGGTCCGAGAGGCTACCCGATCATGACCTCTATGTGACGCTGGAGCCTTGCGCGATGTGCGCTGCCGCTTTGTCTGCGGCGCGTATCCGGCGCATTTACTATGGTGCGGCCGATCCGAAATCGGGCGGGGTGGCGCATGGGGCGCGTGTGTTCACGCATCCTCAGGCGCATCACGCGCCCGAGGTTTACGATGGTATCGCAGGGCAAGAGGCCGCCGACTTGCTGAAGACCTTCTTTGCCACGCGACGTGATCCTAAAGCGTGATAGGTTTCATCACCTCGGGTTCAATTACATCGACACCGGGCAGTCCTTCGATCAGCGTCTGGGCGGATTGTTCCAGGATCGGGAAGGTCTTGTAGTGGCAGGGAATCACGGTTTTGAAGTTGAAATACCGCTGCGCGGCATAAGCAGCGCCTTTCATATCCATAGTGAAATGCCCACCCGCTGACAGGATCCCAATATCGGGTTTGTAATAATCGCCCATCCAGTCCATATCGGCCATGATGTCCGTGTCCCCCGACACATAGAGCATGTGACCATCGCCCGCGATCATGAACCCAACTTCGCTGCCACCGGTACGCAGGCCGTCGGGCGTGGAAAAGGTCGAGCTGTGTGAGGCCGGAACCATCGACACCATCACGCCGTTCAGGTTTACCGTGCCACCTTTGTTGAAGCCAACGGTCTCGATCTCTTCAGCTTCGCTCCAATACCCCATCAGATCGTATTGGCCGACCACCGGAATCTTGAGGCGCTTTGCCAGCGAGACAACATCAACCACATGGTCGAAATGCGTATGCGTCAGCAGGATATGTGTCGCACCATCCAGCGCCGCGTCGTGCTGGTCTTCGGGCAGAACCGGATTTCCGGTCAGCCACGGGTCGAGCAGCAGCACTTGTCCTCCAGTTTCGATGCGGAAACTGCCGTGGCCCAGCCAAATGATATTCATGAATAATTCCTCCCGATCAGACTGTTGGCTTTACCCTAGCATCGGCTATGTAAAATTCTATGGACTGGTTTCAGGAAATTGACGGCTATTGCGAGCGCTTGTCGCCCGCCTATTGGGCCGAGCCCATAAACGCCGTGACCAACGCAGCCTTTCTGATTGCCGCTTTCATCATGTGGCGTCGGGTGCGTAGGCAGGGGATGGCGCTGGCAATGGTGCTGGTGGCGATTTTGGCGGCGATCGGCGTGGGTAGCTATCTGTTTCACACTCATGCGCAGGTCTGGGCCGCCATGGCGGACGTGCTGCCGATCGTGCTGTATATCCTGGTCTATATCTTTGCCATCAACCGTGATGTCTGGCAGATGCGACCTGCTTATGCCGGAGCCGTAACCGCGCTCTTTATTCCCTACGCTGCCGCGACGGTGCCACTGTTTCAACTGGTGCCGGGACTGGGCGCGTCATCAGCCTACGCACCGGTACCTTTACTGATTCTGATCTATGCTTATCTGCTGCGCGATCGCGCACCGGGTGCGGCCCGAGGGTTAGCGATTGGGGCGGTGATCCTGATCGCCTCGATCACGTTCCGCGCGCTGGATGAACCAATCTGCGGCCACCTGCCGTTGGGCACGCATTTCATGTGGCATATCCTGAACGCCACCATGCTGGGCTGGATGATCGAGGTCTACCGCAGGCACATGACCCGCACGGCTTAACCCCGAAAGGCGTCGGCAAGGTCAGCGGGCAGGTCGAATTCGTCCAATACCCGCGCGCGACCTTCAGCCGACATCTTGCGGGCAGTCTTTTCGACGATGCTAAGGATTTTCTCGGTAGAGTGCTTTGCGGCAAATGGTGCGAAATACCACTTGAGGAAGACGAAACAGATCACATCTTCCAGTGCTTGAACCTCGGCATCGCGCTTGATGCCTTGTTTGCGCAGCATCCGCCGGGCCGCGTCGATGTCGTCTGCACCATATTCGCTAAGCTCCATGAGACCGGCCACCACCTCGGCATGATGTTCGGCTTGCGCCTTGCGCCAGGTCAGATAACCCGTGCGCCCTTCGGGGTATTCGCTGCGCGCCAGTTTCCACCGCTCGACATGCTGTCCACGCGCGGCGATCTGCAACGGGTCTGATGCGTCAGGGAACAGCCGGTCCAGCTCGGCGCTCATCCGCTGGCCATAAAGCAATGCGGCCGGCTGACCGTCTTCGAGGGTGGGGTCTTGGGTATTGGCCGCGTCGATTGCGTCCAGAACGGCTTGCTTGCGGGTGGTCATCGGGGGCTCCGTCGGATGAGACATCTTTCGAGCATCGTAACGCGTCATTACGCTAAGCGCAGCACATGATTGTAAAAACCCGGGTCGGGAGGAGGAGTTCCCGACCCGGACGAAGGGGTCATATCACTTACCAACCTTCGTTTTGTCTTGCGAGACAGGCTCTGCGACCGTTTCGGGGAAGTTCAGGTCGCGAGTCAGGCTGTCCATGGTCGGCCCGAATGCCTGTGCTTGGGCGGCCAGAACGGTCGAGGCCAGTACAAGGGCGGTCATGAACGTTTTCATCGTCTTTCTCCGATATTGCGTTTCCGTGTAAATGAAATGAACAGTACAGTTTAGTTTTTCAAGAGTAAAAATGAACTAATTGGTTTACTTTTATGCATGACAGCTATGCGGAATTGATGGCGCAAGGGCGCCGTCTGGGCCGGCACAGGGGAAAACAGGCTTCTGCCGCTCTTGCGACCGGGGCATCAGACGGGTAAATGCCCCCTAACGCACAAGAGGTTTTCCGATGTCGATTGACCAAAGCACCGCCGCCAAGGTGGCCAAACTGGCCCGGATCAAGGTCGAGGATGACGCGCTGCCCGCGCTGGCGTCCGAGTTCAACACCATCCTTGGGTTCATCGAGCAACTGAACGAAGTGGATGTCGAAGGCGTCGAGCCCATGGTCTCGGTCGAGCCGATGCGCCTGAAACGGCGCGAAGATGTGGTCACCGACGGAAACCAGCAGGACAAGGTTCTGGCAAACGCCCCCGACGCGCGCGAGGGCTTTTTCGCAGTCCCCAAAGTGGTGGAGTAAGATATGAGCGATCTGAACAAACTGGGTCTGACCGAGGCCCGCGACGCGCTGCGCAAGGGTGATGTGACCTCGGTCGAGCTGACCGAATCCTGCCTGAAGGCCATTGATGACGCCGACGCGCTGAACGCTTTCGTCCACAAAACGCCCGAGATCGCGCTGGAGCGCGCCAAGGCCGCGGACGCACGCATCAGGGAAGGCGACGCGCCTTCCATGTGTGGTCTGCCGATCGGCATCAAGGATCTGTTCTGCACCAAGGGCGTGCCCTCGCAGGCGGCCTCGAAGATTCTGGAAGGCTTCAAGCCGGAATACGAATCCACTGTGTCTCAGCAACTGGCCGATGCCGGTGCCGTGATGCTGGGCAAGCTGAACATGGACGAATTCGCCATGGGCTCGTCCAACGAAACCTCGGTCTACGGAAACGCGGTCAGCCCGTGGCGGCGCGGCAATGACGACGCGCAACTGACACCTGGCGGCTCGTCAGGAGGTTCGGCGTCTGCTGTGGCTGCCGACCTTTGTCTGGCGGCAACCGGCACCGATACCGGCGGCTCGATCCGTCAGCCCGCCGCTTTTGTTGGCATCACCGGCATCAAACCCACATATGGCCGCTGCTCGCGCTGGGGCATCGTGGCCTTTGCCTCCTCGCTGGATCAGGCCGGTCCGATGACCAAGAACGTGCGCGATGCGGCGATCATGCTGGAAACCATGTGTGGCCATGACCCCAAGGATTCAACCAGCGCCGAGCTGGCCGTACCCAACTTCGAAGAAATGCTGACCGGCGATATCAAAGGTAAAAAGATCGGCATTCCGAAAGAATACCGCATGGACGGAATGCCCGCCGAGATCGAAAAGCTTTGGGCCGATGGCGCCGAGATGCTCAAGGCCGCGGGGGCCGAGATCGTTGACATCTCGCTGCCGCACACGAAATACGCGCTGCCAGCCTATTACGTGATTGCTCCGGCCGAGGCGTCCTCGAACCTCGCCCGTTATGACGGTGTCCGCTATGGCCGCCGCGCGCATCTGGCGCAAGGCGATGGCATCACCGAGATGTACGAGAAAACCCGCGCCGAGGGTTTTGGCCACGAGGTACAGCGCCGCGTGATGATCGGCACTTATGTGCTGTCGGCTGGTTTCTACGACGCCTATTACAACCGCGCACGTCGTGTTCGCACCCTGATCAAGAAAGACTTTGAAGACGTCTTCGCCGCAGGTGTCGATGCGATCTTGACCCCAGCCACCCCTTCGGCCTCGTTTGGTCTTGGCGAGATGACCGAGGCCGATCCGGTCCAGATGTATCTGAACGACGTCTTCACCGTCACCGTGAATCTCGCCGGTCTTCCGGGTGTTTCAGTCCCCGCCGGACTGGATGCGCAAGGGTTGCCGCTGGGTCTGCAACTGATCGGTCGCCCTTGGGAAGAGGGTGATCTGCTTAATACGGCCTACGCGCTGGAAAACGCGGCAGGCTTTGTGGCCAAACCGGGCAAATGGTGGTAGGTCTGGGCCAAGGCAAGACATCGCAACACGGAGCAGCAGGATGCGCATCACGCTTCTGATCCCCGCACTCGGGCTTGTAACCGCCTGCAATACGGTGGCCCCCATTCAGGGCGCCGGGTTCAACACACCCTCCTATCAAGCACAGCGCGAGGCCGCGCTGACGGGGCAGGGATATACGGGCAACCCGCTGACCAGTCCCGTAGATGTGTCTGAACAGGCTCTGGGAGCACCGGGCTCCGCGCTGCCCCCGATAGGTGAAAATGCCGACTTGGCCTCGGCCACGGCGGCAGCCTTGGCCAGTACGTCCAATGCGCAGCCAGTGGGCGGCTTTGATCCGGCCACGACGGCCCCGGTTCAAACCGCGATCCCAAGCAATAACACCATCTCTGACGAACAGGATTTCGCCGCTGTATCCGACCGACGCACGATCGAATCGGACGCGGCCCGGATCGAGCAAAACCGCCAGACCTACGAAGTGGTCGCCCCTACCGCGGTCCCGCAGCGTGGCACCGACGGACAGCCTAATATCGTCCAATATGCGCTGAATACATCCAACCCGGTCGGAACACAGCTCTACAGCCGGGCGGGGTTCAACCTGCAAGCCAAAGCGGAGCGCAACTGCGCCAAGTTCCCCTCGGCGGATCAAGCGCAGATCGAGTTCTTGGCCAACGGCGGCCCGCAACGCGACCGCAAGGGTCTGGACCCGGATGGGGATGGCTATGCATGCAGCTGGGACCCAAGCCCGTTCCGCAGTGCCGTCGCAAACTGAGCTGAGCCCGATCTGGCATCCGTCGCCCAACTTTGGTCCGCGACGGGATAGCCTGAAACCCAGCCTGATCGTCCTGCACTATACAGCGATGAGCAGCGCGCAAGCCGCGCTGACCCGCCTGTCCGATCCGCAATACGAGGTCTCGGCCCACTACCTGATCGGCGCAGACGGAACGCTCTGGCACATGGTGCAGGAAACAGACCGTGCGTGGCATGCGGGCGCGGGGGAGTGGATGGGGCAAAGCGACATAAACTCGCGCTCCATTGGGATCGAATTGGATAATCGCGGCGATCACCCCTTTTCCGATCCGCTGATGACCTCGCTTGAGGCCCTGTTACCTGCCATCATGACCCGCTGGAATATCCCCGAAACCGGCATTATTGGTCATTCCGACATGGCTCCGGGCCGCAAAATCGACCCCGGCCCTCGGTTCGACTGGCTAAGGTTGGAACGCCAGGCGCTTGCCGCCAGCCGCGGCAACAGCGCACCCCCGCAAGACACCTCGCCGGCGTCCTTTCGCGCCTGCGCGCAAGCGGCCGGATACACCGCCGACGCGGATGACAAAACTATCCTGTCAACAATCCGCCTCAGATATCGCCCCTGGGCGACCGGACCCCTGACTGCCGAAGACTTCATTCCGTTGATGCCGCCTGCCGCTAGCGCATGATCCGCCCTTCATCTGGCCAAAAATATCCCGGGGTTGAATTGGCCGCAGGCCAAGAAGGGGCTGGCCCCTTCTACCTACCGATCAACTCTTGACGCCGCTGGGCCCAACGCCTAACCCATCCCATGCGCGGAGGGCCGGATGGCCGCTGGGGCCCAAGGGCCCGAGAGGAAAGTCCGGACTCCACAAGACAGCGGTGCCGGGTAACGCCCGGGCGGGGCAACCCGACGGAAAGCGCCACAGAAATCAGACCGCCACATGCGTGTGGTAAGGGTGAAACGGTGGGGTAAGAGCCCACCGCGCCGCTGGCAACAGGGGCGGCACGGCAAGCCCCACCGGGAGCAATGCCAAATAGGGTCCCCGCGCGGGCCGGTCGGCGTCCGCCGATACCGCCGCTAAGCCTGTCTTGGCCCAGAGGGACCGGGTTGGCAGCTTGAGCCGCGCAGCAATGCACGGCCTAGAGGAATGGTCATCGAAGGGGGCAACCCCGGAACAAGATCCGGCTTACAGGCCCTCCGCGCATATTTCTCTCTAAGCAAGCGGCAAGACCCCACGCCCGATCACCCAGATACCGGCGACGATCAGCGCAACCCCGGTTGCCGGAACCAACCACCGCGCCTGCGGCAGTAGCTTCTCCAAGCCCACATAAAGCGCGATACCGGCGATCCAATAGAGGTTCATCACGCCGCCCACGAACAGCAGCAGCATCAACGCCCAGCAACACCCCAGACAGTAAAGCCCATGCAACACGCCGACCCGAAACGCGCCATAGGGGCCTGGGCGGTTGTGGTCGGCCAGAAACCGCGCCGGACTGCGGCAATGGCGCAGACAGGCCGTCTTGAGGCTGGAAAGCTGATAGAGACCAGCGGCCAGCAAAACAGTACCTGCAAAGACCTCGGACCGGATCGTCATCATCGGCCCGTCCGACAGGCCGATCTGCTCCAACCCCCATTGGCTGCCGGTTGCGAGCATACTGAAGGCGGCCCATGCGACGAGATACCCACTTAGAAACAAAAGGCTCAGCCGGGTTGAGCGCGCCTGCTCAGATCCCATTCGTTTGATCGCCGTATACAGCAGCACCGTTGGTGCCGCGCTGGGTGTCATCATGGCAACCATCATGACCCACCACATCAGGAAGATCAGAATGCCATAGCTTAGGGACCAATGAACCTCGCCGCCCATTTGCATCGGAGTGCCGATCGGTCCGGCCATCGCGGTCATATCAACCGCTGTCATGTTCATGCCGATGCCCGCAACCGTATACCAACAGGCAAACAGCACGATCATCAGAACGCAGAACAGCACGATACTGCCGTCACGACGCAGCACTTGCTCGACCACCCCAGGCGTGGGTGCAGATGGATTGGGTTTCATCTAAGCGCCCAGAACGCCATGGCCCGAGATATTCAGATGCGCCAGATGGGCATGGGTCGCATCAAAGCTCAGGCTGATCTCACCCCCATGGGTGGTGGTCGTGCCCGAGGCTGATTCTGCGTGTCGGTATTCGAACCCGTTGGGCAGCTGGATCGCCGCACGGTGCGGTTGACCTGAAACGATATGGGGGATCGGCCTGACATTCAGGTCGAAAATACCTTTCACCTTAGCATAGCCTGTGCGGTCCTCACGCGACCAGTCCAGTTCGATGGGCAGATACAGCGTCTCATGTTTGGTCGGTGCCATGGCGCTGTAAACATACCAGAAGGTCGCCATTTCGTCCGTGTCTTGACCGGTCATGATGGCTTGTAAAGCCGCACGTTGCGCGTCGCTGGCGCTTTCGTCGATGATCAACTGCATCTGACCGTTTCCTTCGTGAATCGGGCCGGGCCAGTAGTACACGCCAGCGGCGCGGACCCCGGCAAGGTCAGTGTCGCCGTAATGGCCGGACTCAATGTCATAGACGACAACAGCTTCACAGTTGCCATGGGTGGGAAGAACGCTGAACTGGCACGGGCAGCCGAAATTGCAGTTGCAATTGGCCAGCTCTTCAGCCTGAATTGTCCATTCTGTCATGATTGCCCCCAAGTAAATTTGCACAAAAAAGAACTACTCGGTCAGGGGTTGCCGTCAGATCTGTGCCTCAACTGTCGCGTCGATTTCCGACGTCTTGGTTTGACAAACTGGATGCACACTATCACGGAACCGTGATCTCGCCAAACGAGGGCAGGCTTGTTGTCGGAAACTCGATTGGAAAACTGCGCAATTCGGCCCGATTCCGGTTGACTCGGCTGCGCGACCGGGTAAAAGCGCACGCTCATAGGAATTCAACCGAAAGGCCCCTGCCTTTCCGGACGCAGGAGATAACCATGGCGAAGCCGACGACAATCAAGATCCGTCTGAACTCGACCGCGGGCACGGGCCACTTCTACGTGACCAAAAAGAACGCGCGCACCATGACCGAAAAAATGACCATTCGTAAATACGATCCGGTCGCTCGGAAGCATGTCGAGTACAAGGAAGGCAAGATCAAGTAATCTGCCGATCCGCTTGGACAGTTTAAAAGGGTTGCGCCACGGCGCAGCCCTTTTTCATGTTCGATCGGCATCCAGTTGCGCTGAGGTCAGCACCAGTCCGTTGCAGCGGCGCATCAGCCACCTGCGCATTCGAATGAGGTGCGGGTTGCTTTTTGGGACACCTTGCCCATACGCTTCAGCTAACCGTTCCAAAATGTTGGCCGTCATGAAAAAAATCTTGTTATCCACAATCACCGTTCTGGCCCTTGCGGGCTGCGAAGATCTCTATAACCGTCAGGGCGTCGGCTTTGCTGGCCTTAGCGGAGAGCCCCGGACATCCTCGGACGTGCCGGGCACTGTCGCATTTGTTCCCGAGTCGCGGAACATCCCAGCTGATCTGGCGGAATTGACGCCGGTCTCGGTGTCGACAGGCGAGACTGAAGCCCAGAAAGTCGCGCGCGTCGCAATCGACAATGGCGGGCGCGGAGATAGCAACGCGGTTGTTCTGAATGGCTCGGGTACCAACTTGTTCCTAAGCACGGTCAATGTGAATGGCACGCCCTATGGCGTGCTGCGTACAGCTAACAACAGCACTCGCGTGGACAACGAAATCGGTGCCGCCTTTGGCCGGAACGCCGAACAGTTCACCGGATGCCTACCCGCCGGAGACGTATTCCGCAAAGGTTCGTCCTCGCGCAGCTCGGGCTTCGCGGTTGCGTTGAACTGTAGCTGATCCCGGTCTGAGAGAACTCCAAAGCCCTCGCCCATCTGGGTGGGGGCTTTTTCTTTTGCCCGATAGGCCTTGGATCTTCAGGCGCAAATGAAAAAGGGCGGGTCAATAACCCGCCCTTTGTTTGATGTGTATCGGTTGCTTATTCGCGGTTGCCGAACAGTTGCAGCAGGAACATGAACATATTGATGAAGTCCAGATACAGGCTCAGCGCGCCCATGATTGCGGCCTTGCCCAACCATTCCTGATCGCCCGAATGGGCCATTTGCAGGTAGGTTGTCTTGATGTTCTGCGTGTCATACGCGGTCAGGCCTGCGAAGATCAGGACACCCAGAACGGAAACTGCGAACGCGATGGCCGACGAGGCGATGAAGATGTTCACAACGGACGCAACGATCAGGCCGATCACGCCCATGATCAGGAATGTGCCCATGGCCGACAGGTCTTTTTTGGTCGTATAGCCATACAGCGAAAGGCCGGCAAAGGCGATCGAGGTGATTAGGAAGACTTGGATGATCGACTGACCGGTGAAGACCAGGAAAATCCAGCTGATCGAAATACCCATCACTGCGGCGAAGGTGTAGAACACCAGCTGAGCCGCTGCTGCCGACAGACGGTTGATTGCTGCGCCAAAGCCGAACACAAAAGCCAGCGGGGCAAACATGATCACCCATTTCAGGGGCGATGTGAACAAGGTCGCGCCGAATTGGGTCAGATACGTGTTCGCGCTGATCTGGTATTCGGTCGGAACGCTGGATACAGCCATGCCGGCAATCGCCCATGCAGCAGCAAAAGTAATCAGCATGCCCACGGACATGGTGCCGTAGACTTTGTTCATATGGGCGCGCAGGCCCTCGTCAATCTGGGCAGCGCGCGCGCCGGCCGCCGTCCGGATCGTGTCAAATTGTGCCATAAAAGGGTCTCCCTTCGTTAATTCTTTGGTGCGTCTGCAAGCGAGACGCCTTCCCCGCAAATATCGGCAAGTGGGGGCTGTGTTTCAAGAGTTTAACGCTGGAAACTGGCTAAAACACGCAACAAAAATGGCGACCTGCTGACGCGGGTCGCCATTGATGAGAAAAAGATACATTCAGAAATTACTTTTGCCAGAAATCCGGCGCATCCCAAATGGGGCGAGCAGCCTCGGCTTCGGCTTGTTCGCGGGTGATACCGATGTCTTTCAATGCGCGGTCGTCCAATCGGGCCAGCTTGTGGCGCTGGCGAAGCAGGGATAAGGCGTCCAACAGAGTCAAAACGGAAAACCGGCGATGCGGTTTGCAGCGGGATGTCAGCGCAATCTGGGTCATAGGTATTGTCCTTTCTTTCATTTCCGATGATTTTTAGAATTTCCATCAACTTCCTTGATCTATATGTCCCGATATGACACATTTTAAAAATGAATATTTTTGACGGAATGCATAAGGGATCGTGAAGATGAGAAATCTGGACATCACCACTCTGCGCTCATTCGTGGCCGTTGCCGATCAAGGCGGCGTAACGCGGGCAGCCGGTTTTTTGCACCTGACGCAATCTGCGGTTTCGATGCAGTTGAAACGGCTGGAGGAACTGCTGGGGCTTGAGTTGCTGGACCGCAGCGGACGCACGATTGCGCTGACGGCATCGGGGGAGCAACTGCTGGCTTATGCACGCCGCATGATTGCGTTGAATGACGAGGTGATCTCGAAGCTCACCGATCAGGCGTTCGAGGGCGAGGTCGTTCTGGGTGTGCCGCATGACATCGTTTACCCCGCGATTCCAAGGGTTCTGAAGCGATTCAACGCCGATTTCCCACGCGTGAAGGTGCAGTTGTTCTCGTCGTTTTCGATGCAGCTGAAAGAGATGTATAGGAAAGGCGAATGCGATCTGATCCTGACGACGGAATCAAACGCCGCGGAAGGGGCGGAAACGATTGCCGAATTGCCTCTGCGCTGGGTTGGCGCGCCGGGTGGGTCGGCATGGCGCAAGCGACCGATCCCCTTGGCTGAGGGGCGACGCTGTCTGTTTCGGCCCAAGGTCATCAGCGCACTGGACGGAGCCGATATTCCTTGGGAACTGGCCGTTGATTCCGAAGATGACCGCACCATCGAGGCCACGGTCAGCGCCGATCTGGCTGTCTCGGCCATGCTGGAAGGCACTGAGGCCGCCCATCTTGAGCTGATCGAATCGGGCGGTGCTCTTCCTGATCTACCGGTTCAAATGATCAACCTTTACGGCGGCGACTCGGGTCGCGGGGAAATCATCGAAGCCCTGGCGGCGCTGGTACGACAGAATTTCCGCATCATGGCGGGGACACCGTTGAAGGCTGTCGCGGGCTAGGGTGTGATGACGACCTTGCCTGTGGCCGCACGGTCCCTCAGCAGTTGCAGGCCTTGCGCGGCCTCGGTCAGGGGCAGGGTATGGCTGATATGGGGTTTGATTTTCCCCTCCGAATGCCAGCGAAATAGGGTGGCGAAGCTGTCCTGCACGATCTGAGGGCGGAATCTCAGATAGCCGCCGATGTAAAAGCCGATGACAGTCAAGTTCTTGACCAGAAGGTGATTGGCGGGGATTTGTGGCACGTCGCCGCCCGCGAACCCGATGGGCAGCAGACGGCCCTCGGGATTAGTGGCACGAAAGGCGGCCTGGAACACGTCGCCGCCGATGGCGTCATAGACCACATCGGCGCCACCCAATTCCTTCACGCGCGACCGAAGATCTTCGGAGGCGTCAATCAGGTGATCGGCTCCTGCGGTGCGCGCGACCTCCAGCTTTTCCGCCCCGCGCGCCTGCGCAATCACCGTGGCCCCCATCAACTTGCCGATTTCGACAGCCGTCAATCCGACGCCACCAGCAGCCCCTGTGACCAGCAAGGTTTCACCCGGCTGCAATCGGGCGCGGTGATCCAGCGCAATGTGACTGGTTCCATATGCAATTTGGATGGCGGCGGCGTCCTCAAAGCTCGTCGAAGCGGGTAGGGGGATCGCACGATCTGCGTCGAACACCCCAAATTCCGCCAAACCGCCCTGACCTGAATAGACAGCCACACGATCCCCTACGGACAAGGTTGTCACATCCGGGCCAAGCTGATCGACAACACCAGAAATTTCCATCCCTTGCGTGAAGGGGGCTGAGGGGGTGTCCTGATAGGTGCCCTTCTGCATCAGCAGATCCGCGAAGTTCAGACCGCAGGCCTTGATGGCGACGCGAATCTGCCCTGGACCAGGGTCAGGGAGCGCGATATCGCACAGCTGAGCGTCCGCGCCTTTCGATGAGATTCTGTAGGCCAGCATAAAGGTGCTCCGTGATTTTGGGCGGAGTAGATTCGTTTTCTGGTTGAATTGTCAATCAGTGACCTTGCGCGCAAAAAACTGGCACGAACGCTAATATATACATAATGCAATAAACATAGAGGTATTATGTGTGCGCATCGCACAACCACAAATCCTTACCCTTGAAATCTTACTCAACCTTCTTGAAAAAAAACGCAAATAGGGCAATAGTGCGCTATGGTGCTGATTTGGGGGCATGTTCCAACTTAGTGAGCGGTTAAGAACTGCTCGTTAGTTATGCGATGATGAAATATATCGCACGTCCCCGGTAGTTGTGTAGTAGAGGAGAATACCAATGACCCATCACGTCGATGTCCATGTGGGCAAGCGCGTCCGGCATCGCCGCTGGCTGATTGGAATGACCCAGCAGCAACTGGCGCAGCAAGTTGGTATCAAGTTCCAGCAGATTCAGAAATACGAAACGGGTGCGAACCGCATCAGTGCGTCGCGTTTGTGGGACATCGCCGAAGCGCTGGATGTTCCGGTCAGCTTTTTCTTCGAAGGTTTGGAAGAGGCTGAGAAGGAAACCTCAAGCAAGAAATCGGTGCCTGCTGATCTGATGGGAGACAAAGAGGCGTTGGATCTGGTTCGGTCCTACTATGCGATCCCGGAAAACCAGCGCCGTCGACTGTTCGAACTGGCGCGTGTTCTCAGCGACGTTGCCTGATTAAGCGGGTTGACTTTGATGCGTGTGCCCTGCACGGGTAGCGCATGACACAGCCTATTCTGACCGATCTGGACGTAGCAGAAGAAATGGCCGACGCAGCGCGCGCGGCCATTCTTCCGTTTTTCCGCCAAGCAAATCTGGAAACCTCGAACAAGCTGTCACAGGGGTTCGATCCGGTGACGATCGCCGATCGTGAGGCCGAGCGTGTAATGCGCGACATTCTGGCCAAACATCGCCCTGATGACGGGATTTTGGGGGAAGAATTCGGTCAGGTGCCGGGCAGCAGCGGCCGAACCTGGGTCTTGGACCCGATTGACGGCACGCGCGGGTTCATCAGCGGGACGCCCACATGGGGTGTTCTGATTGCGCTCAGCAGCGCTGACGGGCCGATCATGGGGGTCATTGATCAGCCATATATTGGTGAACGGTTCGTGGGCTCGGTCGATATTGCGCAGGTCAGCGGACCCACGGGAACCCGGCCTTTGGACACGCGGGCGACAACCTCGCTGGCTCAGGCCATCGTGTTTACCACTTTCCCCGAGGTCGGCACCCCGGAAGAACGCGCCGGGTTCGAGGCCGTGGCGCGGCACGCGCGCCTCACGCGATATGGCATGGATTGCTACGCCTATGCCTTGCTGGCCGCCGGGCAGGTGGATCTGGTGATCGAGGCCGGTTTGCAAGCCTATGACATCCAGGCACCCATAGCCGTGATCGAGGCGGCTGGCGGCATCGTCACCGACTGGCAGGGTGGTCGCGCCCACAACGGCGGTCGCGCTCTGGCAGCGGCCAATGCCGATCTGCACGCCGCTGCGCTGGATATCTTGCGCCAATACTGAATCCGGTTGCCCGGACCGGCCCGGTCGGTTATTTTCTGACCGGTTGGTTCTTACGCCCGTTTTCCGCCAGCCCGCATTCTCCAAGCATGAGACGGGTTGATGCGACGGAGGGGCGAGATGACCGAAATCCTTATCAAACACGCAGATACCATCCTCACAATGGATGACACGCGACGCGAATTGCGTGGGGCCGATATTCTGATCCAAAACAGCCAGATTGCGCAGATCGGGCAGGGCCTGACCACGACCGGAGAAATCCATGACGCGACAGGATGCGTGGTGACACCTGGTTTGGTGAACACACATCACCATCTTTACCAAACCCTAACCCGCGCCGTACCCGGTGGGCAGGATGCGCTGCTCTTTGGTTGGCTGAAAACGCTCTACCCCATCTGGGCACGGTTCGGACCGGATGAAATGTTCACCTCAGCTCAGATTGGGCTGGCCGAATTGGCGCTGTCGGGCTGTACGCTTAGTTCGGACCACTTGTACCTCTACCCCAACGGCGCACGGCTGGACGACACCATCGCCGCCGCTGCCGAGGTCGGCCTGCGTTTCCACCCGACCCGTGGCGCGATGAGCATCGGTGAAAGCGATGGTGGCCTGCCCCCGGATGCGCTGGTTGAAACCGAGGATGCAATCCTCAACGATATGATCCGCGTCGTCGACGCCTTTCATGACGCGTCCGAGGGCGCAATGTGCCGGGTCGGCCTGGCTCCATGCTCTCCGTTTTCGGTTAGCCGTGACCTGATGCGCGACACAGCCGTACTGGCGCGAGACAAGGGCGTGATGCTGCACACTCATCTTGCCGAAAACGATGAGGATATCGCCTATTCCCAGGCGCAATTCGGCTGCCGCCCCGGTCAATACGCCGAAGATCTGGGCTGGACCGGCCCCGATGTGTGGCAGGCCCATTGCGTCAAGCTGGATGGGGCCGAGATCGACCTATTCGCCCGCACACAGACCGGCGTTGCCCATTGCCCCTGTTCAAACTGTCGGCTGGGCTCAGGGATCGCGCCGGTTCGGAAAATGCGCGATTGCGGCGTGCCAGTTGGGCTGGGCGCGGATGGCTCGGCCAGCAATGACAATGGCAGCCTGGTGCTCGAGGCGCGACAGGCCATGCTCCTCCAACGGGTCGCCAATGGCGCGGATGCGATGTCCTCCCGCGAGGCGCTTGAACTCGCAACCCGAGGCGGTGCTGATGTCCTCAACCGCCCCGATTGCGGCCGGTTAGCGCCGGGCAAGCGCGCAGATATTGCCATCTGGGACATAGGCGGTATCGAAAGCGCAGGCAGTTGGGACCCGGCGGCGCTGTTGCTATCCGGGCCGATGAAGGTGAAACATTTGTTCGTCGAAGGTCGCCAAATCGTGCGCGGCGGGGCTATCACCACTCTGGACCTGCCACGTGTGATCGAACGGCAGAACGCGCTGGCGCGAGCCCTGCAAAGCTGAAACTCTTCTTCTGTTCAAAAATACCTCCGCCGGAGGCATGCGCCGCAAGGCGCATTCCCTCACGCGACAGCGGCCCCACCGATCCAAACCTCGGCAATGGCGCGATCATCCCCCATCATGATGGTCGGGAAGATCGCCTCCCATATATCATCCGCACAAGCCTCGCGCTGCGCGATGGCCGGGGTCGAGGCCAGATCAAGCACGACCAGATCCGCCTCCATCCCCAGTGCGATATTGCCAATCCGATCGTCCAACCGCAGCGACCGCGCCGATCCGACCGTGCCCAACCACAACAGTTGCGCCGCATGCAGAGGCGCGCCGCGCAGTTGTCCGATCTCATAGGCCGAGGCCATTGTATGCAGCATCGAGAAACTCGACCCGCCGCCCGTATCCGTGGCCAACCCGACCCGATGCCCGTCATGCATCAATCCGGTCATATCGAACAGGCCCGAGCCAATGAAGGTGTTCGAGGTCGGGCAATGGATCAGCGCCGCGTCCACCTCGCGCAGGCGGTCGCGCTCGCGCGCCTCCAGATGGATGACGTGACCATAGACCCCATGCGAACCCAGAAGACCGAATTTCTCGTAAGTATCCAGATAGTCGCGCGCCTCGGGAAACAACTCGCGGACCCAGGCGATTTCATCCGTTTGTTCACTCAGATGGGTCTGCATTAGACAATGAGGGTGCTCGGCCCACAGCGCGCCCATCGCCTCAAGCTGTTCAGGCGTGGATGTCGGTGAAAACCGCGGTGTGATAGCATAGGTTAAACGGTCAACACGATGCCATTTCTCTAGCAATACCTCCGATTGGTCATAGGCCGTTTTCGCAGTGTCCCGCAGCCCCTCGGGCGCGTTGCGGTCCATGCAGGTCTTGCCTGCCACCACACGCTGGTTGCGCGCTTGTGCAGCCGCAAAGAACGCATCGACGCTTTCGGGGTGAATGGTGCAAAAGCTGCACATTGTCGTGGTGCCATGGGCCGCTGTTAGGTCCAGATAGCGGTTTGCAATTTCGGCGGCATAGGTCGGGTCGCCGAACTTCATCTCTTCGGGGAAGGTATAGGTGTTCAACCAGTCGATCAGACGTTTGCCCCAGCTGGCAATCATCGCGGTCTGTGGATAGTGCACATGCGCGTCCACAAATCCGGCCATGATCACGTGCTGGCCGTGATCGACCACCTGCGCGTCGGGATGCGCAGAGCGCAGCGTATCGGCATGACCCACCGCGGCGATATGGCCACCCTCGACCACCACTGCTTCGCTGAACTCAACGGCGTCGGTTGGCTCGCCCTCGAACGGGGAACCGGTAAAGCTGAGCACACGCCCTTTCAGCAGCGTTTTCTGCGCCATTTTCATTCATCTCCGCCTGTATGGGACCGTCAAATAGCATAGGCGCGGGAAACTTCTGGGTAAATCGGCGCATTGTCATTGTTTTCCGGTAGCTGCTTCTTCTATTTAAAGGGCAATGACCGAAGGATAGCGGGGGCAGACATGACCACAGGCATTGACGAACCCCAAGTCGAGTCGACCAGTGACGACGACGTTTATGCGCTGGACCCGAAGGCTATCACGGCAATTCTTTATGCTGTCGATGTGGATGACCGCGACAAGCTGGTTGAGCTTATGGAGCCGCTGCACGCCGCTGACATCGCCGACCTTCTGGAACAGATCAACCCGTACGACCGCGCCCAGTTGATCCGGCTGTATGACAAAGAGTTTGACGGCGACATCTTGTCCGAACTTGACGAGGCCGTGCGGGAAGAGATCATCGGCATTCTCAAGCCCGACGTTCTCGCCGACGCCGTGCGCGAGATGGAAAGCGACGATGTTGTCGACCTGCTGGAGGACCTCGAAGAGCCGCAGCAAGAGGCCATTCTGGACGCGCTGGAGGATTCCGAGCGGATCGCGGCAGAGCAGGCGCTGTCTTACCCCGAGAACTCGGCCGGTCGCCTCATGCAGCGCGAAGTGGTCATGTCGCCCGAACATTGGACGGTGGGTCAGGCCATCGATTTCATGCGCGCCAATGACGATCTGCCCGAGCAATTCTACTATGTCGTCATGGTCGATCCGCGCCTGAAACCTGTGGCGCAGGTGACACTGGGCAAGCTTATGGCGGCGCGCCGCGAAGTGCGGCTGGCCGATCTGGCCGATGAAGAGCTGCACATTATTCCGGTCGATCAGGATGAAGAGGACGTGGCCTATGCGTTCAACCAGTACCACCTGATCTCGGCCCCGGTGGTGGATGCTGATGGGCGGTTGGTTGGTGTCATTACCATCGACGACGCCATGGTGGTTCTGGATGAAGAGCACGAGGAAGATATCCTGCGTTTGGCTGGGGTTAGCGACGAAAGCTCAATCTCGGACAGTGTGGCGAATACCAGCAAGCGACGGCTGCCGTGGTTGGCGGTGAATCTGTGCACGGCGATCTGTGCCTCGCTGGTGATTTCGCAATTCGAGGCAGCAATTGATCAGCTGGTGGCGCTGGCGATCCTGATGCCGATCGTGGCTTCGATGGGGGGCAATGCAGGTACGCAGTCGCTTACAGTCGCGGTGCGAGCGCTGGCGACGCGCGACCTGACCAACGCCAACGTGATGAGGGTGATCCGGCGGGAATTGCTGGTGGGACTTCTGAACGGGCTGTGTTTTGCCATAGTGCTGGGCACGGTTGGGATGATGTGGTTTGATTCTCCGATGCTGGGTGTCGTGATCGGGTCGGCCTTGGTCGTGAACATGGTGATCGCGGGGTTTGCGGGTACGGTAGTACCGGTGGTGCTGGATCGTCTGGGCGTTGACCCGGCGCTGGCGTCGGGGACCTTTGTGACGACGACAACGGATGTCATGGGGTTCTTCATCTTTCTGGGACTTGCCAGCGTGGTGCTACTGTGACCGATCTGACCGAAATCAAAGCCGCCGCGCGCAAGGCGGCCTTTGCGCGTCGAAAGGCTGCCTTTGACGCGCGACTTCCCGGTGCGGCAGGGCGTTTGTCCGAAGTGTTGGCCGGGCACCGGGGCGTGCCGATCTCGGGCTACATGCCCATCCGCACCGAGATTGATCCGCTGCCCGCCATGGCCGAGGCTTCGGCCTATGGTCCGGTCGGCGTGCCCGTGATCCAAGCTGCCGCGCAGCCGCTGAAGTTTTCGCACTGGACCCCCGAAGGCGCTCTAAAAGACGGCCCTTTTGGGGCCAAGGTGCCGGAGGTCGACGATTATTTTGACCCGGAAATCCTGATCGTGCCGCTGGTGGCCTTTGATGCGCAGGGTGGACGGCTGGGCTATGGCGGTGGTTTCTATGACCGCACGCTGGAGGGACTGCGCGCCAAACGCCCGACACTGGCCATTGGTTTCGCCTTTGACGCACAAGAGGCCGAGGGCCTGCCGCTGGAGCCGACCGATCAGCCCTTGGACATGGTGATCACGGAAAGCCGGGTTCTGACTTTTTAACGCCGCTCACCCCGCATGGTTTTCGCGGAAATACTCCCACGCATCCAGATCGCGCCCATCGGGTAGGGTACACCGCCCTGTTTGGCCGTCGGCCCCGTCGACAATGCGATAATCGCCGCCGCTTTCGACACAGAACGTCGCCGCAGGGTTGGCGAGTTGTGCCGAGTTATCAGACGCAGGTTCGCATGCAGCGAGGGGGATCAGCAGAAGGGCAGGCAGGTATAGGCGGGTCATGAAACGCTCCGATGAATGGTATTGGCAGTTTATGACCTGAGTTTAACCACTTGTGCTTGGTCATTGCCACACTTAGGACGGTTCGTATGAGGATACTTTTTCTGGGTGACGTTATGGGCCGCGCCGGGCGTGCGGCGATCCAACAATATCTGCCACGTCTGCGCGACGAATGGCGGCTGGATTTTGTTGTGGTCAATGGCGAGAACGCCTCGAACGGGATGGGGCTGACCGGCGATCACGCCAAGCTGCTGCTGGATGCCGGCGCCGATTGCCTGACGCTGGGCGATCACGCGTTCGACCAGAAAGATATGCTTCAATTCATCGAGAAAGAGTCCCGCATCGTGCGGCCGGTAAATTTCGCCAAAGGCGCGCCGGGGCGGGGGCATCGCCTGTATACCGCGCCGGGCGGGCGCAAGGTTCTGGTGGTGCAGGTGCTGGGGCAGGTCTTCATGAAACGGCCCTTTGATGATCCGTTCTCGGCCATCGAGCCGATCCTGAAATCCCACCCGCGCGGTGGTCAGGCGCAAGCAATCATTGTCGATATGCATTGTGAGGCCACATCCGAGAAGATGGCCATGGGTCATTATTGCGATAAACGCGCCAGCCTTGTGGTCGGCACGCATACCCATGTGCCAACGGCAGATGCGCAGATTCTGCCCAATGGAACCGCCTATCTGACCGATGCGGGGATGTGTGGCGATTACGACTCGGTCATCGGCATGGACAAGGTTGAACCGATGCGCCGCTTTATCACCGGGATGCCCAAAGCCCGATTTACCCCCGCCAATGGCGAGGCCACGCTGAGCGGCGTGTTTGTCGAGACTGACGACCGCACCGGAGAGGCAAAATCTGCGCAAATGGTGCGCGTTGGCGGGCGTTTGCAGCAAGCAGGGCCGCAGTAAGGCTTGCTCTGCCCCTTCCAATGCGTGAAACTGCCTGACGAGCGCGCAGCTCGGGTCAGGGTTCGGACATAAACCAAGAATGCAACTCCTCCAGCTTTCAGAAACAGGCAGCGCGATACTGGCGCTCTTGGTTGTCGCGGGCATGTTCATCATGTTCCTGCGTGAGGTTTACCCGACCGAGGTAGTCGCCATCGGCGGCGTGGCCGTGATGCTGGTAACGGGCATTCTGCCCTATCAAAGCGCGCTGGCCGTGCTGTCCAACCCCGCACCTTGGACCATTGCCGCGATGTTCATCATCATGGGGGCTTTGGTGCGCACGGGTGCGCTGGATGCGTTCACCTCAACCGCGCAGAAACAGGCGCAGGTCAACCCAAGGATTGCCATTGGTCTGTTGATGGGGTTTGTGGTGCTGGCCTCGGCCGTGGTGTCGAACACGCCGGTTGTGGTTGTGATGATCCCGGTCTTTGTCCAGATCGCCCGCACGCTGGACGTGCCTGCGTCGAAATTGCTGATTCCGCTCAGCTATGCGGCGATTCTGGGTGGCACGCTGACGCTGATCGGTACGTCGACCAACCTGCTGGTGGACGGTGTAGCCCGGTCGCAGGGTATGGCTCCCTTCACCATTTTCGAGGTCACTCCGCTGGGTGTTGCGCTGGTGATCTATGGCATGGTCTACCTGCGGTTCATCGCGCCACGTCTGCTGCCGGATCGTGACAGCATGGCGACGCTTCTGTCCGACCGCTCAAAGATGAAATTCTTTACCGAGGCCGTCATCCCTCCCGAAAGCAACCTGATCGGGCGCGAAGTAACGGGCGTACAGCTCTTCAAACGCCCCGGCGTCCGACTGATCGACGTGATCCGAGGCGACGAGTCATTGCGCCGCAACCTTAAAGGCGTCGAGCTGAAACTGGGCGACCGCGTGGTTCTGCGCACCGAAATGACGGAACTGCTGAGTCTGCAAAGCAACAAGGAACTCAAGCGCGTCGACCAGGTTTCGGCGGTCGAGACCAAGACAGTCGAGGTTCTGATCACCCCCGGCTGCCGCATGGTTGGCCGGACACTGGGCGCAATGCGTCTGCGGCGGCGTTATGGTGTCTATGTGCTGGCGGTGCATCGCCGGAACCAGAATATCGGGCGCCAACTGGATGATCTGGTGGTGCGCGTAGGCGATACGCTGCTGCTGGAGGGCGCACCCGAAGACATCCAGAGGCTAGCCGCTGATATGGATATGGTCGACGTCTCACAGCCCTCGGCCCGCGCGTTCCGACGCAGTCATGCGCCGATTGCCATCGGTGCGCTGGTCGGGATCGTGGCTCTGGCCGCGCTGGGCGTTGCACCGATCCTTCTGCTTTCCATTCTGGCGGTCGCGGTGGTGCTGCTGACTCGCTGTATCGACGCGGATGAGGCGTTTTCCTTTGTCGAAGGTCGCCTGCTGGCGCTGATCTTCTCGATGCTGGCGATTGGCGCAGCGTTAGACAAATCCGGCGCAGTGTCGCTGATTGTCGAAGCGGTCGCACCGGGCCTCAGCGCCCTGCCGCCTTTCCTGATCATCTGGGCCGTGTATCTGTTGACCTCGGTGCTGACCGAGCTGGTCTCGAACAACGCGGTGGCCGTGGTGGTGACCCCGATTGCCATCGGGCTGGCGCAAGCGGTGGGCATCGACCCGCGTCCGTTGGTGGTGGCAGTGATGGTGGCGGCCTCGGCCTCATTTGCGACGCCCATCGGATACCAGACCAACATGATGGTTTATGGCCCCGGTGGGTACCGTTTCACCGATTTCCTTAAGGTCGGGGTGCCATTGAACCTGACAGTGGGCTTGCTGGCATCGCTGCTGATTCCGTTGATCTGGCCGCTTTAAAGACGGCGCGATTTTGCCGACAAGGGTTTGCGCCACTTGTAAATACAGTTACCGTAACAATCTTTTCATCAAATGCGAATGTGAAAGGATTGGATCATGCCTTTTCCAAAACTCGGCCAAGCCATCGTCGTAGGCGCAGTGGCGCTAACCATTTTAGGTAGTCAGAGCCATGCAGGTACCATCACAGGAACTGCAACCTACCGCGAGCGGATCGCGGTGGCACCGGATGCGACGCTATATGTTGAGTTGCAAGATATTTCCCTCGCGGATGCCCCCGCTATCACGCTGGCGTCGCAGCGCTATGCCTTGACAGGTGTACCGGCTGAATACGCGCTGAACTATGATGATGCGCTGATCCAGAACGGCAGGACTTATGCGGTCCGAGGTTCTATCTATCACGGCAACAAATTGCTGTTCACGACGGATACGGTGAACCCCGTGCTGACACGGGGTGGTGGAGATACCGCTGATCTTGTGCTGGTGAAGGCTTCTCCGCAGGCAACCGTCAGTTTGAACAACACCAACTGGACGGCAATCGGCATCAACGGTGATGTGGTCGAAGCGCAACGCCCGCCGCAAATCACCTTCGAACAAGACGGTGCATTCGGCGGTACAGGCGGGTGCAACAGATTTTCGGGTCAGGCTGAAATCAGCGGTGACAGCCTGAGCTTTCCCGACAACATGGCCGCCACCCTGATGGCATGCCCGCCCGAGCTTGAAGAAGTCGAAGATCAATTCTTGGCCGCTCTTCAGACCGTAACCCGCTATGCGGTCGCAGGGGACAGCCTGGTGATGCTGGATGCAGGCGGTGAGCCCGTTTTGAAATTCGTCCGGGCCGAGTAATCAGGCCACAGCGCGCGACCGTCCGGCATTGCGGCCCGAGAAGATGCAGCCGCCTAGAAACGTGCCTTCAAGCGCGTTGTAGCCGTGATAGCCGCCACCGCCAAAACCTGCGACTTCTCCGGCCGCGAACAGGCCGGGAACGACCTGACCATCTGCCCCGATCATCTGGCTGTCGAGGTTGGTCTGCAACCCACCTAACGTCTTGCGCGTCAGAACGTGGAGCTTGACCGCGATTAAAGGACCGTTGTTCGGGTCAAGGAACTTGTGCGGCTTGGCTGTGCGGATCAGCCGGTCGCCACGATAGTTACGCGCGGCCAGAATGGCGGCCATCTGGGCATCTTTGGTGAAGGGGTTATCAACCTGTGAATCCCGCGCCTCTATCTGGGCGCGCAGATGAGCCTCATCGATCGGGGCGTCGCCCATCTGGTTCATACCGCTGACCAGTTCGGTCAGGGTGTTGGCGACGATGAAGTCTTCACCATGCTGTTTGAACGCCTCGACCGGGGCGGTGGCTTTTGATCCGGTCAGTATCCGCTGCAACAGCACTTCGCGCCAACCGCCTTCGGTCATGTCGGGGTTCTGTTCGGACCCAGATAGTGCGAATTCCTTCTTAATCACCTTCTGGGTCAGCACGAACCAGCTGTATTCATAGCCGGTTTTCAGGATTTCCTTTAGCGTACCCAGCGTGTCAAACCCCGGTAAACAGGGCGGCTTCATCCGGTTGCCGGTCGCGTCAAACCACATCGAACTAGGGCCGGGCAGGATGCGAATGCCGTGCGAAGGCCAGATCGGATTCCAGTTCCGCACGCCTTCGGTGTAATGCCACATCCGGTCGCCATTGATCACATGACCGCCCGCCTTCTCGCTGATGGCAATCATACGGCCATCGACGTGAAAGGGGACACCTGCGACCATATCCTTGGGCGGCTCCCCCAGCCGATCACGTGGCCAGTTCTTGCGCACCACCTCGAAATTGCCACCAATGCCGCCAGAGCTGACAATGACCGAAGGCGCGTAGACCTCAAACTCACCCACTTCGTCGCGGTTGGTCTTGGCCCCGTGCTGGGCGGTGTCGTCGGCCAGAACCTCGCCTGAGACCCCCTTGGCGCAGCCGTTCTGCATGATGATATGGCTGACCTGATGGCGGAATTTTAGCTCGACCAGTCCACTATCTACATGTTCGCGTACGCGGCGGATGAAATGTTCCAGCACGCCCGGCCCGGTGCCCCATGTGATGTGGAACCGAGGGACCGAGTTGCCGTGACCATCCGCATAGGACCCGCCGCGTTCAGCCCAGCCGACCACCGGAAACCAGCGCAGGCCCATGTCATGCAGCCAAGGACGCATCTCGCCAGCGGCGAATTCCACATAGGCCTCGGCCCATTTGCGCGGCCATGCGTCCTCATCCCGGTGGAACTGCGCACTGCCCATCCAGTCCCGCAAGGCCAGATCATGACTGTCGCGAATGCCCATGCGGCGCTGTTCTGGAGTGTCGATCATGAACAAGCCACCAAGGCTCCAAAATGCTTGCCCGCCCAAAAAATGCGCGGGTTCCTGATCGACGATAATTACCTTTTTGCCCCGGTCGCCCAACTCTGCAGCGGCAGCCAGCCCCGCCAGACCGGCCCCAACGACGATGGCATCTGCTGTGTTCTTGGTCATGTAGCGTCCTTTCAGCGGCGGCGGAACCAGAGGATGAAGGGCAGGGCCACCGCATACATGGTGATCCCGTAGACGGCGGAAGGCAGGGCCAATGGGCTGAACCCGCTTTCCGTCCCGGTGATCAGCGCAGCCAGCGTGATGCCCAGAGTCGAGTTCTGAATGCCAGTTTCGATTGAGACAGTCTTAGCCTCATTCCAAGACAGGTTCGCGACCCGCGCCAGCCCCAGCCCGATGAGCAGCAGGCCAAGGTTCAGAGTGATCAGCCCAGCCCCCATGATCCCAAGGTTATCGACAAAGAGTTGCCAATTCCCTGCCAGCGCCGCGAGCACGACCAGAACAAACAGCGTGGTCGCCAGCTTGGACAATCCGGGTTCGATCCGATTGGCAAATTCGATTGCAAAATGGCGGATGCTGACGCCGATGGCGACGGGAAGGGTGGTGATCAGGAACATGGCGATGGCCAGCCCGGTGATCGAGACCTCGGGCGCGTCGTCGCCCATGAAGTAGTTGATCGACCATGCCGCTAGAAAGGGTACGGTCAGCATCGACAATAGGCTGATCACCGCCGTCAGGCTGACCGACAGCGCCACGTCGCCCTTGGCCAGTTTGGAGAGAATGTTGCTGGTCACTCCGCCGGGGCAGAAGCTGAGGATCATGAACCCCACGGCAATCTCGGGCGGCAGCGCGAACAGCGCAACGGTCGCAAAAGCCGCGACCGGCAGTAACACGACCTGACACAGCGCGCCGATGGCAAAGGGGTAGCCGCGTGTCAGGACGCGGCGGAAATCTGCGATCTCAAGCCCGATGCCCAAAGACAACATGATGATGGCCAGCGACAGGGGCAAGCCGACAGATATGAGTAGATCCAAGAACAACTCCTCCCAAAGCCGTTCCGGTCAGCCTATGCGAGCGGTCCGCAATTGCGCAACCGCGCCGTTGGGTCAGCCATAGCGTTCCGCAAAACGGCGCAGGATCAGTGCCGGCTGGGTGACGTCGGCCGCGTGGCAGATGTCGATCAGGCGCTGGGCGTCTTCGGGCGGGAAATAGCCGTGATGCTTGTAGATGTTGATACGTTCCTCGAAGTCTTTTGCCTCGGCCTCGGGGTGGAACTGCGTGGCATAGACGTTGTGGCCAAAGCGGATCATCTGAAACGGGCAGGGGTCCGAGGCTAGCAGTTGCACGCAGCCATCGGGCAAGGCCTGCACAGCCTCTTTATGGCCGACAAAGGCGTCGAACGTATCGGCCAACCCGTTGGTGAGCGGGTCCTGGGCGCCATCCTCAGTCATGTGACAGGTCGAGGGGCCAACAGGTTCGCCGTATTGCGCCTTGCTGACCGAACCGCCCAGATGCGCGGCCAGTATTCCCAGACCATAACAGCAGCCCATGAACGGATGGTCCTGTGCGGTAATCTGCGGCATCAGTCCCATGATCGCTGCTTCGACCCGCGCATCGACCGCCGATTTTGTTGCCGGATCATCGCTGACACATCCGGGACCACCGCCGACGATCACACCGGCATAGTCGGTCACGTCCAGCCCCTCGGGCAGGTTCTCGCAATCCAGCCGGATGCGGTGCGTTCGCTCGGGCGTCAATCCGGTTTTGTCCAGGATCGAGGCATATTCGGCATCCGAGGCATCGGTTTCGGGACGCAGTTGCAGGATCAGAAATCGTTTCATACGCAGCCTTTACCCGTCACAACGGCCAGAACACAAGGATCGAGGGGATCGAGACCGCGATGATCAAAATCTCAAGCGGCAGCCCCATGCGCCAGTAGTCGCCGAAATGATAGCCGCCGGGGCCCAGAACCAGCGTGTTGTTCTTGTGGCCAATCGGCGTCAGAAACGCAGCCGAGGCCGCAACCGCGACCGTCATCAGAAACGGATCGGGCGAGACCTCCAGCGTGCGGGCCATCTGGATGCCAACTGGGGCGGCGACAATGGCTGTGGCGGTGTTGTTCAGCACATCCGACAGGGTCATGGTGACGACCATCAACACAGTCAGGATCGCCCAGGCGGGCAGGCCATCGGTCAGTTGGATCAGCGCATTTGCGATCAATTCAGTCCCGCCAGAAGTCTCCAATGCACTGCCGAGCGGGATCATCGACCCCAGCAGTACCACGACGGGCCATTCGATATGGTTGTAGATCTCGCTAATAGGCATGATCTTGGTCAGCACATAGGCCACCACGACCAGACCCAGCGCAATCGGCAGGTAGATCAGCCCGATACTGGCCGCCAGCACGGCCGCCCCGAACAGACCAATCGCCAGCCAAGACTTGTCATTGGCGGTCACGTTCAGGCCGCGCTCGGCCAGCGGCAGACAGCCCAGCCACTCGGTCACGTCCACGCTGCGGTCACGCGGACAGAGCAGCAACAGGATATCGCCCGCCTCAACCTCGGTCTTGCGGACTTGCTGTGTGATCTGGCGGCCTTGGCGCGAGATGCCCATAAGCACTGTGCTTTGTCGCCATGCCAGCCCCAACCCTTGGGCGGTGCGCCCGGTGATACGGGCGTTTTCGGTGGCGACGACCTCGATCACCTCTAACCCGTCACCCTCGGCAGTCAGCAATTCCTGCCGTCGCGTGTCCGAGAAATCAAGGTTCAGCGCCGAGCGGAATTCGTCCAGCGCCTCGGGTCTGGCCTCCAGCACCAGCGCATCGCCCGCGTGCAGGGTGGCATGGGCTGAACGCCCATAGCGACGCTTGCCGTCGCGGATCAGGCCGATGATGGCGACGTCGGATTTCTCGGCCACCTCGTACAACTCGCTGACGCGCTTGCCGATTTGGGGCGACGCGGGCGGGATGGTCAGTTCAGCGATATATTCGGCCAGTTCCTCAGAACTTTCGGTCTGCGGGCCTCGATTTGGGATCAACCGCCAACCTATCAGAGCGACAAAGGCCAGACCGGCAATGGCCGCAATCCCGCCTACGGGGGCGAAATCGAACATTTGGAACGGCTCACCCAGCGTCTCTGCTCGGATCGAGGCGATGATGATGTTGGGCGGTGTGCCGATCAGTGTAACCATGCCACCCAGAATGGTAGCGAAACTCAGCGGCATCAGTGACAGGCCAACAGACCGTCCGGCCTTGCGCGCCGTCTGGATATCGACCGGCATCAAAAGCGCAAGTGCCGCCACGTTGTTCATGAAGGCCGACAGGACCGCGCCGATCCCGCCCATCAGCGCGATGTGGGCGCCAAGCCCGCGCGAGGCATCGACGAGCGAGCGAGTGATCAGAAACACCGCGCCCGAGCGCACCAGCCCGGCAGACACGACCAGAACCAATGCAACGATAATGGTTGCGGGATGGCCGAACCCGGCGAATGCGTTGTCCACGGGCACGACGCCCAGCACAACACTAATCATCAGCGCCGAAAAGGCAACCAGATCATATCGGAACCGCCCCCATAGAAGCATTCCGAAAACCGTGGCGAAAAGTGCAAAAAGAATAATTTGATCACTTGTCATGTCGCCACCATACCTGCGACGGGATATGGGGCAAGCCGCTCTCTTGATCCTGCCCCCCGCAAACGTCTATATGAGCGCCGAACACGCAAACATGATGACGAGGACGCACTATGGCAGGCCACTCCAAATGGGCCAACATCCAGCACCGCAAGGGACGTCAGGACGCCGCGCGGTCCAAACTGTTTTCCAAACTGTCGAAAGAGATCACCGTTGCCGCCAAAATGGGCGACCCCGATCCCGACAAGAACCCGCGCCTGCGTCTGGCCGTGAAAGAGGCCAAGTCGAACTCGGTTCCCAAGGACGTGATCGACCGCGCGATCAAGAAATCGGTGGCTGGTGAAGGCGACGAATACGAAGAAATCCGGTACGAGGGCTATGGCCCCAACGGCGTGGCGGTGATCGTCGAGACGATGACCGACAACCGCAACCGGACTGCCTCGACCGTGCGGTCCACCTTCTCGAAGAATGGCGGCAATCTTGGCGAGACCGGCTCGGTCGGGTTCATGTTCGACCGAAAGGGAGAGGTTGTCTATCAGGCGGACGCGGGCGACGCGGACACGATCTTTGAAGCCGCAATCGAGGCGGGTGCCGAAGATGTCGAAAGCTCGGAAGACGGTCACATCATCTGGTGCGCCGATACCGATCTGAACGACGTATCCAACGCGCTGGAAGAGGCCTTGGGCGAGTCCGAATCCACTAAGCTGGTGTGGAAACCCACGACCACGACCGAGCTGGGTCTGGAAGATATGCAAAAGTTGATGAAGCTGGTCGATGCGCTGGAAGATGATGACGATGTGCAGCGCGTAACGACCAATTTCGAAGCGACGGATGAGGTCATGGCTCAGCTGTGATCCTGTCGTTAATCGATCAGGAAAACCCGACCTCTGGTCGGGTTTTTTTATGCGCCTTTTCAGTGTGCTTGGCGGATTGCGTTAAACTCGGTAAGCTGTTCGTAAAACAGCAATGAGAGCATGACGGACAGTCCCCCGATCCCTGCAAAACGAAACCTGCCTGTGTTGACCGGGCAAAGCATCCTGTCGCAAATCGCCTGGACGCTAGGCAGCCCCTCCATCGTGCTGCCGTTTCTTGCTGTTTCGCTGGAATTGCCGATGTTCATAGCAGGCGCGCTGGTCTCGGTTCGCATGGTGGGCAGCGTGATTGCGGATGTGTTCCTGGCGCGTTCGATTTCGGCCCACGACCGCAAGAAACGTGGCATTGCGCTGACCGAGGTCGCGGTTGGCCTCTGCCTTCTGATCGCATTGGGGGTTGCGACGACGGGTTATGTGCCACTGATCGCGGCTGCGTTTGTCCTTGTTTTCTTCATCATCGGGTTGGTCGATGAGATGCAGATGCTGATGTATACGGATTTATTGGGCGATCACGTTCAATCCAAATCCCGCATGATCATGCGTTATCTGCAACTAGGGGTCGGAGGGCTTGGCGCCATCGGTCTGGCGCTTTTGGTGCATGAGATCGTCAAAGAAAACCCGCCTTTCTCGCGCCATTCAGCAATCATCTTCGTGTCCGTGGGCTTTTTTATTCTGTCGGGCCTGGCCATTCTGGCGATGTTCGAAGGCGCGCGCAGTGGTGAAAGCACCCGCGATACCGCGCCTGAGGCGAAACGCAAGTTCATCACCTATTTCACCGACATCATCGCGATGTTCAACGAGGCGTGGTTCCGGCGTTACATGATCATGCGCTTGCCTCTGGTCGCGGCCACGCTTTCAGTGCCCTTTTTCGCCCTGATCGCGGCTGAGGCGCACCATGCCTCGGCCAAGGGTCTGACGGCCATGATCGTTTCCTCGGCGTCTGGCTATCTGGTTTCCGCGCCGTTGTGGCAGGTGGTGAACATGAAATCCCACCGGGCAGTCATGGTGACGGGGAACCTGATGGTCGCCATCACCGGGTCGGTGCTTTTGGTCTTTCATTTCTTCGACTTGGATCATGATGTTCATCTACACGCCATCGCGCTGTTCATCGTGACGGTGGCCGTGACAGGCATCAGCAGCGCACGAAAACTGTATTATCTGGACGTGGCCCCCAAGGATCAGCGCGTCAAGGGCGCGGCAGCGATCAAAAGCGTCAGCCGCCTAGTCGCAGTCATCCTTTCCGCCGCGCTGGCCGCGGTGGCGCATATGCACGAGGTCGCCTGGGCCATTGCCTTTATCGTTGTGGTGGCCGTTTTTGCGGCCTTTGCCTGCTATCGTCTTGTTTTGCCGATGCCGGAAAGCTCGGCTTCAGCCTGACCTATAGCGGCCGCAACGTGCGGCTTGCACTGCGTTTCACGGCTTGGGTCAACGGTTGCAGGGCCGGGGCCAGAATGCGCCCGACCTGCCATGTCAGTGGCACGTCAAACGGGGCATCGGGTTTTAGTACAGTCAGTCGGCCATCCTCCAGCGCTGATTTCGCCAGATTTTCCGGGTTCATACCCCATCCCAATCCGGCAATGGCCGCATCGACAAAGCCATGCGACGACGCGAGAAAATGCGACGGCGGTGAGATGCGTCGCCCGAATTCCTGAGCGATCCAAGCCTTTTGCAAGCCGTCCTTGCGGTTAAAGGTCAGGCAAGGCGCACGGCCAAGACTGACGGTATCGACGCTGTTTGAGAACCACTTTTGCATAAAGGCAGGGCTGGCCGTCGCGAGATAGCGAAACGACCCCAAAGCAAAGGCATCGCATCCCGCTACAGGTTGCCCGCCAATGGTGACAGCGGCGCTGACCTCGCCCCGGCGCAACCAGTCGGCGGAATGGTCTTGATCGTCCAGTACAAGGTCGAACAACAACCCATCCACCTGCGCCATGGCTTGAATGAACCATGTCGCCAGAACATCGGCGGGTACAGCGATGCGCACGCGGGTCAAGGGGGCCTCTCGGTCCAGCGTCAGTTCACGCGCCAGTTGGGCTTCAAGCAGTCCAATATCCTCGGCATGTTGCGCAATGCGCAGCCCGGCGGGGGTGGCCGTGCACGGGGTGCCGCGCAGGATCAAGGCTGCGCCGACCCGATCCTCCAGCGCTTTGATCCGCTGGGAAATGGCCGAAGGCGTGACGGACAACTCGGACGCGGCGGCCTCGAAACTGCCGTGGCGCAGAATGGCTGACAAAGCCGACAGGTGGTTGGGATCGAGCAGCATTAGCTTAGCTTAATCAAGATCAACATCTTTAATTTGATAGGGCGGCAGGATCGTCGTAGTCAACGGGGCATCGCGTAAGGAGGTCCCATGTCCACATCCCTGATCGCCGGTTTTGCGCTTGGCTTCAGCCTGATCCTTGCCATCGGGGCCCAGAATGCCTTTGTCCTGCGACAGGGGCTGCGGCGCGAGCATGTGTTTCCCCTGTGTCTGACCTGCGCCGTCTCGGACGCGATTCTGATTGCGGCGGGCGTGGCCGGGTTCGGAACGCTGGCGCAGGCGGTCCCGTGGTTTGAGACCGCGATGCGCTATGGTGGTGCGATTTTCCTGACATGGTACGGGTTACGCAGCCTGCGATCCGCGTGGCGCGGCGGCGCGGTGATGCATGTCACGGGCGGCCAGCGTGCCAGCCTGCGCTCGGTCCTGCTGACGGTGCTGGCTTTCACCTGGCTGAATCCGCATGTCTATCTGGATACCGTGGTTCTGATCGGATCAATCTCGGCGCAATATGAGGATCGGCTGGCATTTGCCGCCGGCGCAATGATTTCCAGCTTTGTCTTCTTTTTTTCGCTGGGCTACGGGGCAGGGGTCTTGTCCCCGATCTTCGCGCGCCCCAGGGCATGGCAGGTGCTGGACGCGATTATCGGTGTGGTGATGCTGTCGATTGCGGTCAAGCTTGTCTCACTCTGAGGGTCTTGCTCTTGGGCGGTATTCGGTGTTGAACCGTTAACATGACAACCCTCACCGCGCCCTCCCGGCCTGTCGCCGGCATGTTCTGGATGTTCTCGGCCGGGATATCGTTCGTGGCCATGACGGCGCTGGTAAAGTCGCTGGGATCCAGTATGGACCCGATACAGGCCGCGTTTTTCCGGTTTGTGTTCGGGTTGGTCTTTCTGCTGCCTGCTTTGCGACTAATCGTGTCCACGCCGCTGACGCGCAAGCATCTGACCCTGTTCGGGATACGCGGGATAGTGCATGCGGTGTCGGTGATGTTCTGGTTCTATGCAATGACCCAGATCCCCTTGGCCGAGGTTACGGCGATGAACTACATGACCCCGGTCTATGTCACGCTTGGTGCGGCGCTGTTTCTGGGCGAGCCGCTGGCGTTTCGGCGTATCGCGGCCATTGGCGTGGCCCTGATCGGGGTTGCCATTATCCTCAGACCGGGGTTTCGAGAGGTTTCGCCCGGTCATATCGCCATGCTGATGACCTCGCTGACATTAGGGGCGTCTTATCTACTGGCCAAGCGGCTGGTGCAGGACTTGCCGCCCTCGGTCGTGGTGGCGCATATGTCGATCTGGGTAACCATCGCGCTGATCCCGTTTGTGATTGCGGTCTGGACGCCGCCCAGTTGGTACGATCTGGGCATCCTGTTCCTGATCGCCAGCTTCGCCACGCTGGGGCACTATTTGATGACGCTGGCCTTGCAGGCAGCCCCTGTGGCCGTCACACAACCGGTGACCTTCCTGCAGCTGATCTGGGCGACGCTTATGGGGGCGTTGGTCTTTCATGAAAGCGTCGACTTTTGGGTTGTCGCCGGTGGCACACTGATTCTGGCCGCCGTCAGTTTCATCGCCTGGCGCGAGGCGGTTTTGAACCGCAGCAGCCTGACCACGCCCAGCATTGCCCCCAAGCTCTAGTCGATTTCCAGGTGGCAGAGGTGTTATTGATTGACGAGTCAATAAAAACACCCTAGCGTTTTTCCATCCTGCGCAGTGAAAGGGGGAGAGATGCCAAAACTCGGAATGGAGCCGATCCGTCGGGATGCGATCGTCAAGGCGACGATTGCCGAGCTTGGTGCAAAGAAATCCCTCGACGTCACTGTGAGTCAGATTGCCAAGCGAGCCGGTATGTCCAGCGCACTGGCGCATCATTATTTCGGGGGCAAGGATCAGATTTTCCTGGCGGCCATGCGCCGTATCCTGTCCGACTTCGGGGCTGAGGCCCGACAAGAGCTGAGCTCCGCCGCACCTGATGAACGCCCGCAGGCGATTATCCGGTCCTGCTTTGCGCCCTCGTGCTTTACGCCCGATGTGATCGCTGCATGGATGACCTTTTATGTGCTGGCACAAACCAACGAGGAGGCCCTGCGCCTTTGGAAAATATACCAGGCGCGCATCCGTTCTAATCTGATCCACGCGCTGCGCCCATTACTGTCGGACCCTGTCGAGGTCGCGGATGACATGGTGGCGCTGATTGACGGCCTTTATATCCACGCCGCCCTGAACGCCCCGGAGGAACCGGAACTGGCAGTTAACCACGCAATGCGCGTGCTCGACACGTTTCTTGAGGCTGAAAAATGATACAACCCAACATTCTGATCCTGATGGTGGATCAGTTGAACGGGACCCTTTTTCCGGATGGTCCCGCAGATTGGCTGCATGCACCGAACCTGAAAAAACTGGCCGCCCGGTCCACGCGGTTTGCCAATGCCTACACAGCCTCACCTTTGTGTGCGCCTGGCCGGGCCAGTTTCATGTCCGGGCAGTTGCCTTCGCGCACCGGCGTCTATGACAACGCGGCCGAGTTCCGCAGCGACATCCCTACCTATGCGCACCACTTGCGCGGGGCTGGGTACTATACCTGCTTGTCAGGCAAGATGCATTTCGTCGGCCCCGATCAATTGCACGGGTTCGAGGACCGCTTGACCACTGACATCTACCCCGCAGATTTCGGCTGGACGCCCGATTATCGCAAACCGGGCGAGCGGATCGACTGGTGGTATCACAACATGGGTTCGGTGACGGGTGCTGGCGTGGCCGAGATTTCCAACCAGATGGAATATGACGACGAGGTCGCATATAACGCCAAGGCCAAGCTCTATGATCTGGCGCGCGGCAAGGACGATCGCCCATGGTGCGTGACCGTCAGCTTTACCCACCCGCATGATCCCTACGTGGCGCGTCGGAAATATTGGGATCTGTACGAGGATTGCGAGCATCTGCTGCCCGAAGTTTCGGACCTTGGCTATGACAATCAGGACGCGCATTCCAAACGGATTTTCGACGCGAATGACTGGCGTAGCTTTGACATCTCTGAGGACGATATCCGCAAGTCCCGCCGGGCCTATTTCGCCAATATCTCGTATCTGGACGATAAGATCGGCGAAATCCTCGAAGTGTTGGAAACCACGCGGCAAGAGGCAACGATCCTGTTTGTCTCGGACCACGGCGACATGCTGGGTGAGCGGGGCCTGTGGTTCAAGATGACCTTCTTCGAGGGCTCGTCGCGGGTGCCGCTGATGATCTCTTCGCCCGATTTACCAGCAGGTCGGATTGAGGCACCGGTCTCGACCATCGACGTCACGCCGACGCTTGGCGCGCTTGCAGGTGTCGACATGGCCGAAATCGCACCATGGACCGATGGCGAAGACCTCGTGCCGCTGGCTAAAGGCGCCGAGCGGACTGCGCCCGTGGCGATGGAATATGCGGCCGAGGCGTCATACGCGCCGCTGGTTTCGCTGCGGTATGGCAAGTGGAAATACAACCGCTGCGCGTTGGACCCCGACCAGTTGTTCGACCTTGAGGCCGATCCGCATGAGTTGGAAAATCTCGCCGAAAAACCTGAACATGCAGGCACCTTGCAAACCCTGCGTGCCAAGTCCGAGGCGCGTTGGGATCTAAACCGGTTCGACGAAGATGTACGTGCCAGTCAAGCCCGCAGATGGGTGGTGTATGAGGCGCTGCGGCAGGGGGGGTACTACCCTTGGGATTATCAGCCCCTGCAAAAGGCATCCGAGCGTTACATGCGCAACCACATGGACCTGAATGTCGTCGAGGAAAGCCAACGCTTTCCCCGCGGAGAATAACAGACTGATTTAGTAATACCCCCTTCGGTTCCGCCAAGGTTTTTCGATGGAAAATCTTGGTGCACCGGTGGGAAACGGAGACCCGAAAATGGAAGCAGATTTCGTCATCGTCGGCGCAGGTTCCGCAGGCTGCGCGATGGCATACCGGCTAAGCGAGGCGGGGGCCTCGGTTCTGGTGATCGAGCATGGCGGAACGGATGCTGGACCGTTCATCCAGATGCCGGCTGCACTGAGCTATCCGATGAATATGTCGCGCTACGACTGGGGCTATCAGTCCGAGCCCGAGCCGCATCTGAACAACCGTCGTTTGGCCTGTCCACGCGGCAAGGTGATCGGAGGGTCTTCCTCGATCAACGGCATGGTCTATGTGCGCGGCCATGCGCGGGACTTTGATACCTGGGCCGAGATGGGGGCGGATGGGTGGTCCTATTCTGATGTGCTGCCTTATTACAAACGCATGGAGACCTGGCACGACGGTGGGCACGGGGGCGACACGGCGTGGCGCGGCACCGATGGTCCGCTGCATGTGTCGCGTGGGCCGCGCGAGAATCCGCTGTTCAAAGCGTTCGTCGATGCGGGCCAACAGGCAGGGTACGAGGTCACGGGCGACTATAACGGCGAAAAGCAGGAAGGCTTTGGCCCAATGGAGCAAACCGTCTGGAAGGGGCGGCGCTGGTCTGCGGCGAATGCGTATCTGAAGCCTGCGCTCAAGCGTGACAATTGCGATATTGTGCGGGGTCTGGCGTCGAAGGTCCTAATCGAGAATGGCCGTGCGACCGGAGTTGAACTTGTGCGCGGTGGCACGACTGAGGTCATTCGCGCCCGGCGCGAGGTGGTGCTGGCGGCGTCGTCCATCAACTCGCCCAAACTGTTGATGTTGTCAGGGATTGGCCCGTCGGCGCATCTGGCCGAGCATGGGATTGAGGTTGTTGCGGATCGCCCCGGTGTGGGCGCAAACCTGCAGGATCATCTGGAGCTTTATATCCAGCAGGCGTCGCTTCAGCCGATCACGCTGTATAAACACTGGAACCTGATCAGCAAGGGCTTGATCGGCGCGCAGTGGCTGTTCACGAAAACCGGGCTTGGCGCATCGAACCAGTTTGAAAGCGCGGCGTTCATTCGCTCGCAGCCGGGTGTCGAATATCCTGACATTCAGTACCACTTCCTGCCGATTGCCGTACGCTATGACGGGCAGGCGGCGGCCGAGGGGCATGGGTTCCAGGCGCATGTTGGGCCGATGCGGTCGCCGTCGCGGGGTGCTGTGACATTGCGATCCAAAAGGGCCGAGGATGCCCCTGTGATCCAGTTCAACTACATGAGTCATGAGACGGATTGGGAAGACTTCCGCACCTGTATCCGCCTGACCCGCGAGATTTTCGGGCAGCAGGCGTTCAAACCTTATGCCGGCAAGGAAATTCAGCCCGGTGCTGACGTTCAAACAGATGATGAATTGAACGCTTTCATCGCCGAACATGCCGAAAGCGCCTATCACCCGTGTGGTACCTGCCGGATGGGGCGGGCGGAAGACAAACATGCTGTCGTGGACCCTGAAGGGCGCGTGATTGGTGTGGGCGGGTTGCGCGTCGCCGACAGCTCGATCTTTCCGCAGATTACCAATGGCAACCTCAATGCACCTTCGATCATGGTGGGCGAGAAGATGTCGGACCATCTGCTGGGGAAAGACGCCTTGCCCAAGGCCAATGATCGCCCGTGGATACATCCGCAATGGGCTACCGCGCAACGGTGATTTGATCCGCGTCAAAGCGGGTTTTGGAAGACATCTATAGACTTGACTCGCAACGATATATTTTAGGAGCGAACAGGAATGTCCCACACCCCGCATGAGCTGGCCGAAGAATTTCCGGACAAAGTTGAATTGATGAGCCAGCTCAAGCAATCAGACGCGCATTTTGCGCGGTTGGCGGATGAGTATCATGAAATCAACCGTGTCGTTCATCGCGCTGAAACCAATGTCGAGCCGATGGAAGATCTGGCTGAGGGCGAGCTGCGCAAGAAGCGTGCGGCGCTGAAGGACGAGATCTGGTCGATCTTATCCAAGGGTTGAACATCAGGGGCGGGGGCTCTGCCCCCGTCGCCTTCGGCGACTCCCCCGAGGTATTCTGAACAGAAGAAGGTCAGGTCACTTCGTAGGGGAGGGTGCCGCGTGTGTGCGCGTCAATCGTGAGGCGTCTTTCCAGAGGCGGGACTGAGCGTTGGTGGCAGTTTTGCCGCTCGCAGATTCGGCACGAGATGCCGATAGGCTCGTAAGCGCTGGCATTGTTGATATCGAGATTGTCGGCGTAGACCAACGCTTCAGCGTGACGGATTTCGCAACCCAGAGCGATGGCATAACGACGTACGGGGGCCCCGAATGAGCCGCCGGACTTCGAGACATCCCGCGCCAGCGAGATATATTGAACCCCGTCTGGTGTCTCCGCCAGTTGGCGCAGGAAATGGCCCGGTGTTTCGAACGCGCGGTGGACGTTCCACAGGGGGCAGGCGCCTCCGAACCGGGCAAATTGCAGCCGCGTTGCAGAATGGCGCTTGGTGATGGTGCCCGCTTGATCGACGCGGACAAAGAAGAAAGGGATACCTTTGGCGCCGGGCCGCTGCATGGTAGACAATCGGTGCGCTACCTGTTCAATCGACGCCCCAAACCGGTTGCTGAGCAGTTCGAGATCGTGACGACAGTCCTGCGCCGCCTCCAAAAATGTGCCATAGGGCATTAGCGACGCACCCGCGAAATAGTTCGCCAGACCGATTTTCGCGATCGCGCGGGCCTCTTCCGTCTGGAACTTGGCAAAGTCCAATGTGGCCTCGAGCAGCTTGTTTTGCTGAATCAGCGCTACTTGCAGCAAGAGTTGGAAAACCTGCGTTTGCGGCGCAATGCGGGAGGACAGCAGAAGCGTTTTGCTGTCAGCGTCATATTTGCGCGTTTCTTCGATATCGGAAAACTGAACGCGTATGTCACGCTCGGCCAAGCTGTTGATCGCGGCGGCACGCACGCCGCCAGTGTCTTGTGCGCGGGTTGCGAATCGTTCGGCCGCGCGGTCGACAGCGTCGATATAGTTGTCGCAATAATGGAAGAAATCCCGAACCTCCTCCCAGGGGCTGGCTTGAATCTGCGCGTCTTCGCGCCCCAGCGCTTCGTCCAGTGAGGCCAGCCGTTCATGCGTTTGGCGGTAGGTTTGATGCAGTGCGATGAAGGCGCGGGCCAATGCCGGTGCGTTTGAGGCCGCCAGCCGCAGATCGGCAAGAGGTGGCGTGGCATCATCAAAGACGGGGTCGGCCAGGGCCTCGCGCATATCCGACACCAACCGTTCGCTGTCACCAGTGCTAAGCTCGGTCACGTCCATGCCGAATTCCTGCGCCAAGGCCAGAACCACGGTGGTGGAAATCGGACGGTTGTTGTTCTCCATCTGGTTCAAATAGGGCAGGGAAACCCCAAGTTTGGCAGCGAATTCTTTTTGCGTCAGGGTCAGGCGCGTGCGCATTTCGCGCAGTTTCGCACCGGCATAGAGTTTCTGGGTCGCCATAGCGGGCCTTTGCAACTTTTCTGTTGCGGCAAGCTAACTTTGCAAAAATGACTGTGCAAGTACCGCTATAGACCAAGCTGCCTTTCCCGCCGAATAACAGAGACTATCGCGCCTACGGCAAGCAGAGCGGTTATCAGCATCAGCCAAAGCAACGGCATCGCTCCTGTTTCATGGGTTAGCAGAAACCCGGCCAGTGCACTCAGACCAGCTCCGCCTGCCAGCATGATGGCACCACTTAGACCCGCCGCCGTTGCCGCCAGATGCGGGCGCACCGACAGGGCACCGGATGTGGCATTGGGAATTGTCATGCCATTTCCGATACCCACAATCGTCATCAAGCCGAAAAAGCTGAGCGGTGTCCCAAGTCCAATCAGGAACAACAGTGCGGAAATCAGCACGCCGCACGCGTTCAGAATGCAGCCGCGCAGGACCATCCGGTTCACACCGAATTTGACGGAAAACCGCCCGCTGATGAAGTTCCCGGCAAAATAGCCCAGAGCGGGTGCACCGAAATAAACGCCGACCTCGGCTGCGGACATGCCGAAGATCTCGGTTCCGATGAAAGGTGCGCCGCCGAGATAGGCAAAAAACGCGCCGGATGACAGGGCGGACGACATCGAATAACCCCAGAAGCGGGGCGAGGTGAGGAGTTCGGGGTATTCGCGGAACTGTTGCAGCAGCGTCTTGCCGCTTTTGGCCGAGGTTTCACCGAAATCCTTGAAACACAGGATCAGTGTCAGAGTACCCAACACGAAAGGCAGCCAGAAATTTGCCTTCCAGCCGAAGGATTCCTCCAACAGCCCTCCGATTGCCGGGGCGATCATCGGAACGACGGCCATGCCCATGGTCACATAGCCGATCATCGACGCCGCCTGATCCTGATCATACAGGTCTCTCACAGCTGCCCGGCTGAGGACCATACCTACGACAATAATCGCCTGCGACATGCGAAAAGCCAGAAAGACCTCGGCATTAGGCGCGTAGATGCAGCCAAGTGTTACGATCAGGAACAGGGCCATGCCCCACAGCAAAACGGGTCTGCGACCGGCCTTGTCCGCAATCGGGCCGATGAGAATCTGCAAGATCGCACTGACCATCAGGTACAGCGCGATGGACAACTGCATAACCCTGTAGTCGGTTTGGAAATGCACGGCCATGTTGGGCAGGCTGGGCAAATAAAGATTCAGGCTGAGCGCCGACAGGCCCGATAAAAGTACCAGCGTGGCGATAGACGGAGGCGAACGCCGTGCGGGAGGTGGTCCGAACTGCATGGTTCAATGGTATAATCTGGGATTTCGGGAATGCCACCTACCATTTGACATGAGTATGTAACTTTTCAATTTTGCATTATTCTTTAGCTGTGTAGTCAAAACTTTGCAAATTTGCCGAAAGTTGCTTTGGAATGGCGCTTTGTCCGTATAGTGTCCCGCCAAATTACATAGGGGATTATCGTCATGAAAGACATCCTGACCGAGCTTGAAGACCGCCGCAACAATGCCCGCTTGGGGGGTGGTCAAAAGCGGATCGACGCGCAGCATGGGCGCGGCAAGCTGACGGCGCGCGAGCGCATAGAGCTGCTGCTCGACGAAGACAGCTTTGAAGAGTTCGACATGTTTGTCAGTCATCGCTGCACCGATTTCGGGATGGAAAACCAAAAGCCTGCGGGCGATGGGGTGGTCACCGGTTGGGGCACGATCAATGGTCGTATGGTCTATGTGTTCAGCCAGGATTTTACCGTGTTTGGCGGGTCTTTGTCTGAAACCCATGCGCAGAAGATCTGCAAGATCATGGATATGGCGATTCAAAACGGTGCGCCGGTGATCGGGATCAACGACTCGGGTGGGGCGCGTATTCAGGAAGGTGTCGCCTCGTTGGCGGGTTATGCCGAGGTGTTCCAGCGCAATGTTATGGCTTCGGGTGTGGTGCCGCAGATCAGTGTCATCATGGGTCCGTGCGCGGGTGGCGCAGTGTACAGCCCGGCGATGACCGACTTCATCTTTATGGTCAAGGACACGTCCTACATGTTCGTAACTGGCCCTGACGTGGTAAAGACTGTCACCAATGAGGTCGTTACCGCCGAAGAACTGGGCGGCGCATCGACCCACACCAAGAAGTCCTCGGTCGCTGATGGAGCATTTGAAAACGACGTTGAGGCGCTGGCCGAAGTGCGCCGTCTGGTCGATTTCCTGCCGCTCAACAACCAGGAGAAACCTCCGGTCCGCCCGTTCTTTGATGAACCCGACCGGATCGAGACCTCGCTGGATACCTTGATCCCGGACAATCCGAACACGCCTTACGACATGAAGGAACTGATCACCAAGGTGGCGGATGAGGGCGACTTCTACGAAATTCAGGAAGACTACGCCAAAAACATCATCACCGGTTTCATTCGCCTCGAAGGGCAGACCGTAGGTGTAGTCGCCAACCAGCCGATGGTTCTGGCCGGGTGTCTGGACATCGACAGCTCGCGCAAGGCGGCGCGGTTCGTGCGGTTCTGCGATTGCTTTGAAATTCCGATCCTGACACTGGTCGATGTTCCGGGCTTCTTGCCGGGTACCAGCCAGGAATATGGTGGCGTGATTAAGCACGGTGCAAAGCTGTTGTTTGCCTATGGCGAGGCCACCGTTCCAAAAGTCACGGTGATTACCCGCAAAGCCTATGGCGGGGCCTATGACGTTATGGCATCCAAACACCTGCGCGGCGACTTCAACTATGCTTGGCCCACAGCCGAGATCGCGGTGATGGGTGCCAAGGGCGCGACCGAGATCATTCACCGCGCCGATTTGGGTGATGCCGAGAAAATCGCGCAGCACACGCAGGATTACGAAGATCGTTTCGCCAATCCCTTTGTCGCAGCCGAGCGGGGATTCATCGACGAGGTGATCATGCCGCAATCGACGCGACGTCGTGTTTCGCGCGCCTTCGCAAGCCTGCGGAACAAGAAGCTTAAGAACCCGTGGAAAAAGCACGACAATATCCCTCTGTAACAGAGGGCTGGTTTCGGTATGCGCGATGAATCGCCGAAATTCACGCGCTGCCGGCCAATGTCACATAACTTTTACAATGGGCCAAGTTTGACTCTGAGTGCAAAGCTGATACATGGATACCCTTATCAGAAATAGAAAAGCGCGGGCCAAAAGCCATGCGCGCGCAATCCCGGAGAGAGGAGCTCACCTTTGGTGGGTCCGGGATTGCGCCTTAACTCTGTTTTTCCTGAATATTACTTTGCCTGCGGTTGCTGAAACGCCCCCTCAGCTGCCCGTGCCGTCCGGTCAACCCGTTCATCTGACTCAAGTTCTGTTGGATGAAAATCCGGGCGAACTGTGGCTGCGCTTTCGCTTTGTGGCGCCCAAGATCGGATCAGATGTTGGTCGTATTGGGTATGACGTCGCCTCGGTGGACATGCAACATCTGTGCCAAACGCTGGCTGTCGCCTATGTCGCCGAATACGATTTGAATCCTGCGCGTGTGGTGATTTCGCTGTCGGACCGGCCGACCGAGTTTGGGCAGACCGAGCCCGATGCCACGCAGTTTTTCGAAGCCTACCGGTTGGAGCAATCGCAGTGTATCTGGGAGGGGCTCTGACCATGAATGCTGATTTTCAGACGGACAGAGCGTTTCTGACCAGCCATGCAGCTTTGGAGGCGTGCGATATGACCTCGTCCATCAACGGATGTGATTTTCTTTTCCCGGAAGGCACTAATGCCAGCGGGGTGGCGATATGCTGAAGCATCGCGGATTTCCGGGGCGCCTTGCCGGAACAGATTTTCAATTCACCATTCGCCGCGCCAACCCCAAGGGGGTAACGCCCCTGACCCGGCGCGAGCGCTTTCGGGATCGTAAACCAGCCGACCGGCGCGCCGATGCGGGTTTTATGGAGGCGCTATGGCAGCACTTCGGGGATCAACCATTTGAGCGTGGCAATCTGGATGCCGGCCGCCTGAGCTGGTTGTTCGAACGCGAAGTCGTTCCAGCCGAGGATCCGTTTGATCCTACCAGCTATGATGCGCTTTTGGTGATTGATCTGGATGTGGCCAAGATGTCCTTTCCCGACATCTTTGACGGACTGCGCTAAGCGTGCTTGCTGAGGTCGCATATCCTTCACGGGTGTTTCCCAATGGGAAAACCCTGCCCCGCAGTGGGGGGCAGGGTCGTGATATGCGATCAGAAGTTCAACTGCGCCGCAACCTGAACGCGGCTACCGTCAAAGTCCTCACCCGAGATTACGTCGTTCCGCTCGCCGTAGATGTATTCAGCGCTCAGAGTCAGAGTCTCGGTTGCCTGATAGAAAGCATTGACGTGGATCGTCTCCAGTTCGGTGAAGGCCAGATCGCCAGTCGAGGTGGCAAGGTCATAGTCTTCGTAACCGTAGGCGATACCAACATTCCACTTGTCGTTGACTTGCTGACGCAGTTCAACGGTGAAACCGTCGACATCGTTGGCTTCACCGCCAACGACCGGATCACCCAAGCCGATCAGCCACGGACCCAGCGCCTGACCAGTCACGTAGTTGACCTGGAACAGACCGCCTTCCCACAAACGAGCAGAACCAGACAGGGTCACGCCCCACTGGTCGACTTCGTTGAGGCCGCCGCCGTCTTGCGCGCGACCGTAAAGGCCGGCAATGCGTCCGATGTATTTGCCGTCATTGTATTCAGCCGACGCGGTGAAGACCGGATCATCAGAGTTCGATCCGCCGACGTTTTCTTCGATTGCGAAAGCGATATCGGTGTTTTCGACCGAGGTGACAGTATAACGGATCTGCGGAACACGGGCAAAGGCGATACCGACGGGACCGTTAAATTCGACCGAGGTCGGATAGGTGTCCAGCGGCTGGAAGTTGGTCCAGAACTGACCAATCAACCATGCGTCACCAATGCGGATGTTGGCGTGACGCAGGCGCAGTTCAGCAGCTCCACCGCCTGCAAACAGGTCAAGTTCCAACTGCCCGCCAATGTCTCCAATGGCGCTGGGTGTGCTGGTCAGCAGGCCAATGCGCGACTGACGAACGGTCGCACCAAAAGTGCCGCTGGTTGCCGTCGAAGGTTCACCGATGACGTTCACGAAAGCGGTGTCGCCTTGATCAAAGTCGAAGTCATAAAAGAAGTCGGCTTTGACATAGCCGTAGACGTCCAGCGTCGTATTCCCGATCCTGAATTCACCGGGGGTCGCGTTCGGTCCCTGAGATTCCAAGGCTTCGATCCGAAGGCGCAGTTCCTCCAGTTCGGCCTGCGTATTCGCATCCTGGGCATAAGCAAGCGTGCCGGTCACACTGAGCGCAGTGGCAGCGAGCAGAGATGCCGTTTTTCTCTTTGTAATCATTTGGATGTTTCCTTGTGTGCGAGTGTGCACGCGCAACCTTCCACGGCAGCGAAATTCTTGGAAATCACGAGATCGGGACTGCAGAGCGTAAATTTCTCAAGAAAAAGTGCTCCGAAAAACGCTCGATTTCACACGCGTGTGAAGCCTGTATTTAAAACGTGGAATACAAGGGATTTTGACGTTCACATTGCGGTGGCGAAAAGTGATGCTGCACTTGCAAAGTGTCTCATTTCGATAGTAAATCGTAACGAATTTGTGACGCTTTTGAGCCCAGTTCCTCGTGAAGGCGTGAGAATCGGTATAGGCGCTTATTTGCGCGGCGTTTTCGGGAATGGGCAGATTCCAGCCGGAAACCGTGTGCCTCGTGGATCGCAGTTTTCACGTGCAACTTCACCGTGCATGTTGAGCGGGCCGTGCGGCTCTACTTTGCCTGCGTCGCACATGCACCTACTATTCCGTACCCCTTCCTACCGCGGGCAGGCTTGTGAGTTACACAAAACCCTGCCCGCGTTTTTCTTTGTCCATGAATCGGTTCCAGGACGGCAAAAACCTGCGCATATTCTGCAATTTCCCCTGGTGTTATTGAATATCACTCCGCAAATCCGACATCAGCGTTCGAATGCAGTAAAAATTCTGAAGGGGCAGACATCATGCAATTCTCGAAACTGGCACTGGCGCTGGCCGTCTGCGGGGGCCTGTCGGCCTGCGGCGACAACTTTGGCGAACAGGCGCTGTTCGGCGGCGGCGCGGGGGCGCTGGGTGCCGCCGTTCTCAACGCGGACCCCATCGTGGGCGCAGCCGTCGGGGCCGCTGGCAACGTATTGTATTGCAAAACGCAAAACAACTGTAGGTAAAAAAATCAACGGGGCGCGTGTCGCCTCGACCGTCATCGCGCGAAACGCCGTCGTGGGGTCTATGCCCCGCGGCGGCGTTTTGCGTTTCTCAAACATCAAGACAAAGGACGTTCCATGTTCAACAAGATCCTGATCGCCAACCGGGGCGAGATCGCATGTCGGGTCATCAAGACCGCGCGCAAAATGGGAATTGGCACCGTCGCCATCTACTCGGACGCGGACCGCAACGCGCTTCATGTGTCGATGGCGGATGAGGCCGTACATATCGGCCCGCCCCCCGCGAACCAGTCCTATATCGTGATTGACAAGGTGATGGACGCGATCCGTCAAAGCGGTGCTCAGGCGGTGCACCCCGGTTACGGCTTCCTGTCTGAAAACGCCAAGTTCGCCGAGGCGCTTGAGGCCGAGGGCGTAGCCTTTGTCGGCCCTCCGGTGGGTGCGATCGAAAGCATGGGCGACAAGATCACCTCGAAGAAGATTGCGCAGGACGCAGGCGTGTCGACGGTGCCGGGTTATATGGGCCTGATCGAGGACGCCGATGAGGCCGTGAAGATTTCCAACGACATAGGTTATCCAGTAATGATCAAGGCCAGCGCTGGGGGCGGCGGCAAAGGCATGCGCATCGCGTGGAATGATGAAGAAGCGCGTGAGGGTTTTCAATCGTCCAAGAACGAGGCCGCGAATTCCTTTGGCGATGACCGGATTTTCATTGAAAAATTCGTGACCCAGCCGCGGCATATCGAGATTCAGGTTCTGTGCGACAGCCACGGCAACGGTATCTACTTGGGCGAACGTGAATGCTCGATCCAACGCCGGAACCAGAAGGTTGTGGAAGAAGCTCCGTCGCCGTTCCTTGACCCGGAAACGCGTAAGGCGATGGGTGAACAAGCTGTCGCGCTGGCCAAGGCCGTGAACTATGCCAGCGCCGGAACCGTCGAGTTCATCGTGGATGGGGAAAAGAACTTCTACTTCTTGGAGATGAACACCCGCCTTCAGGTGGAACACCCTGTGACCGAGTTGATCACCGGCGTCGATCTGGTCGAACAGATGATCCGCGTGGCCGCAGGTGAAAAGCTGTCGATTACCCAAGATGACGTGACCCTGACCGGCTGGGCGATTGAAAACCGCCTTTATGCCGAGGACCCATATCGTGGGTTCCTGCCGTCGATTGGCCGTCTGACCCGCTATCGCCCACCACAGGAAACTGCGGCTGGTCCGATGTTGGTGAATGGTAAGTGGCAAGGCGACGCGCCTGAAGGACCCGCCGCTGTCCGCAACGATACCGGCGTCTATGAAGGTGGCGAGATCAGCATGTATTACGACCCGATGATCGCCAAACTGTGCACCTGGGCCCCGACTCGTGATCAAGCGATCGAGGCGATGCGTGTGGCGCTCGACAGTTTCGAGGTCGAGGGCATTGGTCACAACCTGCCATTCCTGTCAGCGGTGATGGATCATCCCAAATTCATCAGTGGCGACATGACCACCGCTTTCATCGCCGAAGAATATCCCGACGGTTTTGAAGGCGTCACCCTGCCAGAAAAAGACCTGCGCCGTATCGCAGCGTCTTGCGCGGCCATGTACCGTGTCGCTGAAATTCGTCGCACCCGCGTCTCGGGCCGTATGGACAACCACGAGCGCAAGGTCGGCGCGCATTGGAATGTTGCGCTGCAGGGTCAGGAGTTCGACGTCAGGATCGAAGCGGATAAAGAGGGCGCGACGGTTGCCTTCTCGGACGGCACGAGCCTGCGGATTGCCTCGGATTGGACACCGGGCGACCAACTGGCTGTTTTGGATGTCGACGGAGAGTCGCTGGTCATGAAGGTCGGCAAAATTTCGGGTGGGTTCCGTATCCGCAACCGGGGTGCAGACCTGAAGGTGCATATCCGCCGTCCGCGTCAGGCGGAACTGGCCAAGTTGATGCCCGAGAAACTGCCGCCAGATACTTCGAAAATGCTGCTCTGCCCGATGCCCGGCCTGATCGTGAAGATCGACGTCGAAGTGGGGCAAGAAGTACAGGAAGGTCAGGCGCTGTGCACCGTCGAGGCGATGAAGATGGAAAACATTCTGCGCGCCGAGAAAAAAGGCGTGGTCGCCAAGATCAACGCGGGCCCTGGTGACAGCCTTGCCGTGGACGATGTGATCATCGAGTTCGAATGATCATGAGCGTGCTATTGTCATATCCCTATGACGTCCCGGCGTTCTGCGCCGGGAACTTGGGGCGTGGCGAAGGCGCTCAACCGCCCTCGCGCCGTTCGCGAATCTCGCGTTCGCGCAGGGGGGTTTTGTCGATGGATCGGCCAATCTCACGCACGCTCCAAGGGGACGGTTTGCGCAGTTTTACCACGCCGTCCTTGTCGACAAACACCATCTGGAATCCGCGCGGGCGCAATTGCGAGCGGATCGGGGAGCGGTCAGACGGGTCCGTGTCGGTGATGACAATCACATCGCGATCACGCATCGCGGCTTCGCCTTCGACCAGCATGTCGATCTGTTGCTGGAATCGCGGATCGGCGGGGGTATCGGCAAAGACGATGATGGGCCGGTTGACCCACAGAAACTCGGACAGTTCGCTGTCGCCTGCGGGTCGAACAAACTCATCTTCCGCAGGTGCGGACCCATCGGCCGCCATCGCAGCCAGCGGGATTAGTGCCGAGAAAACAAGGGCAAGCGTGCGTGTCATGGGGCCTCCTGTTCCATTGAATATAGCTGCTGCTTTGACGAATGCGACCGGCGATTTGCCCGGATCGCTCAAAATTTCGCGCTTTGACCGGGTTGGCGGGGCAGGGTGCAGCACAACACCGCGGTGGCCTCAGCCCGCCGTGATCCGAATTGACGAGAGGAAATCGACATGACCAACACCAAGGACTGGCAGGCGCTGGCGGAAAAAGAGCTGCGCGGACGGCCGTTGGATGATCTGACCAAAGAGACGCTGGAAGGCATCGACGTCAAACCGCTTTACACGGCTGAAGATACCGCAGATCTGCCGCATATGGGCAATTTGCCGGGGTTCGGCCCGTTCACGCGCGGGGTGAAGGCCACGATGTATGCGGGGCGCCCCTGGACGATCCGCCAATATGCCGGGTTTTCGACGGCTGAGGAATCGAACGCCTTTTACCGCCGCAATCTGGCCGCCGGGCAGCAGGGCGTGTCTGTGGCCTTCGATCTGGCCACGCACCGCGGCTATGACAGCGACCACCCGCGTGTTGTCGGCGATGTGGGTAAGGCCGGTGTAGCAATCGATTCTGTCGAGGACATGAAAATCCTGTTCGATGGCATCCCGTTGGACAAGGTCTCGGTCTCGATGACCATGAACGGCGCTGTGGTTCCGATTCTGGCCAGTTTCATCGTGGCAGGCGAAGAGCAGGGGCATGACAAATCCGTCCTGTCCGGCACCATTCAGAATGACATTCTGAAAGAGTTCATGGTGCGCAACACCTATATCTACCCGCCTGAGCCGTCGATGAAGATCATCTCGGATATCATCGACTACACCTCGAACGAGATGCCCAAGTTCAACTCGATTTCGATCTCTGGCTACCACATGCAGGAGGCCGGCGCGAACTTGGTGCAAGAGCTGGCCTATACGCTGGCCGATGGGCGCGAGTATGTGCGTGCGGCGACGCAAGCCGGGATGGATGTCGACAAGTTCGCAGGCCGTTTGTCGTTCTTCTTTGCGATTGGTATGAACTTCTTCATGGAGATCGCAAAACTGCGCGCTGCCCGCACCCTGTGGCACCGCGTGATGACCGATTTCGGGGCGAAATCAGAGCGGTCCAAGATGTTGCGCACTCACTGTCAGACCTCTGGCGTTTCGCTGCAGGAACAAGACCCATACAACAACGTGATCCGCACAGCCTATGAGGCGATGAGCGCGGTTCTGGGTGGAACGCAAAGCTTGCACACCAACGCGCTGGACGAGGCAATCGCGTTGCCCACTGATTTCTCAGCCCGCATCGCGCGCAACACACAGTTGGTGCTGCAGGAAGAGACCGGTGTAACCGATGTGGTCGATCCTCTGGCGGGCTCATATTACATAGAAAGCCTGACCAATGAGCTGGTCGAAAAAGCCTGGGCCCTGATGGAAGAGGTCGAAGAGATGGGCGGCATGACCAAGGCTGTTGCCTCGGGCATGCCCAAGCTGCGGATCGAGGAAAGCGCCGCGCGCCGTCAGGCGATGATCGACCGGGGCGAAGAGGTCATCGTCGGCGTCAACAAGTACCGCAAGGAGCAGGAAGACCCGATCGACATTCTGGACGTTGACAACGTCGCTGTGCGCGAAGCGCAGGTGGCGCGTTTGGAAAATATCCGCGCCACGCGCGATGAGGCCGCGTGCCAACAGGCGCTGGACGCCCTGACCAAAGCTGCCCAAGAGGGCGGAAACCTGCTGGCCGCCGCCGTTGAGGCCGCCCGCGCCCGTGCATCCGTAGGAGAGATCAGTATGGCTATGGAGAAAGAATTCGGTCGCCACCGCGCCGAGGTGAAAACGCTGGCCGGTGTCTATGGCGCGGCCTATGAAGGTGATGAAGGCTTCGCCGCCATTCAAAAATCCATCGAAGATTTTGCCGAGGCCGAAGGCCGCCGTCCGCGTTTGCTGGTGGTCAAGATGGGGCAGGACGGGCACGACCGGGGAGCCAAAGTGATCGCAACCGCTTTTGCCGACATCGGGTTTGACGTGGACGTGGGCCCTCTGTTCCAGACGCCGGCTGAGGCCGCTCAGGACGCGGTGGACAATGACGTGCATGTGGTCGGTATCTCGTCGCAGGCGGCAGGGCATAAGACGCTTGCACCGCAACTGGTCGAGGAACTGAAGAAAGCCGGGGCTGAGGACATCATCGTTATTTGTGGCGGCGTGATTCCGCAGCAGGACTATCAATTCCTCTATGACAACGGTGTTAAGGCGATCTTTGGTCCGGGCACGAATATCCCCGAGGCGGCGCAAGACATCTTGAGTCTGATCGGCGATACCCGTGCATAGACTGAGATTTTTCGACGAAAAATCTTATGCTAGAAAGTCTTCGACGAAGACTTTCTAGCAGGGGGCACCAATGCAACTGGATCATCTGGCCGTGGCGGGCGAGAATTTGGAAGAGGCCACAGCCCATATTGAACAGGCGCTTGGCGTCGCCTTGCAGGAAGGTGGCAAACACGAGGCGTTTGGAACGCATAACCGGCTACTAGGCTTGGCCGACGGGCTGTATCTAGAAGCAATCGCTGTCGATCCCGATGCCCCCGACCTTGAACGCACACGCTGGTTCGATCTGGACCGGTTTCAGGGAACTCCGCGCCTGTCTAACTGGATTTGCCGCGTCCCCAGTATCGCAGCAGCGCTGGATATGTTCCCCGACGGTGTCGGACAACCAATTGATCTGGCACGAGGCGCCCTGCGGTGGCAGATGGCAGTTCCGCCCAGCGGGCGTTTGCCGTTCGACAACCTGTTTCCTGCGCTCATCCAGTGGCAAGGGGACTTGCACCCAGCCCGGATGTTGCAACATAGTGGTTGTCAGCTGAGGCGGTTGGTGGTCATGCATCCCGAAGGGTTGGAACTGGCAAAACTGGTGGGCCAAATGGATCGCGTGGTGTTTGATACCGGCCCCGCCGCGCTGAAGGCCGAGTTTGAGACGCCGCATGGCCTACGCGTGCTGGAATGATCATTCGCCCTGCACAGGTTTTGGACGCCCCGGCCATAGCTGACATCACCAATGCGATCATCCGAGACACTTTGATCACCTTCACAACGGATCAAAGGAACGTCGAGAGCATCACAGAAGATATCTCCGGGCGTGGCCCCGCTTTCTTGGTGGCCGAGCAACACGACAAGGTGCTGGGTTTTGCCACTTACGCTCCGTTTCGGTCTGGTCCCGGATACGCGCAATGCCGCGAGCATTCCATCCAACTGACCTCCGCAGCACGCGGGCAGGGTGTCGGGCGCGCGCTGATGAATGACTTGGAAAAGGTAGCAAGAACCCAACAGGTGCATGTTCTGGTCGCGGGGATTTCGTCGGCCAATCCTGATGCGATTGCATTCCATACGGCGATGGGGTTCGCCGAGACCGGTCGGATGCCCGAGGTGGGCTTTAAATGGGGAAAACGGCTGGATCTTGTGCTGATGCAGAAAATTCTGACACCGCAGTGATTGGTCGCACCTGACACGGGCGAATTCAGAGGGTAGGGTGCCCTCATGTCGATCTGGACCCGCATATCCGACGCGCTCAGCGCGCTTGCCCAAGGCGAAAGCCTTACGGCTGTTTTCGAAAAGCTGCGCACGCCGCCAGAGCGTTCGGTCGCGTTTACGATCGCTGTTATCGCGCTCGGGGCCAAGATGGCCAAGGCCGATGGTCAGGTAACGCGGGATGAGGTCACGGCCTTTCGCGACGTCTTTCAAATCGCACGCGAGGACGAAGCCGACGCGGCCCGCGTTTTCGACATGGCCCGGACCGATGTTGCCGGCTATCAGGAATACGCCCGCAAGATCGCCGGGATGTTCGCCGATGACAGCACCACCTTCTGCGACCTGATGGAGGGGCTGTTTCACATCGCCATGGCCGACGGGTTCTATCACCCCAACGAAAACGAGTTCCTAGAGGAGGTCAGCCGGATTTTCGGCCAGACCGAAGCTCAGTTTCTGGCCCTGCGCGCGCGGTTTGTACCGGATGCGCCGAATGACCCTTACACGGTGCTGGGGGTACCTCGGGATATGCCTTTGCCAGATATCCGCAAGATTTGGCGTCAATTGGTACGCGAAACCCATCCCGATGCGATGATGGCGCGTGGTGTCCCGGAAGAGGCGATCCGGTTGGCGGAGAAAAAGATGATCGACATCAACCGCGCCTGGGATGAGATCAACGGCGCGCGAGCCTGACCGCGATGCGGCTGGCGACCTACAATATCGAATGGTTCGCCAATCTGTTTGACCGCAAGGACAGGCTGATTGTTGATGACAGTTGGTCTGGCAGGCAAAATATTACCAAAGCTCAACAGGTCGAAGCCATCGCTAAGGTCCTGACTGCGGTCGACGCGGATGCGATGTTGATTGTCGAGGCGCCAAATACCGGCAAAACTCAGAACAGCGTGCGCGCCCTGCAAGGGTTTGCAGAGGCGTTTAACCTACGCACCAGCCATGCGGTGATGGGATTTGCCAACGATACGCATCAGGAACTGGCGCTGCTCTATGATCCTGCGGTGCTGACGGTTCGTCATGACCCAAAAGGGACCGGATCAAATGATGCTCCTCGTTTTGATGGGGCGTTCCGAATTGATCTCGACATTGACGCCACCGAAGACCTTGTCGAGTTCTCAAAACCGCCGATGGAGCTTGCGGTGACGACGTCCGATGGAGCCAGCTTTCGCCTTATTGGCGCGCATCTCAAGTCCAAAGCCCCCCACGGAGCCAGTAGCCGGGACGAAGCGATCCGAATCTCGATTGCCAACCGGCGCAAACAGCTGGCGCAGGCAGTGTGGCTGTCGCGGCGCGTTCGGGCGCATCTTGAGGCGAATGAGCCGGTCATTCTGTTGGGCGATCTCAACGACGGGCCGGGACTGGACGAATTCGAAAACCTGTTCGGGCGATCCTCGGTCGAGATTCTGGTGCAAACGGGATTGTTCGATCCCCATGCGGTTTCGACCCACACAGACACGCCACCGTCAACGGCCCGTTTCGCGCGTCCGGCCGATGGCGGCTATCTTGAAGCCCTGCTGGACTACATCATGATCTGCGATGGTCTACGGGCGCTGAACCCGCGCTGGCGGATTTGGCATCCGTTCCATGACCCGGCGTGTTTGGCCGCAAAGGAGTTACACGACGCGCTTCTTACGGCCTCTGACCACTTTCCGGTCACGTTGGATATCGACCTGTGACCTTACATGCGCGGCGTTTTCGCCTTATATTCTCACTATGAGACATTTCATCACGATCTGCGCAATTTCCACGGCGCTCAGCACGCCTGTTCTTGCCGAGGACGAGCCCGGCCCATCACTGATGGAGCAGGGCGCTGAATTGTTCTTTGAAGGATTGCGGAAGGAAATGGAACCGGCGTTGGATGAATTGCTAGGGCTGGCCGACCAGTTTGGGCCGGCAATGCAGTCCTTTATGGCCGAAATGGGTCCGGCTTTGGCCGATCTGGCTGCCGAGATTGAGGATTGGAGCGCCTATGAGGTGCCTGAAATCCTGCCCAACGGGGACATCATAATCCGCAAAAAACCGGAACCCCCGGAAGTTGCTCCGCAGACGCCACCCGAGGCACCCGAAGGTGAGATTGATATCTAAGGTTCAGCGTTTCAGCACGATCCGGGTTTCGGACTTCAACGCAGTTGCCAGAGAATTCAGCCGCGCCTCGGCCACTTCGCTGAACAAGGCGGCAGCGGTTTCGGGCAAGAACAACTCAAGCTGGCGTTTCTTGGGGTAAAAGCGCAGCTTGCCCATGGTAGCGTCGTTCTGCATCCACAACATTGCGCCAAAGCGCATGGCCTTGCCCAGAATCTCGGCCTGTTTCTGGTCGTTTTCGTCCAGCAACTCGTATAGCGGCGCAAAGCGTGTGTCCTCGCGCTTGTTGCGATAGCGGTGCTGTAAAGCCAGCCCGATAAACACCCGTTCCGAGTGTTTCAGCCCGCCCAGATTGGCGCGGGTGACATAGTCAAAGCAGGTCTCTGCCCGGTAGTCGGGATGGGCGCGCCAGCTTACGTCATGCAGCAGACAGGCCGCCTTGATTAGCCGCACCCGCGCTGGCGGGGCAGATTTGAACAGGGGCATCACGAAGTCGAACAGGTGCTTGCCGAAACCGGGCAGGCGCGCATCCTTGGCCTCGGAAAACCGGCTGGCTTCGATCAGCGGATCACGGTCCCGCAGAATTTGAGGCATCTGTTCGTACAGTAGTCCCTCGCGGATACCGTAGCTTGAGATCGCAATATCCTTTGGCTTGAAGGTGCGCAGCAACCGCGCGAGCACGTCCATCGCGTAAGGGATCAGCGCCATGCGCGAGCTTGAGACGCCGGCGCGGTTGCGCAGTTTTTCGGGGTCGCTTTTTTCGATGAACTTGATCGTTTCATGTACCTGCTTGGTGGTCATGCGGTATTCATGCAAAACGTTCAGGGGATAGCCCCGACGCAACATGTCCAGACGTGCAAAGGCCCGCCAACTGCCGCCGACCAGAAACAAACGATCCCGCTGCGGACCAAGCCGGTCGCGCAGGTCCTCCATCGTTTCCTTGATATGCGCCTTGCGTGCCCGGCGACCACCTTTGATATCGCGCAGTTTCAGCGGACCAAGGGCTGATGTCAGGCGGCGGCCTACGTCTCCCTCCCCGATTTCGGCCAGTTCCATCGAGGACCCGCCGATGTCGCAGATCAACCCATAGGCACCGGGCCAGCCTAGCAGGACGCCTTGGGCAGACAGGCGCGCCTCTTCCCCGCCATCGATGACCGAGACGGTCAGGCCGGTCTCGGCATGGACGTCCTTGCAGAAGGCCGGGCCATCTTCGGCCTCGCGCACGGCGGCGGTGGCGACTACGTGCAGGCCGGGCAGACCCAGATCATCTGCCAGTTGGGCAAAGCGGCGCAGGGCAGCCAGGGCGCGCTCTCGTCCGCGCGGATTGAGCCGCCCGGTCTCGGACAGACCTGCGCCCAGCTCACACATGACTTTTTCGTTGTAGAAATAGGCGGGCGAGCGCGCCGCGCCGTCAAAGATCACCATCCGGACCGAGTTTGACCCGACATCGACAACGCCGACGCGCGACAGAGCGCGGGCCTCGGGGTTGTCGAATAGCGGCTTTCCGAAAGGTCCCCAGTCGGGGATGTCGGTTTCGACGGTCTGATCCATGTCTCTTCCAGATATTCCGTGCGCAGAATGCGAAATCGTTCGTTGCGGGTCAATCGCCGGATGCGACTTCAGCGGGGTCCGAATTGAGAACCCGCACAGCCAACGCGCGGGTAATGTCGCGTTTCTCGGTCAGGGCCAGCATATCAAGCTGGGCGACCACGTCGGCAGCTGTTTCAAACCGACGGTCCATATGTTTGACGAGGTACGAGATCACCTCGGGGCCGGGGTTCAACTGCCGGTCCACGAATAGTTTGGCCAGTACCGCGCCCAGTAAGGCATCATCGGGCGGGTCCAGCGAAACGTGATGCGCGCCTTCGATCCTGCTTTGCAGATCGGGCAGGGGCAGTTCCCAGAATTTCGGCGCCAGACGCCCGGTCATAAGCAGGGCATTACCCTCGGCCAAAGTCAGGTTGTGCAGGTGAAACAGCGTTTTTTGCCGTTCGGCATCGTCGGCGATCATCGGCACATCTTCGATGGCAATCGGAGTTTGGGCCAGTGCGGGAACATCTTCGTGGCGCAGATCGGTGGCATGCAGAATACGCCCGCCGGTTTCCGCCGCCCAAACATGGGCCAGATGCGTCTTGCCTGAACCGGCGGGGCCGCTCAGGACCAGCTTGTTACCCGGCCAGGACGTTGCCGAGATCATGGCGACCGCCAGCGCGTTTGCGGGCGAGACGAAAAAATCCTCGCGCCCCAGCGCAGTTTTGGCTGGAAGATCGAAGTTCAGTTGGCGAGCCATTCAGTCGTCTTTCTGGTTCAAGCCTTCCAGGCCGGTATACAGTCGGCTGTCCAGATAGACCGAGGTGCAGAACCGTGCAAGAACCCCCAGCGCCGCCGCGACCGGAACTGCCACCAGCATTCCGACAAAGCCAAACAGCGCTCCAAACACTGACAGGGCCAACAACAGCCAGACCGGATGCAGCCCGACCGAGCTGCCGACCAGCTTTGGAGTCAGGAAATTGCCCTCGGTCACCTGACCGACCGCAAAAATACCCGCGACAAGCGCGATATGCGCCCAATCGCCCCAGAACTGGAACAGCGCCAGACCGATGGCCAGCGATCCTCCGATCAGGGCGCCCAGATAGGGGATGAACGTAACCAGCCCAGCGATGAACCCAACGATTAGTCCGAACTGCAGACCGACAGCCATCAGCGCGACCGCGTAGTAGGTGCCCAATATCAGGCAGACCGTGCCCATGCCGCGCACAAATGAGGCCAGAACATCGTCGATTTCACCCGCCAGCCGTTTGATGGTCGGGGCGTGGTCACGGGGCAGCAGCTCTCCGATCCGAGCGATCATGCGATCCCAGTCCAGCAGAAGGTAGACGGCCACAACGGGCACGATCACCAGCAGGACAACGACGTTGATCGCCGACCCGAGCGAGGCGGCGACGGATTGAAGAACATCCCCGGTTTTGGATTGCAACGTTTCACCCAGCGACACCAGGAACTGATGCGAACTGGATTGGGTATCAAGGAGGGAAGGGAATTTTTGTTCGACAAAGCCGCGCAGCTGTTTGACGAGGCTTGGCATGAACTCGATCAGATCAATCAGCTGCGTCACTAGCGCAGGAACCACCATCAGGATCAGCAGGACAAAACCCAAAATGCCAACCACGGTGATAAGCCCGGTGGCGGCCATCCGGGACAGGCCAAAGTTTTCAAGACGGTCGGCGACCGGATCAAGGAAATAGGCAATGGCCCCGCCGATCACAAATGGAAGTAAGACATCGCCAAGGGCCCATAACATCAGCACAAATACGGCTGCGGCGATGCCCCAATACCTAAGCTGATCCTTCACCGGCAAAGCCATGGCTGTCCCCTTTTTGCGGCGCTTGCCATCGTTCTTGGCGTATGCAGCACGGTGATGCAAGTGCTTCATGCAAGGGATATTTTCAGCCTGTCAGTCTTGCAACGTTCCCAGTTCCGGCGTCGCCTCATCCGCAATTTCATCGGGCCAGTTGGTTCGCCATATTTCGGCCGACCAGTGACCGCAGTGAACAGCCGGGCGGTCAAAACCGGGTTGCGGCTCCAACAAGGGCGAGACAATAACGTTATGGCGTGGCACCGCGAAATAGGGAAACGAGTACCGTTCTTGTCCAGATCGGTTCACGACCCGATGTGGCGTGGATTTCAAGCGCCCACCGGACCATAGTTCCAGCATGTCACCGATATTCACGACAAACCCGCCCGGCGAGCAGTCCGGCGTGATCCAGCCACCTTCGCGGTTCTGAACCTCTAGCCCTCCAACTGGGTCTGGGGCGATGATGGTCAGCGCGTCGGTGTCCTTGTGCGGGTGGATGCCATAGCCGCCTTCATCCGGAGCCTGCGGCGGGTAATGCAGCAGAGTCATGTTGGTCATTGGATCGACAAAGGCATCGCGAAGAGCGCGCGCAGGCAGGGACAGGCCGACCTCTAGCGCGCCCAGCAGATGATCGGCCACCGCATCCAGTTTCGACCAATAGCCCAGCATCGTGTCGCGCGCGCTATCCACGCCCTTTGGCCAGAGGTTAGGGCCATAAAGTGCGCAGTCCTGCCGGATCGGTGCATCGGGGGCCACGTCATAGTGTAGCTTGTAGCCTTCGTATTTGTCGGCATTGCCTGATCCGTCATTGGGGGTGAAGAATCCCATGGGGATGTATCCACGATAATTCTCGCGCGTGATGGCCTGATCCCATTTGGTGCTTTCCTCGACCGCAAAGATATCGCGCACGCAGGCGCGCACGGCGTCTACCGTATCGGGGGAAATGCCGGTGCCGGTGATCGACAGAAAGCCGATCCCGGTGCAGGCGTCCATGATTTGCTGAACGGTGCGGGCATAGTCCGGGTGCGCAGGGTCACGCAGAGGCGAAATGTCGATGGTCGGGATATGCTGCATCAGTGAATCCGCACGCCCTGACGGTCGAGTTCTTTGTGGACGGGGGCGAGGTTCATCGTGTCGACCTCCTGATTGCTTTTCAACGATAGCGCAGCGGCGATGCCCGCGCCCTGTCCCATCACAGCACAGCACGCCATGTTGCGCGTGGCTGCATGGGCCACCTTGTCTGCGCCATGGGAACGACCCGCGACCAGCAAGCCCTTGATCCCTTTGGGCAACATCGAACGATAGGGCACCTGCATGTAACGCCCGGTAGTCGGCAGGATCAGGATGCCATAGCCGTCGATGAACTCGGGGTAGATGCCGATCGTATCCTCGAACCGGCCCTGATGTCGGGCGTCATCCTCGGTCATGTTGTAAATCGCGTCGATCTTGCGGGTGTCGCGGATGCCAATGGTCATGCCGAAATTCCGCAGCCGCGCGTTTTCGCACCCGGGCATGAAGCGCCGCAGTGCCTCGATGGCCAGCATCGATTGACGACGGCCCTCGATCTCGCCCCGTGTCAGGCTGTCGGGATCGGTGCCGTCAATCTCGGCCAGATGGATGAGGTTCATATAGGTCAGCTCACCCGTGTCATGCATCGCGCCCCAAGTGCCCGCGATGGTGTTCAGGTGCGGCGGGATCATCCCTGCATCAATCGCCTGCTGGAAGGGTTTGTGAACGAAGGGCGAGAACATGTCGTCCTCTTTGCCCGAGGTCTCGATGTTCCACTCACCGCCACCGCCCCAGTCCTTATAGGTCTGCGGATCGGCCTTGACGCCCTCCATAAACGCGCGCTTGTCGACACCGGCCAGATGGAACATGACCGAGGCCGCCATCATATCCTCGCGCGCGGTTTTGTGGGTGGGCGCACCGGCGCGGTGGGCGACATCGGCGTCGCCGGTGGCGTCGATCACTACGCGGGCCAGAATCGCCTCGCGACCCGCCTTGGATTCGGTGATGATGCCGGTGATCCGGTCGCCTTCCATGATCGGGGCCACGAACTGCCGATGCAGCATCGGATGTACGCCTGCCTCCTGCACCAGCTTGTCAGCCACCAGTTTGAACCCTTCGCTGTCCAACTCATAACTGAGCGATTGGCTTTCGGGCACCGCCGCGCCCATCTCTTTGGCGCGGGTCTCGAACTCCATCCCGATGCCGCCTGCCTCGACCGTTTGTTCATGGCGATACCAGGCGAACCCTTCGACCCCCACGGCGGTGATGTTGCCACCCATACAGCCGAAGCGATCGACCAGTGACACTTCGGCCCCGGCGCGGGCGGCAGCCAAAGCGGCGGCCAGCCCGGCGGGGCCAGAGCCCACGACCAGAACATCTGTCTGGTGAACAACAGGAATTTGACGGGCGGGTTCCGAGATTGTCTGCATCGAAGCCTCATGGTTTTACATTCCTGTTACACTTGAGGTTCCTGACTGGCGGGTCAATAAAAAATGCGACGGGCCGGGGGTCGCAAAAACGCCATTGCGTGATTGCCCCCGGCGAGGCTTTGGCATAATCACCTTGCAGCGAAATTTTCACCTTTGAAGGTCCTCCCATGCGCCTGAGCCGTTACTTTCTGCCCGTTCTCAAGGAAAACCCGTCCGAGGCCCAGATCGTCAGCCACCGGCTGATGCTGCGCGCGGGCATGATCAAACAGGCATCCGCCGGGATTTACTCGTGGCTGCCGATGGGCTTCAAAGTGCTGCGCAAGCTGGAAAACATCATCCATGAAGAGCAGGCGCGCGCGGGCCACATTGCGATCCAGATGCCGATCATCCAATCGGCGGACCTGTGGCGCGAATCCGGGCGCTATGATGACTACGGTCAGGAAATGCTGCGGATGAAGGACCGGCATGACCGGGATATGCTGTTCACGCCCACGGCTGAGGAACTGGTAACCGATATCTTCCGCGGCCACGTCAACAGCTACAAAGACCTGCCGCTGACGCTCTATCAAATCCAGTGGAAGTTCCGCGATGAAATCCGCCCGCGTTTCGGCGTGATGCGGGGGCGCGAGTTCTATATGAAGGACGGCTATAATTTCGACCTGACCAAAGAGGACGCGTTGCACGCTTATAACCGCCATCTGGTCAGCTACCTGCGCACCTATGAGCGTATGGGCCTGCAAGCCATCCCGATGCGCGCCGATTCCGGCCCCATCGGTGGCGATGACACGCATGAATTCCTTGTGCTGGCCGATACGGGTGAATCCGAGGTTTTCTATGACAGCGCCGTCACCGACCTGAGCTTCGGCGACCGTCAGATCGACTATGACGACAGCGCGCAATGTCAGGCGATCCTCGAGGAGTTTACTTCGAGATATGCCCGCACCGATGAAACTCATGACGAGGCGCTGTTCAATCAAGTGCCCGAGGATCGTCGCCGCGTGGCGCGCGGGATCGAAGTGGGGCAGATCTTCTATTTCGGTACCAAATATTCCGAGGCGATGGGCGCAACTGTCCAAGGCCCCGATGGCAAGCCGACGCCCGTGCATATGGGCAGCCACGGCATCGGCGTCAGCCGCCTGATCGGCGCCATCATAGAAGCCAGCCATGACGATAAGGGCATTATCTGGCCCGAAGGCGTAACCCCGTTCCATTGCGGCATCGTGAACCTGAAGCAGGGCGATGAAGAGGCAGATGCGGCCTGTGACAAGCTCTACGGTGCGCTGACCGCGCTGGGGCTGGAGCCGCTCTATGATGACCGCAACGAACGGGCCGGGGGCAAGTTCGCCACCATGGACCTGATCGGTCTGCCATGGCGCATCACCGTTGGCCCGCGCGGGTTGAAAAACGGTGTGGTTGAACTGACCTGCCGCCGCTCGGGCGAGAGCGAGGAACTCAGCCCCGAGGCCGCCGTCACCAAGATCGCCGAGATCTATGAGCAAATCGGCTGACACCGACGCGCCGCTGATCTCGGTCATCACGGCGACGCATAACCTGCTGTCCCAAGGGCGGCAGGATAGCTTTCGCGAAGTGATCACCTGTATGGCTCGCCAGAAATGTGGGCGGGCCGAACATGTCATTCAGGACGGGGCCTCGACCGACGGCACAGTTGCCTTTCTGCAAGAGGTCACTGCAGACGCGCAGCGGACTCGCGTGATCAGCGAACCGGACCTCAACCTCTATGACGCGATGAACAAGGGGGCAGGGGCCGCGAGCGGCCAGTATCTGCTGTTTCTGAACTCCGATGACTCGCTGGCCTTGGATAACGTCCTGAACATTGTGGCCGACCGGCTGATAGCGAGCCAACCCGATTTTTTGTATGGTTCAACCTTGCGCAGGTTCGAGGATGGGACAGAAAGCCGCGAAAAGCGCATGTCACTGACTGCGATCCTGCAACGGATGCCGTTCTGCCATAACTCAGTCCTGATCCGGCGCGACGTGTTTGCGGCGCTGGGCGGCCATGATCCGCAATTCCGCGTGGCGGCCGACTATGACCTGATGCTGCGCATGATCACGGCCGGGTATCAGGGCGAACGGATGGATGAGCCGATCTCGATGTTTTGGGGGCGTGGGGCCAGCAGTGACACGGCCGTGACGGCCCGAGACTATGCGCGGGTCTGGATGAAGTATTACGACGGGCGTAAAGCCGCGCGTGACTTGACTGAGGATGATTTCTGCCGGTTCTACCATCGCGGCCACATGCCCGCGAAACTAGTCCTTGGGCGGTTGATCGAACCGGGAACATGCGCCGGTATCAAAGCGGCGGCGCGCCACAGCCTGTGGAAGACCACGCGGCGTTCAGTCCAGTTCTGGCGCAGCTTCTAAGCGCCGTTCACTGAAGGTCGGGCGGCTAGCAGGTCTCCGGTTTCACTGTCGCGGGCAACAACGATGGGGCGTCCCATCCGTTGCACCAGATCGCGAAACTCCAACCCCAGAAACCGCAGCCCGCAAATCCGTTTTGCCGTGGCGATCTCGGTGACACACAGCCGACCCTGTCGGAAGGCCAGTTGATACCCCTTGTCTTTCAGAATATCGGTGAGGCTGTTCCAACTTGCAGCACTTGCAAATAAAGGTCGGATCGCGGCCCTCAGCAATGCGGCCGTTTCACAATCCAGTTCTGTTGATGCCTGCCGGGCTGAAATGACGCCCGCTTCTTCTTTGTTTAGTCGAATACTCATGAGCGACCCCCGCTCCTACAAATGTATTCCCCCACAGTCAGGGTGACAAAGTTTCGCAAAATAATCAAAAATCGAAATTTTGTTCCGCGCGATATGTTGCATTTTGAGTTCAGTCGATCACGCAAACCTAGCATTGACTACATAGCTGAAACAGTTGCGCGATGTCTGTGAACGGCGTCACAACCCTTGGTGTGTCTGACGGATGTCCACTTACGCTCTGATTGATCGAGCCCTTCAGCAGGCAGAGCTGATTCGGGCGTTGGGTTGGTTGGAACCAAACGGGATTGCTGATAGAGGGGCGAAAACCTTGAAAGGGTCCACCTGGTGCTGAGTTTCGCAACGGTCGTATATTCCAAGGACTTCCCTCTGCTGGAACTTCAGGCGCGATCCTTCGCCCGGTTTGTTGATCCGGCGCAGATCGGGTCGATCCATGTGATCATGAACGACGTTGATGAAGATACGTTGCGGCAGCAGATCGAGCCGATCCTGCCTGCCTACGGAGCGCTGCAAGACAAGGTACGCGTCCTCAGTGGAGACGATGTTCTACTGGGGGAGGGTCATTGTGCGCGACGCCCGGTGCTTGATCGTGTGCTGATCGAGAACCGCTTTCGCATTCCGCTGATCCGCAAGGGCGGTTGGCGTGGCAACAATGGCTACCGCAATCAACAGGTTCTGAAACTGGGCGCGGCGCGGGTCGCGGCGTCCGAGAATATGGTAATTCTGGACACCAAGAACCTGTTTCTGCGCCAGTTTGATGAGGCAGAGTTCTTTGCGCCCGGCGGCGCGGCGCGCATCCCGTTCATAGACATTGAAAGCGATTTTCACCGGAACTGGCTGCTGCAAAGTCTGGATGCCCTTGATGCGTCTCGGCCTGATCCTGGGAAGACTAAGACGACGACCTTTGCCACGCCGTACCCGGTGCGCCGGTCACTTGCCCTGTCTCTGCTGGATGAAATCAACGCGCGCTACGGCTCGGTTCAGGCCTTGTTCGCGTCGCACAGGCGGCCGTCAGAGTTCATGCTGATGAACGCGTTTTGCCTGAAATCCCCCGACGGATACCCGCCCTGGTTCGAAGAGGCCGAGTCCACAGCCATCGGGCTCTGGCCCACCTATTCGACCGAAGTGCTGACGCAGTTGCTGGGACTGCTGGATGACCCGCGCACATTGACGCTTGGGTTGCACAACCGTGCCATTGCAAACCTGCCCCTGAATTTGCGCGACCGTGTCTTTCACGAGCTTGAGGCGCGCGGCATTTGCGACCGGAACCGGGCCGAGGCCGTGTTGCAGCAAACCGCCGCCCTGTCGGGATAACGCACGGCTTGACCATTCGGCCAAATGCCGAAAGGGTCACGTCCAACAAAAACACCGGAGCAGGTATGGCCAAGACACCCCCGCCTTTTGCACCTTTTGAATGGAAAATCGCTTGGCGATATCTACGCGCGCGCCGCGCCGAGGGGGGCGTCAGCGTAATGACCTGGATCTCGCTGATCGGGATCACGCTGGCGGTTTTCGCGCTGATTGCGACTTTGGCGGTGCGTTCTGGGTTTCGGGCCGAGTTCGTGGGCACCATTCTGGGGGCCAACGCGCATGTGACGGTTTATTCGGCAGGCAATTTCGATGAACAAGGACGGATCGACCGGACAATCGTAAACTACGATCAGGTGGCGGACCGGATCGGGCAGGTGCCCGGCGTGCAACGTGCCGCTCCTCTGGTGAAGGGACAAGTGCTGATCACCAATCACCAGCGCAGCAGCGGGGTTGAGGTGTTTGGCATCCAGCCGGACGACCTACTGGACTTGCCGGGCATCGCTGAAAGCGATCAGGCGGTGGGGGATCTGTCGGAATTCCAGAACGAGGAATTCGTCATCGCCATCGGCTCAGGCGTGGCGCGCAGTATCGGCGCAACAGTAGGGGACACAGTCAAGCTGACCTCGCCCAATGGGGTAAAAACGGCCTTTGGCACTTCGCCCCGCGTCAGCGCCTATCGGGTGGTTTATGTGTTTTCAGCCGGGCGCTATGACATCGACCGCACCCGTGTCTACATGCCGTTCGAACAGGCGCAGACCTTCTTTAACCGGGAAGGTGTGGCCGATGAGATCGAGGTTATGGTGGATGAACCTGAAAATCTCACACCCATTCTGATCCCCATCCTGGAAGCAGCAGGCGAACGCAGTCAGATCTGGACATGGCAGGACGCCTCGGGTGGGTTCCTGCGCGCGCTTGAGGTCGAGGACAATGTGATGTTCATCATCTTGTCGATCCTTGTACTGATTGCGGCGATGAACATCGTCTCGGGTCTGATCATGCTGGTCAAGAACAAGGGGCGAGATATCGGCATTCTACGCACCATTGGCCTCAGCGAAGGCTCGGTCTTGCGCGTATTCTTCATTTGCGGGTCATTTACAGGCATTATCGGCACCTCGATGGGTGTGGTGCTGGGTTGCCTGTTTGCGATCTATATCGACCCGATCTTCAGCTTTGTGAATTTTGTCATGGGCGGCGGGGTCTGGGATCCGTCGATCCGGGGCATCTATGCGTTGCCTGCTGAATTGCACCTGTCCGATGTGCTCAAGGCGGTCGGGCTGTCGCTGGGCCTGTCCTTCTTTGTCACCTATTTCCCGGCCCGTCGCGCGGCGCGGCTGAACCCGGTTGAGGCGCTGCGCTATGAGTGATGTGACATTGCGGCTGAACGGCCTGACCAAAACCTATCTGCAAGGCACACCGGGCGAGGTGCAGGTGCTGCGCGGCGTCGATCTGGACCTACGCGCGGGCGAGGCGGTGGCACTGGTGGCGCCCTCTGGGGCGGGCAAGTCGACGCTGCTGCATATTGCCGGTCTGCTGGACACGCCCGACAGCGGCACCGTTGAGATCGCGGGGCAGAGCATCGCAGGAAAAGGCGACCGCACCCGCACCGCGCTGCGGCGGCAGGATGTGGGCTTTGTCTATCAGTTCCACCATCTGCTGCCCGAGTTCACAGCGCTGGAGAACATCACCCTGCCGCAACTGGCCAATGGTGTCTCCGAGAAAGCCGCACAGGACAGGGCGATGGCGCTGCTGGATCGCGTCGGTGTTGCCGCGCGCGCGGATCACCGCCCGGCAGCCCTGTCTGGCGGCGAGCAACAGCGGGTCGCCTTTTGCCGCGCGCTGGCCAACGCGCCGCGCGTATTGTTGGCGGATGAACCGACGGGCAATCTGGACCCCGAGACCTCGGATCAGGTGTTCGATGCGCTGATGGCATTGGTGCGGGACGAGGGGCTCTCGGCCCTGATCGCCACGCACAATATGGATCTGGCCGCGCGGATGGATCGCAAGCTGCGGTTGGATGGGGGCATTCTCAAGCCAGTTGCGTGATCGCCACCCCGGCGGCCATCACAGCGATGCCGCCTGCGCGGATCCATGTCAGCGGCGTGACCTGGGCGCCGAACAGGCCGAAATGGTCAATGGCGGCGGCGCTGATCAACTGCCCGATCAGCACGAAGAACACTGCGTTGCCCACGCCAAAATGCGGGGCGACATGGGTGATCGACAGGACGTAGAAGGCGATTAGCACACCGGCCAGTAGCAGGTGTTTCGGGGCTTCGGCGATTTTGGACACGGCCGCAAAGCCGGGAAAAACCACCATGACCGCTGCTGAGGCCGCAAAGGCGATGGCAAATAGAACCACCGCCGCAGTGGTGGGTGAGCCGATCATCTTGCCCAAAGCCGCGTTTAGCGCGGCTAGAATGGGCACTCCGACCCCGGCGGCCAACATGATGACTGCATATTGTGTCATGGCCCGTATCCTTTGGTTGCGTTGATCTGGATCATTGCGCCAAGCCGCGCCTCGGGCAAGCCTGCAAATGTCAATCGGGACAGGAGGATGCGATGATCAGAGCGATAGTTGGGGGTGTTTTCGTTGCGGCCGGGATGATGGCGTCGCAGGCCGGTGCGCAGGATGTCGAAGAGGGCGCAAAGCTCTACCAGCATTATTGCGCAACATGTCACGGGATCGATGCCACCGGGCATGGTCCGATGGCCGGAGTTTTAGTTATTCAACCCGCAGACCTGACAACACTTGCCAGCGATGATGGCACGTTCCCGGTCGCTCGTGTCGTTTCACGGATCGACGGGCGCGACCCGCTGGTCAGCCATGGCAGCCCGATGCCGGTCTATGGGCCGTATTTCGACGGGCAGGACACCTCGATGAAAACGCCACAGGGGCAGCCGATCCTGACAAGCCAACCGATCGTGGATCTTGTGGCCTATCTTGAGACATTGCAGGGCAACTGAGCCTAGCGGCATATTCCTTCGATTTTGGCCTCGGACCACGGGATGACAACCGCCCGCTCGGCCCGTTCACTGGGCAGAGGGGCCAGGTCGAAATGCGCGCCCAGCATTTCATGCAGTCGCTCGGTGCGGGGCGCAGTTGGGTCCAAGGCGCGGCAGCAGACATATTCCTCGACAATGGCACCTTGCTGTTCGAACCCGTAGGACAGGAAATCGGACGAGGTCGCCAGATCGAATAGGTAGGGGTCTTTGTTGCCGCCATGTTCCGCCGCTGCGCGCAGGGGATGGTAGCCCGTGGTCTTGCGGTTCTGCCACTGCCAGACATGGGTCAGTTCATGCGCCAGAAGCATGGCAGCGATCAGGTTCATCTCTTCGGGGAAATCGGACATGTAGTCCTCAAGATACCAATCCTGTGTGAAATAAACCTTGTTGAACAGTGCTACGGCGGCCGGTTTTGCCGTCACCACGCCTTCTTCCTGCGGGGGCAGGATACGCTCGCGACATGCCAATCGCGGACGTTCCTTGCGGTAAAAGGTGATCGGGGCAACCGGTGCTCCTTTGACCAGACGGACTGTGCCCACATCCAGCGTATCGCCCTGAATGGCGCTGGCGAATGCGACCTCCTGATCGGTCAAAGGACGACCGCATGAGGTCAAAAATAATGCAGACGTCATCAAAATAAGGCGCAACATGTTCGCAGCTTAGTCCTTAGCTTCTGCTCTGTAATCTGTTTTCAAACGCTCATTGCCAATACGCGGCTGATTTCGGTCAGCGACCGGCCTGATTGATCCATCCATGTGTTAAAAGCCTCTTGCACTGCTGCCATCGCTTTCTTCGAGGTGGGTGATTTGTCGATCACCCCTTCGGCAATCAGGCGCGCAGTGACGTCCTGCGACAGGATGAAACTGTCCCGCCCGGCAAATCGCATCGCATATTGTGCCGAGGCCCCGCCCAACCGCGATCCCCGTTTGGCCAACATCGCAAGCAACCCCACATAATCCGTCGAGGGCCACCCCCCAAGCACATGCCCGGCTCCGCCTTCCTGCCGAAGTTCCAGCAGAAACGCCGCGTTGTCCCGGACGGTTGCGATTTTGGTGCCGTTTCGGACGATTCGGGTGTCGGTCAGCAGGGCGTCGAATTTCTCGTCATCCATGAAGGCGCATCTGCCCACGTCGAACCCGTCAAAGGCGGTCTCGAACCCGTCCCATTTGTTTTCAATGACTTTCCAGTTAAACCCGGCTTGAAAGATACACTTGGTGATCACCGCAAGCCAGCGGTCTTCGGGCGTCGCTTCCAGTTCCTCCAACGGCTTGGGCTTGGTGAGTTTTCCGCCCAGGGCGTGCGCGCCGCCATGACGGTCTGCGGCGATTTGAAAGAGTTCGTCGAAATGGCGCATCAGGGTCCTCCGACTCAAAGGTCGCGCTTTGATGGCTGGGTTTCAAGCCCTCACAAACGCAGTGTGAAAACGGGCAAAGGCAAAAAAGTTGCGTTTGGGCAAAAGAAATACTCGACAAAGTGTATGGATTGGGTTTGTGATTGACTGATCAATCAATATCCCGCTCGAAAAAGTGTGATAGACAGGAAGGGCGAGGGTATCCTGCACGTATCAGCAGGGGGGACAGGCAGATGGACCTTACGCGTGATTTCCGCGCCGGGCCCAACTGTTCGCTTCCCTTTTCCGGCTGATTTTGTGCATGTTGCGGCATGGAAATGTCGTGAATCAAACGCTCTGGCCCGTTTTCATGTGCGGCCGGACGAACACAAAGAAGACAGGGAGAATGTCGATGAAGAAACTGAGTGTAAGCCTTTTGGCCATGACCGTCGCCGGATCGGCCTATGCCGCCGATATGGGCGCCGTGGATGAGCCGATCAAACTGGCCATCAACGAATGGACCGGTCAGCACGTGACGACGCATGTGGCCGGCGAGATGCTGAAAGCTGCAGGCTATAACGTTGAATACGTTACCGCGGGCATGATGAACCAGTTCCAGGCGCTGGCCGATGGCGATATCGACGCAACGCTGGAGATCTGGTCTTCGAACGTATCGGATGAATACGCCAAGAAAGTCTCCGAAGGCACCGTGGTTGAGATCGGTGATCTGGGTCTGGATGCCAAGGAAGGCATCGCATACCCTGCTCACGTGGCAGATTTGTGCCCCGGTTTGCCTGCATGGGAAGCTCTGAAAGACTGCGCGCAGGTCTTTGCGACGGCAGAAACACTGCCTGGTGGCCGTCTGGTAGACTATCCGGCTGATTGGGGTACGCCGGGTGCGGACCGCATGACCGGTTTGGAACTGCCGTTCAAAGCTGTTCCTGCCGGGTCGGAAGGCGCTTTGATTGCCGAACTGCGTGCCTCGACCGAGCGGAAATCACCATTGCTGATCACCTTCTGGCAACCGCATTGGGCGATGTCCGCCTATGACGTGCAATTCGTTGAACTGCCTGCCGGTGAAGAAGCCTGTTTCAACGATCCCGCATGGGGTCCGAACCCCAACGCGGTGAATGATTGTGACTTCTCGCCCTCGCGCATCTTCAAGGCCAGCTGGAGCGGCATGGAAGACAAGTGGCCCGCAGCTTATGAAATTCTGACCAACTATCAGTTGGCAGTCGAAGATCAGCAGCCGATGATGGGCGCGATTGACGTCGACGGCGGTAAGGTCGAGGAAGTCGTCGCCGCATGGATGGCCGAAAACGAAGGCAAGTGGCGTCCGGTTGTTGACGCGGCAACTCAGTGAGTCTGCCTAAGTGACTGACGCACAAACACCAGCCATTGCCTGCCAGAATCTCTGGCAGGTCTTTGGCCCCGGTGCAGACAAGGCCCTGACCGACGCGCTGTCTCGGTCAGGGAATGACGCCGACAAAGCCGCCACAGACTTGCGCGAACGCGGGTTCATTCCCGCCGTGCAGGATGCCAATTTCGAGGTCAAAGAGGGGGAGCTTTTCGTTATCATGGGCCTGTCGGGTTCGGGTAAATCGACGCTGATCCGCTGTATCTCGCAATTGCTGCCCGGCACGGGTGGAGAAATCCGCGTGGATGGCGAGAACGTTATTGGAGCCTCGAAAAAGGTACTGACGGACCTGCGCCGCAAAAAGCTGGGCATGGTGTTCCAGCATTTCGGCCTGTTCCCCCATATGACCGTCGCCGAAAACGTGGCCTATCCGCTGCGTGTTCAAGGCGTTGGTAAAAAGGAACGTCTGGCCCGCGCGCAAGAGGTGATCTCATTGGTCGGCCTTGAGGGGCGCGAAGACAGCTTCCCACGGCAGCTATCGGGCGGTCAGAGGCAACGTGTGGGCATCGCCCGCAGTCTTGCCGTGAACCCCGACATTTGGTTTTTGGATGAGCCGTTCTCGGCCCTCGATCCCCTGATCCGTCGTCAGTTGCAGGACGAATTCCTGCGCATACAGGCGACGTTGAAGAAATCCATCGTCTTTATCACTCACGATATCCAAGAGGCGCTGAAACTGGCCGACCGCATCGCGATCATGCGCGATGGCAAGATCGTGCAGATCGGCACGCCCACCGATATCGTGCTGCGCCCGGTTGATGACTATGTACGCGAATTCTCGAAAGACGTCGCCAAGGGCCAACACGCCAAGGTCGCCTCGGTCATGCGCGACGAGTCCGAGCGTGGCCCGGACGATCCCGGTCTGACAACCAGTATGACATTGGACGCTGCGCTGGCGCATTGCATGGAGCTGTACGAACCGGTGCCAGTGCGGGATGAGGCGGGCAATATCGTCGGCACGGTTCACCCGTCCGATCTGGCTGCGGCGCTGCAGGTGGATGAGACATGACGGCGATCACGGACATCCCTGCACAGGCGCGCCTGACGATCGGAGCCAAGGCGGCACTGATTACTGTTGTCGTCGGCGCGCTGTGTCTGGCGCTTGAGGGTATTGCCCCGTGGCTGGTTAAATGGCCCACCGCATGGGAGATGCCGGCGACGCAGTGGGTCGGAGCCTTCCTCGACTGGTTCCTGAACGGCATCAAACCGGCGATGCGGTTGTTTTCCGACCTGATGACCTATCCGATGGATGCGGCGAATTTTGTTCTGGCAAATACGCCATGGCCGATCCTGATTGGGCTTGTCACCGCGCTGGGCTGGTATCTGGGCGGGCTGCCCATGGCGGCGCTGGGGTTCTTCGGCCTCAGCTTCGTGCTGGCCTCGGGCTATTGGGCTGAAAGCATGAACACTCTGGCGCTGGTGGCCGTTTCGGTCCCAGTGGCGCTGGTTGTGGGTGGAGGGATCGGCATTCTGGCCAATGAGATCCCCCGCGTGAAAAACTTTGTTCAAGCCGTGCTGGACGTCATGCAGACCGTGCCGACCTTCGCTTATCTGACGCCTTTGCTGCTGCTCTTTGGTTTTGGCCCGGTGGTGGGTCTTATCGCCTCGGCCATCTATGCTGCGCCGCCCATGGCGCGCAACGTGATGCTGGGGCTGGAACGGGTCGAACCCGAGATCAAAGAGGCCGCCATCATGTCCGGCGGAACCCGGTTCCAGCAACTGTTTCAGGTGGAGATTCCAGCGGCTGCAACGCAGATCATGGTCGGTGTGAACCAATGCCTGATGGCCGCCTTGTCGATGGTAATCATCGCCGCCGTTATCGGAGGCTTCAACGATATCGGCTGGGAAGTTCTACTGACCATGCGCAAGGCGCAGTTTGGCGAATCCCTGATGGCCGGTCTCGTGATCGTGGTGTTTGCTGTAGTCATCGACCGGATGAGCGGCACGCTCGCCACCGAACGCAAACGCTATGACCAGCGAGTCGTCTGGGCGGTGCTGGGCTTTACCGTGCTGTTCACTGCGGCCTTCTGGCTGTGGCTTCCGAACCCCTCTGATTTGACCCTGTTGGACCCGATGGCCGGGGCCATCGACAGCGGTCTGACCGCCTTCACTCAGGCCAACGGCCCTTGGCTGGATGCGCTCAAGAACAACTCGCTGTTCTATGTGCTGCTGCCACTGCGGATTGGTCTCGACCAAGCAGTGCTGCCGTTCACATGGGGCTTTCAGTGGACACCGGGCATGAGCTATGGCCTGTTCGCTGCGGCTGCCGTCATCGCGGCGCTGATGGCATGGCGCGGGCATCTGACCGGAGGGCTGGTTGTGCTGATCCTGATCGGCATGTTGGAAACCGGCATTGCGAACCTGCCATGGCCGTTTGTCCTAACCGGTGCCGCTGCCCTCAGCTATGTTGCAGGCGGCTGGCGACTGGCTGCGCTGTCAGTGGGGCTGCTTTGCACCATCCTTGTCTCGGGCCTGTGGGAGCGTGCCTTGTTGTCGCTCTACCTCAGCGGTGCGGCGGTGTTTTCCTGTGCCGTGGTCGGCGGGCTGATCGGTCTGGCCAGCGCGGTTTGGGAACCCGTTTGGAAAATCGTCCGTCCGATCTGTGACATGTTGCAGACGATCCCTCTGTTCGTGTTCCTGATCCCGGTGCTGATGGTGTTTCAGATCGGCGAGTTCTCGGCCTTTCTGGCGATCTGCGCTTACGCGGTCGTGCCGATGATCCGTTACACGCGGCACGGCTTGGTCAACACACCAGCCGAGATGATGGAGGCCGCCATTTCCAGCGGCGCGACCGAGTGGCAGATCATGCGCGATGTCCGCGCGCCCTATGCCGCGCCGACCATCCTGCTGGGGCTGAACCAGACAATCCTGTATGCCTTTGCGATGCTGGTGATCGCGGCGCTGATCGGCACCACCGGCCTGGGCCAGTCGATCTATCTGGCGCTGGGGCAGGCGGATGTTGGGCTTGGCATCTCGGCCGGGGCGGCGATGGCCATTCTGGCGCTGATTGCCGACCGTATGGTTCAGGGATTTGCCGAAGAACGCCGCAAGGCGCTGGGCCTGTAACAAAGGGCAGGGGGCGGCGTGACCGCCCCGCCCGCCACTTGATTTCGGACAAAGACGGACCCGCCGCGCAGGACTAGACCGGGCGCAACAGGTTCGGAGCATCTTATGACCGGTTGGGTTCTTTTCCTTGCAGCGCTGATCACCTTTCTGCTGACACATGCCATTCCGGCACGTCCCGTCGTGCGCGGGCAGTTGATCACGGTGCTGGGGCGCAAAGGGTATTTCGCGGCCTATTCCGTGCTGTCACTTCTGGTTTTGGGCTGGTTGATTATCGCTGCTGCCCGGGCGCCGTATGTCGAGGTAATCCCGCCCTGGACGCTCTTCCGCTGGGTGCCTTTGCTAGTCATGCCGGTGGTCTGCTGGCTTGCCGTCTCCGGGATGGCGATCCAGAACCCGTTCTCGTTCTGCGGGCTGGGTCAGCGCGCGTTTGATCCGGAAAACCCGGGCATCCTGAGCAGCACGCGCCATCCGGTGCTGGCGGCGCTGATGCTTTGGGCGCTGGCGCATCTGCTGGCCAATGGCAGCCTGTCGCATGTGATCCTGTTCGGTCTGTTTGGGGGCTTTGCCGCGATGGGTATGGCTCTGATCGACCGGCGCAAATCCCGGGAGATGGGCATCGAATGGATTCGCCTGTCCCGCAACACCGCGCGCTTTTCCCTGCGCGCCCCGCATCCCTGGCCGCCCCTTTGGGTCTGGCTGGCCTCACTTGCTGCTTTTGCGGTTCTGCTTCACCTGCACGCAGCTGTGATCGGGCTTTCTCCGCTGCCGTAGCGCAGAAGAGTGGCCGGACCGCATCTTGCGTGCTATCTGGAATGTCACAGTTTTACGACGAGGGTCCCCGAATGTACCTGGCCTATGTAACCACCACCGATCGCGGCGCGACCGACCGCTTGTTGAGTGCGGCCGCAGAACAGCTTTTGAAATCCGGTGCCCGGCTGTCGGGTGTGGTGCAAACCAACACCGAATGCGCCGACAAAACCAAGTGCGATATGGACGTGCGTGTCCTGCCCGAAGGTGAGACTATCCGCATCTCGCAATCGCTGGGAACGCAGTCTCGCGGCTGCCGTCTGGACCCTGCCGCGCTGGAGCAAGCCGTGGGCTATGTCACGGCCTCGCTGGAGGATGCGCCGCAGTTGCTGATCGTCAACAAATTCGGGAAGCACGAAGCCGACGGGCGCGGCTTTCGTCCCGTCATCGCCGAGGCACTGGCACAGGACATCCCGGTTCTGGTCGGCGTGAATGGCCTGAACAAAGAGAAATTTCAGGACTTTACCGGCGGCGCCGCGGAAGAAATTGCACCAGATCTGGATGCGATCATCGACTGGTTCAACCGCGTTTCCGCACAAAGGGCTGATGCTGCCTAAGCCAAGTCCTTTGCAGGTAAGTCTACAAAACGCCTTTGGTCCGCCAAGGGCGTTTTTTGCAAAAAGGCGATCGGGAAAGCCAGAAAACGCAACGCACCGAATGCAGCATGTTGCGCTTTGTCACCATCTGGGGAAGATGGTGGGCGACCCTGGAATCGAACCAGGCGTGCGTCTCCGCGAGGGAGTTACAGTCCCCTGCCACACCTTGCGGCCTGTCGCCCACTGTCAGGCGTTGCACCTGACGTGGAGGCGTGATTACTAGCGCCTTAAACGAGCGTCAACAGGAAAATACCGCTTTGGCGCAGGAAACCGAATTCCCGGCCCGGAGGCCCAAGAAATGAAGAAACCCAAGTGGGTCGTTGAAAAGGAACAGGCGCGCAAGGCGGCGGCTTCTGAAACCGTGTGGCTGTTCGGCCTGCACGCTGTGCGCGATGCCCTGATGAACCCGAAACGACAGAAGCTGCGTCTGATCGTAACCCGGAATGCCCGTGACAAGTTGAGCGAAGCCATTGAATTTGCAGGGGTCGAGGCCGAAATGGTCGATCCGCGGAAATTTACGGCTCCAATCGATCCCGGCTCGGTGCATCAGGGCGCGGCGCTTGAGGTCAAGCCGCTGGACTGGGGCGGATTGGCCGAGAACTGTATCGGGCGTGAACACCCGCGTGTCATCCTGCTGGACCGTGTAACCGACCCACATAACGTGGGGGCGATTCTGCGCTCGGCTGAGGTCCTGGGGGCCAGTGCGGTCATCGGCACGCGACATCACTCGGCCCCGGAAACTGGCGCTTTGGCCAAAACGGCCAGCGGCGCGTTGGAGCGGCAACCTTACCTGCGCATGCGCAATTTGGCCGATACCATTGTCGAGCTGCAGAATATGGGTTTTCTGGTCCTGGGCCTGGACGGAGAGGCCGAGCAAACAATTGAAGAGACGCTGGATGGCCGGTTCGACCAGCCGGTCGCCTTGGTGCTGGGGGCTGAGGGGCCGGGATTGCGGCAAAAGACCAAAGAAACCGTGGATCATCTGGTGAAAATCGACGCAGCGGGCGGTTTTGGGTCTCTGAACGTCTCAAATGCGGCGGCGATTGCCCTATATGCATCGAGACACAGATAGACAGGAGCGCGCCATTTCCACCCCTTCGAAAATTGCCACCTGCTGCTATTGCGGCACGCGGGCCGCATTGGTGCTGAAAGGCAAGCAGCGCCATGAGCTTAGTTGCTCAAGCTGCGGCGCCCCCTTGCACGACCTGAAAATGGTGCCCAAGCGTAAACTGCCCGAGCCCAAACCGGATCGCAGATACGAAAAGCCACGGAAAGCCAAAAAGAAGAAGAAAAAGGGCGTATTCTCGCGCGTGTTCGATGAGGCGTGGGATGTGATAGAGGATATTTTCGACTAACTCAGTTTATTCGGGCACGACCGTTCACATCCGCGTTAATTGGGGTTTCAGATGCGTTAAAGAATTGCATCTTGATACCCTGACTTTCTAATGAACGCGCTATGATGATGAACCGACGTTTTCTCTTTGGTGCAATTTGTGCCGCTATGATTGCTCCTGCCGCGTTTGCGCAGGAATTGCCCGTTTTCTACAAAACGGACGGCGCAGCTATGGCCGGCTATGATGTGGTGTCCTATTTCGGGGATGGTGCACCTGTTCGCGGTCTGCCAGAGTATTCGGTCGTGTGGAAAGGGGCTGAATGGCACTTTGCAACAGCCGAAAACCAAGCCGCGTTTGAAATGAACCCACGGGCCTACGCCCCGCAATTCGGCGGCTATTGCGCCTATGCGATGGCACAGGGTGAGCTGGTCAGTACCGACCCAGCGCTGTGGCGTGTGATTGACGGGCGGCTCTATCTGACTCACTCGCGCGAGATTGAGCGTATGTGGATACAGGATACTGCCGGTTACATCGAAATGGCCGAGGCGCATTGGCCCGTTGTCCTTTACGAAAACTAGGCGAAGTTCCGCTTTTCGTGATCTGTCATCACAAAAATGCGCACCCCCTCTTTTTTTTAACCAAGACATGCTTAAATGTCACAGTGACCGCGGAACGGAACTGCCGCGGGTCATTTCACTGTCCCTCGTTCCAACACCTTGCGCCCAGGTCTTTACCTGGGCGCTTTTTTCTTTGGTCCTTGGCGCATAAGGTGGCCGCATGACCGACTATACCGATGCTTTCCTGACTGACATCCTGAAACGTACCAAGACAGTGGCCGTTGTTGGTGTGTCGATGAATCCGGTGCGCCCCAGCTATTACGTGGCGCGCTACCTGTCGTTGAAAGGCTACACGGTCATTCCGGTCAATCCCGGACATGCGGGCAAAGACTTGTTCGGCAATACGGTGCGGGCGTCCCTGTCTGAAATCGACGAACCGGTCGATATGGTCGATATCTTTCGCCGGTCCGAGGCGGTTCCCCCGATCGTCGACGCGGCGTTGGACGCCTTCCCGAACCTGCGCACGATCTGGATGCAGATCGGCGTAGAACATCCCGAAGCGGCCGCCAAGGCGCAGGCGCGCGGGGTTGATGTTGTGATGAGCCGTTGCCCCAAGATCGAATACCAACGCCTGTTCGGAGAGCTGCGTATGGGTGGGTTCGCCACCGGAGTGATCTCATCCAAGCTTTGAGCTATTCGCCTGCATAGGGCAGCAGTGCACCGTATTGTTCGGCGCGTCGTTTTTCCAGAACGGTCTCGCGCGGGACCCAGTCATATCGGGTGTCCTCGGGCAGGGGGGACCAAAACAGGACGCCACCATACCGCCAGGGGTCCAGAATCACGCCGTCATACATCGTCTCGCCCTTGCGGCTGATGATCGCTGTGCTGTGGTCAATTCGAAATGGGTTGTCAGCATTCGCAATGGCGCGGTGCATCTCAAGCGTTCGGAACTGTTCCTGATCCAGGCGGCGTTCGATGTCCTCGGCCCAGTGCCAGCACAGCCCGCGGGGACGCAGGCCCTTGTTGACCTTGGCATTATGGATCAACGGAGGATCGGTGATCTGATATTCCTGCGCCAACTGTGCGGTATAGGCATAGGCGATCTGGGCCGCCCGGTCTGCCTCTTCAGGGTCGATGCCCGGCCCGAGGCTTCGTATTTCAGTGGCCAAACGCTGCACATCCTCCGGCGTCGACCGAGGAGCGGTCGCGCAAGCGCCCAGTACAACAAGGGCCAGCATGAACAAAATCGGCCTGATCAGCGCCAAGATTCCTAAGCGAAGGGTCATGCAGCCATCTTAAAGCGCGATTGTGACGGTCGTCACCCCTTTGAACGCGCAGCTTTTTCTGCGATGCCACTGATGCCTTGACGGCGAGCCAGTTCAGCCAGCACATCGTCTAGCGCCACGTCGCGGGCCGCCAGCATGACAAGCAGATGATACAGTACGTCCGCAGCCTCTGACGTCAACTTTTTCACGTCGCCTTTGGTGGCTTCGATGATCGCCTCGATGGCCTCTTCTCCGAACTTCTCGGCGCATTTTTCGGGGCCCTTCGCCAACAACTTGGCGGTCCAGCTGCTGTCGGGGTCAGCGTCTTTGCGGGCCTCAATCGTGGCGGCCAGATCGTGCAGTATGCTCATGTCAGCCTCATCGGGATGCCTGCGGCGGCCATGTGTTCCTTGGCCTCGCGGATGGTGTATTCGCCGAAATGGAAGATCGAGGCTGCCAGGACGGCGCTGGCCCCGCCTTCGATCACGCCTTCGACCAGATGGTCCAGATTGCCGACCCCGCCCGAGGCGATCACCGGCACGTCCACCGCATCGGAAATGGCGCGGGTCAGAGGCAGGTTGAACCCCGCCTTGGTGCCGTCGCGGTCCATCGAAGTCAGCAGAATCTCACCCGCGCCCTTGGCGACAACGGTTTTGGCAAACTCGACAGCGTCAATACCAGTGGGCTTGCGACCGCCATGCGTGAAAATCTCCCACTTGCCGGGGCTGACGGTTTTGGCGTCGATGGCGCAGACAATGCATTGGCTGCCGAACTGGTCCGCTGCTTCGGCGATGACAGCGGGGTTGGCCACGGCGGCCGAGTTGAAGCTGACCTTGTCCGCCCCCGCTAGCAGCAGCGCCCGAACGTCATCCTTGGTGCGCACGCCGCCGCCCACGGTCAGGGGGACAAAACACTGTTCCGCGGTGCGCTGCACTACATCGAACATGGTGCCTCGGTTTTCATGGGTGGCGTGGATGTCCAGAAAACAGATCTCATCCGCACCAGCCTCATCATAGGCTTTGGCCGATTCCACCGGATCGCCGGCATCGCGCAGACCCACGAAGTTTACGCCCTTGACTACGCGGCCATCAGCGACGTCCAGGCAGGGAATGATGCGGGTTTTCAGCATGGCGATGTCCTTTGTTGGCGCACCTGTAACGGCAAAGCCCCGCCGATGCCAGACTTGTGATTGTGATCTGCCGCGAAGCCGTGGAAATTAAGGATGAAATTCATGAAAAGGATTATCGAGATGCGACATCTTATTCTGGCTTCAATACTCACATTCGGAGGGGCACTGTCCGCCATGGCAGACGACATCATCAAAGTTGAAACAGACAAATCCGTGACCGAGGCGCTGGACGCGCTCGAGGCTGCCGTTGGCAATGCAGGCGCAACGGTCTTTGCCCGCGTTGACCACGCCGCAGGGGCCGAGAAGGTGGGCACGCCAATTCCAGCCAATCAGGTGCTGATCTTCGGCAACCCTGCGCTGGGCACGCCCGCCATGCAGATCGATCCGCGCGCCGGGCTGTTCCTGCCGCTGAAGGTTCAGGCTTATGAGGACGCCGAGGGGCAGGTCTGGCTGGCCTATGAGGACCCGAAAGAGACCTTGGACGATTTGAATGGCGTCTCTAACGCGCCCGTCGTCGAAAAGATGCGCGGCGCGCTGGCCAAGCTGACCGCCGCTGCCGCACAGTAAGTCACTTTAGAGCGCGAATGGCCTCGTTCAGGTCAATCGCGCCATCATAGAGTGCACGGCCCGAGATGGCGCCATTCAGCTCTACGCCGCAATCGCGCAGGGCGATCAGATCGTCCAACGAACTGACACCACCCGAAGCGATCACCGGGATCGATACGGCGCGGGCGAGGGCGGCGGTCGCCTCGATATTCGGGCCCTGCATCGCGCCGTCGCGGTTGATATCGGTATAGATGATGGCCGCGACGCCTGCGTCTTCAAAACTGCGGGCAAGGTCTGTGACCTGCACGTCTGTTTCCTCGGCCCAGCCTTTGGTGGCGACCATGCCGTTGCGTGCGTCGATTCCCACGGCGACCTTGCCGGGGAATTCGCGCGCCGCTTCGCGGACCAGATCGGGGTTTTCGACCGCCACGGTGCCCAGAATCACGCGTGCGAGCCCCTTGCTGATCCAGGTTTCGATCGTTTTCAGGTCACGAATCCCACCGCCCAGCTGCGCAGGAACTTTACAGGCGGCCAGAATCGCCTCGACCGGAGCAGCATTGACCGGCTCACCGGCAAAAGCACCGTTCAGATCAACCAGATGCAGCCATTCGCACCCGGCATCGACAAAGGCTTTAGCTTGCGCCGCGGGGTCGTCATTGAACACTGTTGCCTTGTCCATTTCACCGCGCAACAGGCGCACGGCCTGGCCGTCTTTGAGGTCGATGGCGGGGTAAAGGATCATATCGGGCCTTCTTTCACTGTCGTTGTGGCGGGATATCGCACAAGGCAGGTAGGGGATGCAACGCGACGCGGGGTCATAGTTGCTCACAGACCGATATTCGGGACAGACTATGGGGGTAAAAGGGAGATTTCTATGAAACACACGATCCTTGCGGCAGCAGCCCTGACGGCACTGGCAACCGTCGCGTCCGCCGATCCTGTAGATGGCATCTGGAAAACAGAGCCCGGTGATGACGGCGAATATCTGCACGTGTCGATTGCCGAGTGCGGCAGCGCAATCTGCGGCACCATCGATAGCGCTTTTGATGCGTCAGGCAACCAGGTATTGAACTACGAGCATGACGGCAAACAGATGATCTGGGACATGATTCCCGAAGGTGGCGGAGCCTATGACAACGGTAAGATCTGGGCACCGGACCGCGACAAGACGTATAACTCGAAAATGGCGCTGAGCGGCAACTCGTTGACCGTCAAAGGCTGTGTCGCGGGTGGTCTGATCTGCCGCGGCCAGACCTGGTCGCGCGTTCAGTAAGCCCTTATGGGGCCCAGGTTAGGAAGTTTCCGATCATGCGCAGCCCCACATCCTGACTTTTTTCAGGGTGGAACTGCATTCCAACCATTGTGTCACGGCCGATCACGGCCGTGACCTCCTGCCCATAGTCCACATAAGCCAGACGCTGCGCCGGGTCGGTGACCCTGAAGTGGTAGGAATGGACGAAATAGGTGTGATCGCCGGATTCCACTCCGTCAAACACCGGGTGATCGCTTTCCAGCACCAGATCGTTCCAGCCCATATGCGGCACTTTCAGCGCGCTGTCTGACGGCTCAATCCGCACAACATCGCCCGCAACCCAGCCCAGTCCGTCGGTGTCAGTGTATTCGTGGCCCGTTGACGCCATCAGCTGCATCCCGACGCAAATGCCCAGAAACGGGCGACCTTTTTGCTCCACCGCTTCAACCATAGCGTCGTGGATACCCTTGTGCCCACGCAGTTCGGCCGCACAGGCTGGAAAGGCTCCGTCACCGGGCAAGACTAACCTGTCGGCGCGCGCTACGACATCTGCATCCGAAGTCACAACAACCTCACCCGCATCCAATTCCCGCGCCATGCGCTGAAACGCCTTTTCGGCCGAGTGCAGGTTGCCGCTTTCGTAGTCGATGATCGCTGTCAGCATTTACAGCGCGCCTTTCGTGGACGGAATCGCATCCGCCTTACGCGGGTCGGTCTCGACCGCCAGGCGGAGGGCGCGGGCGACGGCCTTGAAGGTGGCCTCGGCGATGTGGTGGCTGTTGAAACCGTGCAGCTGGTCAATATGCAGCGTGACGCCGCCATGGGTGCTGAGCGCCTGAAAGAATTCGCGCACCAACTCGGTGTCGAACGTGCCGATCTTGGCTGTCGGCAGGTCCACGTTCCAGATCAGGAACGGACGGCCCGATAGATCCAGCGCGCAACGCACCTGTGCGTCATCCATAGGCAGATGGCATTCGCCGTACCGACGGATGCCCTTCTTGTCGCCCAGTGCTTGCGTCAGCGCCTGACCCAGCGCGATGCCGGTATCCTCGACCGTGTGGTGGTCGTCGATGTGATAGTCACCCTTGGCGCGGATGGTCATGTCGATCAGCGAGTGACGCGCCAGCTGATCCAGCATGTGATCGAAGAACCCCACACCGGTCTGATTGTCATAGGTGCCGGTGCCATCTAGATTGACCTCGACGGTGATCTCGGTCTCGGCGGTCTGACGGCTGATCTTTGCGCTGCGCATGGGCGAATTCCTTTTGCTACAGGCGCGCTTATAGACGGGGTAGGGCGGCCATATCCAGAGCGCATGCAGCATTCGCCGCAATCTGTTGCAGGGGATTGCACCCCGGCCCGCCCCGTGCCAGCTTGCGAGCAACTCAAACCAACAAGGTCCGGCCCATGTCCACCTGCGTTTTCATCCAGATCCGCTGCAAACCCGGCACCACTTACAAAGTGGCCGAAGAAATCGCTCTGCGCGAAATCCACTCCGAGCTGTACTCGACCAGCGGCGAATACGATCTGTTGCTGAAGCTTTACATCCCCGAGGCAGAGGATGTGGGCCATTTCATCAACGAAAATCTGCTGGTGATTCCCGGCATCGAACGATCACTGACTACAATGACGTTCAAGGCGTTCTAACCCAGTTCAAACGTTGTCACGCCGAAGATCCGGCTGAGGTCGATATCCGGTTCGTGATCGGAATACATCCGCGCGGTTTCGAACACTTTGTCCAATCCCAGTTGATCGGCCATGGCGAATGCTGCCACATTGGGTTGCGGCATGTCGACAAAGACATCGTGATCGCGATGATCCACGGGAATGGCCGCCAAGAGGCTTGCCAGCAGCGCCTGCGCTATTGCAGCGTCGTCGGCAAACAGCGGGCCAACCTTGTACCCCGTCTTGCAGGGGCGCAGGGTGGCATAGCCCCTGATCTGGCCACTTTCGGTATAAACCCGAGAGATATGGCTGGTGGCCCCCAGCCAGCTTTGCAGGAAGTTGTCGCGCGCCGCTGGAAACAGTTGGCGGTCATAGGCTTTGAGAGCTTCGCTGGCGGTTGACAGCGAGGCTACACCATTGCCCAGAACTTGCCCCAGCTTGGGCAGCACATCCCGAACCCGCGCGCCGAAGCGGTAGTTGTTGTAGGCAAATGTGAAGCCGGATTTGCGATAGTTGTCCTGCTGCTCGACCACTCCATCCAGCCCCATATTGCGGCCTTCGCAATGGGCCAGCGCGTGGCCTGCGATTTCAAGCCCGTGACCATGGCTGCGATATTCCGGTCGGACAATGTAGAACCCCAGAAAGGAAAACGCATCGTCGTAATTCACGGCTGAGACCGAAGCGACCATCTCCCCATCCAGAAAACCGCCCATAAATCCGTCGGGGTCTGTGGGCCTGAAACACTCGGCATCGTGGACCCCGGGGTTCCAGCCTTCGCGGCCAGCCCAGTCCACGGCTTGTTTGACTTCCGCCTCGGTCAGAGGGCGGATGGTGTAGTTGGACATAATAATATCCTGCAATCGTTAACGACCTCAGAATGACGCAACATCCCGCAAGACACCAGTAAAGTTTGAAAAAATGCTGTATCTGGAGCGGGCGAGGCGATTCGAACGCCCGACCCTAACCTTGGCAAGGTTATGCTCTACCCCTGAGCTACGCCCGCATCAGATACATATGTTTTGGTCCGGAGACCTCTCAATGGAGCGGGCGAGGCGATTCGAACGCCCGACCCTAACCTTGGCAAGGTTATGCTCTACCCCTGAGCTACGCCCGCGCCGTTGAGTGAGGAGGGATGTATAAATTCCCACGCGGGGCTGCAAGCGGAAAAATACAAAAAAAAGGAAAAATCTTTCGACGGAAATGCCGGTCTGACGTGTTCAAGTCATAGAGCGTTGCAAAACCAACAGGATGGAGCAGAGGATATGACGCGTATAGCAGACATGAAAATGGCGTTGTTAGCCGCATTGATTGTTTTGACATCTGCATTTTGCGTGCAGGACGGTGACCGGTTGGGCGAGGCGGAACCGGAGCTTATGAAAGCTCCGAAGATTGAAACACGCGTTCTGATGGGATGATCCCAGCGACAGCGGCTAAAGCGCCAGAACAAGGTTCGCGAGAGCGGCGACCAGAAGAGCGGTGAATGTCAGCACCATACCAAGCTGTCGAAAGATAACGATCTGCGGGGTTTTGCCGAACCCATAGGCATGCAGGACGCGCCCGGCCAGCAAACTCAGCCCCAGCAGATTGACGAGCAGGCCGCTTGCGCCCTGAAGCTCGACCATGGCGATCAGCAGCAGCGCGAACGGGGTGTATTCGACGAAGTTGGAATGAGTTCGGATCGCCTTGAGCATCTCGCTATTGCCGGAATCACCGTAAGAGATCTTGTGGCCACGGCGTTTAGTGATGACCCAACCGCTGAGAGCGATGTAGATGAGCGCCAGGACGGCGGCGTAGATAGGTGTGATGGACAGCATGTTTTTCTCCCTGACGCATGAAAAGGGCCGTCCGGATTTCCGGGCGGCCCTCCAGTTGGAAGCTAAACTAGGTCGTTCATTCCAGTTCGACCAGTAGGTCCTTAGCGTCAATCTGACCGCCTGGCTGGACATGGACGGCCTTCACCACAGCGTCGCGTTCGGCATGGATGCCGGTTTCCATCTTCATCGCTTCGATGGTGAGCAGTAGATCTCCTTCTTTTACCTCCTGACCTGAAGTGACGCTGACAGTGGCCACAACACCGGGCATCGGAGCGCCCACGTGGTTTGGGTTGCCCGCTTCGGCCTTGGGGCGAGCCTGTGTGGACGCGGTCACCAATCGGTTTGGCACGCGGATGACGCGGGGTTGCCCGTTGAGTTCGAAGAAGACTTTGACCTCGCCGTTCTCATCTGTCTCGCCAATGGCCTGACACCGGATTTCCAGCGTCTTTCCGGGGTCGATCTCGGCTGTGATTTCTTCACCCGGATTCATACCATAAAAGAAGGTGCGGGTAGGCAGAGTACGGACTGGACCATATGTGCGGTGGCGGCCCATGTAATCCAGGAAGACCTTGGGATACATCAGGTAGCCGTTCAGGTCCTCGTCATCGACCTCTTTGCCATCCAACTGCTTGGACAGATCTGCACGGGTGGCTTCCAGATCGACCGCAGGCACGTCCTTGCCGGGGCGCTGGGTGTTGGGCGATTCGTCCTTTAGCACCTTCTTGATGATCGTGTCCGGGAACCCGCCCGGAGGCTGGCCCAGATTGCCGCGCATCATGTCCACGACCGAGTCGGGGAAGGCCACATCCGTTGACGGGCTTTCCACATCATCGCGGGTCAGGCCCTGGCTGACCATCATCAGCGCCATGTCGCCAACCACCTTGGACGAGGGCGTCACCTTGACGATATCGCCGAACATCTGGTTCACGTCGGCATACATTTGGGCGACCTCGTGCCAGCGTTCCTCCAGCCCCAAGCTGCGCGCCTGCGCTTTGAGGTTGGTGAACTGACCACCGGGCATTTCGTGTAGGTAGACCTCGGAGGCTGGGGCCTGCAGGCTGGATTCGAAGGCGGCGTATTGGCCGCGCACCGCCTCAAAGTAATCGCTGATTTCGCGGATGGCTTTGATGTCCAGACCGGTATCACGCTCGGTATGGCGCAGCGCCTCGACCACGGTACCCAGCGTCGCTTGCGAGGTGTTGCCCGAGAAACTGTCCATCGCGCAATCCACCGCGTCCACGCCCGCCTCGGACGCGGCCAGAATGGTGGCGCTTGCGATGCCAGCAGTGTCGTGCGTGTGGAAGTGGATCGGCAGACCGACCTCTTCTTTCAGCGCGCGGATCAGGATTTTGGCCGAGGCCGGTTTCAGCAGACCCGCCATATCTTTCAGGCCAAGGATATGAGCACCTGCATCGCGCAGCTCTTTCGCCATGCCGACATAGTATTTCAGGTCATACTTCGAGCGATCCGGGTCTAGAATATCACCGGTATAACAAACGGTGCCCTCACAGATCTTTCCGTTCTCAACGACTGCATCCATCGCCACGCGCATATTCTCGACCCAGTTCAGCGAGTCGAACACGCGGAACACGTCGATATTCTGCGACGCCTGACGGACGAATTCCTGCACCACGTTGTCGGGGTAGTTGGTGTAGCCAACACCGTTCGCGCCGCGCAGCAGCATCTGGGTCATCAGGTTCGGCATCGCTTCGCGCAGGTCGCGCAGGCGCTGCCACGGGCATTCCTGCAAGAAGCGGTAGGCTACATCAAAGGTCGCACCGCCCCAGCATTCGACTGAGAACAACTGCGGCAGGTTCGCGGCATAGGTCGGGGCCACTTTGATCATATCGATCGAGCGCATCCGGGTGGCCAACAGCGACTGATGCCCGTCACGCATGGTGGTGTCGGTGATCAGCAGCTGGCGCTGCGCTTTCATCCAGTCGGCAACAGCCTGCGGACCTTTCTGTTCCAGCAGGTTGCGGGTGCCCATCTTGGGCTCACCCTTCAACGCAGGTGGGCGCGCGTCTTTCAGATCGGCGCGCGGCATTGGGCGGTCTTTGGTTTCGGGATGCCCGTTCACGGTGATATCCGCGATATAGGTCAGAACCTTGGTGCCCCGGTCACGGCGTTTCTTGAAGGTGAACAGGTCTGGTGTTTCGTCGATGAATTTGGTGGTGTATTCATTCGACAGGAAGGTCGGGTGTTTCAGCAGATTCTCGACAAACGCAATATTGGTCGAAACACCGCGCACCCGGAATTCGCGCAGCGCGCGGTCCATCCGCGCAATTGCTTTCTCGGGCGTTGGCGCCCAGGCAGTAACCTTGGTCAGCAGCGAGTCATAATACCGCGTGATCACCCCGCCCGCATAGGCCGTGCCGCCATCCAACCGGATGCCCATACCAGTGGCCGAGCGATAGGCAGTGATGCGGCCATAATCCGGGATAAAGTTGTTCAGCGGATCTTCGGTCGTTACGCGCGTTTGCAGGGCGTGACCGTTCAGTTGTACCTCATCTTGGTTGGCTTTGCCGGTGGCCTCAGACAGTGTCTTGCCCTCTGCGATCAGGATCTGAGCCTGGACGATGTCGATGCCGGTGACTTCTTCGGTGACAGTGTGTTCGACCTGTACGCGCGGGTTCACCTCGATGAAGTAGAACTTGCCGGTATTCATATCCATCAGGAATTCAACCGTGCCCGCGCATTCATAGTTTACATGAGCGCAGATGCGGCGACCCAGCTCGCAGATTTCCGCACGTTGTTCTTCACTCAGATACGGGGCAGGGGCGCGTTCCACGACCTTCTGGTTGCGGCGCTGAACTGAACAGTCACGTTCGTATAGGTGATAAATCTCGCCATGCTTGTCGCCCAGTATCTGAACTTCGACGTGGCGGGCGCGGGTGATCATCTTTTCCAGATACCCCTCGCCATTGCCAAAGGCAGCTTCAGCTTCGCGGCGGCCTTCCAGAACCTTTTCTTCCAACTCGTCTTCCGAGTTGATGGGGCGCATCCCGCGTCCGCCGCCGCCCCAGCTGGCTTTCAGCATCAACGGGTACCCGATCTCGGCGGCTTCGGCTTTGATCGCGGCCATATCGTCGCCCAGAACTTCCGTGGCGGGGATAACCGGCACGTCAGCAGCGATGGCAACCTTGCGGGCACTCGCTTTGTCACCAAGGGCGCGCATGGTTTCGGCCTTTGGGCCGATGAAAGTGATGCCGTTCTGCACGCAGGCATCCACGAAGTCCGGATTTTCGGACAGCAGCCCATAGCCGGGGTGGATCGCGTCTGCACCGCATTCCTTGGCAACGCGGATGATCTCGTCAATGCTGAGGTAAGCAGCAACCGGGCCCATCCCTTCGCCGATGCGATATGCCTCATCCGCTTTGAAACGATGCAAGCCCAGCTTGTCTTCTTCTGCAAAGACGGCAACGGTGCGTTTACCCATCTCGTTGGCTGCGCGCATCACGCGAATGGCAATCTCGCCCCTGTTGGCAATCAGGATCTTTTTGAAGTCGGTCATTGTCGGTCCCGGTCTTTGTGGTTTGGCCGTGTTGATAGGCGGACAATACGTGCGCGTATATCAGTCGTTCTGGGTAGAACCGGCATGTTAACGCTCGCAAACGCCCTTTTGTGGCGCTTTCTTAATACACATGCTGCGCTGCAGCATCAATCCAACGTTAAAATTGGTGGGATTTCTTCCAGCGTTCGGGCTCCTAGTTGTCCCATATTGGCCTTCAGATCCTGTCGCAATATGTCGATGACATGCGCTGGTCCCGCAGCACCCAGCGCGGCCAGGGCATACATAAAGCCCCGTCCCAACATGACAAAATCCGCTCCGGAGGCGCGCGCACGCAAGATATCGAGGCCGCCTTCAACGCCGCTGTCAAAGATAAGCGGTAAATCGGTTGCCTCACGAATGGCAGGCAGCACGTCAATCCCGGCAGGGGCGCCATCGAATTGGCGGCCACCGTGATTCGATACCCAGAGCGCGTCCACCCCCGCTTGCTTCAACGGCTCGGCATCTTCGGGGCGCATCACGCCCTTGACGATCAGCGGCCCGTCCCACGCATCACGCAGCCAGTGCACATATTCCATGTCCGGCGAAGTTCTGAGCAGGTAACCCACATGCGCCGTCGGAGGCAGGTTGCTTGAGTTGTCGGTATATTTGTCCAAAGTCCGCATACGCGGAGGCCCGCTGCGTGCCATGGCCATGGCCCAAGCCGGGCGTTGTGCGATCTGAGCCAGTAGCTTTGGCGTAAGCTTCGGCGGATTGGTCAGCCCGGAGCGTGTCTGCCGTTCACGTCTGGATGCAACCGGAACATCTGCGGTCAGTACAAGGGTTGAGAACCCGGCTTGCTGAACTCGGTCCAACAGGTCGCGCCGGATATCCGGGTCTTTTGGCGGATACAGTTGGAACCAGGCGTCATCGCCCAGATGCGGGGCGACATCCTCGGGGCTTTGGGCCGCCACGTTCGACAGCGTGAAGGGCAGTCTGGCTGCTGCGGCTGCACGGGCCAGCAGTCCCTCGGCGTCCGGCCAGATCAGTCCCGCCATCCCAATAGGCGCGACGCCAACAGGCATAGGATAGGTGCGACCCAGAAATTCCACCTGTGTGTCGCATTCGATTGGGCCGTGCAGGATCGAAGGTGCGAACCCCAGGCGATCTAATCCGACACGATTCCTGCGCAGGGTCGCTTCGATTCCCGTGCCACTGTCCAGATATTCCCATACGAAATGAGGGATACGACGCTGCGCACGGCGTTTCAGGTCGGCTATGCCGGGGTAGAGGCTGTGTAAATCCATGCCGTTTGATCTGACCAAACGGGCGATTCGGCAAGGATTTTAAGGTTTTGCTTTGCCCAAAGCGGTTTTCACGGGACGAAGAGCTTCTGGTGCGTTCTGCGCATCGCCGGCCACCTGCACCTGATTGCGCCCTTTGTCCTTAGCCGCATATAGGGCGTCGTCCGCCGCGCGCATCAGGTCCTGCGGCATTGCCCCATGGGCCGGATAATGGGCCACGCCAACCGAAATCGTGATGCGCGGCAACGCCTTTTCACCGTAGCGAACCGTGACCGCCTCGACCGCCTGACGCAAGTGTTCTGCGCGGGTTACCGCATCCTCTGGGCGATTGTCCGGCAGGATCAACATGAATTCCTCTCCTCCGATCCGGCAGGCGACCTCATCCCGGTCGCATCCTTGCTCCAGCGCCGAGCCAACCGCCCGCAAAACCATGTCACCCGCATCATGCCCATGGGTGTCGTTAAACTTCTTGAAATGGTCCACATCCACTGCAATCAAGCTTAGCGGGGCACCGGTCTGTTGGCTGCGGTTGATGGACTTGCGCAAAGTCTCTGTCATGTGTCTGCGATTGAAAAGCCCGGTCAGCGGGTCGCGGACAGATTGGTCATGCAGTTGATCACGCATCCGCACGTTGGCAATCGCCATACTGATCTGTTCGGCGCAAAGTTGAGCCAATTTCTTGCTGGAATGGAAGCAATCTTTACGCCCCTCCAACGCTTGCAAGTGCAGCAATCCGACAGTTTCGCCATGTGCGAGGATCGGAAAGCAGAAATACGGGCGACCATCATGCGGTTCGGCGTGCTCGCAGACGAAATCAATTTCGGACGCGCCGAACTCATAGGTGCGGCCGCGCCGCAGGCCCCAACAGCCTTCGGGATGAATATGCGCCTTATGCTCTGCCCCGTTCCAACTGGCGCAGCCATCCAGCACATCGCGGGAGTTCGAATAAACATAGACGCTCCCCTCGGCCTCGGGCAGGATATGCGTCATAAACCGTGAAACCATGTCGAAAAGCTCATCCAGAGACTGGCTGGATTGCAGCCACTCGTTCAATTCGCCCAGTAACCGAACTTCGCGGGCCAGGCGGAGTTGTTCATCCATCAATTGGCGCTCTTTCACCGCACGCCCGCGTAGGCTACGCATCTGTCGGCGGTTGCTGCGATAGACAACCAGCGTCACGATACTGAAGGCCAGAAGCGCAACGGCACTTAGAATGAAAAGCGACAAGCGAACGCGATCAATGAACAGATTTCGAACATCGGTGATGTCGGAATAGAATTCGATCGCGCCAAGAAACTCACCGTCGCGGATGATTGGCGTATAGATTTCGGCCACATGACGGGTTTCAGGACCAGAGGCGTGAATGGCCGTTCCTTCATAGTCGTCGACTTCGGTCAGAGGTTTTTCTTCGTGTTTGTAATAGATATTTCCCTGCCGGATAACGGATTGAAAATAGGGCTTGGAATTCACGGTTCCCACGTCCGCAGACCGGGTCGACCAGAACACGCCGCCATCCGCATTGAACAGTTTAAATCGGTAGATGTCCGAAGTCGCCGGCAACAGTTCCAGAAACTCCTGGTCATGAATTCCAATAGATCCCGTCTGGAACTTGGCTTCTACATCATTAAGATGAGAGGTGACTTGTTTGCCCAGTTGCGTTGCTTCTTTACGCAGGTCTGCTTCCAGCATCCGATCTACGACCAGCGTTGGTACCGCATAGATTCCCCAGCCGGACACCGCAGTCAGAGCCATCAAAGTCAATATGATGGCGGCCATTTTCAAGCGGGATGCCCCGGTTGTTTCTGTATTGGTTTCCATTTTCGCGCTCCCACTTCTTTGGCTGGAAGCATCAGGTGCAAGCTTTGACGGAAGGTTAACTTTTGTCTGCGCAAATCAGAGGAGTTGATTAGAATTGATTGGAACCTTCTACAAAACTCTTTGCGAACAAGGGGTGAACAAACTCTTTCCCTCGGGACTGATCCGGCGTAGTTTGCGGGTATGAGCAGTTCCGACGAAATGGACGCCTTCGAGGGCGCATCCCTGTCCGCGCGCGCGATGGCTGCGCGACCTTCCCCCTATCTGGACGATCTGAACCCTGCGCAGCGCGAGGCGGTGGAGCGTTTGGAAGGTCCAGTTCTGATGTTGGCCGGGGCGGGAACGGGTAAAACCAAAGCGCTGACAGCGCGGATCGCGCATCTGCTCAGCACCGGGCGAGCCCGCCCGAATGAGATTCTGTCGGTGACATTCACGAACAAGGCCGCGCGCGAAATGAAAAACCGTGTGGGTCGATTGTTGGGCCAGCCGGCCGAGGGAATGCCTTGGCTGGGTACCTTCCACTCAATTTGCGTCAAGCTGCTGCGCCGACATGCGGAATTGGTTGGAGATGGTCAGGTGCTTCCGGCCGCAGACAAATCTGATGGGCTTGTCGATCCATTGGGGATGCAAGAAGCCTCAAACTATGATGTTGGACCAGTTCCTCGTCCACAAGAGCAAGTTGCCGATCGAGCGCTTCACTTGAAATCGAACTTCACCATTCTGGACACCGACGACCAGTTGCGTCTTCTCAAGCAATTGATTCAGGCAGCCAATATTGACGACAAGCGCTGGCCGGCGCGTATGTTGGCCGGAATTATCGACGATTGGAAGAACCGCGCACTGACGCCCGACAAAGTGCCCGCTGCAGATGCCGGAGCGTATAACAACAAAGGCATTGAGCTCTACGCCGCGTATCAGCGCCGACTGCTGGAGCTGAACGCCGTCGACTTCGGCGACCTGTTGCTGCACATGGTCACGATCTTTCAGCAGCACGAGGATGTGTTGAAACAGTACCAACGCTGGTTCCGATACATCCTCGTGGACGAATATCAGGACACCAACGTCGCTCAATATCTATGGCTGCGACTGCTGGCCGGAGGGCATAAGAATATCTGTTGCGTGGGCGATGATGACCAGTCGATCTATGGCTGGCGCGGGGCCGAGGTGGGCAATATCCTGCGGTTCGAAAAGGACTTTCCCGGCGCGTTTGTGGTGCGGCTAGAGCAGAATTACCGCTCGACCCCGCATATTCTGGCTGCCGCCTCGAACGTCATTCGCGGCAATGAAAACCGTTTGGGTAAAGAGCTTTGGACGGATGCAGAAGACGGCCACAAGGTCAACCTGATAGGCCATTGGGATGGCGAGGAAGAGGCCCGCTGGATCGGCGAGGAGATCGACGCACTGCAAAGGGGCACGCGCGGTGCGCGACCAATGGAACTGGATGAAGTCGCTATAATGGTTCGAGCGACGCACCAAATGAAATTACTTGAGGACCGGTTTCTGAAGATCGGTATGCCATATCGAATTGTTGGAGGAGTGCCGTTCTACCGCAGGCTGGAAATAAGAGATGCGATCGCCTACTTCCGAGTTGTCGTAAGTCCTGACGATGATCTGGCTTTCGAAAGGATTGTAAATACCCCGAAGCGCTATTTGGGTGCGAAAGCGCAGCAAACCATTCAGATTGTCGCTCGAGAGGAAGGCAGGTCGCAGGTCGAAGGTGCGCGCATCGCGATCGACCGGGGATTGATTAAAGGCAAAGGCGCTGCTTCTTTGAGAGAATTGATTGATAGCATCTTGCGCTGGAATGCGATGACGCGCGGTCCACAGATCGAAGTTGACGATGATTCCGTGATCGATGATGGTGCTACGCCACTTCGATACAGCACTCCCAAGGTTTCGCATATTGATTTGGCTCAGATCATATTGGACGAAAGTGGGTACGCGGAAAGCTATCTAAAACCCCTTTCTGATGAAGAACTGAAGATGGATCCAAGACCCGAGCGTATGCCGCGCGATCATGATGCCGCGGGGCGGTTGGAAAATCTGAAAGAACTGGTCATCCAGTTGCGAGACTTCGAGAATCTGCAAGGTTTTCTTGAGCACGTAAGCCTGGTTTCGGACAATGAACAAGACAAAGACGAGCCAAAAGTCTCGATCATGACACTGCACGCCGCCAAGGGGCTGGAGTTTCCCGCCGTGTTCCTGCCGGGTTGGGAGGAGGGGTTGTTTCCGTCTCAGCGCTCTATGGACGAGTCTGGCGTTAAGGGGTTGGAGGAAGAACGAAGGCTGGCCTACGTCGGTATCACCCGAGCTGAAGAAGTCTGTACGATTTCCTTCGTTGCCAATCGTATGATTTTTTCACGAGACTTCAGTGGATGGCAATCGATGCTGCCCTCGCGGTTCATCGACGAATTGCCCGAGGATCATGTGGAGGTGCTGACGCCTCCGGGGCTTTATGGCGGCGCTCAACCGGCGGCGACTATTGAAACCCGCGCGGTAAAGGCGGATGTCTACAACTCACCGGGGTGGAAGCGGATGCAGGCGCGTCAGGGGCAATATGGGATGTCTCAGCCCCGCGAAAGCCGCAATACGGTGATTGATGCGACCGCAGTGGCCAGTTTCACGCTGGGTGAGCGGGTTTTTCACCAGAAATTCGGCTACGGCGCGGTGATCGGTATCGAGGGCGACAAGGTCGAGGTCGATTTCGACAAGGCAGGCGTCAAAAAGGTGGTTGCGCGTTTCCTGACCGCCAAGGACGACGTGCCGTTTTAGCGGTCACAATCCGTCAACCAGAACTAAATTGGCTGAGGCTGTATTCTGCCTGATTTTGGCCAGCTCGATATAGTCGGGGTCGTCTTTCCATGCCTTTGCGGCTTCGAGGCTGGGAAACTCCATCAGAACGATCCCATCTTTTTCCCATGCCCCCTCAATCACTTCGACCGGTTTTGACGAGACCGTCAGCAGGCGCCCTCCGTGGCGGTCAAAGATGGGCATGAAGCCCTCCAGATATTTCTGATACCCGTCCGGGTCGTGGATCGAAATCTGAGCGATGAAATACGCGGCCATGGAATGCTCCTGAACTAAGCCAACACTCCAACACCATACAAAATGGGCCGAAAAAAGAAAAACGGCGGTTCCCAGGGAGGAGGAGGGGAACCGCCGTTCTTTGCAACATCAGGGCAGGGAGGAGGAGAGCCCTGATGTATCTGAACCCGGGTCTGATCCCGGTATGTCTAAGTCGCGGCGACACCAGGGAGGAGGAGAGGTGTCGCCGCGCGCTTTCAACATCAGGGCAGGGAGGAGGAGAGCCCTGATGTATCTTCGTCCGGGTCTGATCCCGGTATCTGTAAGACGCGGCGACGTCAGGGAGGAGGAGAGACGTCGCCGCGCGCTTTCAACACCGGGAAAGGGAGGAGGAGAACCCGGTGTATCGCGTTCCGGCGTTCAGGGCCGGTATAATCTGCGGCGACATCAGGGAGGAGGAGAGATGCCGCCGCTGAAATACAGGTCCTAAAGGGAGGAGGAAGGACCTGATCTCGGTATATGGTTGCGCTTAAGTGCGCGCGAATTGCTCTTCGGCCGCTTGCAGCGCAAGGCGTCGGATCATCGAGCGGTGCAGGCCCAAATCAGCCAGCTCTCGGTTCGACAATTCGGACAGTTCATTCACTGTCCGACGGTAGACGCGATAGCGCGCGAACCGGATCTTTGCCGCGTCGATCAATGAAGCCATGCCGGTTGCCGGTGAGCTTTTGAGCGCGGTTTGATGTGTTGCTGCGGCCATGAGTAAAACCTGTGTGTTTCCGTGTTGCCGGGCGTTCCGGCGTTTGCTTGAGATTGAAAATAGGCAAATGCTGCGATTGCACAATGGTTCGCGTCGTCAATGCCGCTATGCAGCAAATGCATGGATATCAACTGGTTGGCGTTTTAGGGAAGAAAGTGCCTTAAAAATAAAGGTTTTCAGCTTTTACACTTTTCGGAAGAAATGTCAGCTTGATCCTTGATGCGGGTTTTCTGCGAAATCTTTGTGCGGAGTTTCCGAAATTTGTGCATCCGTTTAGCGATGCTTTTGTAGTCGCGCTGCTGAACTATTGCCCCAGAAGGGCATGGGAATTCATGGGCGAAGCGTTGTTTGCCCAACGGATCTTATGGAAAGCCTGCGATTCATCGCCATCGATTCGTCCCGAAAATCTGTTGCCTAAATGCCGATTTTCTTGAATTCCTGCTTGATGGGAAAGTTTTTTGGGAATTAATGGGAATTCAGGGAAATGCTCCAGAATGTGTATATATAGGCATGTCATGGGTTGCTATAACGATATATTGTGGTGACATCTTATATTTGATCTCCAATTTTGAGGTTTGACTTTAGAATCACCAATATTGCAGGGAAATTTTTCATTGCTTTCCATAAATTCCCATGGCATCCCTTATTCATCCGATGAGGACGAGGCACATGGGGCACCAAACGACCCCGAACCAATAAAATACAGGTTTCATACAGGCATCTCGCTTTCATCATTTAAGAGATCCGGCGCGCGGGCGAGCAGACATCCCCCCAGGTGGCGCGCGCAGCTGGACTTCCCGCTCAGCGGGCCAATGCGGCGGGTTGATCAGTGGCAGCAGATCAACCCGCCGTTTTTCATCCGGGGGGAACGCGAAGTTCAAGTGGGGCGCAAGCGAAAGGGACAGTCGTCTTGGCGCGCAGGTTTAGAGGTGAAAGCCACCACAAGGTGGATACGAAAGGCAGGGTCTCGATCCCGGCCTCGTTTCGCCGCGTGCTTGAATCCTCTGATCCGAACTGGCAGCCCGGTGACACACCTGAACTGGTGATCGTCTACGGCGACCATCGCCGCAAATTTCTGGAATGCTATACAATGCAGGCGATCGACGAGGTCGATGCCAAGATCGACGCTTTGCCGCGCGGGTCGATGCAGCGGAAGATGTTGCAGCGCATGTTCCACGGGCAGTCCTTTCCAACAACCGTGGATGAAACCGGACGTCTGGTGCTGCCGGCCAAGCTGCGCAGCAAAATCGGTCTCGAGGGCGAGGCCTTCTTTATCGCCGCGGGCGATACATTCCAAATCTGGAAGCCGGAAACATACGAATCCGAGGAACTCGCCGCCGCCGAAGAGTGGTTGGATGATCAGCCGGACGATTTCGATCCGCTGGAATTCCTAGACGGCGCCGGGGACGCGTAACGGCATGGCCGGCGCTACTCCCTCGTCCGAGAAGCCTCATATCCCTGTTCTGTTGCGCCCATTGCTGGCGGCTGTGGCTCCTGTTTCGGGCATCTGGCTGGATGGGACGTTCGGTGCGGGTGGCTATACGCGCGGTCTGCTGGACGCCGGGGCTGACAAGGTCATCGGCGTTGATCGTGATCCGCTGGCCTTTGAGATGGCAGCCGAATGGGCGGGCGACTATGGTGACCGGCTGGTGATGCAGGCCGGTGTATTCTCGCGCATGGACGAATATGCGCAGGATCTGGATGGCGTCGTGCTGGATTTGGGCGTGTCTTCCATGCAGTTGGATATGGCCGAGCGGGGCTTTTCCTTCATGAAGGACGGCCCTCTGGACATGCGGATGAGCCAGGAGGGCGAAAGCGCCGCAGATCTGGTCAATACCGCAACCGAAGCGCAACTGGCCGATATTCTGTTCCATTATGGCGAAGAACGCGCCAGCCGCCGCATTGCCAAGGCCATTGTCAAGGCGCGTACGGAGGAGGCGATCACGACGACCCTTAGTTTGGCCGAGATCATCGAATCCTGCCTGCCGCGCCCCAAACCGGGGCAGTCGCACCCGGCGACGCGCAGCTTTCAGGGGCTGCGGATCGCGGTGAATGCAGAATACGAGGAACTGTTTCAAGGCCTCATGGCTGCCGAGCGGGCGTTAAAGCCCGGCGGGCAACTGGCCGTGGTGACGTTCCATTCCATCGAAGATCGCATGGTCAAACGGTTCTTTCAGTCGCGGGCAGGCAAAACCGGGCGCGCCAACCGCTATGCGCCCGAGATGGAACAGGAGCTGCCGCAATTCACGTTGAAGACGCGTAAGGCGGTGGGGCCGGACGAGCAGGAATTGCAAGAAAATCCGCGCGCGCGCTCGGCCAAGCTGCGCGTGGCGGTACGGACTGAGGCTCCGGCGGGGGAAATTGAGGCCCGCGCCATTGGGATGCCGCAACTTGGGGGAAAGGCAAAATGAAAAGCATATTGTATGTATTGACCGCACTTTCGGTCTTTGGGCTGGCCTTGTGGGCGTATCAGGAAAATTACCGCACCCAGCAGGTTGTGAAAGAAACTCAGAAATTACAGCGTGAAATCGGTATGGCGCAGGTGCGTCTGGCGGTGTTGAACGCCGAATGGGCCTATCTCAACCGCCCTGACCGGCTGCGTGAGCTGGCTGACTTGAACTTTGAGCGCTTGGGCCTGTTGCCCTTGCGTGCCGAGCAGTTTGGGCGCGCCGACCAGGTTTCTTACGCCGAAGACCCGGACTTGCCGGGTGTTGATCCTTTTGAGTTGGAAGCGATCACCAATATTCAGGCACTGGGCGAGGTGCAGATTCCATGACACGTACGCCCCTCCGTCCTCTGGCCCGTATTCTCGACGCCCGCGCCAAGGGTGAGAACCCCAAAGCCATCGAGCGCGAGAATATCCGCCAGCGTCACGAAGACATGAAAGACCGCGCCCGTGCGCGGGCCGAAGGGCGCCTTTTGGTGCTGGGTCTGTTCTTTTTCTGCGCATTTTCGGTCGTTGGTTTTCGCATGGGGATGCTCGCCACCTCCGAGGCGCAGGAACCGCTGGCCAGTGCCCCCGGTGCTGCAATTGCTATGCAGCGCGCCAATATCGTTGACCGTGAAGGGCGCATTCTGGCGACCAATCTGGACACCTATTCTGTCTATGCCCAGCCGCCTTTGATGATTGACCCGGTGGCGGCTGCGGACCAGTTAGTGGCGATTTTTCCTGATCTGGAAAAAGAACGCCTGATCAAGGACTTCACAGGCGACCGTAAATTCCTGTGGATCAAAAAACGAATCTCGCCCGAGCAGAAACAGGCCGTGCATGACATCGGCGATCCCGGTATCCTGTTCGGCCCGCGTGAGATGCGGCTTTATCCAAACGGTAAGTTGGCCGCACATATTCTGGGTGGCTCGGGCTTTGGGCGCGAAGGCGTCAGCGCCGCCGAGGTGATCGGCGTGGCTGGTGTCGAAAAGCAGTTTGACGACTATCTGCGCAACCCTGCCAATGGCAACAAGCCGCTGCAACTGTCGCTGGACCTGACGGTACAGGCGGCGGTCGAGCAGGTGCTGTATGGCGGCATGAAGATCATGAACGCCAAGGGCGCGTCCGCTGTTCTGATGAATGCCCATACGGGTGAGGTCGTCTCAGCCGCATCGCTACCGTCTTTTGATCCCAATGACCGACCGCGCCCGCCGACCTCGGGGTTCGATCCTTCGGACAGTCCGCTGTTCAACCGTTATGTTCAGGGCGTGTACGAGTTGGGCTCGGTCTTCAAGATTTTCACGGCGGCTCAGGCGGTGCAGCTTGGCCTGGTGAATTCCAACACGATCGTCGACACGTCGGGTCCGATGCGGATCGGGCGGTTCCCGATTGGTGAGTTCAATGGCAAGAACTACGGTGAGATCAGCGTGGCGGACGTGATCGTCCACAGCTCGAACCGGGGCACGGGGCGTCTGGCTTTGCAGATCGGTGCGCAGCGGCAGCAGCAGTTCCTCAAGGCGCTGGGCATGTTCGAGCCCACCCCGTTCGAGATTGTCGAGGCCAAGGGTGGCGAGCCGCTGAAACCCAAAAAATGGGGCGAACTCAGCACTGTGACCATTTCCTATGGTCATGGTTTGTCGACCAGCCCGATGCATCTGGCGGCGGGCTATGCGGCGATCGCCAATGGTGGGCACTATGTCAGCCCGACAATCCTGCGCAAAAACGGGCCTCAGTACGGGCCGCGTGTCATGTCCGACAACGCTGCGCGTCAGGCGCAGCAGATGTTGCGCAAGGTGGTCACGGATGGCACCGCCAGCTTTGGCGATGTGGCGGGCTATGACGTGGCGGGCAAGACTGGCACTGCCGATAAGCCGAAACCGCGCGGCGGCTATTACGATGACAAGGTGATCTCGACCTTTGCGACGATCTTTCCGGCGTATGATCCGAAATACGTGCTGATCGTCACGCTGGATGAACCTTCAATCGTGGCTTACGGCGAAAAGCGCCGCACGGCAGGGTGGACAGCCGTTCCGGTTGCTGCGGAGCTGATCGGACGTGTTGCCCCCTTGCTGGGCCTGCGTCCCCGGCTTGAGCCTGAGGCACGCGCTGCTATAACGCTCACCTCAAATTAGACCGTCCGGCAAAGGGTAGGGCATGGGCACAAGAACAAAAAAACTCAGCCAACTGGCCCTGACCGCGCGCGGAGGGGCAAACCCTGACATCACCGGACTGGCTGTGGATAGCCGCGAGGTGCAGGAGGGGTTCCTGTTTGCGGCTTTGCCTGGCACCCGCGTGCATGGCGGTGAGTTTATCCAATACGCCATGCGCATGGGCGCGGCAGCCATTCTGACTGACGCCGAGGGGGCGCAGATCGCAGCCGCAGAACTGGCCGCATCGGATGCGGCTTTGATCGTGGCCGAAGACCCGCGTCAGGCGCTGGCTGGATGTGCCGCGCTATGGTTTGGCGCGCAGCCGCAGACCATTGTGGCCGTAACTGGAACCAATGGGAAAACCTCGGTCGCCACATTCGTGCGCCAAATCTGGATGGAGTTGGGCCACGCCGCCGTCAACCTTGGCACCACTGGGGTCGAAGGCGCATGGACTGCCCCGCTAGCCCACACTACGCCCGAGCCGATCACCCTGCACCGCTGTCTGGCTGAGGCGGCCGCAAACGGCGTGACCCACGCTGCAATGGAGGCGTCCTCGCACGGGTTGGAACAGCGTCGTCTGGACGGGGTCCATCTGGCGGCTGCGGGGTTCTCGAACTTCACGCAGGACCATCTGGATTACCACGAAACGTTCGAGGCGTATTTCGCCGCCAAGGCTGGTCTCTTCGACCGGGTGCTGCCGCAGGACGGCACCGTCGTGATCAATATGAGCGACCCCAAAGGGGCCGAAGTCCGCAAGATCGCCAAGGCGCGCGGGCAGGAGGTTCTGACCGTCGGGCTGGGCGATGCGGATCTGTGCCTGATGAACCAGCGTTTTGACGCGACCGGGCAGGATTTGCGGTTCTCATGGCAAGGCAAAGTGTTCCAAACTCGCTTGAACCTGATCGGAGGGTTCCAGGCTGAAAATATCCTGCTGGCCTGTGGTCTGGTGATCGCGGGCGGCGAGGACCCTGAGCGCGTTTTTGAAACTTTGCCGCATCTAACAACCGTGCGGGGCCGGATGCAACTTGCAGCGACGCGCCACAATGGAGCGGCGGTGTTCGTCGACTATGCCCATACGCCTGACGCTGTGGCCACTGCGCTCAAGGCGTTGCGCCCACATGTGATGGGGCGGCTGATTGCCATTGTTGGCGCCGGCGGCGACCGCGATGCGACCAAGCGGCCTTTGATGGGGCAGGCCGCCGCAAACCATGCCGACGTGGTTTTTGTCACCGATGACAACCCGCGCAGCGAGGATCCGGCCACCATCCGCGCCGCCGTTTTGTTGGGCGCGCCTGAGGCGACTGAGGTAGGCGACCGGGCCGAGGCCATTCTGCGCGGCATAGACGCGCTGCAACCGGGGGATGCTTTGTTGATTGCAGGCAAGGGGCATGAGACCGGTCAGATTGTCGGCGATCAGGTTCTGCCCTTTGACGATGTGGAACAGGCCAGTATCAGCGTGGCCGCGCTGGACGGGAGGGTGGCATGACGCTCTGGACTGCGGCTGAGGCCGCTGAGGCCACCGGCGGGCGCGTCACTTGTGACTGGTCCGTGAACGGCGTGTCGATTGACACCCGAACCTTGCAACCCGGCGACCTGTTCGTGGCGCTAAAGGCGGCACGGGACGGGCATGACTTCGTGGCTCAGGCGTTGGAAAAGGGGGCAGGGGCGGCTTTGGTGTCCCGCATCCCCGATGGCGTGGCCGAGGATGCGCCGTTGCTGATCGTCGACGATGTACAGGCCGGGTTGGAGGCGTTGGGCCGGGCAGGCCGCGCACGCACCGATGCGCGCGTGGTGGGTGTGACGGGCAGTGTGGGCAAGACTTCGACCAAGGAAATGCTGGCCAATGTTTTGGAAACGCAGGGCAAAACCCACGCCAGCGTCGCCAGCTACAACAACCATTGGGGCGTGCCGCTGACCTTGGCGCGGATGCCGCGCGACACCGAATTTGCAGTGATTGAGATCGGCATGAACCATCCCGGAGAGATTGCGCCTCTGGCCCTACAGGCCCGCCCACATGTGGCGCTGGTGACGACCGTGGCGGCCGTGCATCTTGAAGCGTTCGACTCGGTGGCCGGTATCGCCCATGAAAAAGCTGCGATCTTTGAAGGGCTGGAACCCGGTGGGGCAGCCATCGTGAATGCTGATATTGAACATGCGGGTATCTTGCGTGAGACAGCACAAAGCTGTGGTGCCGGCATTGTGGAATTTGGGCGCGCGGCGGCAGACTACACTCTGAAGGATGTTGAGCAGAGCGCAGACTCCGTTCACGCGACGGCTCAGGTGGGCGGTGACGCCGTCCGTTTCGACGTGCAATCGGCGGGCACGCATTTTGCGATGAATGCCCTGGGTGCTCTGGCGGCCTGCGTCGAGATGGGGGTCGATCTGGACAAGGCGATTGCCGGTCTGCGCCGCTGGTCCCCAGTCAAAGGCCGTGGCGTGCGCGAGCAAATCGCGTTGGCTGGTGGTGGTCAGATTGAGCTGCTGGACGACAGCTACAACGCCAACCCGACCTCGATGGCAGCGGCGTTGGACGTTTTGGCAGCCGCCGAAGGTTCCCGCCGCATCGCGTTTCTGGGTGACATGAAAGAGCTGGGTGCGCAGGAATTGCCAATGCACGCGACTATGGCAGATGTTGCGGCGATGGCCAAGGTCGATCAAGTGCATTGCATTGGTCCGCTGATGAAATCGTTGCACGACGCGCTGCCCAACGACAAGCGCGGGCTTTGGACGGAAACAAGCGCCGAGATGGCCACCAAGTTGCCTGACCTGATCCGGTCGGGGGATGTGGTTCTGGCCAAGGGCTCGCTGAGTATGGCATTGGCACGGATTATTGACGGGCTGCGGGAAATGGGGCAATTGGGCGCGCTTGAGCCATGATCGCCGCATCAGAAAGGTACTAGGATGCTCTATTGGTTGACCGGCCTATCGGATGGCGGGGATTTCTTTAACCTCTTTCGCTATATCACCTTCCGTGCGGGTGGTGCCTTTATGACAGCGCTGATCTTTGGGTTTATCTTCGGCAAACCGCTGATCAATGTGCTGCGTCGCAAGCAGGGCAAGGGTCAGCCGATCCGTGACGATGGTCCCGAGGGGCATTTTTCCAAGGCGGGAACGCCAACGATGGGGGGCTTGCTGATCGTGGGTGCTCTGGTCACGTCGACGCTGGTCTGGGCGCGGTGGGACAACCCCTATGTGTGGATGGTTTTGTTCGTGACACTGGGCTATGCGGCGATTGGCTTTGCGGATGACTATGCCAAGGTCTCCAAGCAGAACACCAAGGGCGTGTCGGGCAAGATGCGACTGGCTTTGGGTATACTGATTGCGGTTTTGGCTTCGGGCTGGGCGACGCTGCACCACCCCGAGGCGTTGCAGAACCAGCTGGCAGTGCCGGTGTTCAAGGATACGCTGGTCAATCTGGGTATTTTCTATATCCCGTTTGCGATTGTTGTGATCGTGGGGGCTGCGAATGCGGTGAACCTGACCGACGGGCTGGACGGTTTGGCGATTATGCCTGCGATGATCGCGGCCTCGACTTTGGGTGTGATTGCCTATGCGGTTGGGCGGGTCGACTTTACCGAATATCTGGACGTGCATTATGTGCCGGGGACTGGTGAGATTTTCATCTTTACCTCGGCGCTCTTCGGCGCGGGACTTGGGTTCCTGTGGTACAATGCACCCCCGGCGGCGGTGTTCATGGGCGACACGGGGTCGTTGGCCTTGGGCGGTGCTTTGGGGGCGATAGCGGTGGCCACGAAGCACGAACTGGTGCTGGCTGTTGTTGGCGGCCTGTTTGTGGTCGAGGCGCTGAGTGTTATCATTCAGGTGCTGTATTTCAAACGGACCGGGCGACGGGTGTTCCTGATGGCGCCGATCCATCATCACTATGAGAAAAAAGGCTGGGCTGAGCCGACGATTGTGATCCGGTTCTGGATCATCTCGCTGATCCTGGCGATGATCGGGTTGGCGACGCTGAAGGTCCGGTAACGCTCCCGCCTGGTTCGGAGGGCCTGCGGCCCGCCTGCCACCAGTTGGGCCCCGCTCGCGCTGACGCGCGAGCCTTTTGCGTCTCTTGCCAATGCTGGTTTCTTCTGCGCAGTGTGGCGGCGCATTTGGCGGCAGAAGAAGGTGGGCGGCATGATCCCGGTCAAAGGGTGTTCAGGACAGAAAATTGCAGTTCTGGGGCTGGGGCGATCCGGGTTGGCGACCGCGCGGGCCCTGCGGGCCGGGAAGGCTGAACCGATCTGTTGGGATGACAACCCAGAAGCCCGTGAAAAGGCCGAAGCCGAGGGGTTCACTTGCGCTGATCTGCGGCGGCAAGGTGCGTTTGACGATATCGTGAGCCTGATCGTTTCCCCCGGCATTCCGCACCTCTACCCTGAGCCGAACCCGGTTGTTGCGGCGGCATTGGAGGCCGGAGTGCCGGTGGACAATGATATCGGCCTGTTTTTTCGGTCTTTCGCCGGGCCGGAGTGGAACAATTACGACATCCCTCTGCGGGTCATAGCGGTCACCGGGTCGAACGGTAAATCAACGACCGCCGCGCTGATCCATCATATTCTGACTGCGGCCGGGCGAGAAACGCAACTGGCGGGCAATATCGGGCGCGGTGTGCTGGATATCGAGCCGGGGGGCGATGGCTCGGTCGTCGTGCTGGAACTGTCGAGCTATCAGACCGAACTGGCGCGTGCGCTGACGCCGGATGTGGCGGTTTTTACCAACCTGTCGCCCGATCATCTTGATCGGCATGGCGGGATGGGCGGCTATTTCGCGGCCAAGCGCCGCCTGTTCGCCGAAGGCGGGCCCGACCGCGCGGTGATCGGAGTGGATGAGAAAGAAGGTGCGTTTCTGGCAGGCCAACTGGCCGAGGGGCCCGCGGATGACCGGGTCATGCGGATTTCGGTCACGCGCAAGCTGACGGGGCCGGGGTGGCAGGTTTTTGCGCGCAAGGGGTTTCTTTCGGAATACCGCAAAGGCCGCCAAACCGGCGCCATTGACCTGCGTGAGATCAAGGGTCTGCCGGGTGCCCATAACCATCAAAACGCCTGTGCCGCCTATGCAGCGTGCCGCGCGTTGGGGCTGGCCCCGCGCGTGATCGAAGATGCGCTACACAGCTATCCGGGCTTGCCGCATCGTAGTCAGATCATCGCCGAAGCGAATGGTGTGACCTATGTGAACGACTCGAAAGCCACCAATGTGGACAGTGCGCTCAAGGCGTTGCGCGCGTTCAAGAAGATTCGCTGGATTTGCGGCGGGCTTGAGAAGGAGGGCGGGCTCGATGCCCTGAACGGCGCGAAAGCCCATGTTGTCAAAGCCTACGTCATCGGGCGTGAGGCTGCTGGTTTTGCCATGCAGCTTGAGGCCGAGGCGCAAGTTTGCACCACCATGGGCGCAGCCGTGGCGCAGGCCTTCGCCGATGCCCAACCGGGTGAGACGGTCTTGCTGGCCCCGGCGGCGGCCAGCTTCGACCAATATGACAATTTTGAACAACGAGGCGACGACTTCACGGCAGAGGTGCAGAAGCGGCTGGCGGACTAAGGATTTGCAATAGACCGCCGGTTGCGCCAAGCTGCGGTGCCATCTGCTTGACGCACCAGCATTTTTGGTTTTGCGTGCCACTAAATTCAATGTGAGGTTAAGATTATGTCCTACCGTAAAGTCTCTTTGATCCTGCCCGCTCTGCTTGTTGCGGGGGCCTGCACCAATGTGGGGGCCAATTACCAGCCCGTGGTCGATGGGCCTGTGGGTCCGAACTACAACGCGGATCTGGCCCAATGTCAGGCGTTGGCCCGGTCTCAGCCGGTAGTGGATGGTAACACGGCAGGGGCTGCGGCGATCGGTGCGGCGGGTGTCGCTGGCACCAAGGCTATCATCGACGACAGCGCCAGTGATCTTGGCCGCGCGGCAGTTGCTGGAGCCATTGTCGGTGCAGGGGCCAGTGCGATCAGCAATACTCAGAACCAGGAAGTCATCGTGCGCAACTGCATGCGTGGACGCGGGTACAACGTCGTCGGCTAGGGCCGCGCCATTGGATGTGTTGGCTAACGCGCCGCAATGGCGGTTCCGGCAGCATGGCCCGAGGACCACGCCCACTGGAAGTTGTAGCCGCCCAGCCACCCAGTGACATCCACTGCTTCACCAATCGCATAGAGGCCGGGGACATCCCTGGCCTCCATCGTTTTGGACGACAGATCATCTGTGTCGATCCCGCCCAAAGTGACCTCGGCGGTGCGATAGCCTTCGGTGCCTGAGGGGGTCAATTGCCAGTCGGACAGAGCCGCTGATAGATCGGTCAGGGCGACGTCGGATTGATCGGCCAGATTTCCATTCATCGAAAGGTGGTGTTTCAGGTACTCCACCAATCGCGCGGGCAGGTGGCGTGCCAGTTCGGTGGTCAGGGCCTTGCGCCCTCCGACCTGACGCTGATCGCGTAGCAGGTCGAACAGGGGCAAGCCCGGGATCAGGTTGACGCAGATCGCCTCGCCTTCACGCCAATAGGACGACAGTTGCAGCACTGACGGTCCGCTGAGGCCACGATGGGTGAACAACAACGCCTCATCAAAGCTGGTGCGCGCGTTCGACAGGCGCGCAGGTACGGACACGCCTGACAGCTCTTTGAACCGGCCATCCGAGAAGGTAAAGGGCACCAGCGCCGCGCGGGTATCCGTGACCCGCAGGCCGAACTGTCGCGCGATGTCATAGGCCAGCCCGGTCGCGCCCATCTTGGGGATGGACTTGCCACCGGTAGCCAGCACCAGATTGCGGCAGGTCAGGTCGTGACGCTGGCCTTCCCGCTCGACCTCCAACGCGAACCCAGCTTCGGTCTTGCGCAGATCGCGAAGACTAGTTTGCACCCACAGCTCGGCCCCGGCGCGCGCCATCTCATCCAGCAACATCTGGATGATCTGCTTCGACGAGCCGTCGCAAAACAACTGCCCCAGCGTTTTCTCGTGCGATGCGATGCCATGGCGACCAACCAGATCAACGAAATCCCACTGCGTGTACCGTGCCAGCGCGGATTTGCAGAAATGAGGGTTCTGCGACAGGAAATTGCCCGGCCCCGCATGCATATTGGTGAAATTGCATCGCCCACCGCCCGAGATGCGGATCTTCTCACCCGGCGCTTTGGCATGGTCGATCACCAGAACCCGCCCGCCACAATTGGCCGCGCACATCATGCCAGCAGCACCGGCACCCAGGATGATCGTGTCATAGCTCATGCGCGGGGGATGGCGTGGATCAGGGCGAAAGACAAGGCCCCATACGCTGTGTTGATCCGTGCAGGCTTGCAAATCGCCTGCGAGTTCTCGAATGATATGGGATATTTCCCTGTCATCGCACTCCGGATGGAACCGAAATGAACCCGATCAACCTGCACGAAAAGCTGGCGCAATTCTCAACACATTGGGACCCGCACGTCGTCGCCGACTACAACCAGAATGATGTCATGGTGGTGAAATTCCAGGGCGAGTTTCCGTTCCACAAACATGACACCACCGATGATTTCTTTCTGGTGCTCGAGGGTGAGATGATCATGGATATCGAGGGCCAGCCCTCGCAAACCGTGCGGGCCGGAGAGATCTTTGTGGTTCCCACAGGTGTCGTGCACCGTCCGCGTGCAGAGCGCGAGGTCAAGGTGCTGCTGATCGAACCGAAGGGAGAGCCGAATTCGGGCGATTCCGACCAGCCCGCGGCACCCAAGCCAAGGCTGTGACACTGGTCGTTTTGCCGATCTGCTGGCGTCTCCGCGCTAAGCGGAGATTTTCCTATCTTTCCCTTATTTCCCTAGCCCAAACGGCAAAACCGCTGTAGAGTCTCAATCAGACCCCGAAAACGGGGCGTGAACGAGGCAGAGAGTGGCGGTATCTCATGACTGAGATGGTGTATGGCGCGGTCCAGGACACGCGCGGCGAACCGATTCTACCAAAGTGGTGGCGCACGATTGATCGCTGGACCATGTCCTGCGTTTTGATCCTGTTTGTCATTGGCTTGTTGCTGGGGCTGGCTTCATCGCCGCCGCTGGCTGGGCGCAACGGGTTCGATCCGTTCCACTATGTCGAACGGCAGGCGCTCTTTGGCGGGTTGGCGCTGGTGGCGATGCTGCTGACCTCAATGATGTCGCCCACACTGGTGCGACGTTTGGCGGTACTGGGTTTTCTGGGCGCGTTTGTGGCGCTGGCTTTCCTGCCGGTCTTCGGGACCGATTTCGGCAAGGGCGCGGTGCGCTGGTATTCGCTGGGATTTGCCTCGTTGCAACCTTCTGAGTTTCTGAAGCCCGGCTTCATCGTTGTCGCCGCGTGGCTGCTTGCGGCTTCGCAAGAGATTAACGGCCCTCCGGGGCGATTGTGGTCCTTTGCGCTCTGTATGGCGATTGTGGCTATGCTGGTGCTGCAACCGGATTTCGGGCAGGCCTGCCTTATCCTGTTTGGCTGGGGCGTGATGTATTTCGTCGCCGGTGCGCCGATGCTGTTGCTGGTCGGCATGGCGGGGGCCGTAGTGTTGGGCGGGATGTTCGCCTATTCGAATTCCGAACACTTTGCCCGCCGCATTGACGGTTTCCTGAACCAAGAGGTCGATCCGACCACGCAGCTTGGCTATGCCACCAACGCGATCCGCGAAGGCGGTCTGTTCGGCGTTGGCGTGGGGGAGGGGCAGGTGAAGTGGTCCTTGCCCGATGCGCATACCGATTTCATCATCGCTGTCGCGGCCGAGGAGTATGGGCTGATCCTGGTGCTGATCATCATCGCGCTTTATTCGCTGATCGTCGTGCGCTCGCTGCTGCGGTTGATGCGCGAGCGTGACATGTTCATCCGTCTGGCAGGCACCGGTCTGGCCTGCATGTTCGGCGTTCAGGCGATGATCAACATGGGCGTGGCGGTGCGCTTGTTGCCCGCCAAGGGCATGACGCTGCCGTTCGTTAGCTATGGCGGCTCGTCCCTGATTGCGGGCGGCATCGCCGTGGGCATGTTGCTGGCCTTCACCCGAACCCGCCCGCAGGGTGAGCTGGGTGACATTCTACGCGGTCGCGGCTGATGCCTTATCTTCTGATCGCGGCAGGCGGCACCGGGGGGCACATGTTCCCCGCGCAGGCGCTGGCCGAGGCGATGCTGCAGAAAGGCTGGCGCGTGCGCCTGTCCACTGATGCGCGCGGTGCGCGCTATACCGGCGGCTTTCCGCATTCGACCGAGATTGTTGAGGCGACTTCGGCCACTTTCGCGCGTGGCGGGCTGGCGGCCAAGGCGCTGGTCGGGCCAAAGATCGCGGGCGGCGTGACCAGCATGGCGATGCAAATGATGCGCGACCGCCCGGACGTGGTGGTTGGCTTCGGTGGCTATCCTTCGATCCCGGCGCTGGGGGCCGCGACGCTGCTGAACATTCCGCGCATGATCCATGAGCAGAACGGCGTGTTGGGTCGGGTGAACCAGCTGTTTGCCAAGCGCGTGGCGCAGGTGGCCTGCGGGGTCTGGCCCACGGATTTGCCCGACGGCGCAAAGGGCGTCCATACCGGCAACCCGGTGCGCGGCGCGGTGCTGGAACGTGCCGCGGCAGGCTATATCCCGCCCGGAGACTACCCGATGTCAGTTCTGGTGATGGGTGGCAGCCAGGGTGCGCGTATCCTCAGTGATGTGGTGCCCGGCGCGCTTGCGGCGCTGCCGGAAGACCTGCGTGCCTATATCCGCGTGGCGCATCAGGCCCGCGACGAAGACGGCGAACGCGTCATCGCGTTTTACGCCGACCATGGCATCCGGGCCGAGGTTCTGCCCTTTTTCGATGATGTCCCCCGGCGGATGTCGGATGCGCAGCTGGTGATCAGCCGCTCGGGCGCGTCCAGTGTGGCCGATATCTCGGTCATCGGGAGACCCTCGATCCTTGTCCCCTTTGCCGCCGCTGCGGGCGACCATCAAACCGCCAATGCGCGCGGGCTGGTGCAGGCGGGTGGCGCGATCATGATCCCCGAAAACCTGCTTGACGTTGCCGCGCTGACCGAGCAAATCACCGCCGTTCTGACAAACCCCGAGGCCGCGCAAAAGATGGCCCGTGCCGCCCTATCCACCGGAGCCCCGGACGCGACCGAGCGTCTGGTTCACCTTGTTGAAGAGCTGGCGCAGAAGGAGACCCCATGAATCCAGCCACCAAACTGCCGCAAGACGTAGGGCCGATCCACTTCGTTGGCATCGGCGGAATTGGGATGTCGGGCATTGCCGAGGTGCTGCTGAATCTGGGCTACCGGGTGCAAGGCTCGGACCTGAAAGCTTCCAAGATCACCGACCGTCTGGCCGGTTTGGGGGCCGAGATTTTCGTGGGCCAGCGCGCCGAAAACCTTGAAAACGCAGCCGTCGTTGTGGTCTCCACCGCGATCAAGCCGGGTAACCCTGAATTGGACGGCGCCCGCGCGCAGGGCCTGCCGGTGGTGCGCCGCGCCGATATGCTGGCCGAGTTGATGCGCCTGAAATCCAACATCGCCATCGCCGGAACCCACGGCAAGACTACCACGACCACCATGATGGCTGAGCTTATGGTGGCCGGTGATTTCGATCCCACCGTGATCAATGGTGGCATCATCCATGCCTATGGGTCCAACGCGCGAATGGGGCAGGGCGAATGGATGGTGGTCGAGGCCGACGAATCCGACGGCTCGTTCAACCGCCTGCCTGCGACGATAGCCATCGTCACCAATATCGACCCCGAGCATATGGAGCATTGGGGTGATTTCGACCGGCTGCGGGACGGGTTTTACGAGTTTGTCTCGAACCTGCCCTTCTACGGTCTGGCCGTGTGCTGCACCGACCATACCGAGGTGCAGACGCTGGTGGGCCGCATCAGCGACCGCCGGGTGCGCACCTATGGGTTCAACGCGCAGGCCGATGTGCGGGCCGTGAACCTGACTTACAAGGGCGGTGTCGCGCATTTTGATATCCAACTTCAATACGAAGACACGGTGATCGAGGGCTGCACACTGCCTATGCCCGGCGATCACAATGTCTCGAACGCTTTGTCCGCTGTGGCTGTGGCCCGCCATCTGGGCATGAAAATCGCTGAAATCCGCGAGGCTCTGGCCAATTTCGGCGGCGTAAACCGCCGCTTTACCAAGGTCGGAGAGGTTGATGGCGTTACCATCATCGACGACTACGGCCACCACCCGGTTGAGATTGCCGCCGTGCTGAAAGCCGCACGCCAAGCCAGTGATGGGCGTGTGATCGCCGTTCACCAACCGCACCGCTATTCGCGCCTGTCGAACCTGTTCGAGGATTTCTGCACCTGTTTCAACGACGCCGACGTGGTCGCAATCGCTGATATTTTCGCTGCGGGTGAAGACCCGATCGAGGGCGCATCCCGCGATGATCTGGTGCAGGGCCTGATCCGCCACGGTCATCGTCACGCCCGTGCGCTGCTGGATGAAAATGATCTGGAACGTTTGGTCCGCGAACAAGCCCGCCCCGGTGACATGGTCGTTTGCCTCGGGGCCGGGACAATCAGCGCCTGGGCCAACGGTTTGCCAGACCGTTTGCAACGTAAACAAGCTGTGTGACGCAGGGAACCAACTTGACGCTCGACTGATTTGAGCGTTTGCAGCCGCGAAACAACGTCCTCGGAGGGGCGCATGGTAAATTCAGTGGTGTTTGCGGGACTTTGGGTCATTGCCTCGACCATCGTGGCAATGCTGCCGATGCGCCTGCAGTTTCCGCCCGGCGTTGTGCTGTTCGTCAGTGCCCCTGCGCTGATCGTCTGGTTGGGCCATGATTTCGGCTGGTTCGTTTCAGTGCTGGCCTTCGCGGGGTTTGCATCCATGTTCCGTAGACCGATCCGCCACTACTGGCACCGTTGGACCGGGCAGGAGGTTCAGGAATGAATTGGTCAATCGCTCTGGCTGCGTTGTGGGGGATTGCTGCGAATGTGCTGGCGATGATCCCCAGCAAAGACAACCACTGGACCCGCGCCTATGTCCTGATCGCGGTGGGGATTCCGATATTGGGCTATGTCACCTTGCAGAACGGCCCGTGGATCGGACTTTTGGTGCTGGCGATGGGTATGTCCGTGCTGCGCTGGCCGGTGATTTATCTGGGGCGCTGGATACGTCGGATGCTCGGTTCGGCTCAGTGACAGATACGGCTTGCGCGGAGGACATAAATCCGCGAAGGAACCCGAATGACATCTCTTCCAGAACCCCGTGGCAAGCTGACCCAGAACCGAAGCCTGAACGACCTGACATGGCTTCGTGTCGGCGGTCCAGCAGATTATTTGTTCCAACCTGCGGATATCGACGATCTGAAAGGGTTTCTGCGCGACCTGCCCGCAGATTTCGACGTGTTCCCCATGGGTGTTGGGTCAAACTTGATCGTCCGGGATGGCGGCTTGCGCGCCGTGGTGATCCGGCTAGGGCGCGGGTTCAACGGGATCGAGATCGCAGGTAACACCGTCACAGCTGGTGCCGCGGCGCTGGATGCGCATGTGGCGCGCAAAGCGGCAGATGCGGGGGTGGACCTCACGTTTTTGCGTACCATTCCGGGCTCGGTCGGTGGGGCGGTGCGGATGAACGCGGGCTGCTATGGCAGCTACACGGCGGATGTGCTGCGCAGAGCCACCATTGTCACGCGCCAGGGCGAGGTCGTGGACCTGACGCCGCAGGACCTGAACTTCCGCTATCGCCAGTCGGATTTGCCCGATGGGGCGGTGCTGATTTCGGCCACGTTTGAGGGGCCCGCGGGTGATCCACAAGCGCTGCATGACCGGATGGCGACGCAATTGCAAAAACGCGATGAGACCCAACCCACCAAAGACCGCAGCGCAGGTTCGACCTTTCGCAACCCAGCCGGGTTTTCCTCAACGGGCAGGGCGGATGACGTGCATGATCTGAAGGCGTGGAAAGTGATTGACGATGCCGGAATGCGCGGGGCCACCAAGGGTGGCGCGCAGATGAGCGAGAAGCACTCCAATTTCCTGATCAACACTGGCGGTGCCACTGCCGCTGACCTTGAAGGTCTGGGCGAAGAGGTGCGAAAAAAGGTTTACGAAACAAGCGGCATCACGCTAGAGTGGGAAATCATGCGGGTCGGTGATCCGTTGAAGGAATAAAGCCCCAGCCGTCAGACCAAAACAGGCAAATTCAGGCGACGGATCAAAGGCATAAACGCAGTACGGACCACCGCATAAGGTCCGGGGACATTGAGGCGCTAAGTGGGTAAGTCGAGCAGGACACACCCCAAAGTGGCGGTATTGATGGGCGGCCCCTCGGCGGAACGCGAGGTGTCTCTCAGCAGCGGGCGCGAATGCGCAGCCGCCCTTAGGGGAGAAGGCTTTGAAGTGGTCGAACTGGACGCGGGTCCTGACCTTTCTGCGCGCCTGTCGGAAATCAAGCCAGATGTGGTTTTCAACGCGCTGCATGGGCGCTGGGGCGAAGACGGCTGTGTGCAGGGCTTGTTGGAATGGATGCGCCTTCCGTACACGCATTCCGGGGTGCTGGCCTCGGCCTTGGCGATGGACAAACAACGCAGCAAAGAGATCTACCAGACCGAAGGCTTGCCGATCGTTCCCAGCGTGATCCTACCCAAGCAACAGGTCGCGGCATCCCACGCGATGGAGCCGCCCTATGTGGCCAAACCGAACAACGAAGGTTCCAGCGTTGGGATCTATATTGTCTCGGAAGGTGCGAATTGCCCGCCTCGTCTGTCCGACGACATGCCAGATCATGTGATGGTCGAGAAATACATCGCAGGGCGCGAGTTGACTGTTACCGTGATGGGCGACCGCGCCTTGACCGTGACCGAGATCATGACCGATGGCGGCTGGTATGACTATGACGCCAAGTACAAGCCCGGCGGCTCGTGGCATGTGCTGCCTGCCGACATCCCGCAGGATATCTTTGACCGCTGCATGGACTATGCACTGAAGGCCCATAGTGCCTTGGGGTGTCGGGGTGTCAGCCGCACCGACTACCGCTGGGATGACAGCATGGGTGCGGACGGTCTGTTCCTGCTGGAAACCAACACCCAGCCGGGCATGACACCGACCTCGCTGGTGCCCGAACAGGCCGAGCATTGTGGCATGAGTTTCGGACAGCTTTGCGCCTGGATGGTGGAGGACGCCTCATGCGACCGCTAAGAGCCACCCGTGCCCCCGTCATTCGTCGGACCACGCAGCCGTCCGGCCCTGATGCTGATTTTGCATCGGGCGAACGGCACGATACGCAGCCCAAGCTGCGGCTGGGCGGGGTTAAGCTGTTTGGCCGTAAATCGCAGAGGTTCGATCCGGCGCCATCGCGGCTGAGCTACCGGATACAACGTTGGATGCTGACACCGAGTATTCGGCGCGGGTTGAAGTACGGCCTGCCTGTATTTGCAATCTGCTCGGCCACTACGCTCTATTTCAGTGCTGAAGATCGGCGTGAGGCCGTTGTGGACTATGTCAACGACATCAAGACCTCGATCCAGCAGCGACCAGAATTCATGGTCAATCTTATGGCGATCGACGGGGCAGGCACCAACCTGTCCGAAGATATCCGTGAGGTCGTGCCGCTGGATTTTCCGATCAGTTCCTGGGACCTGGATGCCGAACAGATCCGCGACACGATTACCGGGCTTGATCCGGTTAAATCCGCCACCGTTCGGATCCGCCCCGGCGGTATCTTGCAGGTGGATGTGGTCGAGCGTCAGCCCGTCGTGGTTTGGCGCACCCGCAGCGGGACCGAGTTGCTGGACGAAACCGGCGCACATGTGGAACGAATCGCCTCGCGCAAGGATCATGCGCATCTGCCACTAATTGCAGGTAAAGGCGCGGATGGGCATGTCGACGAGGCACTGCAACTTCTGACAACCGCCCGCAGCCTTGGTGCGCGTGTGCGCGGGTTGGTACGCATAGGCGAGCGCCGCTGGGATTTGGTTCTGGATCGTGGCCAGCGCATCATGTTGCCCACCGAACGTCCCGTGCGCGCGCTGGAGCATGTGTTGGCGGTGAACGAAGTGCAGGACCTGTTGGAACGTGACGTGGCCGTTGTGGACATGCGCCTCGGCCAGCGTCCGACGATACGAATGACCAAAGCCGCCAGCGACGACTGGTGGGGTACTAAAACCGATGTGAGTAGCAGGCAGTAACGACCATGATGACCGATCTTTATCAGTCCCAACGGGCCATGCGGCAGATGCGCAGGCAGGCAATGCAGCGCGGTGTCGTGGCCATTCTGGATGTTGGCAGCTCGAAGATTTCCTGCCTTGTGCTGCGGTTCGACGGTGCTGGTCGTCTGCATGAAGATAGCGGGATCGGGTCACTGGCCGGCCAGACCGGGTTCCGGGTGATCGGCGCGGCGACGACTCGGTCGCGTGGGGTGCAATTCGGTGAAGTCACCGCGATGCAGGAAACCGAACGGGCCATTCGAACCGCCCTGCAAGCGGCGCAGAAAATGGCCGAAATTCGTGTCGATCATGTGATCGCCTGTTTCTCTGGCGCGAACCCTCGGTCCTACGGTCTGGATGCGCAGGTCGATCTGGAAGGGCAGGTGGTCAGCGAGGCCGAGGTCGGTCGGGTGCTGAACGCCTGCGATGTCCCTGACTATGGTGCCGGCCGCGAAGTGTTGCACGCGCAGCCTGTGAATTTTGCCTTGGACAACCGCTCGGGTTTGATTGATCCGCGTGGCCAGATGGGGCAGTCGCTGGCCGTCGATATGCATATGCTGACCGTGGATGCGGTTGCGATCCAGAACATCGTGCGCTGCATAAAGCGGTGTGACTTGGAACTGGCAGGGATCGCGAACTCGGCCTATGTGTCGGGGATTTCTGCGCTGGTCGAGGATGAGCAAGAGCTGGGCGCGGCCTGTATCGACATGGGCGGCGGCACGACCAGCGTGTCCATCTTCATGAAAAAGCACATGATTTTCGCCGATTGCGTGCGCATGGGTGGGGATCACGTGACCAGCGATATCTCGATGGGTCTTGGCGTACCTGCGAATGTGGCCGAACGGATCAAGACCTTCAACGGCGGCGTTCACGCGACCGGGGCAGATGACCGCGACCTGATCGACATCGGTGGCGATACCGGCGATTGGGAACATGACCGCCGCACCGTCAGCCGGGCCGAGTTGATCGGCATCATGCGTCCCCGAGTCGAAGAAATCCTCGAGGAAGTCCGCATTCGTCTAGACGCCGCTGGGTTCGACCATCTGCCCAGCCAACAGATCGTTCTGACCGGTGGCGGTAGTCAGATCATGGGGCTGGATGGGCTGGCAACTCGGATCCTGGGCCAGCGCGTGCGTTTGGGCCGCCCATTGCGCGTACATGGTTTGCCGCAATCGGCGACGGGGCCAGGATTCTCATCCGTGGTGGGGCTCAGCCTGTTTGCGGCGCATCCGCAGGATGAATGGTGGGATTTCGAGATTCCCGTCGATACCTATGCCGCACGCCCGTTCAAACGCGCCGTGCGCTGGTTCCGTGACAATTGGTAAACTCCTGATCGCGGCGCTGGTTGCCGCGATTCCGGCGTCTGTCCGCGCGCAGACCCTGATAACGCCCGAGGCGTTTCTGGATGCAGTGCAAGGCAAGACGGTCCGATTCCATCTTCTGCCCGGCGGTGGCCTGGTCGGCACCGAAGAGTTCCTGAGTCCGAGTCTCTCAGTCTGGCGGATGGAGGGTAGAGGTTGTGTCTACGGTCAGATTACCACCCCTGATGGTAAGGTTTGTTTCCTATATGGCGACGATCCTGATGGCCTCCCCGTGTGTTGGTGGCCGTTTGTCTACAATGATCGTCTGATGGTGCGTTTGGCGGAAATTACGAACGGTGAAATTCAAGAGGTGCGTAGCATCTCGGACGACAGTCTGAATTGTCCAAGTACTCCTATTGGTTGAAGAATTCCCTTGCGGAGAGGCGTCGAATCCAGCAAGATATCCACAAGGCCCGTCAGAGGCCCTATGCGAGGACCCGAGCAGGTTTCCGCACCCTAAAAAAACGATTCAATCGCAGTCCGCGCAACCGCCTGCGGCCCTCGTGCAGGGGTATGTTTTGTGCTGGATTGAGTTCATTCCGCAACATCTGGCAAACAATACGAAATACCGGCGGGCAATGCCTTAATTCCTCCATATTTTGTGGAGTCTGACGATTTTTGGCGTGACCTTTGCGGTTTCGGTCGGTAGGATTGTTTAAGGATAGGTAAGAAAAACACCGCGTTGGCGGAGCATATAAACAGGCGGACAGAAGCATGACATTGAATCTTTCGATGCCCGGGCACGATGAACTGAAGCCTCGGATTACGGTATTTGGCGTAGGCGGCGCAGGTGGTAACGCCGTCAATAATATGATTGAAAAAGAGTTGGATGGCGTGGATTTCGTCGTCGCCAACACTGATGCGCAAGCATTGCAGCAAAGCCAATCCTCGGCGCGCGTGCAGCTTGGCGTGAAAGTCACCGAAGGTCTGGGAGCAGGGGCGCGCCCGACCGTTGGCGCAGCTGCCGCCGAAGAGAGCATCGAGCAGATCGTCGATCATCTGGCAGGCGCGCATATGTGCTTCATCACTGCCGGTATGGGAGGTGGCACCGGTACGGGTGCTGCTCCGATCATCGCGCAGGCCGCGCGTGAGCTGGGCGTTCTGACGGTGGGTGTTGTGACCAAACCCTTCCAGTTCGAAGGGGCCAAGCGGATGCGTCAGGCCGAAGACGGTGTTGAAGCGCTGCAAAAGGTTGTCGACACGCTGATCATTATCCCGAACCAGAACCTGTTCCGTCTGGCGAATGAAAAGACAACATTCACCGAGGCATTCTCGATGGCCGATGACGTTCTGTATCAGGGCGTTAAAGGCGTAACCGACCTGATGGTGCGTCCGGGCTTGATCAACCTCGATTTTGCCGATGTGCGCGCCGTGATGGACGAGATGGGCAAGGCGATGATGGGCACTGGCGAGGCCACCGGCGAAGATCGCGCGGTTCAAGCCGCCGAGAAGGCGATTGCCAACCCGCTGCTGGACGAGATCAGCCTCAGGGGTGCCAAAGGCGTGCTGATCAACATCACCGGCTCGCACGACCTGACCCTGTTCGAACTGGACGAAGCCGCCAACCGCATCCGCGAGGAAGTGGACCCCGAGGCCAACATCATCGTCGGCTCGACACTGGATACCGCAATGGAAGGTGGCATGCGCGTGTCGGTCGTGGCCACTGGCATCGACGCCACTGAGAAATCCGAGGACGTGCCGGTTGCGCGCCGTTCGATGTCGGCTCCGCTGACCCGCACGGTTTCAGCAGAAGAAGAAGCGGCTGAAGAAGAAGCCCCGGCAGCGGTTGCCGAACCGATTGAGGCCGAGCCCGTGCGTGAACCTTCGCTGTTCGAGGCGACAGAGGAGCCATCCGAGCCCCGTTTCCAACCTCAGGCTGAACAGGACGATGATGGCCTGCCGCCTCCGGCTTATCAGCCACGTGTCGCCGAATTCGAGCCGACGCCCGAGCCGGTTGAGCCTGCTCCGGAAAGCTATGCGCCGCAGCCTCAGCCTGCAGCAGGCACTCCGTCGCCCGAAGCATTGCAGCGTCTGCAAGCCGCTGTACAGAACGTCCCTACGGGGGATCGCAGCCATATGGCATCGCGTCCGCAGCCCGCTCCGGCGCCGCAATCCGAGGCGGATCGCCCGCGGTTTGGCTTCAACCGTCTGATCGACCGGATGACCGGTCATGCGGCGGATACACCGGCCCAACCGCAGCGTCAGCAGCCCGTGATGCGCCAGTCTGATGCCACGGCTCCGGCCCATGATCAGGCCGATCCCGAGCAGGAACGGATCGAAATTCCGGCCTTCTTGCGCCGTCAAGCCAACTGACCGCGGTAACAAAATGCGTAAAAAGGGTTGCCTAGTGGCGGCCCTTTTTCGTTTCAAAACAACAGCATGCCCCGATGTAAGCAGGGTTTTGCCGATCTGTTACATTCATGTTTCATTCGGTTACAAAGAGTGAGTTGAGCCTTTCGCCTGCGTTCCTTAACTGAATGCCCAACACGGCTAAAGCAGGCCGGACACCACTCACCGAGGCCCACATTGCAACATACGCTCAAATCTCCGATCACGTTTACCGGTGTCGGGCTGCACAGCGGCAAGCCTGCAAACATGGTTCTCAAACCGGCAGCCGCCGGTCATGGCATTTGGTTCAAACGGACGGATATTGATCTGGGCAATGCGCTGATCCCTGCGATTTACGACGTGGTGGAGCGGACCCCGCTGTGTACGCGTCTGGTGAACGAGGCGGGTGTGTCGGTATCGACGGTCGAACATATCATGGCAGCGCTGGCGGGTTGTGGTGTTCACAACGCACTGATCGAGATTGACGGTCCCGAAGTGCCGATCATGGATGGGTCTTCGATCGAATTTGTACGCGGGATCATGACCAAAGGTGTGCGCCGTCAGGCCAGCCCGGTGTTGGCCTATGAGGTGCTCAAGCCCGTTACTGCCTCGCGTGAGGGGGCCAGTGCGTCGATTGCGCCTGCGGACGGTCTGATCATTGACTTCCACATCGACTTTGAAGATGGCGCCATTGGCCGTCAGACTAAAACGCTGGACATGCGCAACGGATCATTTGCGCGGGAACTCAGCGATTGCCGCACCTTCTGCCGTCGCATAGATGTTGAAGCGATGCGCGAAAACGGTCTGGCCCTGGGTGGCACGCTAGAAAACGCCGTGGTGGTTCAGGGGAACGAGGTTCTGACGCCGGGCGGGTTCCGTCGCGCAGATGAGGCTGTGCGCCACAAGATGCTGGACGCGTTGGGGGATCTCTACCTCGCGGGCGGTCCGATTCTGGGTCGTTTCACCGGCGACAAGTCCGGCCACTCGTTGACCAACACATTGCTGCGCACCCTCTTCGAGACGCCAGGCGCAGTGCGACCGATCCTGTGCACGGCCGAACAAGCCGCGCGTTTGCCCGGTCAGGGCCTGATCTGGGACGAAATCCCGGCTGTCGCCTGATTGGATCAACTCTGCGTACAATTCCGGTGCTGGCTTTACTAAGGCGTTTTGCCCCGGAATTATATGTGCTAAACCAAGCCTAAATCCGGGGTTCGCTCCGACAAGTAATACAACAAGGATAGGCGGAATGGGTGGCACCAGGGCGGCGGTCAGATTCGCGGGCGCGATTCTTCTGACAGCAGTTTTGTCAGCATGTGGCGGCCAAGGGGCCGACCGCAGCCAGAACCTTGAGGGGTTTACCCCCGAGCAAATTTTTACACGCGGTGAGTTTGAGCTGTCGCAGAATCGCTCGGACGATGCGGCGTGGTATTTCTCGGAAGTCGAACGCCTTTATCCCTATTCGGATTGGGCCAAGCGCGCGCTGATCATGCAGGCGTTCTCGTATCACTCGGACAAGAACTACGAAGAAAGCCGCGCCGCTGCGCAGCGCTTCATCGACTTCTATCCGGCGGATGAAGATGCGGCCTATGCGCAGTACCTTCTGGCGCTTAGCTACTATGATCAGATTGACGAGGTCGGGCGCGATCAGGGTCTAACCTTTCAGGCATTGCAATCTCTGCGCACGGTGATCGAAGTCTATCCGGACAGCGAATACGCAACCTCTGCCGTTCTGAAATTCGATCTGGCTTTTGATCACCTTGCGGGCAAGGAGATGGAGATCGGGCGTTATTATCTGCGTCAGGATCACTATACGGCGGCAATCAACAGGTTCCGCGTTGTGGTCGAGGATTTCCAGACCACCTCTCATACCGCCGAGGCGCTTTATCGTCTGATCGAGTCCTACCTGTCCTTGGGGCTGGTGGATGAGGCGCAGTCGGCCGGTGCGATCCTTGGGTTCAACTACCGCTCGTCGGAATGGTATGATGCGGGCTACAAGCTGCTGACATCGCGTGGGCTGAAACCCAGAAGCCTGGGCAACAACTGGCTGAGCCAGATCTACCGCCAGACCGTCAAAGGTGAGTGGTTGTAATCGTCATGACGAACGGCGTGGGACGCTAAGACCCGATGCTGCGCGCCCTTGATATCCGCGACATGCTAATCATCGACCGGTTGGAACTGACCTTCCAACCGGGCCTGAACGCGTTGACCGGTGAAACCGGTGCGGGCAAGTCAATTCTTCTGGATTCGCTGGGCTTTGTGCTGGGCTGGCGCGGTCGCGCCGAATTGGTCCGTCAGGGTGCTGCGCAGGGCGAGGTTGTGGCCGAGTTCGAGCTATCGGACGATCATCCCGCCCACGCCATTCTGGCCGAGGCCGGATTGCCCAGCGGCGAGGAATTGATCCTGCGCCGCGTGAACACCGCCGAGGGGCGCAAGACCGCGTGGGTCAATGACCGCCGCTGCTCGGGCGAGGTGTTACGGGCGTTGTCTGAGACATTGGTTGAGTTGCACGGTCAGCATGATGACCGAGGCCTGTTGAACCCGCGCGGGCATCGGGCGATGCTGGATGACTATGCCGGGGTCGCGGATGATCTGGCCTCGGTTCGTGCGGCCTGGAACGGGATGTCGCGCGCGCGGAAAGCGTTGGCCGAGACCGAGGCTGCCTTGGCCGCTATGCGCGCGGAAGAGGAATTCTTGCGTCACGCCGTGGCAGAGTTAGACAAGCTGGACCCACAACCGGGCGAAGACGCCGAACTGGACGCCCGCCGCCGCATGATGCAGGGAGCCGAGCGCATACGAGACGACGTGGCGCGGGCCTTTGACCTGCTGGGCGGAGACGGGGCTGAAGGCGCCCTGTCCGACGCAGTCCGTTGGCTGGAAGGCGTATCCGACAACGCGGGCGGTCAGTTAGAGGAACCCATCGCCGCGCTTGGCCGCGCCCTGATCGAACTGGGAGAGGCGCAGGATGGCGTCAATGTCTGCCTACAAGCTTTGGACTTCAACCCCGCAGAATTGGAGCAGGCCGAGGAGCGTCTGTTCGCCATCCGCGCACTTGGCCGCAAACATGACGTGGCCCCCGATGATCTGGGCGCGTTTGCCGATACGCTACGTGAGCGTCTGCACAAACTGGACGCAGGTGATGCCGATCTGGCTGATCAGCGTGCTGCGGTTGAGGCTGCGCAGGCTGCCTATGACAGGGCTGCGACAGCGCTTAGTAATGCGCGCCGGCAGGCAGCGGGGCAGTTGGATGCGGCTGTGATGGCCGAGCTTGCGCCGCTCAAGATGGAACGAGCGGTGTTTCAGACCGAAATATCTTCCACTGATCCCGGCCCCGAGGGCGCCGACGCAGTGGCCTTTACCGTTGCCACCAACCCCGGCGCACCTTCGGGTCCGCTGAACAAGATCGCCTCGGGTGGAGAGCTCAGCCGCTTCCTGCTGGCGCTCAAGGTCTGTCTGACCGGCGAAGATAGCGCCCGCACGATGATCTTCGATGAAATCGACCGCGGTGTCGGCGGGGCAACTGCCGATGCGGTGGGCCGCCGTCTGGCCTCGCTTGCGCAGGGCGGGCAGGTTCTGGTCGTGACGCACTCGCCTCAAGTAGCTGCGCGTGCGGCACATCACTGGCGGGTTCAAAAACAAGTCACCGAGGGGCAAACTCTGTCGACCGTCATCCCGTTGGCCGACCCGGACCGGGTGGATGAGATCGCCCGCATGGTTGCAGGCGACACCATCACGGACGAGGCGCGCGCCGCCGCGCGTGCCCTGTTGGACGCATAGACCTTCTCACCTGCGCGATCCCGCTTTTATCCGTGCCGCCCGTAGCTTAGTAAGGGGTAGGTACTGATCCCCCGAGGGCACATGAGCCAATCAACCCGCACCGTTTTGCGCAACCAGCTGCATCAGGCTTTGGCCGCCATAAAGGATGCATGGCGGGTGATGCGGCGGCGCGGACCCAGCCAGTTTCAGTTCTGGCTTATCGCGCTTGTGATCGGGATCGCAGCCGGGTTCATGGCGCTTGGATTTCGCAAGGCGATCCGCGCCTTGCAAGCCTGGGTCTATGATACGGAAAACATCCTACTACTCCACAGCCACGCCGAGATGTTGCCTTGGTTCATGATCCTGATCACCCCCATTGTCGGGGGTCTAATCGTGGGGATCATCCTGCACAGGTTCACCGATGACGGGAGGGTGCGCTCGGTCGCGGACGTGATCGAAGGAGCGGCGCTGACCGATGGTCGGGTCGAGCGGAAGGCCGGAGTCGCGTCTCTGTTTGCCTCGCTGATCACGCTTAGCACTGGTGGCTCGTCGGGGCGAGAAGGGCCAGTTGTGCACATGGCCGGGGTGATCTCGACCTGGGTCAGTAATCGTATCCATGCCGACGGGATCACCGGTCGTGACCTGCTGGGCTGCGCAGTGGCGGCGGCGGTTTCAGCCAGCTTCAACTCACCCATCGCCGGCGCATTGTTTGCGCTCGAGGTCGTGCTGCGGCACTTTGCTGTGCATGCGTTTGCGCCCATCGTGATTGCTTCGGTTGCGGGGACGGTGATCAACCGGCTGGAATATGGCGACGTGACCGAGTTTACTTTGGACACGCCCGGAACGCTGCAATTCTATGTGGAACTGCCCGCCTTTTTGATCCTGGGCCTTGTGTGCGGGCTGGTGGCGTTGCTGCTGATGCGATCGATCTTTTTCGCTGAGGATATCGGCAACCATATCCAAAACCGCCTATCCCTTCCGGGATGGCTGCGCCCTGCGGTGTCTGGGGCGATGCTGGGTCTGATTGCGATCTGGTTTCCCCATATCATTGGCGTTGGATATGAGACCACGATCCGCGCTTTGGCCGGGGATCTGACTTTGTCTGCCGCGATCCTGTTTGCCGTTATCAAAACTGTCGCCTTGGCGATCACAATGGGCGGACGTATGGGTGGAGGGGTCTTTTCACCCTCTTTGATGGTAGGAGCATTAACTGGGTTGGCCTTTGGCTGGATTGCTACGGGGGTGTTGCCGGATGTGTCGGGGACACCGTCGCTTTATGCTTTTGCCGGGATGGGCGCGGTGGCCGCTGCTGTGTTGGGCGCGCCGATCTCGACCACGTTGATTGTGTTTGAATTGACCGGTGAATGGCAGATCGGACTGGCGGTGATGGTCTCGGTCTCGATGTCCACCGCACTGGCCTCGCGCCTTGTGGACCGGTCATTCTTCCTGACACAGTTGGAACGCCGTGACGTGCATCTGGCCGCGGGGCCACAGGCCTATCTGCTGGCGATGCTGCGGGCGGGGGCGGTGATGCGCCCGATTGGCGATCCGCGCTCGATCACCAGGGAAGAGGCGCAGGCGCTGATCCAACAAGGCCTTTGTGTCAAGGCCAGCGCCACGCTTGAGGCGGCGATGCCCTATTTCGACCGGGACGACATTCCCTGTATCCCGGTCGTGATCATTGACGAAGACGGCTGCGAAAACCCGGTCGGCGCGCTGTTCCACATTGATGCGCTGAAAGCCTATAACCGCGCGCTGGCTGCCACGGCGGCCGAGGAACATTCCTAGCCGCGATAGACCGTCGCTGTGTCACCCAGATAATTGTCCCACGCAAACCAGTACGAGATATGTCCGGCCACGCGCGGCAATTCTGTGCCGTCTGGCCCGACCAGCGCCTCTTCGGTCAGGCGCCACTTTCCGCCCTTCTGGTCGACCAGCCCACCATCTGACGCGGTAAAGCGGTTGGACTTGCGCTCATAGGCGCGAACGGCGCGTTTGTCGGGGTTGCCGATCAGCACCAAGGGCCGGTTGGCAATCGCGTCATTGATCACCCGCGTGTTGCTGAACGCATCCAGCGGCCATGCGCGCGCCGCACCGAACTGGCGGATGGCGAAGACATAGTCCTTCTGCCGGTGCTGCGACTGATCGACCAGCGCCGGAAACATCAACTCGGACGAGGCGAAATAGTCGCGATATACCACACCCGACCCATAGTTGCGCCGGTGGCCGGTGCTGAGCGACAGAACCTGGGTCTTGGGATGCGACGCCTTCCAGCTTTGCCATGTGGTGATGACCACAGGGCGCTGTTTCAACTCGATCCCGCTGTCGACCAGAGGGCCGACGACCGGTTTGCCGGTGTATTGGTTCCACAACGAATGGGTCTCGCGGTCAAACATCAGCTTGTTCGAACGGTACAGGAAGCCCGATGAACCAAAGACAAAGGGCTTCCGCCGTCCTTCAACCTGGGTTTCAAACAAGATGCCCGACCCGCAGAGCGTACAATAGGCCAGCGCGACCGGGACGCCTCCGATCACTTCGTTGAACATTTCGTGCCAGCCCATGATGCGCAGCGGATAGGCGCGCTCATCCCCGTTGATCGAAACACCAAAAACCAGATCGCCGTCCTTCAGATAATCCGCATCCGAGGCAGAGATAAGCTTGGGATTGTCCAACGAAGGGATGCCGTCCTTTTGAACACCGCCCCATGTGATTTCTTCCAACCGGATCTTCATCTTGTCGCGTTGCAGATATTCGGGCCGCAGGAAATCGTCGAAATTCTGGTCGATGCCCAGCAACACTTCGCGCTTGAACGGGATAAGCGAGGGGTGAGGCACGACTTGCGGGTTCTTTTCCTGCCAGATCATCCAGTCGAACCAGTCGGTACCAATATCTTCGCCGGTGAGGGTGCGCATGACCAGGGTGATGTCATCGCTGCGGCGACGGCCATAGCGCATGGCGGTCAGCAGGGCGGGCACGACGTCAGGGCTGCCGCGCTCGACCAGAAATTTCATGCTTTTCTCGAAATCCGTGCGACTGCTGTAAAGCGTGGACCGAACCGCGTCCAGCACAGGGTCCGTTTGCGCAGACAGGGCACCGGGCATGGCTGTTGCGGCCCCAAGTAATCCTACAAAATTGCGGCGCGTTATTGACATTGCATCCTCCGGCTGATGATCGCGCGTATTCTGCCTTGCCGCGACCTAAAATGCATTCAACAGGCGCGTGAACCGGGCGTGAGCGGCCGCTTCCTTGATCGAAAACCGGTTTTGTCGGTAAGATTACGGAAAGCGACCCGGTTTCGATTTGAGAAATACAACCTGATTATTTCCGGGTTTTTGGTGAATTGACGACGCAGAAGTTTGCGCCACCTGATACGACTGATCTGATTTTGTGCCTAAACTCATATAGTTGGAGGCAATACGCGAATGAATTTGAAGAACCTCTCTTTGCGGGTCCCCGTGGCCCCTAACGCACATGTGCGTTGGTTCCGCGATAGTGTGTGCAACCCCTGCTTGTTGTCCGGTCCCTTTGCTGGTGCGCGATGAGTAAGTCCACAGTGATCAGCCCTATCGGCAGAAATTTGCTTGTGATCTTGGGCGGTTGCCCGGTTTCTGTTCCGGGCTGTGATTGTGGTTTGCACCGCTGGGGGCAAGCAGATGCGCGTGTTTGATGTTGCCGTCATAGGGGCGGGACCCGCCGCCTACGCCGCGCTGACCGCAATGCGCGGGCAGGCTTTATCTATAGCGGTCATAACTGGAGCAACCAAACGCTCCAATGTCGAAGGTCCGCCCAAAATTGTTTCGGTCGCCTATGAGCGCCAGCAACCTGCGCACCTGACGGAACGCACCGTTGTGTCCGAGGGAGCACCACCACTGTTTTCTTCAGCCGAGATTGGGGGATTGGCCAATTATTGGGGCAAGCAGTTGCAGCTCTATGACAGCGGTGATCCCTGGGGCGACGGCCCTTTTCTTGAAAGCTGGAAGGATTACAGCGCCGCCTGCGATACGGTGCAGGCCGACCTCGAAATAACTGGCGGTGTCCGGCGAGAGCATTTGGATAACGGATTTGAAAAAAGCGCTCCACGGTTGTTGACCGGAACCGCGCAGGCACCGGGGTCCGGGCTTGATGCCATGGCTCTGGCATTCAAGGCGCGTCTGAATGAGCTTGAGCAAGTCGAACCTATTGATGGGCGGGTGCATCGGATTGAGGCCCGCGAGGGGCTGGTCTCAATAGAACTGGACGGAGGCGATGTGCTTCAGGCACGCTGTGTCTTTCTGGCGGCAGGTGTGTGGGGCACGGCCAGCTTGCTGATGCGCAGCGTATCGCAACTCAACCGACTAATGTTTCGCGACCACGCGCCCTATACGATCAACTGCTTTCGACTGAATCGCGCTTTGGGCTCGGCCCGCAGCTACGCGGATCGGGGGAATTTCAATGCGCTGACGTTGAAACACAAGGTGGATGGGCGCTGTGATATGTTCGCCTCAGTCTACGCGGTGTCACAGGCGCCGATCAGTTTGTTGACGGCCACTTTCGGACTGGGGCCGCATCTGAGGGGCAAGCGCATCGGTCGCCTGATCGACTTCGTCCAACCCGTTCGGATATGGACCCCCAGAACACAGGTTCAATTGCGCTATGATCTGCACCATACAACGGTCGAAGCTGTTCGACTACCTGACCCTGACGGTGACACGCAGCTGCAGCGCCTGTTGGAGTGGCTGTCAGCGCATAGGGTGCGCCACACGCTTGGGACAACTGCACCGGGTCAAGGGTTCCACTACCACGACCTGACTTTCGGCCCGAAAGAAGACCCAGTCGATGATGTGGTGCGATCGGCATTTAGCGGTTTAGTTCGGGTTGTCGACGCCTCATGTTTGCAAAGGATCGGATGCCCTCCGCATACATTGACGTCGATGGCACAAGCTTTTGCACGGGTACGGCACGACCTTCAGGCAAACCAAGCAATGCGGAGGGCGATTTAGCCCGGTCGTCCTAGATTTGTTCGACCTTGACCGACTCGAGGCGATAGAACGCGATGTGATCCTTGATCTCGGCCACGGCTTGGATTGGGTCCTCATAGCTCCAAGCCGCGTTTTCTGTAGTTGAGGACTTATTGACGATCGAGAAATGCGTGGCGTCGCCCTTATGCGGGCAATGGGTGCTTTTGTCCGTGCGGTCCAGAAAGGCCATGGCGATATCGCTGCGGGGGAAGTAGATGACCGGTTCCAAATCACCTTCCAGCAGTTCAAGCGCATTGGTGGTTTCGCCCAAAATGGCACCGCCCGAACGTACGCTCCACTTGCCTGACGCTTTGCGAATGGTGATCTCGGTCATAGATATTCCTTCCCCTTAAGTTGTTTCGGGCCTCTCCTCTGCCCTGTGAGTGTGACAGTCTTGTGTCAGATCGGCGCGGTTGCGGCATCCAACCACAGTTGCGCGGCTGGGCCCAGCCTGGGTCGGATTTTTTCCGTAACGTCGCGGTGATAGGCGTTCAGCCAGTCACGCTCAGCCGCGCTGAGCATTTCGACCACAATCAACCGACGGTCGATGGGCACAAATGTCAGCGTTCGCCAGTTCAACATCGCCCGCTCGTCGTCGCCACCGGGTAGGGCAGGGGCCTCTTGCACCACCACGAGGTTTTCGATGCGGATGCCAAAAGCCCCTTCGCGGTAATAGCCCGGCTCGTTTGACAGGATCATGCCCGGCTTCAACGGCACATGGCTGACGCGCGACAGGCGCTGAGGGCCCTCGTGCACGCTTAGATACGCGCCCACGCCGTGGCCGACGCCATGGTTGAAATCCTGCCCCGCCGCCCACAAGGGCGTTCGCGCCACGCATTCGATATCTCGTCCGGCCAAGCCCACGGGCCAGCGCAGCATCGACATGTCGATCATGCCTTTCAGAACGCGGGTAAAGCAGGCTTTCTCTTCGTTCCCAACCTCGCCAATGGCGATGGTCCGGGTGATATCGGTGGTGCCATCAAGATACTGACCGCCGCTGTCCAGAACCAGAATATGGCCGTTTTCCAGCAGGGTATCGGTTTCTTCGGTCACGCGGTAATGCATGATCGCCCCATTGGGACCGGTGCCCGCGATGGTGTCGAACGAGATATCCTGAAGCACATTGTCCTTGCGGCGGTTGTCCTCCAGTCGCGTCACCACCTGCGTTTCGGTCACACTGCCGGGGTGCTGCGCGTCCAGCCAGCACAATGTCTCGACTACTGCAACGGCATCGCGCAGATGCGCCTCGGCGCTGCCCGCGATCTCGGCTGGGTTCTTGCAGGCTTTGGGCAGGGCACAGGGGTCGCCACCATCGACGACCTTGTCCTGCACCGCATCAGCCACGATCTGCGGCAGCGTTCCCAAATCGACCTGAACCGGCCCCTCTAGCGCGGCAACAGCGTCAAGAAACGCCTCGGGCGTGTGTAGCCGAACCTGAGGCTCCAAGGGCGCAGACAGTTTCTCTGCCGCCATGAACAGATCGACACCTCCATCTGCATGCAAAATGGCAAACCCATGGGCCACGGGGTTATATCCGATATCCGAGCCACGTACGTTCAGCAGCCACATGATCGAATCCGGTAAAGTGATCACGGCTGCCCCACATCCCGCGTCACGCAGTGCGGCGGCCAACCGAGCGATCTTGCTGTCCGAGGTCTCGCCCGCAAATTCAAGCGGGTGCACCTTGACTGGGTTCATCGGCGGGGCAGGCTGATCGTCCCAAATGCTGTCAACCAGATTGGCAGAACGCACCAGCTCAATCCCGGTACCTGCCAGATCCTTTTGCGCGCCGGCGATCTGAGCCGCCGCGTGCAGCCAGGGATCGAACCCCACCTTGCCACCTTGGGGCAACTGATCCTTCAACCACGCGCTCAGGGTGGTTTCGGGCCAGTTGACCGGAGTATATTCCGGCGCGACCTGTGCCTTGACCTGCGTGCGATAGCGCCCATCGACGAACACCCCGGCGACATCGGTCAACGCAACACAAAACCCGGCCGATCCTGTGAAGCCTGTCAACCACGCCAAACGCTCATCCCGAGGGGCCACATATTCGCCCTGATGCGCATCCGAGCGAGGGACCAAAAACCCGTCCAATCCAGCCTGAGCCATCTCTGTGCGCAAAGCGGCCAACCGGGGTGGCCCTTGTTCGGGGCGCGCGGTTACGGCAAAGGATTGGAACATTTATTACCTCATCACTTCAGGGCCGCGCCCTTCGATTTATGACAACGACAGGCCAAAGCCGCGTTCAACCGACCTTGCGCATACCCATCACACGGGCGCGCGCCCTTGGGTCATTGTCGAAGAGGGCAGCAAGCTGTTCGGTCATTGCGCCGGCAAGCTGTTCGACATCGGTAATCGTGACGGCGCGGTCGTAATACCGCGTCACGTCATGGCCGATCCCGATGGCCAGAAGCTCGACCATATTGCGCTTTTCCACCATGGCGATGACGTCGCGCAGGTGCTTTTCCAGATAGTTCGCCGGGTTCACGCTGAGCGTTGAATCATCAACCGGCGCCCCGTCCGAGATCACCATCAGGATCTTGCGCTGTTCGCGCCGCATCATCATCCGGCGATGGGCCCATTCCAGTGCCTCACCGTCGATGTTTTCCTTCAGCAGGCCTTCTTTCATCATCAGGCCCAGATTTGGGCGTGCCCGCCGCCAGGGCGCATCGGCCCCCTTGTAGATGATGTGGCGCAGATCGTTCAAACGCCCCGGCTGCTGCGGGCGACCGTCGTTCAACCACGCCTCGCGTGCCTGCCCACCCTTCCATGCACGGGTGGTAAAGCCCAGAATCTCGACCTTGACGTTGCAGCGTTCCAGCGTCCGCGCCAGAACATCGGCACAGATCGCAGCGATTGAGATCGGACGCCCGCGCATCGAGCCGGAGTTATCCAGCAGCAACGTCACCACGGTGTCGCGGAACTCGGTGTCCTTTTCCATCTTGAAGCTCAGCGGCGTGGTCGGATTCGCCACCACCCGAGCCAAACGACTGGCGTCCAGAATGCCTTCTTCCAGATCGAATTCCCAACTGCGGTTCTGTTGCGCCTGAAGGCGGCGCTGCAACTTGTTGGCCAGCCGGCTCACTGCGCCCTTTAGCGGCTCTAACTGTTGATCCAGATAAGCGCGCAACCGTTCCAACTCGGCCGGTTCGGCCAGATCTTCGGCCGCGATCTCCTCGTCATGGGTGTTCAGATAAACCTTATAATCCGGGTCCGCATCCGAAGCTGGCGGTGGCGCCGGGGGCTCCAGCGGAGCCTCCCCTTCGGGCATCTCAGCCTCGTCGCCCATCTCTTCATCAGCCATCTCTTCCATCGAGACCTGGGCCTGCGACTGATCCTGCTGCTCTTCCTGGCTCTGTTCCGGCGTGGCGTCAGCGTCCTGCTCGTCTTGTTCATCCTGACCGGTGCTGTCGGGGTCAGGCTGCTCTTCAGCGTCCTCTTCGGCCTGATCTTCCTGCTCGTCATCCAACTCATCCGGGTCATCGCCCAGCTGGTCACCATAGCCCAGGTCTTTGATCACTTGACGCGCAAATTTGGCAAACTCGGCTTGATCCGAAAGAACCTCACCAATGTTCTCGAGAACGCCACCAGCCTGTTCCTCGATGAACCCGCGCCACAGGTTCATGATGTTTTCCGCCGCCGGAGGCAGATCGCGCCCCGTGGCCAGATGCCGGATCAGATACCCTGCCGCAACCGACAAGGGCGCATCGGCAGGTTGCTTGCATTGGTCATAGCCGCGCCGGATCGCCTCATGCGCGATCTTGACGTCGATATTGCTGGCGGTGCCGGGCATATCGCGCGCGCCCATTGCCTCGCACCGGGCGGTCTCCATTGCTTCGTACAGGTCCCGCGCCATATCCCCCGGAGGCGCATAGCGTGCGTGTGTCGCGTCGTCATGATACCGACGCTGCAAGGCCAAGGCATCCGCCGTGCCGCGTGCCAGCAAGACCTCTTCACGGGTCATGCGGCGGCTGACCTGCGGCAGGCGCATCGCTTCGCCCGACAAGCCCGAGGGGTCAACAGTGTAGGAAACGCTCAACTCCGGATCGTCGGCCATGACCTTGGTGGCCTCGGCCAAGGCCTTCTTGAACGGATCAGCAGGATTGTCGTTCTTCTGCACCATGTTCGGACGCCCTCTATTCTATGTAAACCCAGAGGCAAAAAGCGCACCGGGATCCACCTTCATATGGCCAAAAATATCCCCACCGGAGGCATTGCGCCCGATATGGGCGCAATTCTCAGCTTATCCGACACTGGCAGACGCTGCGCTTTCAGGCAATTCCTCGTCAAAACAACGCTGGTAGAACTCAGCAACGGTCTGACGTTCCAATTCGTCACACTTGTTCAGGAACGAAAGGCGGAACGCGTAGCCAACATTGCGGAAAATCTCGGCGTTTTGGGCCCAGTTAATCACTGTCCGCGGGCTCATGACCGTGGACAGATCGCCATTCATGAAAGCGGTCCGGGTCAGGTCAGCCACAGTCACCATCTGGCTGACGATCTTGCGGCCTTCGGCGGTGTTGTAATGCGGAGCCTTGGACAAGACGATCATCGTCTCGGCGTCGTGGCTCAAGTAGTTCAGCGTTGCGACCAAAGACCAGCGGTCCATCTGCGCTTGGTTGATCTGTTGGGTGCCGTGGTAAAGACCGGTGGTGTCGCCCAGGCCAACGGTGTTGGCGGTGGCGAACATGCGGAAATAGCGGTGCGGTGTCAGAATCTCGTTCTGGTCCAACAGGGTGAGGCTTCCGTTTGCCTCAAGCACACGCTGAAGTACGAACATGACGTCGGCTCGCCCGGCATCGTATTCGTCGAAGACGATCGCAACCGGGTTGCGCAAAGCCCAGGGCAGGATGCCCTCGCTGAATTCGGTGATCTGAACGCCATCGCGCAGTTTGATTGCGTCCTTGCCGATCAGGTCGATCCGGCTGATGTGACTGTCGAGGTTGACCCGCACTGCAGGCCAGTTCAGGCGTGCAGCGACCTGTTCAATATGGGTCGACTTACCTGTACCGTGATAGCCTTGGATCATCACCCGGCGGTTATGGGTAAAACCTGCCAAAATCGCGAGGGTCGTGTCGGGATCAAACTTGTAAGTCGAGTCAATCTCGGGAACCCGTTCGGTTGTTTCGTAAAAGCGTTTGACCTGCATATCGGTGTCGATGCCGAACACTTCGCGGACCGAAATCTCTTCTGAAGGATGTGCATTTGCGTCAATCGGCCAATCCATGCCTGTCGTCCTTATCTTGATACCTCAGCCTCGCGCGGGCTTTCGAACCTGTGTGTGGTGCAACATATTCCGTGGAAGGGCAAGGAAAAGCCGCTCGGTTCGTGTGTCCTACTGGATTTTCCCCAAAAAACGTCGTGATACCCAAATGCACAGATTTCGATTCAAGCCCATGCAATAGGCTGAACGGCTGTTGGAATGCCGAAGATCGGGGCCTTACTCTCTAGTTTTTGTTTGCCTCAATTCGATGCAGGATCACATTGCTATGTTGTGATATGATTGGCATACTAACCTTATGTTTGGGCAAAACTTGTGTCCGTTGTTGCGTTTAGCGGTAAAGATCTAGATGGCGCTTTCGATAATCGGCCCTTCTTCGCTTTCGATTCCCAGTGGATCGTCCACTGTGATGCAGCAATATTTTGCGACGAAATCTGGAGCATCCTGGAGTGTGGTCGTTTCTGGGACCGGTGGATTAGACCCGATGGATTACACCGTTTCGATTTCATCAAGCGGAGTTTTGACTGTCGAGCTAACCGAAGGGGCCGTTATCCCACCGAACACGTCACTCACTCTTGAAATATTCGCTTCGACAGGACCCGGAAATGGAAACAACGACTCGCTCATTGTCACAGTTGCGCTGCCGGCAGGTACAGTTCCCTGTTTCGTAAAAGGCACTTTGATTGAGACCGAACATGGTCCTTGTCTCGTCGAAGACCTTGTTGTTGGGGACAAAGTCCGAACATCAAGCGGTGAACTATTGCCCATAGTATGGATTGGCCAAAAAACCCTTGGCGCAGAAGTATTGAAACAAACCCCCCATATGCGCCCGGTTTGCATTCAAGAAGGAGCATTCGGAAACGGCTTACCGAACCGCGACTTGTACGTCTCACCGCAGCATCGCATTGTTTTGGAGGGATGGCGTGCTGAACTGCTTTACGGAGAACCTCAGGTATTCGCAGCGGCCATTCATCTGGTCAACGACAAGACCATACGTCAGGTGCAATTGGATGAGCCTGTTACGTATTTTCACGTCGCATGTAGTCGCCACACGATCCTGACATCGAACGGTTTGCCAACAGAAAGCCTGTTTCTGGGCGAAATTGCTTTGATGTCATTCGATCGTGAAGACGTGCTGGAACTGATGTCGCTGTTCCCCGAACTCCGTAGTGATACTTCCGGATGGAAGCAAACGCGCATACGCTGCTTGAAACGTCAGGAAGCACAAGCGTTAAAGGCGTCTCTAAGTGCATAGAGGCTTTACTTGAAGTTCCGGCTGTCTTTGATCTGATCCCAGGCCCAGACGACCTCTTGCAACTGTTCTTCCTGGCTGCGGTCACCACCATTCATGTCGGGGTGCAGCACCTTGATCAGTTTCTTGTAGGCTTTACGCACTTCGGCCTTGGACCAGCTGTCATTGGCTTCAAGGATTTCAATCGCGCGGCGCTCGGTCGGGGGTAGGCGGCGGCCACCTGTGCCCGCCGTGCGGCCCTTGTTCTGCGTGCCATTGGCGCCCAGAACCTGATGCGGGTCTTCGATACCCAGACGGGCCCAGGCACGCGCCTCGGGGTCGCCCATGGGTTTGGTTTCACGCTCCCAAACCTTGTCCTTCGAGCGTTGCGCATTCATCTCGGCTTCAGTCGTGCCGTCGAAGAAATTCCATTTCTGGTTATATTCGCGCACGTGCTGCTGGCAGAACCAGAAGAAATCGTCCAGCACATCCGGCGCTTTGGGTGCGCGAAACTTGCCCGCCTCTTCACAGCCTTCATGATCGCAGATTCGGACTGAGGTCTCAGACGCGCCCGACATCCCCCGACGCCCGCGCGGGTTCTTTTTCTTGGCGCTGGAGACGGACATATCGAATCCGAAAGGGTCTGATTTCGTCATGCTGTGATCCTTAAGAACGCATCTTCTCGACTCGGAGGCAGCAGTTTAGTCTAAGCAGCCGAAAGTAGAAGAGGGGAGGCGGTAAAATTTTTGCCGCTGAGCATAAAAATGACCGTGACCGACGAAATCCGCACCGCCTTGCAATCCGCCTTTGACCCGCATGAGCTGGAGGTGGTGGATGACAGCGAAAGCCACCGGGGCCATGCGGGCTTTCAGGAAGGCGGCGAAAGCCATTTCAACGTCCGCATCCGCGCCGCCGCGTTCGAAGGCCAATCCCGCGTCGCCCGCCACCGCGCCGTTCACAAGGCGCTGGGGGACATCGTGCCGCGTATCCATGCGCTGGCGCTGGATATCGGGGTGTGAAAGCGCCAAGATGGCGGAAACCGAGGTGAACATGGACGGATCGCAAACAAAAGTGACACTCGAATCCACTCTGACCTGCCCGTCTTGCGGGCATGTCGAAACGGAAACCATGCCCACAGATGCGTGCCAGTGGTTCTATGAATGCAAGTCCTGTCAAGCCGTGCTGAAACCGTTGGACGGCGACTGCTGCGTCTTTTGTTCTTACGCGACAGTGCCCTGCCCACCGATCCAAGAGGGCAATTCCTGCTGCGCGTAAGTGTGTCTCAGGGTTTTTCCTGCGGTTCTGGGGCGGCTTCCGAGCCTTTCAACGACAGCGGCGGCTCTTTCACCTCTTCCGCAATCGGGGCCGGGGCCACGACCATTTCGGGGCCCGGAACAGGCTGGGCCAAAGGTACGCCTTCGGGTGTTTCCGTCGGGCCGCGGGTAGAGACGAAACTTAGTTCGATTTCGCGCCGGAACACCAGAACATTGCGCCAGTTCACGGTTGAGCCAGTCAGACCCGTTCGTTCCTCGCTGGGCAGTAACTCCGCACGCTGATATTCCCAGCCGTCCTGCCCCATCTGGTTGAGCACCTGTTCGACCGAGGCCGCAAACCGGTCCTCGGCGGTTTTGGCCCCTTTGGCCTTGCCGCTTTTCTGCGGGGCGGGGACGACTTTGTATTCGTAGCGCGGCATCGGATCTTCCTACCTGTTCGTTCCCGGCAATCTAGCATTTTGAGGCCATTGGGAAAGTCTCCTTCGCGTGGTGCCCGGCTTGTGTTGCCCGGACACAGCGCAAAAGAAAGGCGGCAGTGGGTATGCCCTCTGCCGCCCTTTCATCAATTTCTGTAGATTTAACCGCCCAGCTTCTTGGCAACCAGTTCGTTCACGGCCTTGGGGTTGGCTTTGCCGCCGGTGGCTTTCATCACCTGACCAACGAACCAGCCCGCCAGTTTCGGGTTCACCTTGGCTTTTTCCACCTGCGCGGGGTTGGCTGCGATGATCTCGTCCAAAGCGGCCTCAATCGCACCAGTGTCGGTGACTTGCTTCATACCGCGTTCTTCCACGATCTGCGCGGGGTCGCCGCCTTCGGTATAAACGATCTCGAAAAGATCCTTGGCGATCTTGCCCGAGATAGCATCCGAGGAAATCAGGTCGATGATCCCACCCAGCTGCGTGGGCGATACCGGGCTGTCGGTGATGTCGTGGTCTTCTTTCTTTAACCGGCCGAACAGTTCGTTGATCACCCAGTTCGCGGCCAGCTTGCCGTTGCGGCCCTGTGCGACCTCTTCGAAATAGGCTGCCGATTCCACCTCGGCAGTCAGGACCGAGGCGTCATAGTCGGTCAGGCCGAATGCCTCAATGAACCGCGCCTTTTTGGCGTCGGGCAGTTCGGGCAATTTGGCGGCAATGTCGTCGACCCAGCCTTGTTCAATTTCTAATGGCAGCAGGTCGGGATCGGGGAAATAGCGGTAATCATGCGCCTCTTCCTTGGACCGCATCGAGCGTGTCTCACCCTTGTCCGGGTCATAGAGGCGGGTCTCCTGCTCTACTTCCCCACCAGCTTCAACGATGGCGATCTGACGACGGGCTTCGACCTCAATCGCTTGCTGGATGAACCGCATCGAGTTCATGTTCTTGATCTCGCAGCGCGTTCCCAGATGCGAGAAATCCTGCGTTTCCTGATACTTCTCATACGCGCCCGGCAAACAGATCGAGACGTTCACGTCTGCCCGCAGGTTGCCGTTCTGCATGTTGCCATCACAGGTGCCCAGGTAACGCATGATCTGGCGCAGCTTTGCGATATAGGCGGCGGCCTCTTCGGGGCCACGGATGTCGGGGCGCGACACGATCTCCATCAGGCAGACGCCCGTCCGGTTCAGGTCGACGAAGGACATATGCGGGTCCATGTCGTGGATCGACTTGCCCGCGTCCTGCTCCATATGGATGCGTTCAATACGGACCATGCGCGCGGTGCCGTCGCCCATCTCGACCAGCACTTCGCCTTCGCCCACGATGGGGTGGTAGAGCTGGGAAATCTGATATCCCTGCGGCAGGTCAGGGTAGAAATAATTCTTACGGTCAAAGGCTGATTTCAAGTTGATATCCGCCTTCAAACCCAGCCCGGTGCGCACCGCCTGTTCAACGCAGTATTCGTTGATGACCGGCAGCATCCCCGGCATCGCCGCGTCCACGAAGGCCACGTTTGAATTGGGTTCGGCTCCGAATTGTGTCGATGCGCCCGAGAAAAGCTTGGCGTTGGATGAGACCTGAGCGTGCACCTCCATCCCGATGACCAGTTCCCAATCGTGCTTGGCACCGGCAATGGTTTTGATTTTGGGCATTTCATATGTCAGGTCGAGCATGGCGCGCCTCTATTTCCGCAGAAGTCTAAGCCTGCGTATTAGGCGTGCCACGCCAAAGGGGCAAGGGGGAATCAGTGGCTGGACAGGCGCGGGCCCGAGGGGGTGAAGGTCACATCCATGCCCTTGCGCAGTTCTTCGCTGAACAGGTTGCCAATCGCACGCAGCGCGTCGCGGTGGCCGCGTGCGGCAAACCGCTCGGTCGAGTTGATGCGCACAGCGTTGTTGAACCCGTTTGCGGCATGGGCCCAGACCAGCGGGTGCAGCTCGGTCAGGTGGTCACGGATCAGCCAGTTCGCAGCCTCGTGGATTTGCGCCCGTACGGCGTCGGCTTGGGCGTTCTGACCCTGACCCTTTTTGATCGTGATGGCGCAATAGGCGGCCAGCATGTTGACCATTTCCTGATCGGGGCGATGGCGCAGAATGTCGCGCAGACCTTGCAGGAAATATTCGACATCCAGACGCGCGCAGGCTTCGTCATCCAGGACGATGGCGTCGAACTGGGCCCAGGTATAGCCGCCTGCGCCCCAGATATCGTGGGTGCGGGCGGCATTGCGCAGGGCCTGAACCTCAAGCTCTTCATAGCTGCCGAACCAGCGCGGCAGCAGATGCGTGCCCATGGCGCGCATGTGGCGCTGGTTGTGCGGGTCCAACGTGATCAGGCGTTCGTATTTGTCGGCCACGCGGACGCGCGTCTTGCGCTGTCCCGCCAGCAGAGCGCAATCGGCAGCTGCGACCAGTGGGCTGTCCGGCGCTGCTTCGCGACAAGCAGGCAGGATCGCCGCGGCCCGGTCAAAATGCGCAGCACAGCGCGATTGATGCAGCGGCGGCAGTTTGGCCTCGGTGGCCGTGCCACGCCACGCCCATGCGATGTCGATATGCGCCAGCGCAACCACCAGCGCGATCATCGGATCACCGGCGTTTTCGCGCATTTCGTCTTCCAGCTCTGAGATGCCGCCCAGCAGGTCATAGTCACGCACTTCTTTCAGGTCGGACAGGGCATGTTCGACGGCCAGAACCACATCTGCCCGGGCCCCGAAGGCCAGCAGATCGGCAATCGGCATCCCGTCCGGGGCAGACGTGCGCGCCTCATCCGCTGCTTTCATTTCCTGCGACAAAACCGTCCACAGGCCCTGACGCGCCAGATGGCGGCCCCGCTCGATCGCATCGCGACCAGCGATGTCGTCCTCGCGGGCATCGGCCAGCGGGATGTTCACTTGCCCCCGATTCGGGAACACGGATGCGACATCTGCTGACAGATGCAAATCTGCTGGAATTTCGGGGACAAGGGCGCTGGGCGCAGTGGATCGGAAAAACCGCAACATGGTGAAACTCGGTAACTGTAAAAACTGGCAACTGCTGAACTGTCGCCGCGAATTGATTCAAATTCAAGATTTTGGGCCTGTTTTGCCCATAATTTGGGAACAATGAGGTCTTGAGATGGGGATTATGCCTAGAAAACCGTAAAGTGATGACGCTTTACCCGAAGCCCCGCTTGCTGCAAAAGCCGCTCGAATTCCCGGTGCGGAGGGGTCGATTCATCGGGCAGGCGAATCTTTTTCTCGGACCTGAGCACAAGTGAAACGCGCACGCTGAAGTCCCAGCGGGTGTCCATGCGCACGTGGTCGATATCGGCCAGATTGACCTCGGCCTGACGCGCGCCGGTGAACCAGCTGATCCGGTCCGGACCCAAGGTCAGACCGGCGCTGGTGCCGCGCGCAAAATCCCACAGCGCGGGCAGGGTGGTCAGCGCCAACAGCGCCATCAGCCACCACGCCGCATCAAACAGGATCACCAGGGCAATCAGTACCCCATACACGCAGAGCAGGATCGCCAAAACGCGCGGCGTCCTGTTCTGACGTGTGAACGTGTAAGGCGTCATGCGCCTAGAATGCGCGAGACCATCTCGGTCGTGTCCCGCGACAGATCGGGTGTTTCTGCGATGCGGGTTAACTGCGCGCGGATCAGAGTCTGACGGTCGGTGTCATAGCGTTTCCACGTTTGGAAGGCCGAGCACATCCGTGCCGTCGTCTGCGGGTTCACCGGGTCCAGTTGGATCAACCAGTCCGCCAGCAAGGCATAGCCCGCCCCATCGGCCCGGTGGAATCCGGCATGGTTCATCGCCAACGCTCCCATGACGGCGCGGAAGCGGTTGGGGTTTTTCCAGTTGAAATCCGGATGCTCTGTCAGGTTGCGCGCCACATCCGCCGTCGCCTCTGGTGCCGCCATCGAGACTTGCAGTCCAAACCACTTGTCCATCACCAGCCGGTCATGTTGCCACTGGTCATAGAATGCGGCCAGCTCAGCCTGTCCCTTGCCTGCGCGCAGAAGGCAGGACAGGGCCGTCAGTTGCAGGGTCATATTGTCGGCGGCTTTGTATTCCTCGGCGGCCTTGGCACCGCCGTCCAGTCGTGAGGTCAACGCCAAAGCGGCCCCGCCCAAGGCGCGTTTGCCCGATTGATCGGCATCAGGGCTGTACGGAGCATCAATCACGGTCTCGCTGTGCAAACGCGGCAGCAGGTCCTGTACGTGCTGTGCAGTGACCTGCCGCAGCGTCTCGACGGCGGTCCAGATTGCCATTGGATCGGGTGTTAAGCCTTTCTCGTGCAACGCGGCAGCTAGTTCAGATTGTGTCGGAAGGCCCAACACCAAAGCGCGGTAGGCCGGGTCCAGATCACCATCGCGCAGCACAGCCAGAAGGCCATCCAGATAGTCCGCATCGGGGGCTGCATCGGACTGAATCATGTTCAACAGCGTGTCTTCGGCCAGCGAGCGCCCGGCTTGCCAGCGGTTGAACGCGTCTGTGTCATGGGCCAGCAAAAAGGCGCGTTCGGTGTTGTCTTGATCCTGTTCCAGAATAACCGGGGCCGAGAAACCCCTCAGCACCGAGGCTGTCGGTTTGGCTGCCAGCCCGGTGAAGGTAAAGCTCTGGCTGGCTTCGGTCAGTTCCAGCACCTCAGTCGCACGGACCTCATCGCCATTCGGGCCCAGAAGGCCAACGGCTACCGGGATCACCTGCGGTAGCTTTTCGTCCTGGCCTGGCGTGGGGTCGGTGCGCTGCGAAAGGGTCAGGGTGTAGGTGCCGTCTGCCCATTCTTCGGCAACCGACACGCGCGGAGTGCCGGATTGACTGTACCAGCGTTTGAATTGGCTCAGATCGCGGATGGTCGTATCCTCGAATACCTTGATCCAGTCTTCGATCGTGCAGGCTTGCCCGTCATGCCGATCGAAATACAAGTCCAGCGCCTTGACATAGGCTTCATCACCCACCAGCCGCTTCAGCATACCGATGATTTCGGCACCTTTTTCATAAACGGTGGCGGTGTAGAAATTGTTGATCTCTTGAAAGCTCTCGGGCCTTACGGGATGCGAGAGCGGACCGTTATCTTCGGGGAATTGCCGCGCGCGCAGGTCGATAGCGTCGTGGATGCGTTTCACCGGGGCCGAGCGCATGTCGGATGTGAATTGCGCATCGCGGAAGACCGTAAGACCTTCTTTCAGACAAAGCTGGAACCAGTCGCGGCAGGTGATGCGATTGCCGGTCCAGTTGTGGAAATACTCATGCGCGATGATCGCTTCTATCCGCTCGAAATTCATATCGGTCGAGGTCTCGGGGCTGGCCAGCACCGCGGAGGAGTTGAAGATGTTCAGCCCCTTATTCTCCATCGCGCCCATGTTGAAATCATCCACGGCCACAATGTTGAACACGTCCAAATCGTATTCGCGGCCATAAACGTCCTCGTCCCATTTCATCGACTTTTTCAGCGCCTCCATGCCAAAGGCGCATTTGCCCTCGTCGCCGGGGCGGACCCAGAGGTTCAGCTCGACATCGCGCCCGGACATGGTGGTGAACTGGCCCGGATGTGAGATCAACTCGCCCGCGACCAGAGCGAACAGATAGGCAGGCTTGGGCCAAGGGTCGGTCCATTCGGCCCAGCCTTCGCCTTTGCCGCTTGGGTTGCCGTTGGACAGCAGCACGGGCAAATCGCCGTTGATGCGCACGGTGAAGGTGGACATCACATCGGGGCGGTCGGGATAATAGGTGATCTTGCGGAACCCTTCCGCCTCGCACTGGGTGCAATACATCCCGTTTGACATATAGAGCCCCTCAAGCGCGGTGTTGTTGCCGGGGTCAATCTCAACCTCGGCCTCCCAGATGAAGGGCGCGTCAGGGGCGGGCGCGGTCAGGCCCTTATCGGTCACCTCGGGCGCGATCTGCACCCCGTCAATGCAGGCGCGGATCAGGGTCAGTTCTTCGCCGTGTAGAAAGAAGGTGCGGTCCGTGGCATCGGGGTTGGGGCGGAAAGCAATGCGCGATGTTACGCGGGTGGCGTGCGCTGCCAGATCGAAGGTTAGACGCACGCTGTCCACAAGATAGCCAAAGGGCGTGTAGTCTTTGAGATAGATCGTCGTAGGGGCAGCGTCGCGCATCGGGGCCTCGCATCGGTTGGAGTTTGAGGCGACGTTATGGTCTGTGGCAATGGGCTGCAAGCCGTGTCGCGGATGGGGCGGATCCCAGGTAACGCGATTTTGGTAAGATTTTTTTACCAGAACGCAACGGCAGACGTTGCCTATCGGAAACTTACGCTCTAAATGCTGGCGGTATGCAGTGGCGTACATTGGCAGGAGGAACAAAATGACCAGCAGACAGACACGCAGCGGGCTTCAAGTCGACCCAGTTCTGGCCGACTTCATCGAAGGTAGGGCTCTGCCGGGAACCGGTGTCACCGCTCAGACATTCTGGGATGGTCTGTCGCGGATGGTGTCCGAACTTGGGCCCAAGAACCGCGCGTTTCTTGCCAAGCGCGAAGAGATTCAGGGCCAGCTGGACGCATGGCATGTTGACCGTAAAGGTCAGGACCATGACGCCGAAGCCTATCAGGGGTTTCTGCGCGAGATCGGCTATTTGGTCGAAGAAGGTGATGACTTTCAAATCGAAACCGCCAATGTCGATCCTGAGATTGCCTCGATCCCCGGCCCGCAACTAGTCGTGCCGATAACTAATGCCCGGTTTGCGCTGAACGCCGCCAACGCGCGTTGGGGTAGTCTGTATGATGCTCTGTACGGCACGGACGCAATGGGCGATCTGCCCGCCGCGGGAGGGTATGACGAAGTACGCGGTGCGCGTGTGATTGCATGGGCCAAAAGCTTTTTGGATGACGCGGTGCCGCTGGCTGCAGGCTCGTGGGCCGATGTGTCCAATCTGCACGTCGAAGACGGTGCGCTGGTACCCGCGCTGGCCGACGCTTCGGCATTTGTTGGCTTTGGCGGTGAGGCCGGGAAGCCCGATTTCGTTCTGCTGAAGAACAACGGGCTGCATGTGAAAATCGTCGTCGATGCTTCTAGCAATATTGGCGCGACCGACCCGGCGGGGATTGCGGATGTACATATGGAATCGGCGCTGTCCACGATTATGGACTGCGAGGACTCGGTCGCCTGTGTGGATGGAGAAGACAAGGTCGTGGCCTATAGCAACTGGCTGGGCCTGATGAAAGGCGATCTGGCTGAGGAGGTGACCAAAGGAGGCACCACCTTTACCCGGAAACTGGCCGATGATCTGACCTATACCACCGCAGGCGGCGAACAGGACGTGCTGAAAGGCCGTTCGCTGATGCTGATCCGCAACGTGGGCCATTTGATGACTAACCCGGCCGTTCTGGATGGTGATGGCAATGAGATCGGTGAGGGCCTGATGGATGCGCTCTGCACCACTCTGATCGCGATGCATGATCTGCAGCGTGAGGGCGGCAACTCGGTCAAGGGGTCTGTCTATGTGGTCAAGCCCAAGATGCACGGGCCCGCCGAAGTGGCCTTTGCGGTCGAGATTTTCGATATGGTAGAAGACATTCTTGGCCTGCCGCGCAACACCGTCAAGCTGGGTATTATGGATGAAGAGCGCCGCACCTCGGCCAACCTCAAGGAATGCATCCGTGCTGCGAAATCGCGTGTGGCCTTTATCAACACTGGTTTCCTGGACCGTACGGGCGATGAGATACATACCTCGATCGAGGCGGGACCGATGCTGCCCAAGGGTGACATGAAGGTGACACCGTGGATTGCGTCTTATGAGGACCGCAATGTCGATATCGGTCTGGCCTGCGGTCTGAAAGGCAAGGCGCAGATCGGTAAGGGCATGTGGGCGATGCCTGACCGGATGGGGGATATGCTGGAGCAGAAGATCGGACACCCGAAATCGGGCGCGACCTGCGCCTGGGTGCCGTCCCCAACCGCGGCGACGCTTCATGCAACGCATTACCACAAGGTCGATGTTCTGGCCCGTCAGGACGAACTGGCCGCAGGCGGTGCACGCGGTACACTGGATGATCTGCTGACCGTGCCGCTGCTGGGCGGCCGCAACCTGAGCGAGGACGAGATCTCCGTCGAGATCGAGAACAACGCGCAGGGTATTCTGGGCTATGTCGTGCGTTGGGTCGATCAGGGCGTAGGCTGTTCGAAAGTGCCGGATATCAACGATATCGGGTTGATGGAGGATCGGGCAACTTGCCGGATTTCATCTCAGGCGCTGGCCAACTGGCTGCATCATGATGTCGTCAGTGAAGAACAGGTGATGGCTGCGATGCAGAAAATGGCGGCCGTGGTAGATCGTCAAAATGAAGGCGACCCCAGCTACCGCCCGATGGCACCCGGCTTCGATGGTGTGGCGTTCCAAGCAGCTTGCGATCTGGTTTTCAAAGGTCGGGTTCAGCCTTCGGGTTACACCGAGCCGGTTCTGCACGCCCGCCGTTTGGAGTTGAAAACGAGCTTGGGTTGAACGGATAGGGTCGGAACGAGGGGGCTGTCTGCCCCCTCCCGCTCCCCCGAGGATATTGTTAGCCAGATGAAAGGGATCAGGCATGGCTGTTACATTGCGCAAGGCGCGTACGATTGTGCGCAAGGCTTTGGAAAAGGGCCGCGAATTGGAACTGAAACCTCTGTCGGTTGTTGTTCTGGACGCCGGTGGTCATGTGATCGCGTTTGAACGCGAAGATGGTGCCGCGCCCGGTCGTTTTGCGATTGCACAGGGCAAGGCCTATGGCTCGGTCATGCTGGGCATGGCCGGCACCGCGCAGATGGCGCGGGCCGAGGCGCAGGCCTATTTCATGGCTGCTGTTAACGGTGTCTATGGGGGTCAGGTTGTGCCGGTTCCGGGCGGCGTGTTGCTGCGCGACAAGAAAGGCGCCGTGATCGGTGCTGTAGGCGTGACCGGTGACACCTCGGACAATGATGCGATCGCGGCGATGGCCGGGATCGAGGCTGCTGGTCTGACCGGCGAGATCTGATGCATTGGTCAGAGAGTCTGCGGGCTCTCTGACCCTTTGGCGTGTGTGAAGCGCCTGACAAATGGGCATTTGTCCCCATCACAACACCCATGTGCATAGCTGAACAAGTGCCTGCGCTGATACACAGGGGTTGTGCCATTGCGCGCGGCGGGCGTGGCGGCTAGCTTTCCCTGAACACGGAACAAATCAGGAAAGCAGAATGTCTCGACCCATCGTCGGTATCATCGGCAACTCATATTTGATGAACGACCAATACCCGACCCATACGGGTGGGACGATGAATTCGGACGCAGTGGCCAATGTCTCGGACTGTCTGCCGATGCTAATCCCGGCGGACCCGCGCTATGTGTCGGTCGAGGAATTGCTGGAGGTGTGTGACGGGTTTCTGTTGACCGGCGCGCGTCCCAATGTTCACCCCGAGGAATACGGCGAAGCCGCGACGGATGCGCACGGAGAATTTGACCGGGCACGGGATGCAATTGCGCTGCCATTGGTGCGGGCCTGCGTAGAGCGGGGCCAACCGTTCTTTGGCATTTGCCGCGGCTTTCAGGAGGTCAATGTGGCGATGGGCGGGACGCTCTATCCAGAAATCCGCGATCTTCCGGGGCGTATGAATCACCGGATGCCGCCCGATGGCACGTTGGAAGAGAAGTTTGCCCTGCGCCACATCGTGACCCTGTCTGACGGTGGCGTATTTCACCGCCTGATGGGTGCACATGAAGTGATGACGAACTCGCTTCACGGGCAGGGGATCAAAACCGTAGGCCATCGCATCGTTGTTGATGGGTATGCGCCCGATGGTACGCCCGAAGCGATCTATGTGCAGGACGCGCCGGGGTTCACGCTGTCGGTGCAGTGGCATCCGGAGTGGGACGCGGAAAACGACCCGGTCTCGCGCCCGCTGTTCGAGGCGTTCGGGGCAGCCGTGCATGCATGGTCGGAAGGATCAGGTGCGCGGTTGGTTCAACAAAGCGCATAAAATGTACGCCGGTCCGGGAGAGAAGGACCAGACCGGCGCATCGTGATCAAACCAGCAGATTGAACTGATTGATCAGCGGTAGTGCGCGCGCACGCTCGCCCGTCAGGTCGAATAGGGCGTTGCCGAGCGCAGGCATTGAAGGGGGCGTTCCGGGCTCACCCACGCCGCCAAGGTGACGGTTGGTTTCCAGAATGCGCACCTCGGTCGCGGGCGCGTTGTGCATCCGCAGGGCGTCGTAGTCGGGGAAGTTGTATTGCTCGACCTCGCCCTCGGCAAAGGTGATCTCACCCATCACGGCGGCCGACAGACCATAGATCATGCCGCCGAACATCTGGGCCTCGACCGTGCCGGGGTCCAGCGCAAGGCCGACGTCACAGGCGATCCAGGCTTTGGCGATGCGGATGGTGCCGTCTTCGTCAACCACTTCGATCACCTGCGCGACTGGCGTGCCAAAGCTGTAAGTCATCGCGACACCACGCCCGACACCGTCGGGAGTTTTGCCGGTCCAACCCGACATCTCTTTGACCGCTTGTAGTACACCGGCCGAGGGGGCGTGCTCGTCATTCGCCAGTTCCAGCCTGAAATCCAGTGGGTCGCGACCGGCGGCGTGGGCCATTTCGTCCATGAATGTCTCGTGGAAAAACCCGTTATGGCTGTTGCCGACCGAGCGCCAGAACCCTACTGGCACGCTGAGATCCGCAATATGGCCACCGATGCGGTAATTGGGGACGGCGTAGGGCTGGTTGAACAGTCCTTCGACCAGCACCTTGTCGGGTCCGGCACCGGGCAGGCCGGTATAACGCTCAACCGCCTGCTGGGTGCAGGACTGCGCGGCGACCTTGCCGTCGATCAGAACGGCCTGACCGTCCTTGACCGCGCCGCGCATTCGGGCAATCGCGCCGGGACGGTAGTAGTCATGGCGCATGTCTTCTTCGCGGCTCCAAGTGGTCTGGACCGGGACGCCGGGCATGGCCATCGCAACCTTGGTCGCGATTTCAGCAAAGTCCAGCTCTCCGCGCCGGCCAAAGCCGCCGCCTAAATAGGAGGTGTGGATCTCGACCGCGTCCTTGTCCAGGTTGGCGGTGTTTGCTGCACGCGCCAGCAGTAGGGTGGGAGCTTGATTGCCACACCACAGATCCAGCTTGGTGCCGGTGAACAGCGCAGTGGCGTTCATCGGTTCCATCGTGGAATGCGCCAGGTAGGGCACCGTGTATTCGGCGCTGATTTCCGTCGCACCTTCGGGCAGGACATCCACATCGCCATCATCGCGCATTGTCGAGTTCGGAGCGTCGTCGAACGCCTCGGCGATCTTGGCGAACAAACCGTCAGTTTCAGGCGGATAGGGCGCGTCGCCCCAATCCACATCAATGGCCTCGACTGCTTGAATGGCCAACCAGGTGTTGTTGGCGATGACGGCGACACCATTGCCCAGATCGACCACCTGTTCTACACCGGGCATGGTTTTGGCGGCGCTGTCATCAAAGCCGTTCATCACGCCGCCCAGTTTCGGGTTCATCCGGACCGAGGCGAATTTCAAACCCTCAGGGCGCACGTCGATGCCGAACTCGGCGGTGCCGGTGGACTTGCCCAGCACATCAACGCGCGGCAGGTTTCGTCCTAGCAGACGCCAATCCGACGGGTCGCGCAGACCGACATGGGGTGGCTCAATCTGCCCGGCAGCTTCGGCCAGTTCCGTATACGGCAGGCGCGTGCCGTCAGGCGCGATCACCGCACCACCTTCGGTCTTCAGCTGAGTGCGATCAACGCCCAACCGATCCGCCGCCGCCTGTTTCAGCGTTTCGCGCGCGGTGGCCCCGGCTTCGCGCATCCGCTCGAATCCGTCCTTCATCGAGGTCGATCCGCCCGTGACCTGCAGACTGAGGCTGCGGCCAATCACGCCCAAGGCCTCGCCCAGATTGTGCTGGAAATCGGAGATGTCATAGCCCTTGTTCGGCAGCCCTTCGCCCAGCAGAGCGTTGTTGTAATAGGCTGCTGCAGCCGGGCCGTGCAGAACGCGGATATCGTCCAGCTCCACATCCAGCTCTTCTGCGATCAAGGCGGCCCAAGTGGTCATCACGCCCTGTCCCATCTCGGCGCGCGGCGCGAACAGTGTCACACCTTGCTGGTCGATCAGGACAAACGGGCTGAGCGCCGTTTCACCATCGCCGGGTTTCAGCGGGTTGGCGGCGGGGCGACTCACGTAATAGGCACCAAAGGCCACGCCGCCAACAATAGCGGCTGATCCGATCAGGAAGGTGCGGCGCAGGATTTTACCAACAGATGCCATGGCTTACGCCTCCTTCAGTTTGGATGCAGCGTCGTGGATCGCGGCCCGAATGCGGGGATAGGTGCCGCAGCGGCACAAATTGCCCTGCATCGCGTCGTCGATATCCGCATCGGTGGGCGAGGGGTTCTCGGCCAGCAGCGCCGCGGCTTGCATGATCTGGCCCGACTGGCAAAAACCGCATTGAGCGACCTGATGATCCACCCAGGATTGCTGTATGGTGGCCATCGCTTCGGGCGTTCCCAGGCCTTCGATTGTTGTGACGTCGCCCCAGACATCGGACAGGGCAACCTGGCAGGAGCGAACCGCCTCGCCGTCGATATGGACGGTGCATGCGCCACAGGCTGCCACGCCACATCCGTATTTGGTGCCGGTCATGCCCAATTCGTCGCGCAAAACCCACAAAAGGGGCACATCATCGGGCAGGTCCACCTGATGGGAAGTTCCGTTGATCGTCAGATTGGTCGCCATTGCGCTTCCTCTCGGCTTGTCGCTGCGTGGTTCTTCTGACATAAATAGGTGAAACTGTCAGATCGTCAACTGACAAAATGAGTTAAAAATGTCAGAAACTGAATTGAAAGATATTGTTGCCGGAGAAAAGAGCCAGTCCATTCTGGAATCGGCCCTTCAGGCGTTTTCGGCCTATGGGTTCCGAAAAACCTCGATGGATGACATTGCCAAGGGTGCGGGAATGTCACGCCCTGCCGTGTACCAGTATTTCCCGAACAAAGAGACGATTCTGCGCAAGCTGACCCAGCGGTATTATGACCGCAAGATTGCCGCCGTCGCCGAGGCTTTGACAGCCGGGGGGGCAGTGCAACAGATCATCAGCGGCGCGATCGAGGCGCAGACCGATGGGATGGCCGAAATATTGGCGACACCGCACGGACTGGAGTTGCTGGATGTCAGCGTCTCGACCGCTGCCGATCTGGTGACCGAGGGCGAGGCGCAGCTTGTCGCGCTTTACGCGAATTGGCTCGGGCTAGAGGCGGCAAACGGGCGTGTGCATTTGTTCGATGAGCCGTCGGTAACGGCCAAAATGATCACGTCGGCCTTGCGTGGGATCAAGGTCTCGGCCGCAGATTCGCAGGAATTCACCCGTTCCAACGCCAATCTGGCAACCCTTCTTGGCGCCGCGCTTGCGATCACGTAACGCGCTGGCGTTGCTTGTATTCCGGGGTATCCCACAGACGGTTGGTCATGATGTCGGCCAGAATTTCCACGGCACGCGCGACATCCTGTTTGTCGATGTAAAGCGGCGTGAAGCCAAATCGCATGATGTCAGGCGCGCGGAAATCACCGATCACGCCACGGGCAATCAGTGCCTGCATAGCCGCATAGCCTTCGGAGAACCGGAACGAGACCTGGCTACCGCGTTGGTTCGGGTCACGTGGGCTGGCCAGCACCAGTTCGGGGCAGGTGGCCTCGACCCGCGCAATGAACAATTCCGTCAGCTCCACCGATTTTGCGCGTACATCGGCCATGTCCGCCATGTCCCAGATGTCCATCGCTGCCGACAGCGCCGTCATCTGGATGATCGGAGGGGTGCCGACCCGCATCCGCTCGATCCCACCGCCGGGGCGGTAATCCAGATCAAAGGCAAAGGGTGCTTCATGACCGAGCCAGCCCGACAGGGCTGGGCGCACTCGGTCGGCCAGCCGCGGGGCGACATAGATAAAGGCGGGCGCTCCGGGGCCGCCATTGAGATATTTATAGGTGCAGCCTACCGCGAAATCGGCATTGCAGCCCGACAGGTCTACGGGAATTGCCCCGGCGGAATGGGCCAGATCCCAAACTGTGATCGCGCCGTTGGCGTGAGCCAGTTCGCTCAGCGTCTGCATGTCATGCATCCGCCCCGAGCGGTAGTCGACCTCGGTCAGCATCAAGACGGCGACGTCTTCGGTGATGTTGTCGGCCACGTCCTCGGGTGCCACGACGCGCAATTCATAGTCCGGTCCTAACGAGCGTAGAAGACCATCCACCATATACAGATCCGATGGGAAATTGCCGCTATCGGACAGAACCACCTTGCGGTCCGGGCGCAGTTCCAACGCTGAAGCCACGGCTTGGTACACTTTGATGGACAGCGTGTCGCCTGTTACCACCGCGCCGGGTTCCGCGCCGATCAACCGTCCGATACGATCCCCAAGCGCCACGGGCAGCCCCATCCATCCAGCCTTGTTCCAGCCTGTGATCAGCATCTGACCCCATTCCCTGACCAGCATGTCGTTCACCCGGTCACCAGCGGCGCGCGGCAGCGGTCCCAGAGAGTTGCCGTCCAGATAGACAACGCCCTCAGGCAGATCGAACATGGCTTTGGTCGCTTTGAAATCGGTCATGGATGCTCCGGGCTGATGAAAATTCCGTTTCCTGAAGATGGCTAGCGGATGCGCACAGTGCTGTCCATCGGAAGAGGTTGTGAGTCAGGCGGCGTATTACACTGCTGCGACTATCTGGTATTTTGATATTCAGGTCAGAAAGCGATAGACCGTCGGTCGAAAACGACACTCTGGACCTGAGTGACAGCTGGAAAGACGCCGCGAATGCAGAAAATTGATATCCCTCCGATCTGGTTGCTAGCAGCTGCCGGTCTAGCGTGGCTGCAAGCGCAGTTCTTGCCCATGGGATTGTCCTTCAGCGGTTGGTTTACCGATCTTCTCAGTGGCCTTCTGATTGGCGGGGGTGTTGTTCTGGCAGTGCTGGCTGTTGTCGAGTTTCGACGGCATAAAACAACGGTTCTTCCGCATCAGGTGCCGACCCAAATGGTGCAGACTGGCATTTTCAAGCGCAGTCGGAACCCAATCTATCTGGGGGATGTTTTGATCCTGACAGGATTGGTCCTGCGGTTCGATGCGGTGCTGTCCCTGGTGCTGATCCCGATTTTCACGTGGCTGTTGGAGCGCCGCTTTATCGTACCGGAAGAAGACCGGTTACGCCGAAAATTTCGTGCGGAATTCGCCCGTTACGAACAGCAGACCCGCCGCTGGGTCTGAGGATCGACGCGTTGTGACACAGCGTAAATTATGCTGCGCTTGCGAAATAATATTGCGCAGGATAGATCAATGTTTGATGAACCATACCGACCACCCGCTCGGGTCTGAGTGAAAATTAGGGGGATACAGCCGGTGAAGATAGGTACACCAAAGGAAATACTGGACGGTGAAAACCGAGTCGCCATGACTCCGGATTCTGCCGTGCAGTTGCAGAAACTGGGCTATGACTGCGCGATTGAGACCGGGGCGGGTGCCGCTGCCGGGTTCTCGGACGCGGTCTATGAGGCCGCAGGCGTTGAGATCGTCAAGACCGCAGCTGCGTTGTGGAAAGGAGTCGATATCGTCGCTAAGGTCCGCCAACCCACTGAAACCGAGCTGAAGCGCCTTACCAAAGGCAAAACGCTGATTTCGTTCTTCAACCCTGCGGGCAACGAAGACGGGATGGAGCTGGCCAAATCCAAAGGCGCGAACGTGATCGCCATGGAAATGGTGCCGCGTATTTCCCGCGCGCAAAAGATGGACGCGCTGTCCTCGATGGCGAACATCGCTGGCTACCGTGCCGTGATTGAGGCGGGTAACAACTTCGGTCGTTTCTTCACCGGTCAGGTGACGGCTGCGGGTAAAGTACCTCCTGCGAAAGTTCTGATCGTGGGCGCTGGTGTGGCTGGTTTGGCCGCGATCGGTACGTCCACGTCGCTGGGCGCAATCACCTATGCGTTCGACGTGCGCCCCGAAGTGGCCGAGCAGGTCGAGAGCATGGGGGCTGAGTTCGTTTATCTGGACTTTGAAGAGCAGCAGCAGGATGGCGCGGCCACCGGCGGGTATGCCTCTGTCCAGTCCGAGGAATTCCGCAACGCACAGCTGGCCAAGTTCCGTGAACTTGCCCCCGAGATGGACATCGTGATCACCACCGCGCTGATCCCGAACCGCGAGGCTCCTGAGCTTTGGACCAAGGATATGGTCGAAAGCATGAAACCGGGCTCGGTCATCGTCGATCTCGCGGCGGAAAAGGGTGGTAACTGCAAGCTGACTGTCGCGGATGAGAAGATCGTGACCGACAATGGCGTGACCATCATCGGCTATACCGACTTCCCCAGCCGGATGGCGGCGCAGTCCTCGTCTCTGTACGCCACCAACATCCGTCACATGATGGCTGACCTGACGCCTGAAAAGGACGGTCAAATCAACCACGACATGGAAGATGACGTGATCCGCGGCTCGACCGTGACCTTTGAGGGTGAGATCACCTTCCCGCCGCCGCCGCCGAAAGTGCAGGCCATCGCAGCGCAGAAGAAGCCCGAGGTCAAGGAACTGACCCCGGAAGAGAAAAAGGCGCAGGAGATTGCGGCATTTAAGGCGCAGACCAAGCAGCAGTTCACCCTGCTGGGTGTGGGCGGCGCGCTGATGCTGTTGGTGGGTCTGGTCGCTCCGGCCAGCTTCATGCAGCACTTCATCGTGTTCGTGCTGGCCGTGTTCGTGGGCTTCCAGGTGATCTGGGGCGTGGCGCACAGCCTACACACCCCGCTGATGGCGATCACCAACGCGATCTCGTCGATCATCATTGTTGGGGCGCTTATGCAGATCGGATCGGGCTCGTTCCTGGTGATCCTGCTGGCGGCGCTGTCGGTCTTTATGGCCGGGATCAACATCTTCGGCGGCTTTCTTGTCACCCGGCGCATGCTCGCCATGTTCCAGAAATCTTAAGGAGGCCGGGTAGATGATTGGCTTCACCACTGCCGCTTATGTTGTTGCGGCTGTTCTGTTCATCCTGTCTCTGGGCGGGTTGTCGAACCAGGAAAGCGCCAAGCGCGCCGTCTGGTATGGCATTGTTGGTATGGCGCTGGCGGTGTTCGCCACGCTTGTGGGTCCCGGTTCGGGCCTGTGGCTGCTGTCGCTGCTGCTAATTGCAGGCGGCGGTCTGATTGGCTCTTACGTCGCCAAGCGCGTGCAGATGACCGAGATGCCGCAGCTTGTGGCCGCGATGCACAGCCTCGTGGGTCTGGCGGCTGTGTTTGTGGGCTTCAACGCGCATTTTGAGATCGGCAACGTCGCGCAGGTCATGGCGATTGCGGATGCGGCGAACCAAGCGGACCTGTCGGATCTGGGCGCCTTTGCCAAGCTGATCGCCAAGAAGACAGCTGCGGAACTGACCATCCTGCATGTGGAACTGTTCCTGGGCATCTTCATCGGTGCGATCACCTTTACCGGTTCTGTTGTGGCATATGGCAAGCTGGCGGGCAAAGTGACTTCGGCCGCTACCAAGCTGCCCGGTGGTCATGCGCTGAACGCGGCTGCGGCAGGTCTCTCGCTGATCTGCCTGATCTGGTACACCGCCTCGGGTGGTCTGTTCCCGCTGATCCTGATGACACTGGCGGCGCTGTTCATCGGCTATCACCTGATCATGGGTATCGGTGGCGCGGACATGCCGGTGGTTGTATCGATGCTGAACTCGTATTCGGGTTGGGCCGCAGCGGCCATTGGCTTCAGCCTCGGCAACGACCTGCTGATCGTGGTTGGTGCGCTGGTTGGCTCGTCCGGTGCGATCCTCTCCTACATCATGTGTAAGGCGATGAACCGTCACTTTGTCAGCGTGATCCTGGGCGGCTTCGGCGGCACCTCGGGCCCGCAGATGGAAGTTGAGGGCGAGCAGGTGGCCATCGACGCCGATGGCGTTGCCGCAGCTCTGAACGACGCTGACAGCGTGATCATCATTCCTGGCTACGGTATGGCGGTTGCGCAGGCACAGCAGTCTGTTTCCGAACTGGTCCGCAAGCTGCGCGCCAAGGGCAAAGAGGTGCGCTTCGCGATCCACCCCGTTGCCGGCCGTCTGCCGGGTCATATGAACGTGCTGCTGGCTGAAGCCAAAGTGCCGTATGACATCGTGCTGGAGATGGACGAGATCAACGATGACTTCCCGGAAACGGATGTGGCCATCGTGATCGGGTCGAACGACATCGTGAACCCTGCGGCGCAGGAAGATCCCAACAGCCCAATCGCCGGGATGCCGGTTCTGGAATGCTGGAAGGCCAAGCAGGTGTTTGTGTCCAAGCGTGGTCAGGGCACCGGCTATTCGGGTATCGAAAACCCGCTTTTCTTCAAAGAGAACACCCGCATGTTCTATGGTGACGCCAAGCAGTCCCTGGACAAGCTGCTGCCGATGATCGACTGAGCATCCGGTTCAGAGAAATTGCAAAGGGCGCCTGCCGGCGCCCTTTTCTTTTTTTTGATGTTGGGGGGCTTTGCCCCCAAAGCCCCCCAGGATATTTTTTGGCCAGATGAAGCATGCGGGGTTTGCTTTTTTGGTGTTTGAGGCTGCTAGGTTTCAGGTTGGCAGTTATTTCAACAAGATAGCAGGAATGTATGCGAAGGTATTCTTGTAACTATAAGAAATAAAAAGAGAATTGATGAGAGGCCTGAACATCGTATAGTGCGACGGTGACTTCGGAGCCCGTTATGACCCCCATAGATGATCATCCTTTGCGCTATGCTCTGGCCAATGAATTGCATGCGCGCCCTTTTCCGGTGGCGTCCTCTCCTTGCACGGTGGTGTTTCTGGCGATCAAAAAGTCCGAGGCAGCGGTGGCGCGGGATCGGGATGAAGATATTGCGCATCTGATCAATCTGCTGGACCGCCATGGCGCACAGCATCCGCAGCCTGACGCCACGCATTATGCCGGACAGATCGGGCGCCATTGGTTGAAATGGGAGCAACATACGGAATTTGTCACTTACACAGCGATTACGCAAAATGTCAGTGATCGTGCCTTCAATCCAGCCGATTTCGAGGTGTTCCCCCCCGATTGGTTGATGGCCAGCCCCGGTCAGCGTGTGACCTCGGCAATGATCCGTGTGGTCCCGCGGGCGGAGGAGGACGCGGTGCAGGCCGCGCTTGGGGATTGGTTTGAACCTGAAAGCTTGGCTGTGGCGCGGGTGCTGGACGACTCGGCCATTTGTGCCAGTGACTTTCGCATCGACCCGGCTGGACACATGCGCTTTGCGCTGTTTGTCGACGAACAGACAGGGCGGCGCAGGACCGGGCGGATTATTCAACGCCTGTGCGAGATCGAAACCTACAAGGCCATGTCCATGTTAGGCTTTGCAAGGGTGAAGCAGCTGACGCCACGGATCAGTGAGTTGGACGCACAGCTGACCCGGTTGATGGGGCAGATGACTGACAATTCGGCGCACCCCGATGAGCTATTGCCAGATTTGTTGTCGACTTCGATCGAACTGGAGACACTGTCTGCCCGCTGTTCGTTCCGCTTCGGGGCCACGGGGGCATATGAAGCGATTGTCAATCAGCGGATCGAAGTGTTGCGCGAAGAACGGTTCGCGGGGCGGCAGAGTTTCGCGGACTTCATGATGCGCCGCTATGATCCGGCCATTCGGACTGTGAAATCCACCGAACGTCGGTTGCAAGCCTTGTCCGACCGGGCGATCCGCGCCGGAGAGTTGCTGCGAACGCGGGTGGATGTGGAGCGCAGCGCACAAAACCAGGCGTTGCTGGAGAGTATGGATCGCCGGTCCGATCTGGCGCTGCGGTTGCAGCATACGGTCGAAGGGCTGTCGGTGGTTGCGATCAGTTATTATGCAGTCTCGCTAGCCAGTTATTTGCTGTACCCCTTGACCAAGGCTGGGATCAGCAAAGGTATGCTGACCGCTATTGTTACGCTGCCGGTCGTGTTTTTGGTCTGGTACGGGATTCGTCAGATACGCAAGCGGTTGGAATAATCCGCATTTGCTCATCCCGGGAGCGTCTATAGAACGGAAACAGGCAGGGACGTGCGAAGGATTAGAGCGTGATCGGAATATTGGCCGCATGGCGGGCCGTGGCGGCCATGTTCATCTTGAATGGTGCGCTTTTCGGTATCTGGGCCTCGCGCATTCCGGCGGTCCGCGATCGGCTGGATCTGACGCATGAGGCCTTGGGATATGGTCTGCTGTTTATGGCGGCAGGTGCGGTGTGTTCTTTTCCGGTCACGGGGCGTTTGACCGACAGGTTTGGTGCTGTTGCGATTACGCGGGTCATTGCCGTCCTCTATACGTTTTCCCTGATCCTGCTGGCCTTTGCGGGCGGGTTCTGGGCGCTGGCGGCGTTTCTGTTTGTATTCGGGGCCTTTCATGGCTCGATGGATGTGGCGATGAACGCCTGGGCGGCCGAGGTCGAGCAGGCCTATGATAAACCAGTCATGTCCTCGTTTCACGCGATGTGGAGCCTTGGGGCAGGGCTGGGCGCGCTCAGCGGGTATGGCGCTGTGCAGTTGGGTTTGTCTGTCTTACAGCACTTCTTGCTGGCGGGCGGTGTTGTGGTCGCGCTGGCGTTGGCTTTTTCCTGGGTGCGATGGTCGTCGCGGCGGGTTGAGACGTCAGGTGGGGCGGTTTTCGCGTTGCCATCGGGGGCCTTGGTACTGGTGGGGTTCATCGCACTGTGCGGCGCTTTGGGCGAGGGCGCGGTCGCAGATTGGAGCGCGATTTTCCTGCGTGATGTCACCGGAGCAGCAGAAAGCGTCGCTGCGTTGGGATATGCGGTGTTCTCCGTTACGATGGTGGCGTTCCGGCTGGCAGGCGGGTTTGTCATCGCTCGGTTTGGCGCGGTGCCTACGGCACGGTTCGGTGGGGTTTGTGCGGCTTTGGGCGTGATCGGGGTTGTTGCGGCCAACGCGCCGGGACCAGCGCTGGCTGGGTTTGCGTTGATGGGTGTCGGCTATGCGGTGATTATGCCGCTTGCGTTCAGCCGGGCTGCCAATGATGCGACGATCCCACCGGGGCAGGCCATCGCCAGCGTGGCGACGTTGGGCTATGGCGGGTTGTTGATCGGACCTCCGCTTATTGGGTTTTTGGCCGAAATGCTTACATTGCGTTTGGCGTTCATGGCGCTGTTGCCGCTGGCTGTGTTCATTGTGCTGCTATCTGGTGCATTGAAGACAGACAGATAGATTTGGGAGAGAGATATGCCGATCAAAAACCGCTTTGCGGAGTTGCAGACGGAAATTACGGAATGGCGGCGTGACATTCACGAACATCCCGAAATTCTGTTTGAAACGCACCGGACCAGCGCTCTGGTCGCGGAAAAGTTGAAGGCATTTGGGTGTGATGAGGTGGTGACGGGCATTGGCCGAACCGGAGTTGTTGGGATGATCAAAGGCAAGGCTGACACCAGCGGCAAGGTCATAGGGTTGCGGGCGGATATGGATGCGCTGCCGATCCTTGAGGCGACAGGGCTGGACTATGCCTCGAAAACTGAAGGGGCGATGCATGCGTGCGGCCATGACGGGCATACGGCAATGTTGCTGGGGGCGGCCAAATACCTGTCCGAGACGCGGAACTTCGATGGCACTGTTGTGGTGATCTTTCAACCGGCCGAAGAAGGCGGTGGCGGCGGCCGCGAGATGTGTGAAGACGGGATGATGGACCGATGGGGTATTCAAGAGGTCTATGGAATGCACAACTGGCCGGGTCATCCCGTTGGCAGTTTCGCCATCCGGCCCGGTGCGTTTTTCGCGGCCACCGATCAGTTTGATATCGTGTTTGAAGGCAAGGGCGGTCACGCGGCCAAGCCACATGAAACGGTGGATACGACAGTGATGGCCGCACAGGCTGTGTTGGCCTTGCAGACCATCGCCGCGCGGAATGCCGACCCGGTGGATCAGGTGGTGGTGTCAGTCACTTCGTTCGAGACCTCTTCCACTGCGTTCAACGTGATCCCTCAGACGGTCAAGATGCGCGGCACTGTGCGGACTATGAGCACCGCCATGCGCGACTTGGCCGAGAAGCGAATTGGCGAAATCTGCAACGGTGTTGCTGCGACCTTTGGCGGGCGCGTCGATGTCACCTATTACCGGGGCTATCCCGTGATGGTGAACAGCGAGGCGCAAACCGAGTTTGCAGCTGATGTGGCGCGGTCGGTGTCCGGTGCATGCGAAGAGGCACCTTTGGTCATGGGGGGTGAAGATTTTGCGTTTATGCTGGAGGAGCGACCGGGCGCGTATATTTTGGTGGGCAACGGGGACACGGCAGCGGTGCATCACCCAGAGTATAATTTCAACGATGAAGCGATACCGGCCGGGTGTAGCTGGTGGGCTGAAATTGTTGAACAGAGGATGCCGGCGGCTTGAACGTGCGGGCCGGTGGGGGCTCTGCCCCCACGCCCCCGGGATATTTTTAGCCAGATGAAGTGGGATCCTGACGTTTCAAGTTAAGCTGGGCGCAAAGTGTTTCGACGATGTCGTCCAGTGCCTTTTTTTGAGAGTTTACGCAGGTTTTCGCAGCTTCGCGGGCTGCGTTCAGTTTGGTTGGATCAGACAACCATTGGGTCACAGCCTTCGTTAACTCTGGTGCTGTTCGTACCTCGGTTGCGCCACCTGTTTCGATCAGAGGGGCGAAGGTCTCGGCGAAGTTGAAATAGCCGGGACCGGTGATCACGGCTGCGCCAGCTTGGGCAGGTTCGAACGGATTATGGCCACCGATTTCCCTGAGGGACCCGCCGAGGAACACAATAGGGCAGAGCGCATACCAGGTGCCGGTTTCACCCAGCGTGTCGGCGACATAGATTTGTGCATCCTGCGCAATGGGTTGCGACGCAGAGCGGAAGGCTGCCGTTAGGTGAGACTGTTGGATCAGCGCGGCGACGTCGCCTCGACGCTCGGGGTGGCGAGGGATCAAGAGGAGCAGCAGGTCGGGCCAGCGGTTCAGCAGTTCGGCATGGGCCGACAGTACGGTTTCCTCTTCTCCGGCGTGGGTCGAACTGGCGATCCAGATGGGGCGGTCACTGATTTGGGTTCGAATTTCCTCAAGTGTGGTGCGGTCCACCGGTAGCGGGTCGGACATCGCTTTGAGGTTCGTGCCCGGTTTCACGCGGGTTTCTGGGGCACCCATAGCAATCAGGTTGCGGGCGGTTTTGTCGTTTTGGGTCAGGAAAAGGGTGAATTGGTCCAGAAGGAAACGCGCTGTTTGGGGCCGTTTTTTCCACCCCTCAACCGATCGATCTGAAAGTCGTGCATTCAGCAGCGCCAGAGGTGTGTCGCGATTGTGGGTTTCGGTGATAAGCCGCGGCCAGATTTCGCTTTCGACAAAGATGGCAGCATCGGGTCGCCAGTGGTTCAGAAAGCGCCGGACCGGGCCAGCTGCGTCCAAGGGCGGGTATTGATGGCGCGTCCGGGGCGGCATACGCTTTTCGATGAGCGCCGCCGATGTGGGTGTTCCTGAGGTGATCAGGAAGCTGGCATCTGGCAGCCTTTTGCCCAGACGTTTGATCAGAGTGATGACCGACAGAGTCTCGCCCACACTGGCGGCGTGAAACCAGATGAGATGGCCTTTGGGACGCGGTTGGCTGGCGTGACCCAGTCGCTCATGTTGGCGCAGGGTTGGGACTTCTGCCGCCAGAAGTTTCTTGCGCACCGCGCGCCACACGAAAGGGGCCGCCACAGCAGTCAGGCCGCAATACAAATGGTAAAGCAGCGTCGGTCGGCCAGAAGGGGCGGCCATGTCAGCCGCCTGTGTGGCTCATGTGGCGGCTCATCTTGCCATCCACCGACTGGCGGGAATAGTCGAAATCATGCCCCTTGGGCTTGAGGTCGATTGCGGCCCGGATCGCCTCTTCCAGCGGTTGCTCGGTGTCGGGATGGTTGCGCAGCGCACCGCGCAGGTCTGCCATATCCTCTTGCCCGAGGCACATATACAGCTCACCGGTGCAGGTCAGGCGCACGCGATTGCAGCTTTCGCAGAAATTGTGCGACAGTGGCGTGATGAAGCCGATCTTTTGGCCTGTCTCTTCCAGACGGACATAGCGCGCGGGTCCACCGGTGCGTTCGGCCAGGTCGGACACCGTGTAGTGGTTTTCGTATTCCTTGCGCACATCTTTCAGTGACCAGTATTGGTCCAACCGGTCTTCGTTGCCGATATCCCCCATGGGCATCACTTCGATCCAGGTCAGGTCCATGTCGCGTTCGGCACACCATTTTGTGATCGTGGGGAGCTCTTCTTCGTTGAAGCCTTTCAACGCAACCGCATTGATTTTGATCCGCAACCCGGCCTTTTGCGCCGCATCAATTCCGTTCAGAACTTGCTTGAGACGTCCCCAGCGGGTGATCTGAGCGAATTTGTCCTCGTCCAGCGTATCCAGCGAGATATTCACCCGCCGTACGCCAGCGGCGTAGAGCTCATCGGCAAAGCGATGCAGTTGTGATCCGTTGGTGGTCAGCGTCAGCTCTTTCAACGCGCCGCTGTCCAGATGCCGGGTCATGGCGTTGAAAAACGTCATGATATTGCGGCGTACCAGCGGCTCACCCCCGGTGATCCGTAACTTTTCTACGCCCATGTTCACAAAGGTCGAACACATGCGATCCAGCTCTTCCAGCGTCAGCAGGTCCTTTTTGGGCAGGAACTTCATGTCCTCGGACATGCAGTAGACACAGCGGAAATCGCAGCGGTCCGTGACGGAGACGCGGAGATAGGTGATGGCGCGAGCGAACGGGTCGATAAGTGGAGCAGTCATGCGACATAGGTAAAGCGCCACCCGCCCTGCGACAAGGGCGAACTGTGCTTTGCGCTGGTACAGATGCGCGCACGGCAGTAGGGTTCAGGCATGAGATATGAGCTTTTGCTATGCTGTATTCTGGTCGCTGGGTGCGATGCAGTCCGATCGACCACGGATCGAGTGTTTAACCGGGGTGAACCGGCTGCCGCAGCCGAACCCGAAGAGGCTGTGGTTGAAGAGGTCGCCGAACCCGAACCGGCCCCAGCTACCGCTGCCGGTTGGATCGGGGCCAAGACCACGATTGCCAGCTTGGGCGATCCGACCACGCCGGGGCGCTGGATGCAGACGCCTCTGGTCGAGACGGAATTTACCGGGCGGGTGCTTGTACCCCGAACCGGCGCGCAGGCTTACATCACGCTGGTTCCCGCACCGGGGCCCGAAGGCGGGGGGAGCCGCCTGTCGCTGGACGCGATGCGAGAGCTGTTGTTGCCCTTTGATGAACTGGTCGAGCTAGAAGTCTACTCCAACTGATCTTTCAGGTACTTGCCTGCTTCGCGGCGGGCAAAGGGTTTCATCGCCAGGCCATGCGTTTGCAAAAAGGCGATGACGCGCGGTGCGTCGTGCTTGGACAATTCGCGCAGCCACCACGCGATAGATTTCTGGATGAACCAATCACGGTCAGGTACATAGCCCGCAGCCCAGCCCAGGATCCGATCCCGGTGTTTCAGGTCGTCTGGTTTGGGATGGTTCTGTTTGGTCCAAGGCAGGGTAGCGACCAAAGCCGCGCGACGGGTCCACATGTGCTCGGATGTCGTCCAGCGTTCGACCTGATCCAACCGCGCAGGATCGGCGGACAGGCGTTTCTGCATTGCCATACAGGCGTGGTCGGCAACGGCCCAGGCGTCGAAATCGGGCAGCCAGCTTTGCAGCAGATCCCATGCCGCTTCATCTGGCCGGATGCGTGCCTGCGTCAGTAGCTTGGCAGCGGCGATGCGGGCTTCGTGAATATTCGTCTGCCAAAGCGCATCTGCCAGAGCGACGCGATCCGGCACATCCAGCTCTTGTCGCCAGCTTTTGGTCAGATCATTCAGAACCGGATTGGGCACGCCCAGATAGGGACGGTCCACCTTGTGATAGGCGGCGGCCTGCTGCGCGCGCTCAGTGTCCTCAAACGTGTTGATCTGGTCCAGATATGCGGCGGCTTGCATCATTCGACGGTGACGGATTTCGCCAGATTGCGCGGCTGGTCCACATCCGTCCCCTTTGCCACGGCTGTGTGATAGGCCAGCAGTTGTGCCGGAACCGAATAGAGGATGGGCGCAAGGCTCGGGTGGATGTGCGGCATGCGAATGGTGCTTTGAACCCCGTCCTTGGCCTCGGCGATGCCGTCGTCGTCGGAAACGAGGATCACCTTGCCTTTGCGTGCCATGACCTCTTGCATGTTCGACACCGTCTTGTCGAAAACCGCATCGCGCGGGGCCATTACCACCACGGGCATATGCTTGTCGATCAAGGCGATGGGCCCATGTTTCAGCTCACCCGATGCGTAACCTTCGGCGTGTATATAGCTGATTTCTTTTAGTTTAAGCGCGCCTTCCATTGCCAATGGGAACATGAGGCCGCGACCCAGAAACAGAACGTCGCGCGCCTCGGACAGACGTTGGGCAGCGGCGCGAATGGCATCGTTTTGCTCCAGCGCGATGTTCAGCACTGATGGCAGGCCACGCAAGGCGGCGGCGTGATCAGCCAGTTGCTTGGGCGTCAGAGTGCCGCGATCAGCGGCCGCTTTCAGCGCCAGCATCAGCAGCACGCTGAGCTGACAGGTGAAGGCTTTGGTCGATGCCACGCCGATCTCGACCCCCGCATGGATGGGCAGCGCGATGTCGCTTTCCCGCGCGATTGAACTTTCGGGAACATTGACCACCGAGACGATCTTGTCGGCTTTGCCCTCGCAATAGCGCAGCGCGGCCAGCGTGTCGGCTGTCTCGCCCGACTGGCTGACGAACAAGGCTGCTGTGCGACCGGGAATGGGCGGTTCGCGATAACGGAACTCGCTGGCGATATCGACCTCGACGGGGATCTTGGCCAGTTGCTCGAACCAGTATTTCGCGGTCAGACAGGCGTAGAAAGCGGTGCCGCAGGCGACCATGGTCAGACGGTCCAGCTTGGTGAAGTCCAGATCGCCGGGCAGGGTGATCTCGTCCCCGCCCGTGCGCAGATAGGACCGGATCGCCTCGGCCACGACAACGGGCTGTTCGGCGATTTCCTTGGCCATGAAATGCTTATGGCCGCCCTTGTCGGCGCGGGACTGGTCGATCTTGATCTGGCGGACTTCCCGATTGACCAACTCACCGGTTTCGTTGCGGATCTCCAGCGAGGTGCGGGTCAGCACGGCGCGGTCACCCTCTTCAAGATAGGTGATGCGGTCGGTGAGCGGGGCCAGTGCGATGGCATCTGAGCCTACGTACATCTCGCCATCCCCGTGACCGACGGCCAGCGGAGAGCCCTTGCGCGCCGCCACGATCAAATCGTCCTGACCGTCGAAAAGGAACGCTAGCGCAAAAGCACCCTCAAGCCGGTCGATGGTTTTGAATGCGGCGTCAACCGGCGACAGGCCCGTATTCAGGAAATGCTCGGCCATGAGGGCGACGGTTTCGGTGTCAGTTTCGGTTACGAAACCCACCCCATGCTCGGCCAATTCGGCGCGCAGCTCGCGGTAGTTCTCGACGATCCCGTTATGCACCACGGCCACGGGGCCCGCCTGATGCGGGTGCGCATTGGTCACCGAGGGTACGCCGTGTGTGGCCCAGCGGGTATGGCCGATACCCGACTTCCCGGGCAATGGGTCATGTACCAGCAAATCGCTAAGGTTCACCAGCTTGCCTACGGCCCGTCTGCGTCCTAACGCGCCGTTGTTCACGGTCGCAATCCCGGCGCTGTCATAGCCGCGATATTCAAGACGCTTCAGCGCCTCGACCAGAATGGGGGCAACCTCGTGTTCGCCCAAAACGCCTACGATACCACACATGGGTCAGGCTCCTTTGTCGCGGCGAGCCTTCTTCGCCTTGAGCATTTCAAAAAGTTTGCGCGCATAGCCGGGTTTGTTGTCCTGCTTGGCCCGTGCTACGGCCAGAGCGTCGGGCTCGACGTCGCGCGTGACCACCGTGCCGGTCGCCGTCATCGCGCCGTCACCCACGGTCACGGGGGCAACCAGCATGGTGTTTGATCCGATGAACACATTCTCACCAATCGTGGTCTTGTGCTTCATCACCCCGTCATAGTTGCAGGTGATCGTACCCGCTCCGATATTTGTTGCCGCACCAACAGAGGCATCCCCGATATAGCTGAGGTGGTTGACCTTAGCCCCTTCGGCGACCTCGGCATTCTTGATTTCGACGAAATTCCCGATGCGCGTGTTCTCGGCCAGTTCAGTGCCGGGGCGCAGTCGGGCATAGGGGCCGACGATAGCTCCGCGGCTGACATGGCAGCCTTCCAGATGCGAAAACGCCCGGATCGTCGCGCCACTTTCGACGGTGACACCGGGGCCAAAGACCACGTTGGGCTCGATCACCGTGTCCCGTCCGATGATCGTATCAGCGGCCAGGTAGACGGTTTCCGGAGCCATCAAGGTTACGCCCAGATCCAGCAGGTCTGCGCGGGCGCGAGCCTGGAATACCGCATCAGCAGCGGCCAGATCTGCGCGCGAGTTGACGCCTAGCGTCTGCGCCTCGTTACAGGCAACAGCGGTGACTTTCAGATCCCGGCTGCGGGCGATCTCGACCACGTCAGTCAGGTAGTATTCCTCGGACGCGTTGTCATTGCCTACCGCGTCGATCAACGAGAGCAAGGTTAGTACGTCACAGGCCAAAATCCCAGAGTTACAGAAACTTATCGCGCGTTCCTCATCCGAGGCGTCCTTGTATTCTACGATCCGTTCCAGCGTGTCTCCCTGCATGACCAGACGGCCATAGCGGGCGGGATCGGCGGCCTCGAACCCCAGAATGACCAAATCATTCTGTGCGCGTGCGTCGATCATCCGTTCCAGCGTGTCAGGCTGCAAAAACGGCGTGTCACCGTAAAGGACCACCACGTCGCCTTCGAACCCCTCCAGCGCGGCGCGGGCCTGGGCGACGGCATGGGCGGTGCCCAACTGTTCCTCTTGTACGGCAATCTGCGCGGTCTCATCCTCGGCTGTGGCGACCTTGGCAACGGCCTCGGAGCCGTGGCCGGTGATAATCACCGTGCGTTCGGGCGACAGCACGGCCCCGGCGCGCATGGCGTGGACCAGCATCGGAGCTTGCGCGATGGGATGCAGAACTTTGGGGATATCCGAATTCATCCGGGTGCCTTTTCCGGCGGCGAGGATGACAAGGGCGGTGCTCATGAATTCGTTTTCTCTTTGTGTTTTGTTGGCGACCGTTTTATCCGCTGGGGGCAAAGGCGCAAGCGGTTCGGGCATCAAACTAGATTGCCGTTTGCAACACGACGTGGCGAAAACCCGCCGAGGCAGGAGGCTTTATGCGTACCGTAATCTTCGATCTGGATGGAACTTTGGCGGATACATCCGGCGATCTGCTAGAGGCCGCGAACCATTGTTTTCGTCATATGGGCCATGGTGATGTGCTGATCCACGGGCAGGACGCGGGCGTGGCACTTCGGGGTGGTCGGATGATGCTGACCCACGGGTTAAAGCGTGTTGGAGCATTCGAAGAGCAGACCATTTCGGACTATTACCCGATGTTGCTGGAGGCCTACGCGCAGGCCATCGACACCCATACCACCTTCTATCCCGGCGCGTTGGACGCGGTTGAGGCGCTGAAAGCGGCCGGTTACGGCGTGGGCATCTGCACCAACAAGCCCGAGGCGCTGGCGCATCAGTTGCTGTCACAGATGGGAGTGCGGGATCAGTTCGCCGCTCTGGTCGGGGCGGATACGTTGCCCGTGCGCAAACCCGACCCCGAACCGCTGCGCGAGGCTGCGCGGCGGGCAGGTGGTCATCCCGACCTGTGTGTTCTGATCGGCGACTCCGATACCGACCGGAACACGGCAAAGGCGGCGGGCGTGCCTTCGGTTCTGGTTACATTCGGCCCTTCTGGTGACGATATGGCCGCGCTGGAGCCCGAGGCGTTGCTGCATCATTTCGATGATCTGCCCCGCGTGGTCGAGGGGTTGATTGGTGCGGCGGCTTAGTCTCTTGACCCAAGCGGGCGTGAGGACCAGAACAGAGCCATGACCGAGATATTCACTGGCAGCTTCACCCAGCAGGAACCCATCCCCGAAGAGGCGGTCGAGGCCGCGCTCGCTGTGCTGCGCCATGGGCGGTTGCACCGTTATAACGTGGTGCCCGGAGAACTGGGCGAAACCGCGCTGCTGGAGCAGGAATTCGCGGCGCAGATGGGGGCGAAATACTGTCTGGCGGTATCCTCGGGCGGATATGCGCTGGCCACGGCCCTGCGCGCAGTTGGGGTGCAGCCGGGTGATCCGGTGCTGACCAATGCTTTCACGCTGGCGCCGGTGCCGGGGTCAATCGCCTCGGTCGGGGCGAGGCCTGTGTTCGTGGGCGTGACCGAAGGGTTGGTGGTTGATCTGGACGATCTTGAAGCCAAGCTGGATAAGGCGCGAGTGCTGATGCTCAGCCATATGCGCGGGCATCTGTGCGACATGGACCGGCTGATGCAGATGTGCGACGCCGCAGGAGTGATCGTGATCGAGGACTGCGCCCATACGATGGGGGCAGCGTGGCGCGGGCAATTGTCGGGGCGGCAGGGGGCCATTGGGTGTTATTCCTGCCAGACCTACAAGCATGTGAACTCGGGTGAGGGCGGCTTGCTGGTCACCGATGATGAGGAACTTGCAGCGAAGGCGACGATGTTGTCGGGCTCGTATATGCTGTACGAACGTCATCTGGCCGCACCGGGGCCAGAGGTGTTTGAGCGGATCAAATATAACACCCCCAATGTCTCGGGCAGGATGGATAACCTGCGGGCGGCGATCCTGCGGCCTCAACTGCGGGATCTGGACCAGCAGGTTTCGCGCTGGAACGAACGCTATGCTGAGATCGAAGATGGTCTGCGCGACACGCCCGGCCTAACTATTGTCGAACGGCCCGAAGGTGAGACCTATGTGGGCTCATCCATTCAATTCCTGTTGCTGGATTGGTCGCCCGAGCGTATCGCCGAGGTGATCCACCGCTGCGCTGCGCGTGGGGTCGAGTTGAAGTGGTTCGGTGGGGCCGAGCCCACTGGTTTTACCTCGCGATACGACAGTTGGCGCTATGCGGACAGCACGCCTTTGCCTGCCAGTGACCGAGTGCTGGCGGGGATCATGGATATGCGGGTGCCGCTGACCTTCTCGCTGGAAGATTGCCGCCTGATTGCGCGGATCATCCGGGCCGAGGTTGGCGCGGTCTATCAGTCCTGACCAACGCTAATGCGCGCGCTGGTCCAGCGGGTGTTTGTTGTTTTTGCCCAGACGCTCGACAAACCGTTTTTGCTTTTTGATCTGCGGGATGGTCTGCTGCGAGGTTGACGGGGTGACGGCTGTCAGGCCCGGGAACAGCAGGTGGAGCTCCTCCAACGTCTCGGCAGATAGGGCTGACAGAGACATCGGCGACAGCAACATGCTTTCACTGGGGGCACCGTTCGCAAATACAATTTCATGGTCATCGAAAAGCAGATGGAAATAAGTCGTCGCACACGCCTGCGCCTCGACTTCTACCTCTGGCAGGGCGGTCAGCCGAATGGCTGAGATCAGAACCTCGCGCGCGCCAAACATACGTTCTGCCACGGGCGACGAGGCCTGCATCCGGTGCTGTCGTGACACCAACAAATCCGTATGCGGCATCCCTTGTCCAAGCGCACCTTTGGCAATGCGGATCGGAAGCAGCTTGGGTTCAGCCGTCATCTCGGCCTTGGAAACATGTCGCCGCCCGACCCATTTCAAAGCTTTGGCCCCCGATTGCGTCATCACCAGATCGCCGGCCTTCAACTGTTCGACGGGGATTTCACCATGTTCTGTGTCGATCAGCGTTCCCTGACAGAAACAGATCAGAAGCGAGATGTTGTCGACAATCGCGCCAAGGCTGTCATCTACGCCGATTTCGGTGAATCGCAGCGTGTAGTCACCCGCCTCGGGGAAATCGACGTCTATGATGATTGTTGTGAAGCTGGCCTCAGTTGGCAGAACGGTCATGGTTGAAATCACGACGCCGTCGCTGTCCACGATTTCGACCGTGAACCCATCGGTGCCCGCGTTACCCAGCGAGGCTGTGCGCAATGCTGTATCGAATTCCAAAATACCCGAATGCGCATCGTCCAGCGTAAACGTCTGTTCCAAAACGGTGGTGAAACCCGAGCGGCCATCCAATTCTGAAACCAGATTCCTTGAACCATTTCCAAGGAAGGCAAACTCGGGGTTGATTTCCACGTCGGTGCCCGACCAGTTCGAGCGGCCGCTGCTGAAATCTCCGTTAATAATCACATTCGTCGGGGCCATGGGATCTGCTTTCTAAATGATTTTCGACTCAACGCATGTCGGCGAGACCCTATTGGCTCAGCGTCGGGACGACAATGTGTTGAAATCGTGAAGATACTCTGAATCCGAGGTTTTTTTGAGTGATTGCGCCAGGTTCTTGACGTCCGCGCTTGTCCGTGTCAAATTATTTGAACAAGTGTTCATTAATCCAGTTGGAGGAAGTCGGGGATGTTCACGGCCACAATGCAGTTCGATCTGGGTGAAGATGTGAATGCCCTGCGGGAGATGGTTCATCGCTGGGCGCAGGAGCGGGTCAAACCGAAGGCTGCCGAGGTCGACAAATCCAACGCCTTTCCCAATGACTTATGGCGCGAGATGGGTGATCTGGGGATGTTGGGTATTACCGTACCCGAGGAATATGGCGGAGCGGGGATGTCCTATCTGGCCCATACCGTCGCAGTTGAAGAGGTGGCGCGGGCTTCGGCCTCGGTCTCGTTGTCTTATGGGGCGCATTCAAATCTATGCGTCAACCAGATCAAGCTGAATGGGACGGACGAACAGAAAGCAAAATACCTGCCGCGACTTGTCTCGGGTGAACATGTTGGCGCGCTGGCCATGTCCGAGGCCGGAGCCGGATCGGATGTTGTGTCAATGAAGCTGCGCGCCGAAAAACGCAACGACCATTACCGGCTGAATGGCAGCAAATACTGGATCACCAATGGGCCGGACGCGGATACTCTGGTCGTCTATGCCAAAACCGACCCGGAGGCGGGATCGCGCGGAATCACCGCTTTTTTGATCGAGAAAGAGATGACCGGGTTTTCGACATCCCCGCATTTCGACAAGCTAGGGATGCGTGGGTCAAACACGGCCGAGCTGATCTTTGAAGATGTCGAGGTTCCGTTCGAAAACGTGTTGGGCGAGGAGGGCAAGGGCGTCGCGGTTTTGATGTCCGGTCTGGATTATGAACGCGTGGTGCTGGCCGGGATCGGCACCGGTATCATGGCTGCCTGTCTTGATGAGATCATGCCCTATCTGGCCGAGCGCAAGCAATTCGGCAAACCTATCGGGTCGTTCCAGCTGATGCAGGGCAAGATCGCCGATATGTATACAGCGATGAACTCGGCGCGGGCCTATGTCTATGAGGTCGCCAAAGCCTGTGATCGGGGGGATGTGACACGGCAGGATGCGGCGGCATGTTGCCTCTATGCGTCCGAGGCGGCGATGACGCAGGCGCATCAGGCGGTGCAGGCGATGGGCGGGGCCGGGTTCCTGTCGGATTCTGCCGTCAGCCGGATTTTCCGCGATGCGAAGCTGATGGAGATCGGTGCAGGCACCAGCGAAATCCGCAGGATGCTGATTGGCCGTGAGTTGATGAGTGAGATGTCGTGACGAAAAACGCCCCGCAACAGGATGCGGGGCGCAGAAGTGTTGGATCAGAAACGATGGACGTAGGAAACGCCAATCAGCCAGGGGTCGATCTCGGCTTCGCCGATATCGGCACCATCAAGCGACACGTCCGAGTCGATGTCGAACCAGCGCACGTTCAGACGTACGGCACCTTGTTCGGTGATGGCGTAGTCCAGACCGGCTTGCAACGCGAGTCCGACCGAGTTGTCCAGCTCAAGATCGCCCAAGGCAGAGCTTTCATCAAAGAAGATCGTGTAGTTGATGCCGGCACCGACATAGGGTTTCCAGGCGGTGCCTGTGTCGAAGTGGTAGTTCAACGACAGGGTGGGCGGCAGATGCTTGAGGCTGCCTGCGTCGACGCTGCCCCCCAGCGTGACTTCATGGCTGAACGGGGTTGCAGCCAGCAGCTCGATGCCCAGATTGTCGCGGACAAAGTATTCAACGGTGAAGATTGCGCTGACGTCGGAATCGACTTCGGCGTCCAGCCCGGCCAGCGTACCGTTATCGGATTTGGGCTCCAGATACCCCGCACCGATACCAACGGTCCAATCACCCTGGTTCTGAGCAAGAACAGGAGAAGCAAGCGCCACAAGCGCAGTGGAAAGTGTCAAAGCGGCGAGTTTTTTGGTCATGTCACGGCCTCTGAATGTTTTGATGCTTCGGTTTTGCATCAACCGACCCCTGCCAACTCTGATCTGTGTCAAGTTTCTGTGACAGTTGGGGTGCGCGCGAAAAGGAAAAATCTCTTTGAATCAGGAGGTTCAAGCCATGTGTCCCGCTAGAAACATACCAGGTATGCTGGGTGTGGGTGGCTGGGATGTGCCAGACCGACTCAATATGGCGGCGCAATGTCTGGCGCAGCCGCATGATCAGGTTGCAGTCGTTGATCTGACACGCGATGCGCGAAAGGACATAACGTTCCGGGATCTTGCGCGGATGACGGATGGCATTGGGCAGGTTTTGCAACAACGGATCAGGCCCGGTGATCGGGTCGGTGTATTGCTTAGTCAGTCGCCTTGGTGTGCGGCGGCGCATCTGGCGATCTGGAAACTGGGCGCGATCTCGGTGCCTTTGTTCAAGCTGTTCCAACGCGATGCGCTGGCGTCACGCGCGGGCGACGCCGGGGTGCAGGTTGTGCTGACGGATGCCGAGGGGCAGACGCTGCTGAGTGGGTTGGCGGATCCGCTGCGTGTCGACCAAATCGCGCCGTCGGATCAGACGCTACCCTTTGCCGATACCGGCCCCGAGGATCCGGCGGTGCTGATCTATACCTCGGGCACCACTGGCAGCCCCAAGGGCGTGCTGCACGGGCATCGGGTGCTGACCGGCCATCTGCCCGGCGTGTCGATCAGCCATAACCATCTGCGCGACGGCGATTGCCTGTGGACCCCCGCCGACTGGGCGTGGATCGGTGGGCTGTTTGACGTGCTGATGCCAGGTCTGGCGCTGGGCATTCCGGTGGTCGCTGCGCGGCTTGAGAAGTTCACGCCCGAGGCCTGCGCCGATGTGGTCGCGCGCGGCGGGGTGCGCAACGTTTTCTTTCCGCCCACCGCGCTGCGGATGTTGAAAGCGGCGGATCAGGCCATTCCCGGTCTGCGTTCGGTCGCCTCGGGCGGCGAGCCGCTGGGGGCCGAGATGCTGGCCTGGGGGCAGCGGGCGTTTGGTCTGACGATCAACGAATTCTACGGGCAGACCGAATGCAATATGGTCGTTTCCTCCTGCGCCGAGGATTTCCCCGTGCGCCCCGGTTGTATTGGCAAACCGGTGCCGGGGCATGAGGTGGCGGTGATCGACGAGGATGGCCATCCGACCGATGAAGAGGGCGACGTGGCCATCCGGCGCGGCTCGGCCTCGATGCTCTTGGAATACTGGAACCGGCCTGAGGCAACAGCTGAGAAGTATCGTGGCGACTGGCTGATCACCGGCGACCGTGGCGTGTGGGTGGGTGACTATCTGCGCTTCATGGGGCGCGATGATGACGTGATTACGTCGGCCGGATACCGGATCGGCCCCGCCGAAATCGAGGATTGCCTGCTGACCCACCCGGCAGTGGCGACCGTGGGCGTGGTCGGCAAGCCCGACAAGCTGCGGACCGAGATCGTCAAGGCCTATGTGGTGTTGAAGCCAGGGGCCGAAGCGTCGGGCACAGAGCTGCAGGAGTGGGTCAAGGCTCGTCTGGCGCAGTATTCCTACCCGCGCGAGGTGGCGTTTCTGGAGGAATTACCGATGACGGTGACGGGAAAGGTTATCCGGAAGGAATTGAAGGCGCGGGCTGCTGGGGAGACAGCTGTATGAAACTAGTCAGCCTGTTTTTAGTTACTTTGTGCTTTGCATCAAAAGCGAGTGCGCGGAGTACGGAGTCCCAATACATTGATGCTCTTGCATGGCTTGACGGATGTTCGGCTTTGTCGAGGGGCGCCCCAATCACTCAGATGCATATGGATACCAAGTGCTTTGAGTGGGGAGTTAGGCATTGCTACTATCCACCCTCTTTAAAGACGCGAATTTCTTGCAAGAATGCGTTTGTCAGGCACCTAGAAATACGATCGCATGAAATACTTGCAGAGCTCCCGAATGAGATTCCTGCTGTGAATGAGGCGGAAGCCCAGAACTACCTAAACGTTCTATCCCGATCACGCGCAAAGGTTGGGGCAAGCGATTGCACCTCAGGCGGGGAAAACGGTGCCATCCTGACTAGGTGTCACGTGAAAGCGTCGGGGCTTCGATGGGTGGAGGCTCGCAGGTTGGCTAGGTGGGCTGAGCTATCTAAACCGGAAGGTAAAGACCAATGAAGCTAGTATCCAAAGCCATGCCTACCTCTGAGGGCTACAAGGCAAACCGCACCGCCCATCTCGACGCGCTGGCGCAAATCTCAACCGCTGCAGAGGCCGCCCGAATGGGCGGCGGTGAGAAATCCCGCGCGCGGCATGAAGCCCGTGGCAAGATGCTCCCCAGACGCCGGGTGGCGAACCTGCTGGACGCGGGGTCGCCGTTTCTGGAAATCGGCGCAACGGCGGCGCATGGGATGTATGGCGACGCCGCGCCCTGTGCTGGGATGATCGCGGGGATAGGCCGAGTGCAGGGGCGTGAGGTCATGGTGGTGTGCAACGATGCCACCGTGAAGGGCGGCACCTACTATCCAATGAGCGTCAAGAAACACCTGCGGGCACAGGAGATTGCCGAGGAAAACCATCTGCCCTGCATCTATCTGGTCGATAGCGGCGGTGCGAACCTGCCCAATCAGGATGAGGTGTTCCCCGACCGCGATCACTTTGGCCGCATCTTCTATAATCAGGCTCGGATGAGCGCCAAGGGGATTGCCCAGATCGCGGTAGTGATGGGGTCGTGCACGGCAGGCGGGGCTTATGTGCCCGCGATGTCGGATGTGACGATCATCGTCAAGGAACAGGGCACGATCTTTCTGGCCGGTCCGCCTCTGGTCAAGGCCGCAACGGGCGAGGTGGTCAGCGCCGAGGATCTGGGCGGTGGTGACGTACATACGCGTCTGTCCGGCGTGGCGGACTATCTGGCCGAGGATGATGCGCATGCGCTGGCTTTGGCGCGCCGAGCCGTAGGGTCGCTGAACCTGCGCAAACCGCAGACGGTGGATTGGGCCAACCCTGAGGACCCGGCCTATGACCCAGAGGAAATCCTCGGGGTTGTGCCTGCCGATCTGCGCACGCCCTATGATATCCGCGAGGTGATTGCGCGGCTGGTCGATGGCTCGCGCTTCGATGAGTTCAAGCCGCGCTTCGGGGAAACGCTGGTAACCGGCTTTGCTCATGTTAAAGGCTGCCCGGTTGGGATCATCGCCAATAACGGCGTGCTGTTTTCCGAGGCGGCGCAGAAGGGCGCGCATTTTGTCGAGCTGTGTTCTCAGCGTCGCATCCCGCTGGTGTTCCTGCAGAACATTACCGGGTTTATGGTCGGCCGCAAATACGAGAACGAGGGCATCGCGCGGCACGGGGCCAAAATGGTGACGGCGGTGGCGACGACCTCGGTGCCGAAGGTCACAATGTTGGTGGGCGGCTCGTTCGGCGCGGGGAACTACGGCATGGCAGGGCGGGCGTATCAGCCGCGTTTTCTGTGGACCTGGCCGAATTCCCGGATTTCCGTGATGGGCGGGGAGCAGGCTGCGGGCGTTCTGGCCACCGTCAAGCGCGATGGGATCGAGCGGCAGGGCGGCACCTGGTCGACCGAGGAAGAGGCCGAATTCAAACGCCCGACCTTGGACATGTTCGAAGAGCAATCGCATCCGCTTTATGCCTCGGCGCGGCTTTGGGATGACGGCATCATCGACCCGCGCAAATCGCGCGATGTGTTGGCCTTGTCGCTGAGTGCGGCGTTGAACGCTCCGATCGAGGAGACACGCTTTGGCGTGTTCAGGATGTAAAATGGTCGATCTGGAAAAACTGAAATCCCGCTACCCCGGTGCGCAGACCTTCAAGTTTGGAGACAACGCAACGCTGAGCGCCGAGTTGTTGGCGTTGGTGCGCGCAGGAAAGAAAACCGCGACCTGCGGCGCGTTGCGGGATTACCCCGAGGACAGTGCGGACACGCCGGTTGTAGGGCGCAGGGACATCGCTTTGGAATGGGACGACCGACCGGCGCTGGTGATCGAAACGGTCGAAGTTTCGATCTGCCGCTATTGCGATGTGACCGAGGAGTTTGCGTTGGCCGAAGGCGAGAATGAGACGCTTGAGGGGTGGCGCGAAGATCACCGCCGGTACTTTGAACGAAATGGCGGGTTCGAGCCCGAGATGGAGCTGCTCTGCGAGCGGTTCCGGTTGGTCGAAGATCTGACGGTTGAGGGGTAAGTCATGTTCACCAAAATCCTGATTGCCAACCGGGGTGAGATTGCTTGTCGGGTGATCGAGACCGCCCAGAAGATGGGTGTGGCCTGCGTTGCGGTCTATTCTGATGTGGACGCCTCGGCCAAGCATGTGCAGATGGCGGACGAGGCAGTGCATATCGGTGGTGCGGCCCCGGCGGAGAGTTATCTGAAGGGCGACACGATCATTCAGGCGGCGCTCGACACCGGAGCGCAGGCGATCCATCCGGGCTACGGGTTTCTGTCTGAGAACCCGGATTTTGTGGATGCGGTCGAGGCGGCTGGGCTGACCTTTATCGGTCCCTCAGCCGAGGCGATCCGCAAGATGGGCCTCAAGGATGCTGCCAAAGTCTTGATGGAACAGGCGGGCGTGCCTGTGGTGCCGGGCTATCATGGCGACAATCAGGACCCGGAGCATTTGGCCGGTGCCGCGGACACAATCGGCTACCCTGTTCTCATCAAAGCTGTTGCAGGTGGCGGCGGAAAGGGTATGCGGCTGGTTGAACGTGCCGAAGATTTCGCAGACGCGCTGCACAGTGCGCGAGGCGAGGCGAGCACGGCCTTTGGCAACGACGCCGTTCTGGTCGAGAAATTCGTCTCCAAACCGCGCCATATCGAGGTGCAGGTTTTCGGCGACGGCACCCATGCGGTTCATCTGTTCGAACGCGATTGCTCGTTGCAGCGGCGCCACCAGAAGGTGATCGAAGAGGCTCCGGCACCCGGTATGACGGCTGAAATGCGCGAAGCGATGGGGCAGGCCGGTGTACGCGCCGCCGAGGCGATTGGCTATAAGGGCGCGGGTACGGTTGAATTCATCGTTGATGCCTCGGACGGGCTGCGGCCGGATCGGTTCTGGTTCATGGAGATGAATACCCGCCTGCAAGTGGAGCATCCCGTGACCGAGGCGATTACCGGGGTTGATCTTGTCGAATGGCAATTGCGCGTGGCCGCGGGCGAGACGCTGCCGAAACAGCAGAGTGACCTTTCTATCTCGGGTCACGCATTCGAGGCGCGGCTGTATGCCGAGGACGTGCCCAAAGGCTTTCTGCCTGCGACAGGAACGTTGACGCATCTGCATTTCCCGGCGCTCTGCCGGGCGGACAGCGGTGTGCGGGCAGGGGATACGATCAGTCCGTGGTATGACCCAATGATCGCAAAAGTCATCGTCCACGGCCCTACGCGCGACATTGCGCTGGAACAGTTACACCGTGCGTTGCGTCAGACTGAGGTCGCGGGCACTGTAACCAACCTTGCCTTTCTGGGCGCGCTGACGCGCCATCAGGGGTTCGCGTCGGGTGATGTGGATACCGGGCTGATCGGGCGTGATCTGGATGGGTTGGTTCAGACCTCGGCAACCTCAACGCGTGCTGCAGTTGCGGCGGCCATGACCGCTGCGGGTTTGGTGGACACATGCGAGGAGACTGGGTTCTCGCTGTGGGCGCCTCTGCATCGTGCTGTTCAGCTTGTGGCGGATGACGTGATTGATCTGGATGTGCAGGTCGAAGGTCCGAACCGGCAGGTCTGGCACATCGGCAACGAGACGATTCTGGCCGAACGTAGCGCGGGGAACTGGACTATCGGTGGTGCAGCTATGCCGCGCGTTTCAGTCGCTGGTTCCAAGATCACGGTATTCGAGGGTTATGGCCAGGTGTTCGAGATGATCGACCCGCTGGACCGCGATACCAGCGCCATTGGCAATACCAATGTGATCGAGGCCCCGATGCCCGGTCTGGTCAAGGCGGTCTTTGCGCAGTCTGGGCAGGCTGTGGCCGAGGGCGACCGGTTGGCCATCCTTGAGGCTATGAAGATGGAGCATTCGTTGCTGGCAGCCCGCGATGGCGTCGTGGCCGAAGTGCTGGTCGAGGCGGGCGCTCAGGTCGAGGCCGGGGCCGCACTGGTCCGGCTGGAGGAGGAATGACCTGTTCCTGCCGCCTTAGCCGTGGCACAGTTGGATCAACAGCTTAGCGGAGGAGTAAGATGGGCGATCGGGTCGAGATATTCGAAGTGGGGCCGCGCGACGGGCTGCAGAATGAACAGCGGGAAATCCCGGTAGCGGAAAAGATCGCTCTGGTGGATTGCCTCAGCCGCGCCGGGTTCAACCGGATCGAGGTGGCCAGCTTTGTCTCGCCCAAATGGGTGCCGCAGATGGCAGGTAGTGCCGAGGTGCTGGCCGGGATCAGCCGGGCCGATGGAATCCGCTATGCTGCGCTGACACCGAATATGCGTGGATATGAGGACGCGTTGGCCGCTAAAGCGGATGAGATTGCAGTGTTTGCCTCGGCGTCCGAGGGGTTCTCGAAGGCCAATATCAACGCGACGATTGCAGAATCTATCGAACGCTTTACCCCGATCCTTGAGGCCGCGCGCCATATCGATCTGCCGGTGCGGGGCTATGTGTCTTGCGTGACCGACTGCCCTTATGACGGTCCGACCGCACCTGAAAAAGTGGCCGAGGTGGCGGACAAGCTGTTTGCGCTGGGCTGCTATGAGGTCTCGCTGGGCGATACCATCGGAAAGGGGACGCCGGATACCATCGCTCATATGCTGCTGGCGGTGCGTGACAGGGTGCCGGTCACGCGGTTGGCGGGGCATTTCCATGACACCAATGGGCGCGCCATCGACAATATCGACGCTGCACTTGCGCTGGGTGTTCGCAGTTTCGATACGGCAGTTGGCGGATTGGGCGGATGCCCTTATGCGCCTGGCGCGGCTGGCAATGTCGCGACCGAAGCGGTTGTCGCTCATCTGGAACGATTGGGGTATGAGACGGGCATAGACATGGCCACAGTAGAAGAGGCCGCGCAGATGGCGCGCGCCATGCGGGCGGAGTAAGGGATGTTCGAAACGATCTCGGTTACGTCGGATGCGCGTTGTGTTGCCACTCTGACGCTGAACCGCCCAGAAAAACACAATGCCATGTCGGCGCAAATGATTTCCGAACTGACGCAGGCGGCTGCGCAGTTGGGGGCCGACGACGCAGTTCGGGTGGTCGTTCTGACCGGCGCGGGCAAAAGCTTCTGCGCCGGAGGTGATCTGGGCTGGATGCAGGCGCAGATGGCGGCTGACCCCGCAACCCGTTTCGTTGAAGCACGCAAACTGGCCGAGATGTTGCAGGCCTTGAACACGATGCCCAAACCGTTGATCGGCTTGGTGCAGGGAAACGCATTCGGAGGCGGGGTGGGGCTGGCCTCGGTCTGCGATATCGCCATTGGGGTTGATACGCTGAAGATGGGGCTGACCGAAACCCGGTTGGGTTTGATCCCGGCGACCATTGGCCCCTATGTGATCTCCCGTATGGGCGCGGCGCGTGCACGGCGCGTCTTCATGTCGGCGCGCCTCTTCGATGCCGCCGAAGCCGTTCAGCTTGGGCTGTTGGCCAAGACAGTCCCGGTAGATGATCTGGCTGATGCGGTTGAGGCCGAAGTTGCTCCCTATCTGTCCTGTGCGCCTGGCGCGGTCGCCTCGGCCAAGGCGCTGGTGCGTGATCTGGGACCGCGGATTGACGACACCGTGATCGACCAGACCATCCGCGCCTTGGTGGACCGGTGGGAAACCGATGAAGCGCAGGAGGGAATCGCCGCTTTTTTCGAGAAACGAAAAGCTGCATGGATTGAAAAGGTTTAGCTGATAGTCCCAATCCAGCGGGGCGGGGAATCGCCGTGGTGAACCAACCCGTATTGGCAAGCGGATATTTCACGCCCTGCGCGTTTGTGTTCGGTTGACCCTCTGACCCCGCAGGGATAGAGAATGTCCAGTCAACACGCCAATTGACGGCGCACCCTTTGGGGGTATGCGCAGGAAAGGAGCTATTCGTGGAAGACCTGCTGCGGGAGTACCTCCCGATTCTGGTGTTTCTGGCCGTTGCCGTAGGCCTTGGGATCGTCCTGATTCTGGCCGCTGTGGTTTTGGCTGTCCGTAATCCCGACCCTGAAAAGGTCAGCGCATATGAATGTGGCTTCAACGCCTTTGACGATGCGCGGATGAAGTTCGATGTCCGGTTCTACCTAGTCTCGATCCTATTCATCATCTTCGATCTAGAAATCGCCTTCCTGTTCCCCTGGGCCGTTGGCTTCAAAGACATCAGCGATGTGGGATTCTGGTCCATGATGGTGTTCCTTGGCGTTCTGACCATCGGCTTTGCCTATGAATGGAAGAAAGGGGCCCTGGAATGGGAGTGATGACGGGTGCAAACACCGCTGGCGTCGACAAGGAAGTCGCCACCCAGGCCCTGAATGCGGAACTGCAGGACAAAGGGTTTCTGCTGACCTCGACCGAGGACATCATTAACTGGGCGCGTACCGGATCTTTGCACTGGATGACCTTCGGTCTGGCATGCTGCGCGGTTGAGATGATGCATACCTCGATGCCGCGCTATGATGCGGAACGGTTCGGCATCGCCCCGCGTGCGTCCCCACGTCAGTCGGACGTGATGATTGTAGCCGGAACCCTGACAAACAAGATGGCCCCGGCGCTGCGCAAGGTCTATGACCAGATGCCCGAGCCGCGCTATGTGATCTCGATGGGCTCTTGCGCCAATGGCGGTGGCTATTACCACTATTCCTATTCGGTCGTGCGCGGCTGTGACCGCATCGTCCCCGTAGATATCTACGTTCCCGGCTGCCCTCCGACCGCCGAGGCGCTGCTGTACGGCCTGATGCAGCTGCAACGCAAAATTCGCCGCACGGGGACGATTGTCCGATGAGTGCTGCTGTCGTCAGGCGCTGGGAAGCCGTTGTCGCTCGGGAGGATGTTCCGGGCTGGGTTGAGACATTTCGTACCCGTGCTTTGCCCGGAATGCGCACCCTGAACGGGTTCCTGTCAGTTTCCTTCTTGGTCAGACGCGAGCAGGACCCTTGCCACATCGTCGTGCTGACAAAATGGCGCGATATGGCGGCTATTGTGGCTTACGCTGGCCAAAACGCCGAAAAGACGGTCATGCCTGATTTTATGGCGAAGTTTTTCAAGTCATACGATGCCGAAGCAACGTTTTATGACGAAGTTCTTCAGGAGGGACGCGATGAGTGACGCGCTCAAAGAACTCGGCGCGCAGCTTGAGCTGAAGCGGGCCGATTGTGTTCTGTTCTGGGATGTGACCCATGGCGAACTGAACGTGGATGTGGCCCCGTCGAATCTTGTGGAATTCGTGGAGTTCCTGCGGACGGACCAGAACTGCAAATTCTCGTCTCTGGTTGATATCACCGGCGTCGATTACCCCGAGCGGGCCAAGCGGTTCGATGTGGTTTATCACTTCTTGTCGATGTATCAGAACCAGCGCATTCGCCTTCGGGTTTCGGTGCGCGAAGAGGATATGGTGCCTTCAATCGTGGATATTCACCCCTCGGCCAACTGGTTCGAACGTGAGGTGTTCGACATGTTCGGCATCCTGTTCTCGGGTCACCCCGACCTGCGGCGGATCCTGACTGACTATGGTTTTCGCGGCTATCCGCTGCGCAAGGATTTCCCGACGACGGGCTATACCGAGGTTCGCTATGACGAGGCTGAAAAGCGTGTCGTATACGAACCGGTTAGCCTAGTGCAGGAATACCGGCAATTCGATTTCATGTCCCCTTGGGAAGGTGCGAATTACATCCTACCAGGGGATGAAAAACAGGAGTAGCCATCATGTTTGAGTTCCTGATCTGGATAGTTCTGGTGGTCGTAACGATCGTACCGATGATCAAGCTGCTGCCGCATTTCGGGATCAACAAGAACTGGGCGTTTGCCTGCGTTATCTCTCCGGCTGTGATTGTCCTGTTGTGGATGATGGCCATGAAACTGCAAGAGATGGAGCGACGCTGACATGATGGGCGAACTGATCATTTTGGGCGCTTTGGGCGTCTTGCTTGCAGGGGCTGCAGCCAAGGCGGCTGAGGCCGAAAAGGTCCGCGTTCGGGCCGAGGCAAAGAAGAAACGAGGGCGTTGATGGACGGCTCAAGATACGATGACGGCAGCACGGACGCGCTGAGCGGAGAACAGAAGATCCGCAACTTCAACATTAACTTCGGTCCGCAACACCCAGCAGCGCACGGAGTTTTGCGCCTTGTGCTTGAGCTGGACGGCGAGATTGTCGAACGCTGCGACCCGCATATCGGTCTGCTGCACCGTGGCACCGAAAAGCTGATGGAAAGCCGGACGTATCTGCAAAACCTGCCGTATTTCGACCGTCTGGACTACGTGGCGCCGATGAACCAGGAACATGCCTGGTGTCTGGCCATTGAAAAACTAACCGGGGTTGAGGTGCCGCGCCGGGGTTCGCTGATCCGGGTTTTGTATTCCGAGATCGGGCGCATCCTGAACCACCTGCTGAACGTGACCACGCAGGCGATGGACGTTGGCGCGCTGACGCCGCCGCTCTGGGGGTTTGAAGAACGCGAAAAGCTGATGGTGTTCTATGAGCGCGCCTGTGGTGCCCGCTTGCACGCCGCCTATTTTCGACCCGGGGGCGTCCATCAGGACCTGCCGCCGGAATTGCTGGATGATATCGAGGCGTGGAGCCACGAATTCCCCGCCGTTCTGGACGACATCGACGGTCTGTTGACCGAAAACCGCATCTTCAAACAGCGCAACGCCGATATTGGCGTCGTGACCGAGGATGACATTCAGAAATACGGCTTCTCGGGTGTGATGGTGCGCGGGTCGGGCTTGGCCTGGGATCTGCGCCGCGCGCAGCCTTACGAATGCTATGACGAGTTCGAATTCCAGATTCCAGTCGGCAAGAATGGCGACTGCTATGATCGCTATCTGGTGCGGATGGAAGAGATGCGTCAGTCGCTGTTGATCATCCGTCAGGCCATCGCCAAAATCCGCGAATGCCCCGGTGACGTGCTGGCACGCGGAAAGATCACCCCGCCGAAACGCTCGGACATGAAGACCTCGATGGAGAGCCTGATCCATCACTTCAAGCTTTATACCGAGGGCTTCCACGTCCCTGCAGGCGAGGTCTATGCCGCCGTCGAAGCCCCTAAAGGTGAGTTCGGCGTCTATCTGGTGGCCGACGGCACCAACAAACCCTACCGCGCCAAACTGCGCGCGCCGGGCTTCCTGCACCTGCAAGCCATGGACCACGTCGCCGGAGGGCACCAACTGGCCGACGTCGCCGCCATCATCGGCACCATGGATGTCGTATTTGGAGAGATTGACCGCTAATGCTCCGCCGTCTTCACCCCGAACAACCCGATGCTTTCGCCTTCACTGCTGCCAACCAGCAATGGGCCGAAGCACAGATCACCAAATACCCCGAGGGTCGCCAGGCCAGCGCGGTGATCCCGCTGCTGTGGCGCGCGCAAGAGCAGGAGGGGTGGCTGTCCCGTCCGGCGATTGAATCCGTCGCCGACATGCTGGGCATGGCTTATATCCGCGTGCTTGAGGTCGCCTCGTTCTATTTCATGTTCCAACTGCAACCGGTTGGATCGGTGGCGCATATTCAGGTATGCGGCACGACGTCCTGCATGATCTGCGGGGCCGAGGACCTGATCGCGGTTTGCAAGGAAAAGATCGCGGCCAAGCCGCACGCGCTGTCCGCCGATGGCAAGCTGAGCTGGGAAGAGGTTGAATGCCTCGGCTCTTGCACTAACGCGCCGATGGCGCAGATCGGCAAGGATTACTACGAAGACCTGACCGCAGAGAGCTTTGGCAAGATCATCGATGATCTGGTGGCGGGCAAGGTTCCGACTCCGGGTCCGCAGAATGGTCGCTATGCAGCGGAGCCGCTCAGCGGCCTCAGCAGCCTGGTGGAATACGAGACGGGCAAGCCTGAACACAATGCCAGTGTTGAACTGGCGACTGATTTGAGCGACACCGTCAAGCGCATCGACGGGACCGAGGTTCCGATCCTGACCCCGTGGTTGGGCAAGGATGGCAAGACGGCGGCAAGCAAATCGGCCCCGAAACCTCCGAAGGAAGGCGCGACGCCGAAACCTGCCGTGAAGCAGGCTGAAGAGGCGAAGGCCAAAGCGGCGGATGAGGACCAGCCCGAAACGCTAACCGCAGCGCGCGGTGGCAAGGCCGATGATCTGAAGATGCTGAAAGGTGTCGGGCCGAAGCTGGAAGAAAAGCTGAACGATCTGGGCATATACCACTATGACCAGATCGCGAAATGGACTGCTGGGAATATCGCTTGGGTGGACGCTCGGTTGAAGTTCAGGGGGCGGATTGAACGCGATGGCTGGGTTGCGCAAGCAACCAGTCTGGCTGCGGGGGAAGAGACCGATTTTGCCAAACGTGCCAAGGAAGATGGCACTTACGAGGACTAAGCGGGTGCCCATCCGGGGCATCAGGATGAGATGGACAAAGACAAGGAACAGGCTATAGCCCGAAAGGGCCGTCACATCGGCATTGTCATCGCTGCGACGATGGTGCTGTGGCTTGCCATGTCTTTTGTCGGTCCGCAGTTGGGGCTGCCGGGCCGTTATGCGCTGCTGTTTGATTTTGCCGCTCTGGCAGGATTCATCTATGCGGGCATCAACATTTTTCAACTCTGGCGCATGCGCCAGGATAGCTGAAGGTAACACGCGATGCTGAAGGATCAGGACCGGATCTTTACCAACATCTATGGGATGCATGAGCGCACATTGCGGGGCGCACAGGCGCGCGGGCATTGGGACGGCACGGCGGGCCTGATCGATAAAGGCCGCGACTGGATCATCCAGACGATGAAGGACTCGGGCCTGCGGGGGCGTGGCGGGGCGGGCTTTCCGACAGGTCTGAAATGGTCGTTCATGCCCAAGGAAAGCGACGGTCGTCCGGCCTATCTGGTTGTGAATGCGGATGAATCCGAGCCCGGCACCTGCAAAGACCGAGAGATCATGCGCCATGATCCGCACACGCTGATCGAGGGTTGTCTGATCGCCTCTTTCGCGATGAATGCACATACTTGCTACATCTATCTGCGCGGCGAATACATTCGCGAGCGTGAGGCGCTGCAGGCGGCGATTGATGAAGCCTACGACGCTGGTCTGCTGGGCAAGAACGCCGCCGGTTCGGGCTGGGATTTCGACCTGTTCCTGCATCACGGGGCCGGGGCCTATATCTGTGGTGAGGAAACCGCCCTGATCGAAAGCCTTGAGGGCAAGAAGGGCATGCCGCGGATGAAACCTCCGTTCCCGGCGGGCGCAGGCCTCTATGGCTGCCCAACGACCGTGAACAATGTGGAATCGATTGCCGTTGTGCCGACGATCCTGCGCCGAGGCGCGGATTGGTTTGCGGGCTTTGGCCGTCAGAACAACGCGGGCACCAAGCTTTTTGCGATCTCGGGCCATGTGAACAATCCCTGCGTGGTCGAAGAGGCGATGTCGATCTCGTTTGAGGAACTGATTGAGACCCATTGCGGCGGTATTCGCGGCGGCTGGGATAATTTGCTGGCGGTGATTCCGGGTGGCTCGTCTGTTCCTTGCGTGCGCGGTGAAAACATGCGCGACGCGATCATGGATTTCGATTACCTGCGCAACGACCTGGGCTCGGGCCTGGGAACGGCGGCGGTGATCGTGATGGACAAATCCACCGATATCATCAAGGCAATCTGGCGGCTGTCGAAGTTCTACAAGCACGAAAGCTGTGGCCAGTGTACGCCGTGCCGCGAAGGCACCGGCTGGATGATGCGCGTGATGGATCGTCTGGTGCGCGGTGAGGCTGAGCTGGAAGAGATCGACATGCTGTTCGATGTGACCAAACAGGTCGAAGGTCACACAATCTGCGCCTTGGGCGACGCGGCTGCTTGGCCGATCCAGGGTCTGATCCGCAATTTCCGCGAAGAGATCGAGGATCGCATCAAAGCGCAAAAATCCGGTCGCAGCGGCGCGATGGCGGCGGAATAACCATGGACGTCTTCGCAGAATACGACCACGCAATTGCCTCGGTAGTGGTTTTCACCCTGGTGGTGCTTTTCATGGCTCCGTTCACGGCACTGGCAAAGACGGCCAAGGGGCTGGCACCGGGGGCTACACCGTCGCAAGACTATGCAGATAAGGCCTATCGACTGAACCGAGCCTATTTGAACGGGACGGAAACCCTGCCTGCTTTTGCAGCGGTGGTTGTGGCAGCGGTTCTGATGGGGGTCAGCCCGCTCTGGGTGAACCTACTGGCGTCGATCGCACTGGTTGCGCGACTTGCGATGTTGGTCGTGCATATTCGTGGAATCGGAAAGCCAAACAGTGGGTTGCGTTCGGTTCTTTATGTGTTGGGGTGGGTCTGCATGTTCGTGACGGGCCTGATGGCACTGGTGGCGGCGTTCTGATGCAGCAGGTAGATTTTTCATCTGTAAGAAAACGCGCGCGCCCCCCCTTGGGTTTTGCGATCATCGCTTTGATGCTGGTGCCGGCCTGCGGCGTTATCACGCCGTCCTCACAGCGTGTGGCCTTTGACGGTCACTTCTTCAAAACCAAGGTCAAGCAGGTGGACAAAAAGGCCTCGCCTACGGATTTTACCGTCCTGGTAAACGACGTCTCGACCTCGCTGGATGGCGCGCGCGCGGCAGCACAGCATGAGGCTATCAAGTTCTGCATTGCCAATTTTGGCTCGTCCCGTATCGACTGGGCCGTGGGGCCGTTTACAGAGACGGAAAAACTGCGCATCAGCGATGACAAGATCACCTTTATCGGGCGGTGCCGTCGTCCATGACGCGATTTTCCGCATATCACGCAGGGTTGCGCGACGTGTTATTGCATAGCGCAGCGCACACCGGTCGTCTTGGGTTTCCCAAGACGAAAGGATCTGTGATGTCTGGAATGAAGATGCTGACCTTGGCCGCCGTGCTGACCCTGCCGGTCTCAGCGGATGCCAAACCGCCTTTGCGCGAGGTCAAAGAGATCGACGATCAGCTTTACTATATCGCGATCGCAAATGAGATTTCCGAGATTTGCCCCACCGTCAGTGGGCGACGGCTCAAGGCGATTGGCGTGTTGTGGGATCTTCGGTCGAAAGCGAACAAACTGGGGTACTCGGACAAGGAAATCCGGGCGTATATCGAATCCGATGCTGAAAAAGACCGGATGCGCGCCAAGGGCGAGGCGTATCTGGCGCAGCAGGGGGTGACGTATGACTCTCCTGAAACATTCTGCTCGTTGGGGCAGAAGGAAATCGAAAGAAACAGCGCCATTGGCGTTTATTTGAGGGCGAACTAGACCATGTCTGACCTCCGCAAGATCAATATCGACGGGCAGGAAATCGAAGTCGATGGTGCGATGACCCTGATTCAGGCGTGTGAAGAGGCCGGGGTCGAGGTGCCGCGTTTCTGCTACCACGAACGTCTGTCGATTGCCGGGAACTGCCGGATGTGTCTGGTTGAGGTTGTGGGCGGCCCGCCGAAACCCGCCGCGTCCTGCGCGATGCAGGTGCGCGACTTGCGGCCGGGGCCGGAAGGCCAGCCGCCGGTGGTCAAGACGAACTCTCCCATGGTCAAGAAGGCCCGCGAAGGCGTGATGGAGTTCCTGCTGATCAACCACCCTCTGGACTGCCCGATCTGTGATCAGGGCGGCGAGTGTGATCTGCAGGATCAAGCGATGGCCTATGGGTTGTCCGGCACGCGCTTCAAGGAAGCTAAGCGCGCGGTTGATGATCTGGATCTGGGGCCGCTGGTTGGAACGGCGATGACCCGTTGCATCAGCTGTACGCGTTGCGTGCGCTTCACGACCGAGGTCGCCGGGATTACTCAGATGGGCCAGACGGGGCGTGGCGAGGATGCCGAGATCACCTCGTACTTGAACCAGACGTTGGATTCGAACCTGCAGGGCAACGTTATCGACCTATGTCCGGTTGGGGCGCTGACCTCGAAGCCTTATGCCTTTACCGCGCGTCCGTGGGAGCTGACCAAGACCGAAAGCGTCGATGTCATGGATGCTCTGGGCTCGAACATTCGCGTAGACACCAAGGGACGCGAAGTGATGCGGTTCCTTCCGCGCAACCATGATGGCGTGAACGAGGAATGGATCAGCGACAAGACGCGGTTCGTCTGGGATGGGCTGCGTCGCCAGCGTCTTGACAAGCCTTACGTGCGCGAAAACGGCAAACTGCGCCCGGCCTCGTGGCCCGAGGCGCTGACCAAGGCCGCCGAGGCGCTTAAAGGCGCCGAGAAGCTGGCTGGGATCGTGGGTGATCTTGTTCCGGTTGAGGGCGCCTTTGCATTGAAACAGATGATCGAGGGGCAGGGCGGTGTTGTCGAATGCCGCACGGACGGGGCTAAGCTGCCGGCGGGCAACCGTGCGGCCTATGCTGGCACCGCTGCGATCGAGGATATCGACAGCGCCGAACGCATCCTGTTGATCGGCACCAACCCGCGCGACGAAGCTCCGGTTCTGAACGCCCGCATCCGCAAGGCGTGGGCGCATGGCGCTGAGGTTGCTCTGGTCGGGCCCGCCGTTGATCTGACCTATGAATATCACCATATGGGCGACGACCGCGCGGCGCTGCAAGCTGCGCTGGATATGGGCGGGGATGATGAGATCAAGGCCGAGCCGTCGCTGGTCATCGTCGGTCAAGGTGCTTTGCAAGAGGCTGACGGGGCCGCTGTTCTGGCCGCAGCGCAAACCATCGCTGCAAATACCGAAAGCGGCCTGATTGTTCTGCACACTGCTGCGTCTCGTGTAGGTGCGATGGATGTGGATGCCACCAACGACGGCGGCATGGATGCCGTCAGCGCGGCGGACGTGATCTATAACCTCGGCGCGGATGAGGTCGAAATCGGTGACGGTGCATTCGTCATCTATCAGGGCAGCCATGGCGACCGTGGCGCGCACCGCGCCGACGTGATCCTGCCGGGTGCGGCCTATACCGAAGAAAACGGGCTATTCGTGAACACCGAAGGCCGCCCGCAACTGGCCATGCGTGCCGGGTTTGCGCCGGGCGAGGCCAAGGAAAACTGGGCAATCCTGCGGGCCTTGTCGGCCGAGTTGGGCGCGACACTGCCCTACGACTCGCTGGCGCAACTGCGCACTGCATTGATCGAGGCGGTCCCGCATCTGGCGCAGATCGACGAGGTCATCGAGAACGAAGTTCAAGCGCTGAAAACGGGAAAACTGGGTGATGCCAGCTTCCGATATGCGATCACGGATTTCTATCTGACCAACCCGATCGCACGTGCCTCGCAGCTAATGGCCGAGCTTTCGGCGCAGGCACAGGCCCGCAAATCCGAAAAGATTGCGGCGGAATGAACCAGACAGTTTTCATATCGCAGGCAGGGGCGAGTGCCGGGTGGCAGATCGCCGCGCCCGAATTGCGTGTGAAATTCAACAATAAGGGTGGCGCAATGCCGGCAGATGCTGTTTACACCAACGCGCCGACCCAGCCGCAAAATGCGCAGGCATCTGGCCTTCGTATCGCACGCGGAAAACGGAATACCCACGGTGTGAGGACCAATGGCTGAATTCTTTAACACCCCAGGCGGAATTGCCATCATCATTCTGGCGCAAGTGCTTGCAGTCGTTGCCTTTGTGATGATCTCGCTCTTGTTCCTCGTTTATGGCGACCGCAAGATCTGGGCCGCGGTCCAGATGCGTCGGGGCCCCAATGTGGTGGGCGTCTATGGCCTGCTGCAATCGGTAGCGGATGCGCTGAAATACGTGGTGAAAGAGGTGGTCATTCCGGCGGGTGCCGACCGCACGGTATTCATGCTGGCGCCGCTGACATCCTTCGTGCTTGCGATGATCGCCTGGGCGGTGATCCCGTTCAACGATGGCTGGGTGCTGTCTGACCTGAACGTGGCGATCCTGTATGTCTTTGCCGTATCGTCATTGGAAGTTTATGGCGTGATTATGGGCGGTTGGGCGTCGAACTCAAAGTATCCGTTCCTTGGGTCGCTGCGGTCTGCGGCGCAGATGATTTCGTACGAGGTCTCGCTGGGCCTGATCATTATCGGCGTGATCATCTCGACCGGGTCGATGAATTTTGGACACATCGTCGAGGCACAGGACGGTCGGTTCGGCTTCTTCAGCTGGTACTGGCTGCCGCATTTCCCGATGGTTTTCCTGTTCTTCATCTCGGCACTGGCCGAAACCAATCGTCCACCGTTTGACTTGCCCGAGGCGGAATCGGAACTGGTCGCAGGCTATCAGGTCGAATACTCGGCCACTCCTTTCCTGCTGTTCATGGCGGGCGAATACATCGCCATCTTCCTGATGTGCGCGCTGATCTCGCTGCTGTTCTTTGGCGGCTGGCTGTCGCCGATTCCGGGCTTGCCCGATGGCGTACTATGGATGGTCGCCAAGATGGCGTTCTTCTTCTTCCTCTTCGCGATGGTCAAGGCGATCACGCCCCGCTACCGCTATGACCAGCTGATGCGGTTGGGCTGGAAAGTGTTCCTGCCATTCTCGCTGGCATGGGTGGTTTTCGTGGCCTTCGCGGCGAAATTCGACTGGTTCTGGGGCGCGTTCGCCCGTTGGAGCGTTGGAGGCTGATATGACCCAAATCGACTATACCCGCGCCGCCAAATACTTCCTTCTGCAGGACTTCTGGGTCGGCATGAAGCTGGGGTTGAAGTACTTCTTCGCCCCCAAGGCCACCGTGAACTACCCGCATGAAAAGGGCCCTCTTTCCCCGCGCTTTCGCGGTGAACACGCCCTGCGCCGCTATCCCAATGGCGAGGAGCGCTGCATTGCCTGTAAACTGTGCGAGGCGATCTGCCCGGCCCAAGCCATAACCATCGACGCCGAACCGCGCGAAGATGGCAGCCGCCGCACCACGCGTTACGATATCGACATGACCAAGTGCATCTATTGCGGCTTCTGCCAAGAGGCCTGCCCGGTGGATGCCATCGTCGAAGGTCCGAATTTCGAATTCGCCACGGAAACCCGCGAAGAGCTTTTCTATGACAAGGAAAAACTCCTGTCGAATGGCGAACGCTGGGAGGCTGAAATCGCCCGTAATCTGGAAATGGACGCGCCGTACCGATGAACGACAAAAGCTCGAACCCGTTTGAACTGATGATGAAACAGGCGCAGGATATGGCGAAGGCGATGAATCCGGCGATGGAGAACTTTTCGCCCAAAGGGTTCGAAGCGCTTTGGCCGACGATGCCGAAAGAGGTCATGGAAATGATGTTCGGCAACACCGTCAACAAGGACGGGCTGGACGCCAAGACCCGCCTGTTGCTGACGTTGGCCGGGCTGACCATGCAGGGCGCGCAAGCGGATTCAGCGGTACGTCAGACCGTGCGCCACGCGTTGGAGGCCGGTGCCAAGAAACAAGAGATCGTCGAAACGATCGGGCAGATGTCGGTCTTTGCCGGCATCCCGGCCATGACCCGTGCGCTGGAACTGGCGCAAGAGGTTCTGGGCGACAACGAGGATAAGGATCAATGACAGTCTTTGCCTTCTATCTGTTTGCCATCAGCGCCATCACCGGCGGCCTGTTCACGGTGATCAGCCGCCAGCCTGTGCACTCAGTGTTGTGGCTGATCCTGTCCTTCCTGTCCTCGGCGGGACTGTTCGTGCTGCTGGGGGCCGAGTTCGTGGCGATGCTGCTGATCATCGTCTATGTGGGCGCGGTCGCGGTGTTGTTCCTGTTCGTGGTGATGATGCTGGACGTCGACTTTGCCGAGCTTAAGGCCGAGATGGCGCGTTATATGCCGCTGGCATTGCTGATCGGTCTGGTCATCCTGATGCAGTTCGTCATGGCGTTCGGTGCATGGGACAGCGCGCAAGGCGTTGAGGCCAATCTGGCGCAACCGGTTCCGACCGACCGCCACAATACCGAGGCTCTGGGCGTCATCCTGTACGATCAATACTTCCTTCTGTTCCAACTGGCGGGCTTGATCCTTCTGGTGGCAATGATCGGTGCCATCGTGCTGTCCCTACGCCACCGTCAGGACATCAAGCGTCAGGACATCATCGGCCAGATGATGCGCGACCCGGCCAAGGCGATGGAGCTGAAGGACGTGAAACCGGGGCAGGGGTTGTGAGCTATAGATTGGTCATATCGGGTTTAGTGCTGGCGTGCATGCCGTTGTCCGCAAGCGCGTTTACAATTGCGGAGTGCGCTGGCCTACCAATTTTGTCTCATCATTGGGTCGAGGCCGAGCATGAAACTGTCGGTGAAGGCGTTGTTGCATTCCGCGAAGTCGGCGGATTTTGCGATGAAGATATGGGATGCACGTACTCCGAGTTTCTCAAGATTTCGGCGTGTGAATCGGGACAAACACTTCGAGTTGTCACGCAGCTCATTAGGGAAAGCGACGATACTCAACTGGATCGCACTGACGAGGCAAACGAAGTTTTGCAAAATCTAGCGGGAACCGACGAGGGCCATTCGTGGATTTCGGTGAAAAGGGCCTTCGAACGGAAAGCGTTCAAGGTTGATGAAACTACGGAAACGAACGAGACCTGTGCTTGTGCTGCTGCGTTCCCAGAGCTCCGCAATGGGAAAGAGAAATTCGAAGGACTATGAGACGATGATCGGACTTGAACACTATCTTACGGTCGCGGCGACGCTGTTCGTCATCGGCATCTTCGGTCTCTTCCTGAACCGCAAGAACGTTATCATCCTGCTGATGAGCATCGAACTGATGCTGCTGGCGGTGAATATCAACCTTGTGGCGTTCTCCAGTTTCCTCGGCGATCTGGTCGGGCAGGTGTTTACGCTGTTCGTGCTGACAGTTGCGGCCGCCGAGGCGGCGATTGGTCTGGCCATTCTGGTCTGCTTCTTCCGCAACCGTGGCACTATCGCGGTTGAAGACGTCAATATGATGAAGGGCTAAGAGAACTATGGAAACCACCATCCTCTTTGCCCCGCTGGTGGGCGCGTTGATCTGCGGTTTCGGCCGGCGGTTCATTGGCGAGAAAGCCGCCATGTGGACCGCAACCGGCCTGCTGTTTCTGGCCTGTCTTCTGTCGTGGATCGTGTTCTTTGCCTTCGACGGGGTGACGCAGCAGATCGAGATCATGCGCTGGATCGAGAGCGGATCGTTGTCGACAAGCTGGGCCATCCGTCTGGACCGTCTGACCGCGATCATGCTGATCGTGGTGACGACCGTCTCAGCGCTCGTGCACCTCTATTCCTTTGGTTATATGGATCACGACCCGCAGTGGCGTGAAGGCGAAAGCTATAAGCCGCGGTTCTTCGCCTATCTGTCCTTCTTCACCTTTGCGATGCTGATGCTAGTGACGGCGGACAATCTGGTGCAGATGTTCTTTGGCTGGGAGGGCGTGGGTGTCGCATCCTACCTGCTGATCGGATTCTATTACCGTAAGCCGAGCGCCAATGCGGCGGCGATGAAAGCCTTCATCGTGAATCGCGTGGGCGACTTTGGCTTTGCTCTGGGTATCTTTGCGCTGTTCTTGCTGACCGATAGCATCAACTTCTCGGACATTTTTGCCTCGGCCCCGGCTTTGGCTGAGGAAAAGCTGCACTTCCTGTGGGGCGAATGGACCGCTGTTGAGGTCATCTGCGTGCTGCTCTTCATCGGCGCGATGGGGAAATCGGCGCAGCTGATCCTGCACACATGGTTGCCCGACGCGATGGAAGGCCCGACGCCTGTGTCGGCCCTGATCCACGCCGCAACCATGGTGACGGCGGGTGTATTCCTTGTATGCCGTATGTCGCCACTGATGGAGTTCGCGCCGGGTGCGACCGGTTTCATCACCGTGCTGGGCGCAACGACCGCGTTTTTTGCGGCGACCGTGGGTCTGGTTCAGACCGACATCAAGCGCGTCATCGCCTATTCGACCTGTTCGCAACTGGGCTACATGTTCGTGGCTGCAGGTGTCGGGATGTATTCGGCGGCGATGTTCCACCTGTTCACGCACGCCTTCTTCAAGGCGCTGCTGTTTCTGGGCGCAGGCTCGGTGATCCACGCCATGCATCATGAACAAGAGATGACCGAGTATGGCGGGTTGCGCAAAAAGATCCCCTATACGTTCTGGGCGATGATGATCGGCACGCTGGCCATCACCGGTGTCGGTATCCCGCTGACGACCTTCGGTTTCGCTGGCTTCCTGTCGAAGGATGCGATCATCGAGAGCGCCTATGCCGGTGGGTCTTCCTATGGCTTCTGGCTGCTGGTCGTGGCGGCTGCGTTCACGTCCTTCTACAGCTGGCGTCTGATCTTCCTGACCTTCTACGGCACGCCGCGCGGCGACAAGCATACGCACGACCATGCGCATGAAAGCCCGATAGTCATGCTGGTGCCGCTGGGCGTTCTGTCTCTCGGCGCGGTCTTTGCGGGCATGATTTGGTACGGCAATTTCTTCGGTCACGCGGACAAGGTGGGCAAGTTCTATGGCATCCCGGTGGCTGAGGCGTCGGAACATGCCGAGGCCGGTGATCACAGCAAAGCGGACGCGCATGGCGATGATAGCCACGCAGATGAAAGCCGTGGTGATGACCACGCAGATGACGGTTATGGTGAAAAGGATGCTCATGGCGATCATCACTATGTTTTCGAAGGTGAGCCGGGCGAGGGCGCGCTGTACATGGCACCGGACAACCATGTGCTGGACGATGCGCATGCGGCGCCTAAGTGGGTCAAGGTTTCACCCTTTGTTGCGATGCTGCTGGGCTTTGCGATGGCCTATTGGTTCTACATCGTGAACCCATCGCTGCCGGGACGTCTGGCACAGAACCAGCGTCCGCTGTACCTGTTCCTGCTGAACAAGTGGTACTTTGACGAAATCTACAATGTGATCTTCGTCAAACCCACCGTGGCGCTTGGACGGTTCCTGTGGAAACGCGGTGATGGCAACACCATTGACGGTTTCCTGAACGGGATCGCCATGGGCGTTGTTCCCTTCTTCACCCGCCTCGCAGGCAAGGCGCAGACGGGCTACATCTTTACTTATGCCTTCTGGATGGTCTTGGGGATAGCAGCCCTTGTCACCTGGATGTCGATCGGCGGAGGCGCACACTAATGGATAATATCCTCTCGATCGTTACTTTCATTCCCGCAGTGGCGGCGGCCATTCTGGCCCTGTTCCTGCACGGGGATGACGAAGCCGCGCAGCGCAACGCGAAATGGGTCGCGCTGGTGGCGACCACGGTGACGTTCCTTGTCTCGATTGGTATCTATACGGGCTTTGACCCATCCAACACCGGCTTTCAGATGGTGGAAGAGGGCGAGTGGCTGCTAGGCCTGAAATACAAGATGGGCGTGGACGGCATCAGCGTGTTGTTCGTGCTGCTGACCACCTTCATCATGCCGCTGACCATTCTGGCCAGCTGGAATGTGACCGACCGGGTCAAGGAATACATGATCGCCTTCCTGCTGCTGGAAACGCTGATGCTGGGCGTGTTCATGGCACTGGATCTGGTGCTGTTCTACCTGTTCTTCGAGGCCGGTCTGATCCCGATGTTCCTGATCATCGGTATCTGGGGCGGGGCGAACCGCATCTATGCCAGCTTCAAATTCTTCCTCTATACCTTCCTCGGCTCGGTGCTGATGCTGGTGGCGATGGTGGCGATGTATGCGGATGCGGGCACGACGGATATTGAGGCGCTGATGAGCCATCACTTCTCATCCGAGAGCTTCAGCGTGATGGGCATTTATGTGGTCGGCGGGATGCAGACGCTGATGTTCCTGGCGTTCTTTGCCTCATTTGCCGTGAAAATGCCGATGTGGCCGGTTCATACCTGGCTGCCGGACGCGCACGTTCAGGCGCCGACGGCGGGTTCGGTCGTGCTGGCGGCGATCCTGTTGAAGATGGGGGGCTATGGTTTCCTGCGGTTCAGCCTGCCAATGTTCCCTGTGGGCTCGGCGGTGATGACCGATCTGGTGCTGTGGATGTCGGCCATCGCCGTTGTCTACACCTCGCTGGTGGCGCTGGTGCAGGAGGATATGAAAAAGCTAATCGCTTACTCTTCGGTCGCGCATATGGGCTTTGTGACCATGGGCATCTTTGCGGCGAACCAGCAAGGGATAGATGGCGCGATTTTCCAGATGCTGAGCCACGGGTTTATCTCGGCGGCACTGTTTCTGTGTGTGGGCGTGATTTATGACCGGATGCACACCCGGGATATCGACGCTTATGGCGGTCTGGTCATCCGGATGCCGGCTTACGCGCTGGTTTTCATGCTGTTCACCATGGCGAATGTCGGCCTGCCGGGCACGTCCGGGTTTATCGGCGAATTCCTGACCCTGATGGGGGCCTTCCAGGTTAACACATGGGTAACGGCGGTGGCTGCAACCGGCGTGATCTTCTCTGCCGGGTATGCGCTGTGGCTGTACCGTCGCGTGGTCTTTGGCGATCTGATCAAGGAAAGCCTCAAGGCCATGACTGACATGAGCTCGCGCGAGCGGCTGATCTTTGCACCGCTGATCATCATGACGATCCTGCTGGGCGTCTACCCATCGCTGGTGACCGATGTGATCGGCGACTCGACCGCCGCGCTGATTTCGAACTATGACACGGCTCTGGCCGCGGCTGAGGCCGTGATCCAGACAGCCGCTTCGCATTAAGGGAGCTTCGGAGATGATCCAAGCTGATCTGACAATCATCCTGCCAGAGATCGTTCTGGCCGTATATGCGATGGCGGCGCTGATCGGGGCTGTCTACACCACAAAAGACGGGCTGGCCCCGGTTCTGGTCTGGGCGACCTCGGGCCTGATGGCGCTGCTGGCGATTTGGATCGCCACCAATGGCGACGGCACCAACGTGGCCTTCAATGGCATGTTCGTCGATGACGGTTTCTCGCGCTTTGCCAAGGTTGCGATCCTGCTATCTGCGGCAGCCGTTCTGTTGATGAGCCAGGATTACATGTCGCGTCGCGGGCTGTTGCGGTTCGAATACCCCTTGCTGGTGGCACTTGCCGCCGTGGGTATGATGATGATGGTCAGCGCGGGCGATCTGATGTCTCTCTATATGGGGTTGGAACTGCAATCGCTGGCGCTCTACGTCGTGGCCGCCCTGCGCCGTGACAGTGCGAAATCCACCGAGGCTGGTCTGAAGTATTTCGTTCTGGGCGCGCTCAGCTCGGGCTTGCTGCTGTATGGTGCATCATTGGTTTACGGCTTCACGGGCACCACGCTGTTCTCGGGCATCATCCAGACGGTGCACCACGGCGACATCTCGGTTGGCCTGCTGTTCGGTTTGATCTTCCTGATCTCGGGACTGGCGTTCAAGGTCTCGGCGGTGCCGTTCCATATGTGGACGCCGGACGTGTACGAAGGCTCACCCACGCCGATCACCGCTTTCTTTGCCACTGCGCCCAAAGTGGCCGCGATGGCATTGTTTGCGCGATTGCTGCATGACGCGTTCGGCGGAGTGATCAAGGATTGGCAGCAGGTGATCGTTCTGCTCTCGGTCCTGTCGATGCTGTTGGGGGCCGTGGCTGCGATTGGTCAGCGCGACATCAAGCGACTGATGGCGTTTTCGTCGATTGCCCATATGGGCTATGCGCTGATCGGTCTGGCGGCGGGTACTGAAATGGGCGTCAAGGCGATGCTGATGTATCTGGCGATCTACGTGACCATGAATATCGGCACCTTTGCCTTCATCCTGATGATGGAGCGCGACGGCAAACCCGTCACCGATATTGATGCGCTGCGGCAATATTCTAAACGTGATCCTGGTAAGGCGCTGGCGGTTCTGATCCTGATGTTCAGCCTTGCGGGCGTCCCGCCGATGCTGGGCTTCTTCGCCAAGTTCGGCGTTTGGCAGGCCGGTGTCAGCGCGGGCCTGACCGGTCTGGTGATCGTGTCGGCCATCGCCTCGGTCATTGGTGCGTTCTACTACCTGCGGATCGTGTTCTACATGTATTTTGGCGAGGAGAACGAGGACCCGATCGAGACGCATTCCACGCCCGTTCTGTGGGTTGCGTTGATGGGGTCGGCTGCTCTGATGTTGGTAGGTATATTCTATCAGTTCGGTGTTGAGGGCGCAGCGGCAGCTGCGGCAGCGACGCTTGTTAACTGATCTCCAGCTCACTCAATCCAGGAGGGCTCGGTCGCTGGACCGGGCCTTTTTGCGATGACGCAGTGGCCGCAAGGATATGGGTTGCACGTGCTGCAAACGGTCGACAGCACGTTGAACGAAGCTGCGCGTATCGCCCCAACGGCGGCAGGGCCGGTCTGGATCATGGCCTATAATCAAACCTCGGCGCGCGGGCGGCGGGGCAGGGCATGGGCCAATCCTGTCGGAAACCTCGCAGCTACTTTGTTGATGCGTCCGCAGGGTGAGCCGGAACAGGCCGCATTGCGCAGCTTCGTCGCAGCGCTTGCACTGTACGATGCCTGTGTCGCTGTGACGGGGCGGTCTGACGGATTGTCACTGAAATGGCCCAACGACGTGCTGCTGAACGGCGGCAAGCTGGCTGGCATTCTTCTTGAAAGCACGGGCATGGGGCGCGAGCTGGGCCATTTGGCGATTGGCATAGGGGTCAACCTGTCGCAAGCTCCGCAGCCTGACGCGCTTGAGGAAGGAGCGGTACGCCCGGTTTCGCTTTTGTCCGAGACTGGCGCCGACGTCATGCCCGAGGATTTTCTGACCGAGCTGGCCGCCAACTATGCGCGCTACGAAAGCCAGTTCGTGACCTACGGGTTCGAACCGATCCGCACGGCATGGTTGGACCGGGCCGCGCGACTGGGGGAAGTGATCACGGCGCGGACTACAACGTCGGAAACGGTGGGCACGTTTGAAACGGTGGACGGGAATGGCAACCTTGTCTTAAACACCGCCAAAGGCCGCGCGGCCATACCTGCCGCGGATGTTTATTTCTAAAGGGGGCTGAAATGCTTCTTGCAATCGACTGCGGCAACACAAACACAGTGTTCTCGATCTGGGACGGCGCGCAATTTCTGTGCACCTTGCGCACCTCGACCCATCACTCCCGTACGGCGGATGCCTATTTCACATGGTATTCTACTCTGGTGAAACATTACGGGATCGAGGCGGATATCACTGATGTTGTGATCGCGTCGACCGTGCCACGCGTGGTGTTCAATCTACGCATCTTTGCAGACCGTTTCTTTGGCTGCCGTCCGCTGGTTGTGGGCAAGCCGGAATGCCTGTTGCCAGTCGCTCCACGCATCGACGAAGGCACCATTCCCGGACCGGACAGGCTGGCCAATGCGGTTGGAGCGTTTGATCGTCATGGTGGCGATGTGGTTGTGGTTGATTTCGGAACCGCCACGAATTTCGATGTTGTTGCATCGGACGGGGCTTACGTGGGCGGCATTATTGCACCGGGTGTGAACCTCAGCCTTGAAGCGCTGCACCAAGGCGCGGCGGCGTTGCCTCATATCGACATCACGCGCCCCGAAAAAGTGATTGGGACAAATACGGTTGGCTGTATCCAATCGGGCGTGTATTGGGGCTATTCCGGTTTGATCGAGGGGCTGATTGCCCGGATCAAGGCGGAATATGGAATGCCGATGAAAGTCGTTGGAACCGGGGGGCTTGCACCTCTGTTCGATCAGGCGGATGTGGGCTTTGACGTGATCGAGGATGATCTGACGATGCACGGTCTGACCGTGATCCATCGCTATAACAAGGAAAATGGCTCAACATGAGCAGTGAACGACTGATCTATCTGCCGCTGGGCGGTGCAGGCGAAATCGGCATGAACGCCTATGTCTATGGCTATGGCAAGCCGGGGCAGGAACGTCTGATCCTCGTCGATCTTGGGGTGACGTTCCCGGATATGGACACCACGCCGGGCGTCGATCTGATCCACGCGGATATCTCGTGGCTGCAGGAACGCGCTGATCGTCTTGACGCCATCTTCGTCACACACGCCCACGAAGACCACGTGGGGGCCGTAGCGCATTGCTTTGAGGCATTGGGCGCGCCGGTCTATGCCCGTGCCTTCACCGCCAATATCGCGCGCCGCAAGATGGATGAACATGGCCATCCCGAGGACGCCGTTCAAACCGTGTCGCCATGGCCCGAGCAGGTTCAGGTGGGGCCGTTCTCGGTCGGTTTCCTGCCGGTCTCGCATTCGATCCCGGAAAGTGCAGCCTTGGTCATCGACTCGCCTGCGGGCCGGGTCGTGCATTCGGGTGACTTCAAGCTGGACACCAACCCTGTGGTAGGTGAGCCTTTTGACGCCGATTTGTGGGCCGAGATTGCCAAACCAGGCGTCAAGGCTCTGGTTTGTGACAGCACCAATGTATTCTCGCCCCATGACGGGCGATCGGAATCCGAGGTCGGCCCCGAGATCACCAAACTGGTCGAAAGCGCCGAAGGGATGGTTGTCGCGACCACTTTCGCGTCCAACGTGGCACGGGTGAAAACCCTGGCCGAGGCGGGGCAGCGGGCCGGACGCTCGGTCGTGTTGCTGGGCCGCGCGATGCGCCGCATGATCGAAGCCGCGACCGAAACCGGCATCCTGTCGGATTTCCCCAAGGTTATCAGCGCGGAAGAGGCGGTGGATGTACCGCGTCAAAACCTGATGCTGATCGTGACCGGCAGCCAAGGTGAGCGCCGCGCCGCCAGTGCGCAACTAGCCCGAGGCAAGTATCGCGGTCTGGAGTTGAAAGAGGGCGATCTGTTCCTGTTTTCGTCGAAAACCATTCCGGGCAATGAGCGGGGCGTGATCTTCATCATTAACCAGCTTAGTGAAAAAGGGGTGGATGTGGTCGACGACAGCTCGGGGCTGTATCACGTGTCGGGCCATGCCAACCGCCCTGATCTTGAGAGGGTACATGCTCTGATCGACCCTCAGATCGTGATCCCGATGCATGGTGAACATCGCCATCTGCGCGAGCACGCCAAGCTGGCCGAGGCTGGGGGACGCGCAGGAATTCTGGCCGTGAATGGCACGATGCTGGATCTGACTGGCAACGCACCGAAAGTGGTGGACTATGTCGAAACGGGCCGGACTTATCTGGACGGCACTGTGAAGGTCGGCGCGCTGGACGGCGTTGTGCGGGATCGTATCCGCATGGCTCTGAACGGTCATGTGACCGTCACGGTCATTCTGGACGAAGAGGATGAACCACTGGGTGAGCCGTGGTGCGATACGATGGGCCTGCCCGAGATTGGGTCCTCGCGCGCGGCATTGGTCGAGGTTTTGGAAGAGGATCTGAACCAATTCCTGATGCGCGCCGACGCCAAAACGTTGCGCGACGACGACAAATTGGAAGAGGCCATGCGCCGGATCGTGCGTCAGACCGCCAAGGCCGAGATCGGTAAAAAGCCCGAGGTCACGACGGTGATCAGCCGAATGAAATAGGCGCGACTTCAGTCCGTCACAGGCATCGGATAGCCTTTGAGTTTCAGAAACAAGCTCTCCTCTTCCTGATTTAGCAGGAAGGGGACCGATGACGGCGGCGCGGGGTCTGATACGCGCGCTGCAATCTCGGCCAGTACGACCTCGGTGATAAAGGGTAGGTCAAACTCGCGTGCGCGATCCAGCGGCACCCATTGCAGGTGAGACAGCTCATCCGAGGCGCGCGAGAAGTCGTCCAGGTCGCCCTGAACCGCCGAAGCATCGACAAGGAAAAACCGCGCATCGAACCGCCGGGGGCGACCCGGAGGCGTCACCGCGCGAAACACGAATTGCAGCGCTTGGGCCGTGGGGCGAAAACCTAGCTGGGCAAACTCGGCCCAATCCTCCGGCGGTTGTCCGGGCCATGCGCCGGGTTGCCCCAGAACCAGGCCGGTCTCTTCCCACAACTCGCGGATTGCGGCGGCGGCAAGCGCATTTTGCAGACCCGCCTCCGCCCGCTCGGACAGGCGGTCATGGCACAACTCAGACAGGGCCGTGGCCAATTCGACATTGGCGTCTTCGGCGTCAACCGCGCCGCCCGGAAAGACAAACTTGTTGGGCATGAACGCGGCTTTCGCGCCCCGTTGCCCCATCAGGATCGACGGGTCTGACAAACGGTCACGTAGAACAATGACCGTTGCCGCGTTGCGGATGGCGGTCTTGTCCTGTGTCATGTGCGGATCAATCCAGTCGGAAATCGCATTACGCGTTCTCGAATCCGTGCATGCGACGTGCCCATTGATAGGCCACAACAGCCCCTTTCAGGCGCGGCAGCAAGAACAACGACAACGCCGTACAACCGATCGCAAAAATCAGGAACATTGTCAGTGGTTCAGGCCGGAACTCGACATAAGTCACGTGCAGCGCAGGGGCCAGCAGGTGGCCGACCAGCAGGATCGTCAGATAGGCAGGGCCATCGTCGGCGCGGTGATGAAACAGCTCTTGCCCGCAATTCGAGCAGCTATCATTGACCTTGAGATAGCCGCTCAGCAGCTTGCCCTCACCACATTTCGGGCAGCGGCCGCGAAAGCCTTTCAGCAGTGCTGGCTTGGTGGCGCGATCCGCATCGGGCTGGGTGTCTATTGTTTGATCTGTCATTGCGAGACTCACGGGTTTCAATGGGCGGATATTGCGCATCTTTTGTGCAACTTAAAAGGGGGGTGCGTCGCTTTGCGCCCTGAAAGGTGACGGAAAAAAATTTCAATTTTTGCGACGGAACCCCGGTGAATCTGCGTTTGAACCTATGTAGGCAGCGACAAAAGCGCTGTGCAAACAAAGGGAAACCGACATGAAAAGCGCAAAAATCATACCTGCGATTATCCTTGGGGCCGTTGCGATCACGGCGACCTCCGCTCTGGCCGCAGGGCCACGCAATCACGAACCTGTGACGTTTCAGGAACTGGATGCCAATGGCGACGGGCAGGTGACGAAGGATGAAATGCAGGCCCACCGCGCCAAGCGCTTTACGGATGCAGATGCCAATGGCGACGGGCAATTGACCGTCGAAGAGATGCAGGCGGCGGGGCAGCAGAAGGTGAACGACCGTGTCGCCAAAATGTTCGAAAAGCACGATGCCAATCAGGACGGATTTCTGAGCGAGGATGAGTTGCCCAAACCGCGCCGGGCTGACAAGATGTTTGATCGTATCGACGCTGATAGCAACGGTTCGATCTCGGAACAGGAATTTGCTGATGCAAAGGACAGGATGGGCAAGCGTCACAAGAAACGCGCCAAATCGGATACCGACGATAGCTGATTTGGAATGCGGGACTTGAGGCCCTCAGGTCAGATCGTCCGCGGCGCTGACAGTGCCGCGGATGCGCCAGCGGATGACGTCCTGCTGGCCATGTTCGCCGCAGGTGATGCGGCGGCTGCGCGTGTGCTGACCGACAGGCTGGGCCCGCGAAGCTATTCGGTGGCGCTGCGGATGCTGGGCAACCGGGCCGAGGCCGAGGATATGACCCAGGAGGCGATGATGCGGCTGTGGAAGGTCGCGCCGGACTGGGTGGCGGGGCAGGCCAAGATCTCGACCTGGCTGTACCGTGTGACGATGAACCTGTGTCTGGACCGGCTGCGCAAACAGACGCCCGACCGTTTGTCGGATGTGCCAGAGCCTGAGGACGAATGTGCCAGTGCAGCGCAGAAGATGCAGGACGATGCCCGCCGGGACGCGTTGCAGGCGGCCTTGTCGAAACTTCCGGACCGGCAGCGACAGGCCGTGATACTGCGCCATATCGAGGAATTGCCCAACCCCGAGATTGCCGGGATCATGGAGCTTTCGGTCGAAGCGGTGGAAAGTCTGACGGCGCGGGGCAAGCGGGCTCTGACAGCGATATTGGCGGGGCGACGGGACGAATTGGGGTATGACGATGACTGAAGATGACACGAGATTGGATCAGCTTTTTGCACAGGCTCGTCAGGATCGGCCGGCGCTGCCTGACGATTTGGCCGTTCGCATCCTGACCGATGCCGAAGCAGTGCGGCTGAACATTGCCAAACCCAAGCGGTCTGCGCCCCGATCCGTTTTTCGCCGCATGGTCGAAGGGATCGGTGGCTGGCAGGGCCTGAGCGGTCTGGCCGCCGCCAGTGTCGCCGGCCTGTGGATCGGGTTCGCTGCGCCGGATTTTCTGCCCGACGCGGCCACTTACCTCTACGGATCGGAGGCCACATTTGCACTTGCCGATCTGGACACATCATTCCTGGAGGACGCCGAATGAGCGACAATCCCAAGCCCAAACGCCGTTGGATGCCCATTTTGTTGGCGGTTTCCCTTGCCGTGAACTTGCTGATTGTAGGCGTAGCAGTCGGAACGGTTCTACGGGTCAAAGGCAGTGACCATGCAAAGGCGCCACCCGGTTTTGGCTCGGCTCTTTATCGCGCGTTGCCGAAAGAGGACCGCAAGGCGCTGCGCGGGGATTTGTCGAAACAGCACCGCAAAGGCTCTAAGCTGCGGGCAGAGGATTTCGCCATGCTCAGCGCAGCCCTGCGCGCCGATCCGTTCGACCCCGAATCCGTTCGGGCGATACTGGCTAATCAGAGCGCGTCGCTGGTGTCGTTGCAGATGTCCTTGCAGAATGAATGGCTGACGCGCGTCTCTGCAATGAGCGAAGAGGAACGTATGGACTATGCCGCGCGTTTGGATGAGGTCGTACGCCGCGGCCCTCATAAACGGGGCAAAAAGGACTGATCTGTCAGGCAGCGCATTGCCGAAAACTGACCTGATTGCGGCCCGCGCGCTTCGCGGCATAGAGCGCGGTGTCGGCTGATTGAATCAACGTCTCGACCGGAGCACCACTTGAGCGGGCCGGTTGCGCCGAAATCACGCCGATGCTGATCGTTACCGGTACTGGCGCGAAGGTGCCCGGCAGCTTGAAGGGTGTTTTGCAGATACAATCGCACAACGTGCGCGCCAGTTTCAGCGCATTGTCCTGAGTGGTATCGGGTACGCCAATCATGAATTCCTCTCCTCCGATCCGGGCCACGAACCCAGCTGCGCCGATGGCGCGCTGCATCCGGGTTGCGGTTTCGGTCAAGACACGGTCACCACACACATGGCCAAAGCGGTCATTGATGGATTTGAAATGATCCAGATCCGCCAACATTACCGCAAAGCCGCGCTGGGTTTGGTTGGACTGAGCGACGATGCGGTCGATTGCGTGCATTGCATAACGCCTGTTGTGCAGCCCAGTCAGCGGATCAACCCAGGATTCCGCAATCCCGCGGCGCAGCGATGCACGCATCTGGTCCAAGCGGGTCTTGCGCGCGATCAGGTTCTCCAAACGCAGCACGGTTTCGTCGGCACAGAACCCGTTCATGCAGACTGCATCTCCCCCCCGGTCCAGAATTTCTGCTGCAATACCGGGGTCATTTTGCGTCAGAATGCCTATAGCCGCCGTGTGGCGGGTGGCGCCGCGCGATTTAAGATCGTTCAAAACGGACAGACCAGACCGGTCGGTTCCGATCTCGATCAGGATGGCGTCGGGGGTGGGGCCGGATAACAGACACTGCAAGTTGGAGGACGTATGGGCCGTCAACCTGTGCTTCAACCGGTTAGCCAAAGCGTTTCGCCACTTCGCACCAATGCTTGATGTTTGGGTCAGCAGGGCAACATGGCCGGATTTCGGCGGAGTGATCAGCGCGGGTGCGGGTTCGGCAAATCCGATGGGCTGCGAGCCACCCGGACGCAGGTCCTGCGATTCGGCTCGGACGCGCATCAGGCTGCGGACCCGCGCCAAAAGCAGCGTGTCTTTGAAAGGATGCGCCAGAACATCATCCAGCCCGTCCGACAAAGCCTGAAGACGCGCGGCCTTGTCGTTTTGCGGTGCGATTGCGACAACCGGCACATCCGCCAGTTCGGGGTCGGCCATCACCAGCTTTTTCACATCGGCTGCGGTGCCATCTGGCAAGGTTTGTGCGGTCAGCACAAGGTCGGGCCGAGCCCGCCGCAACAGCCCGGCCAGCCCTTGAACCTTTTCGCCCTGCACAACGTGATACCACGCTGCCGTAAGCTGAACTTTCAGCATGATCCGATTGGTCGAGGTCCCGTCAAGGACAAGGATGGTACCGTGAACGGACATATCTGCCACCGTTGATTGCATGTATGACCAAAGTGTTTATGAGTCTGGTTAACAAACCCTTTCCAAGAGCAGATTCAGGGACTCTTTATGTCGATAACCGCGCAATCCGCTGAAACGCTGGCGTTGAATGTGCTTGGCTGGCTGGTCGGAAATGACGAGCTCTTGCCGGTGTTTCTGGGCTCCACAGGCGCATCCGAAGGTGATCTGCGCGAACGGGCGTCCGAACCCGAGTTTCTGGGCTCAGTGCTGGAATTTCTGATGTTGGACGATTCGTGGGTTGTGGCATTTTGCGACGCCAATTCCGTGCCTTACGATCTGCCTGCGCAAGCCAAGGCCGCGCTTTCCGGCGGCGCTGACATTCACTGGACCTGACCCTCACAGGAGAACACCATGCCAATCGACGCTATTCTGTTCGACAAGGACGGTACTCTGTTCGATTTCGCCGATACCTGGGGTGCCTTCGGACGCAATATGCTGTTGCATCTGACGGAGGGGGATCACGCCCGCGCTGCCACGCTGGGCAAGGTGATTGGTTTCGATCTTCAGACGCTGACTTATTCGCCGGACAGCATCGTAATTGCGGGAACGGTGGAAGAAGTGGCCGAGGTTCTGGCTCCGCATTTTCCTGATCTGCCTAAGGCAGGGCTGATAGACGTTCTGAACACCGAATCCGCAAATGCACCACAAGCCCCCGCAGTGCCACTTGCGCCGTTCCTAGATGGGCTGCGGCGGTCTGGTCTGAGGCTGGGCGTGGCGACGAATGATAGCGAGATGCCCGCGCTCGAGCATCTGAGCTCGGCCGGGATACGGGATCACTTTGATTTTGTGGCGGGCTATGACAGTGGGCACGGGTTCAAACCGGGTCCGGGTCAGCTTTTGGCCTTTGCTAAACATGTGGGCGTCGCCCCGGATCGCGTTGCGATGGTGGGGGACAGCCTGCATGACCTTCAGGCCGGGCGCGCGGCAGGGATGACAACGATCGGTGTTCTGACCGGAATGGCCGAGGCCGAAGCGCTTACGCCTATGGCGGATGTGGTCTTGCCGGATATCGGGCACATCCCCGGCTGGCTGGCGGATCGCTGACCGAATCCGGCTCGATTTCGGCGTATCAGGTTCTAAATCCGACATAGCCTGTCGCAGACAGAGCGGCCAGTCTTTCCTGTTCGGGGCTTGCTTGAGGCAACGCGAACACAGGGAGACGGTCCGATGGCAGGCACGACAAAGCGCAGACGCCGCAGTGGAGGGCGCGCAGGGGCCGCTGAACGCCGAGGCTCGGCCGTAATCGACCAGATGCCGTGGAACCCTCCGGTCAATACGGATGCACCGACCGAGCCGCTTGGTCCTGAGGGGATTGAAGCGATCCACGAGGGGGCGATGCGCATTCTCGAAGAGATCGGTATTGAATTCTACAACGAGGAAGCCATCGGCATACTGCGTCAGGCAGGCTGCACCATTGACGGCGACAATGTCCGCATGGGGCGCGATTTCGTGATGGAGATGGTGGGCAAGGCTCCGTCATCCTTTACCATCACGCCGCGGAATCCGGCCCGCCAGATTGAAATCGGTGGGCGCAATCTGCTGTTCGGCAATGTCTCGTCCCCGCCCAACTATTGGGATATGGAGATCGGCACGAAAGTGCCCGGCAATCGCGAAATGTGCCGGAACCTTTTGAAACTAACGCAATATTTCAACTGCATTCACTTTGCGGGCGGTTATCCGGTGGAACCGGTCGACATCCACGCCAGCGTGCGCCATCTGGATGTGCTCTATGACAAGCTGACCCTGACCGACAAGGCGATGCACGCCTATTCACTGGGCAAGGAACGGGTCGAGGACGTGATGGAGATGGTGAGGATCGCAGGCGGTCTAAGCCATGAGGAATTCGAGGCGACGCCCCGGATGTATACCAACATCAACTCGACCTCGCCGTTGAAACATGACCACCCGATGATTGACGGCTGCCTACGTCTGGCACGGCGGGGGCAGGCGATTGTGGTGACGCCCTTTACGCTGGCTGGCGCGATGGCCCCGGTTACAATGGCGGGCGCGGTCGCGCAATCTCTGGCCGAGGCGCTCTGCGCGATTGCGCTGTTCCAATATGTCCGGCCCGGCATTCCCTGCGTGATCGGAACCTTTACCTCGAACGTGGATATGAAATCTGGCGCGCCGGCGTTCGGAACACCGGAATATATGCGCTCGACCCAGATGACCGGCCAGATGGCACGGTTTTACGGCCTGCCCTTGCGGTCCTCGGGCGTGTGTGCGGCAAACGTGCCAGATGGGCAATCGGTTTGGGAAACGTCGAACTCACTGTGGGCGGCGGTGCAGTCAGGGACCAATATAGTCTACCACGCCGCAGGTTGGCTTGAGGGAGGGCTGATCGCCAGCCCGGAAAAGTTCATTATGGATTGCGAAGTTTTGCAGCAAATCCAAAGGTATATGCAGCCCGAGATCACGGCGACCGGGTCGGATGAGATTGCGTTGGATGCGATCCGTGCGGTCGGCAATGACGGGCATTTCTTTGGCATCCAGCACACGCAGGACCGTTACACTACGGCATTCTACCAACCTTTCCTCAGCGACTGGAAGAATTTCGAAGGGTGGAACGTAGCGGGTGGTATCTGGACTGCAGAACGCGCCCATCACATGTTCAAAGAGATCATCACCAGCTTTGAACCCCCACCGATGGACGAAGGTATCCGACAGGAACTGGCGGAATTCGTTGAACGCCGAAAGGTCGAGGGCGGAGCACCGACCGATTTCTAGCAGTTTAGAAAGAGATTCCAGTTTGATACTCGATTGGATTGTCCATATCCGAAGCTGCGTTTTGGCGATTTGTTAAGGATTCGTCGGTCAGACTACGTGTGAATCCAAGCTGGGGCTTTGTCATGCATGGTCTGATCAATCGAGCGGTCCAATCCTTCGTTTGCGCGGCATACGGGCAATCCTGCTGGCTGCACGTGACCGAAGTCGCAGAACTTGGCTTTTCCGAGTTTGAGGCGATGTTGGTCTATGACGATGACGTCAGCGCGCGCATGCTGGAGGTATTGTGCGCTAAACTCGATCGCCCGGGCGCCGAACTGCTGGAGGATTTGGGGACCTATCTAGTCTCTCACCCCAACATGGAAGATCTGCGACGCCTGCTGCGGTTTGGCGGAGTGACGTATGTCGAATTTCTGCATTCGCTTGATGACCTTTCCGATCGGGTTCGCCTTGCGGTCTCGGATCTGCGTTTGCCCGAACTGGAACTACGCGAGATGTCGCCAACCGAGTTCCAGCTTCTGTGTCATCCGGGTTTGCCCGGATATTCCAGCGTGATGGTGGGTGTGCTCCGCGCGGTTGCGGATGACTATGGTGCATTGGCCATTCTTACCCATGAGGGGCAAAGGGGGGACACCGAAGTTATTTCGATCATCCTGGTTGAAAGCGCCTTTGCTCAAGGCCGACAGTTTGAGTTGGGGGCGCGAAAAGCATGATGAGCAATGTCGAATTGGCCGGGTTGCTGGACACGCTTTGCCCGATGTTCGTTCTCGTCGATCGAGACGGACGCATTCAGCGTGTGGGGCCGACCGTTCAAAAACTTCGGCCGGATACACCGATGCGTGGGCAGGCTTTCCTGGACGTTTTCGAACTGGTTCGACCCCGAAAGGTGACAACCTTGTCGGCCTTGCTTTCTCTGGCCGGGGCAAAACTGCACCTCAAGCTGCATGACAGGCCCCGCACGGCCCTTAAAGGCTTGGTCGCGCCCTTGCCGAACGATATGGGGGCGGTCGTGAACCTGTCCTTCGGAATTTCGATCCTGGATGCGGTACGGGATTATGCGCTGACCAGTGCCGATTTTTCCGGCACAGATCTTGCGATTGAACTGCTCTATCTGGTCGAAGCCAAATCCGCCGCGATGGAGGCGTCCCGTTCACTAAACCTGCGCCTGCAGGGCGCGATGCTTGCGGCCGAGGAGCAGGCCTATACTGATATGTTGACCGGCCTCAAGAACCGCCGTGCGATGGATGTGGTGTTGGGGCATTTGGTCTCAGGCAATGGACCATTTGCGCTAATGCATCTGGATCTGGACTATTTCAAATCAGTCAATGACCGGTTTGGCCATGCCGCTGGGGATTATGTTCTGAAACAGGCCGCGCGCATCATGGTGGAAGAGACGCGTGCAGATGACACCGTCGCGCGCGTCGGAGGGGATGAATTCGTAATCATTTTCAAAGGCTTGGTCGATGAGGCTGTACTGTCCGCGATCGCGATCCGACTGATCGAGCGGTTGCAACATCCCATAAGTTTTGAAGGGTCAACCTGCTGCATATCGGCCAGTATCGGAACCGCGCTTTCCACGCAATTTCACTCCCCCAAACCTGCCGAGATTTTGAACGCCGCCGATCAGGCCTTGTACGAGGCCAAGCGAAAAGGCAGGTCTCGTCACTGCTTGTTCTCATCACTGGCGCACAAAGCGATGCCTCCGCAATAGCAGGCGTCAGGTAGAAAGAAACGCCTTGCTGAGGGTCGCGGCGATATGGCGTTGAATGCCGGGAAGCTCTCCGACGACGGGTAGGGTGTCGCCCTGAAAGGCAGCCTTTTCCAATTCTTGCGGGATGTCCTCTAGAACGTGTCCGCCAGTGCAGGCAAAAAACGGCAAACAAATTGCTTGCGCACCCGCTTTTGATGCGGCGTCAGAGATGGACGGGGGTTCCTCGACAAAGCCGACGCGAAGAGACTTGAACGGTAAAGTTTGACCCAAAGCCTCGGCGAAGTGCAAAGCCACGGCAGAGGGGTTGCGGCTGCGGCCGGACCCGTGGGCGGCGAGAACAAAATCGGTCTCTGTGGCCTGCCACTGACGCTGCGCAAGAGCGTCGGTCAGAGCCTGTGCCACAAGGTTGGGCATTTCGGGGTCTACTCCCAGCGGGTCCAGAATACGAAGGGGGCGTTCGTCCAACCGCTTGGGCAACGCGCTGGTCACGAACCACCCCTTGGCCATGAAGAGCGGAAAGAGAACGGTATCGTCCGGTAGCTTTTGCAGGCAGGATTCGAACTGTCCCGGTGCGGCCAGCGTGGCGGAAACCACCGTGATATCCGGGCACAGCGCATCGACGCTACGGGCATAGTCTGCCAATGCGGCCTCGGCCGGTTCCGGGTCAGAGGGTTGGCCATGGGCGACGATGACGGCATGCGGCATAAGTACGATCCTTGTTGCGTGACCGGATAGGTGTGTTTGTACAACCCAAAGTCAACCGGAAACCAAATGCTCTATCCCAGCAGAGCAAGCCACAGCCATACCGTCAGGATCGACGACGCAGTACCGATAAGCACCGATGAGGCCGCGACCCGTCGCGCGCGCCCATACATATTGGCAAAGATATAGGCGTTGAACCCCGGTGCCATGGCCGCGTTCAGCACGCCCGAGCGGAACAGATCCTGCGGCAGCCCGACGCTTGATCCGAATAGCCAGACCAGACTTGGATGCAGCAGCAGCGACACACCGCAAACATAGGCGATGGTGCGCAGATCGCCCTCGGGCCGATATTTGACAAGAACGCCGCCCAAGGCAAACAAGGCTCCGGGCAAGGCGGCGCGGGTGATCAGGCCAAGGGCGTCATCGACCACTCCGGGCACGCCAACCCCGGACAGGTTGATTATGAATCCCGATGCAATCCCCAGGATCAGCGCATTTCTGAACATCGCTGACAAGACCGAACGGAACATATGCGTGCCACCGTTGCCGCGACTGCGAATGACCTCCATCACTGTGATGCCGATGCCATAGCAAAACGGCGCATGGAAGGCGATGATAGCATAGTTCCCGGCCAGGTTTTCAGGGCCATAAGCGCGCTCGGTAATCGGCAGGCCCAGCAGGACCGAGTTCGAGAACAAGCAGCAGAAGCCGATCGCGACGCAATCCTCCCACTCGCGCCGGAAGATCAGGCGCGCGCCGAACAGGCCGGCGCAGAAACATAGGCCCGCAGCGGTGTAGAAACTGAACAGCAGGCGCGGGTCGAAACTGGCGCTGAGGTCCAGATTGGCGATGGCCAGAAACAGCAAGCAGGGAATGGCGAAGCCCTGGGTGAACTTCATCAGCCCGTCGATATGGACCTCTTTGAAATACCCCAACCGGGTCGAGGCATATCCCGCGCCGATCACCAGAAATACTGGCAGGATAACGTAGATCAGGCTTTGCAGCATGGTGCCATCCGGTGAGATATTGCGGCAGGCACCACCGACATTTTACAGCGCCTGATGGATCACCATGCCATCATAGGCCGGGGTGATGTGGTCGGCGGTTTCGGCCTTGACCGTGGCATAGTCCATGTCGATATGCATATTGGTCAGCACCGCGCGCTTCGGCTCGAGCTGTTCGATCCAACCAAGCGTCTTTTCCAGATGCGCATGAGTGGGATGCGGCGTGCGGCGCAGCGCGTCGATGACCAAACAGTCCAGCCCTTGCAGTGCAGGCCATGCGTCGTCATAGATCTCGGCCACGTCTGGCAAATAGACCAGTCCGCCAATCCGAAAGCCCAACGCGTCGATCGAGCCGTGATTAACCTTGAACGGCTGCAACGGGATCGGGCCGCCGGGGCCGTCGATCTCAAACGGGCCACTGATGGTTTTCAGATCAAGGATCGGCGGGTAGGGCGAGCTGTCAGGCTGGATGAACGCATATCCGAACCGTCCCAGTAGGTCGTTTTGCGTGTCACCGTCCGCCCAGACAGGTACGCGGGTGCGCATGTTGAACACGATCATGCGCAGGTCATCTATGCCGTGGACGTGGTCGGCATGGCTGTGGGTGTAGACCACCCCATCCAGACGCCCGGTGCCGGTATCCAGCAACTGGCTGCGCATATCCGGCGTGGTGTCGATCAGGACCGAAGTTGTGCCTTCGGGCCCATCGCGCTCTACCAGCATGGAACAGCGACGGCGGATGTTCTTGGGGTTTTCGGGGTCGCAATCGCCCCAATGCCCGCCCAGTCGAGGTACGCCACCGGAGGAACCGCAGCCCAGAATGGTGCAGCGCAGCTGGGTCATGCAGCCGCCTTGTAGGTTGCGGCTTTGGTGAACAGCCGCTCGAAATTCAGCTGGGTCTGAGCGGCGAACTCGGCATAGTCCATACCGAACACCTCGGCCCCTTTGCGGGCGGTATGGGCGGTATAGGCGGGCTCGTTGCGTTTGCCGCGGAACGGGGGCGGGGCCAGATAGGGCGCGTCGGTTTCGACCAGAACGCGATCGACTGGGGCGGTGGCAAAGATATCGCGCAGCTCCTGGCTTTTGGGGAAGGCGGCGATGCCGGACAAGGACAGGTAAAAACCCAGATCCAGCGCGGCTTTGGCCAGTTCCGCCGATGAGGAAAAGCAGTGCATCACGCAGGAATAGGGCGCGTTGCGATGTTCCTCGGCCAGAATGCGGGCCATGTCCTCGTCCGCCGCACGGGCGTGAATAATCAGGGGTAGGCCGGTGCGCTGGGCCGCCTCGATATGGACACGCAGAGATTGTTTTTGCACTTCGGCGCTGTCGGCGGTGTAATGGTAATCCAGCCCGGTCTCACCAATACCGACGAATTTCGGGTGCTGGGACAGTGCGACCAGTTCGTCTACGGTTGCCATCTGCTCATCCGCAGCGCTCATGGGGTGGGTGCCGGCGGCGTAGAAGACGGGGGCGTGGGCCTCAGCTATCGCGCGGACGCTGGGTTCATTGCGCAGCTTGGTGCAGATTGTGACCATACGGGTTACGCCCGCGTCAATCGCATTGGCGACGATCTGGTCCAACTGGCCTTCGAAATCGGGGAAGTCCAGATGGCAATGGCTGTCGGTGATCTGGGGGGTGTCGCTCATCTGCTCTGACCGGCGGTTTCCTGTATCTTGAACACCGTATCTAGGACCAGAGCCGCAGGGTCAAGGTTCACCGCCTGACCATGGCGTGCGCGGGCTGTGATTGTCGCAGCCACCTCAGCCCATTTGCGGGCCTGATGGGGGGATTGGGATAGGCGCGACAGGATTTCGGCCTCATGCGGGGCGGCTTCGGGCAGGGGGGCTGCGCCGGTCGCTCCGGTCAGGGCAAGGCGCGACAGGGTCACGTCGATCAGGGTCAAAAGCAGCTCGAACCTCTCAGCCGCGCCGCGCTGGGCGGCGGCCTCGGCCAGTTTCAGGGCGCGTTGACGGTCCATGCGGGGCAGGGTGCCGAGGATGGCGATGAACTCGGCGTAAATCTCTAGCCCGCCCAGGTTAATCAAGCGCACCGCGTCCCCGACAGAGCCAGCGGCGAGGGCGGCCAGATTATCTGGTTGCGTAGGCATTTCGGCTCCGGTTTGGGCCAGTGCGGACTGCATATCGTCAGCCCCTAATGGGGATAGGCGCAGGGTTCGACAGCGCGACCGGATTGTTGGCAACAGGCGCGAGGGCTGGTGCGAGATCAACAGCAGCGTCGTACGCGCGGGCGGTTCTTCCAGCATTTTCAACAGGGCGTTGGCGGCGCTGACATTCATCTCATCAGCCGCGTCTACGATGACCACGCGCCGCCCGCCATCGGCCGAGGACAGGCCGAAGAACTTGCCCAGCTTGCGGATGTCATCCACCACGATCTCACTCCGCAGCCGCCCTTGATCGTTCAGCGTTCGGGTAATGGCGGCCAGGCCGGGTTCGGCCCCGGCCTGAATGCGGTGGGCGACGGGGTGGTCGGGGTCGATCGCGAGCGTCTCTGGGGGCGGGGGCGCGCCGAACAGCCCGTCATCCTCAGCCGGAGGGGTCGCCAGCAGGAACCGCGCGATCTGCCACGCAAGCGTAGCTTTGCCCACCCCGCGCGGGCCGGTCAGCAGCCAGCCGTGGTGCAGACGGTCCGAGGTGTAGGCGTTCAGAAAGGCCTGTTCGGCCTCGGCCTGCCCGAATAAGGTCGCGGTTTCGCGCGGATGCGGGGCACCGGGGGCCTGATCCGGGGTCGGGGTGTCGTCGCTCATGGGTCGTCCGTCACAAGGATTGCAGGACGATATCTGTCACATCGCGGGCCACACTGTCCATGTCCCGGTTGCCATCGATCACGCGAAAACGGTCCGGGAACTCATCGGCCAGCGCCAGAAACCCGGCGCGCATCTTTTGCTGCAACTCCAGGCCGAAATCCTCGAACCGTTCCTCGGTGCCTTGCCGCCCCTTGGCGCGAGACAGGCCGATTTCGGGGTCCATGTCGATCAGCAGGGTCAGGTCGGGTTCGCGCCCGATCATCAGCTTGTGCAACTGATCCACTACAGGGCGCAGATTACCACGTGACATGCCCTGATACATGCGCGTGCTGTCGGCGAACCGGTCGCAGATCACGACTTTCCCAGCCGCCAGCGCGGGTTCAATGGTTCGTTCCAGATGGTCGCGGCGGGCGGCAGTGAACAGCAGCAGCTCTGTCTCGGCTGACCAGCGGTCGGGATCACCTTCCAATACCAGCCTGCGGATTTCCTCGGCCCCGGCTGAACCGCCGGGTTCGCGGGTCAGAACAACGTCGCGGCCCAATCCGCGCAAGTGATCGGCCAGCATACGCGCCTGCGAGGACTTGCCCGACCCATCAATGCCTTCAAATGTCAGAAACACGCGGCGCCCTTGTCAAAATGCGTCCAGAGGGTTGCCGATCACATCGGTCAGAACAATCCCTCCGACAGTCATCATACGCACCAAAAAGCCGCCAGTCGCCACATCTTCCACCGCGACCAATGGGCGGCGGATTTCTGGCAAGCCTTCCGGTTTGATCACCAGTTCGGCCAGTTTCTGACCCTTGGCAATCGGAGCGTTGATCGGGCCGTCATAGACGACCTCGGCAGCCACGTTTTCGTTGCCCAGAACCGGCAGTAGGATGTTCAGATCGTCTTCGGGTACAAGGCCAACCGTCCTTTGCGCCCCCATCCAAACCTCGGCCTCGGCTATCGGCGCGTCTTTGTTGGCAATTGTCCTCTCGACAAAATTTCGAAACGACCAGTTAACCACGGACTCAGCCTCCTCTGCGCGCGTGGCGGTGCTGTCCAGACCGGTGAGCACGAAGATCACCCGGCGATCGCCCTGTTTGGCCGAACCGACAAGGCCATAGCCTGCCTCTTGCGTGTGGCCGGTTTTCAGACCATCCGCGCCGATCCCCAATTTCAACAACGGGTTGCGGTTGCGCTTGTTCGAGGGGGCCCGACCGTCGAATTCAAACTCTTCCTCGGCAAACAGAGGATAGTATTCAGGAAAATCACTGATCAGGCGATCTGCCAGAACGGCCAGATCGTGGACTGACATCATGTGACCGGCAGCGGGCCAGCCGTTGGAATTGGCAAAGCTAGAATTGTCCATGCCCAGCTGTTTCGCGCGCTGCGTCATGTAGCGGGCAAACCCGGCCTCGGTCCCGTCGGGGCTGAGCGCCTCGGCGATCACCACGCAGGCATCGTTGCCCGACAGCACGATGATACCGCGCAGCAAATCCTCGACTGTGACGCGATCCAATGTGTTCAGGAACATGGTCGAGCCACCATAGCTCATGGCGTGTTCGGAAACGGGTAGGGTCTCATCCAACGTCAGACGTCCGTCGCGCAGGGCCTCGAAGGCCACATACAGTGTCATGAGTTTGGACATCGACGCCGGGGGCAGGGGCTGATCGGCGTCTTTGGATAGAAGGACCGTGCCGGTCGTCTGATCCATCACATAGGCCGCCCTGGCCGTCGTATCGAAAGCCTGGGCGGGCAGAGCAAACATTACCAGTCCGAGGTTCAGAACAGTTGAGCGTAGTGAGGACAGCATAGCGGCACCTCCTTTCGGGTTCAGTTTTTGACGGTGAAGGCGTCTGAAAAGCCCAGATCCTTGACATCGCGATGAATGGCATTGCGCTCGGCCCGCGTGGATGCGGGGCCAACCACCACGCGCCAGACGATCTTGTCATCGGTCTTCAATTCTCGCACCTCAGCGCTCAGACCGTTCCTGCGGATCTTGTCGGCGGCGCTTTTGGCATTGGCTTCGACCCCGAACGTACCCACCTGCACATATGGTTTTGACAGCGGGCCGGAAGCTGGGGCTTCGGCCGCCACAGGAGTCGGGTCCGAGGCTTCAGTCGCCGCTGCGGCGCCCTCAATCGGGTCCAAGGGCGTTTCGGTGATTTCATCGACCTCTTTCTTCTGCCACCACTTCCGTTTTGGTGCGGTATCGGCGGGAGGTGTCACTTCGGGGTCAGTCAGAGACGGCGCAGCCGCAGCGGCTGCAGCGACCTCGGCTGTGTCGGCGGCCGTTTCGGTCGCTGTATCAACCGCTGTATCTGCGGCATCGGCGGTTGCCGCGCCAGCAGCAGCGGCAGCCCCTGCGACGGCTGCGGTTTCCTTCTTTTGCCACCATTTGCGCTTGGGTTTGTCTTCAACCGCCGCCTTGCCATCGGCTTCGACGTCAACCGCCGCGCTTTCAACCACTTCCTGCTCGGGCTCGGCGGCGGGTTCTTCCGCAGCTTCGGGTTCAGGTTCGGCTGCGACAGGCTCTACCGGTTTGCGACGCAGAGCGATAACGTCCACTCGTGTGGGCGCGCCGGCCAAAATACCCAGCTTCTCGGCGGCAGCGGAAGAAAGCTGCAACGCGGGACCAGGAAGGTTGCGTTCGCGGCGGAACAGGGCGCCTGTGGTGGACTTGTTATTTGCGGTGTTTGTTATGCGTACACGTTCGGGCTGGGTAACATCCGGGTGCGCGACCCAGATACCGCCCAATGACGGGCGTCCATCCCACAACCCGGCTTCGGTGACGTTGAAAACCTCGGGGGCTTCGACATCCTCGCGTGTGTTTCCGGTCGCATCGGGAAACAGCTCTACCGAGTCACTGCCGCGCGGACTGCTGTCCGCGTCCGATGAAGCCTCATCCGAAGACAGCGTTTCGTCGCAACCTACAAGAACTGTAAGCGCCACAGCAAAAACCACCAACGCCCGCGGTTTTGCGCGTGTCACAATCGCTCGATCCATTATCTCATCCCTTGCCTGAAAGGGCTTGGTTCACAATGCCCCACTGCCGTTTGCCGGTTCTCAAAGGCCAGCGTGTTTCGGTCTTTTCACCGTTGATCATAACCCGAGCAAAGGAGCATGGAAAGTCTGCTGGACAGGCTTGAGCAAGTTTTCCCTATTTGCACTTGCCACCGGTTTCGCTTGGCCTTAGACCCAGCTCCACGCGGGGAGGTGGCAGAGTGGTCGAATGCGGCGGTCTTGAAAACCGTTGGGCGTGAGAGCGTCCCCAGGGTTCGAATCCCTGTCTCCCCGCCACTCATGATACATCTTGGACGAATTGAACGACGAAAAGCCGGGCAAACCTGTGGTCAGCCCGGCCTTGCGAGATTTTTCAGTTTCAGAAGAAGGGGTTCAGCCGAACCTGACCAAAGGGCCATCCTGAATTTCTGAAAGTTCAACAGTCTTGTCGATCAGGAACAGAGCTTCCATCTTCGACGAAGCATTCAGCGAGACGTCCTCACCGACGTGGTATGATATACCCGCATTAGCCAGAAGCTCTCCGGCGTCGGTGCCAGGCAGGCGTGACAGGCGCAAGCTCAGTTCTTGCGCGTTCAGGCCCTTTTTGCGGTCGTGAATCAGAAGGAACACACCATTGCCCCAATAGGTCGCGAAGTTGCGGCCATCCTTGGAGGATGTCAGTAGCGCCTCGCCTGCAACCGCCATGATCTCGCGGAATTCGGTTGATGTGCTGAGGCCGAAGATCTCTTCGACTTCGTTGACCTTGATGGCCAGCATTTTGGACGTTCTGGCGTGCATGGTTGCCAGTTGAACCACGTAATTTTCGAACTCGGCCAGACCGATGCAGCCAGGCAGATCGCCAAAATAGAGCGGATCGCTCAGGCGGAAATTCGGATTCACCTCGGAATCGTTTTGCGCGTAGACATCCGCCTCGAGCACTTCGATCGCGGCACGCCGTTCGGCAGCCAGTCGATACGCATCCGAAAGACGCTGTTTTAGGTCGGCAAACTCGAAAGGTTTGGTGACATAGTCTGTGGCGCCAACCTCGAACGCTTCGTCGATATACTGTTTCTGCACCATGGCGGTGACCATGATAATTGGGGTAAAGCGATAATCCGGCAGTTTGCGCGCTTCTTCGCACAAAGTAATACCGTTCATCTCGGGCATTTGCACATCAAGCAGCAGACAGTCGAATACCTGATCCGTTTCGGACAGGACTTTAATCGCCTCTTGACCGCTGCGCGCGGTTACCACGTCTTCATAACCGAAGGCGCCCAATACACAGATCAACAGCTCAAGAATGCTTGGGTCGTCGTCTACGGCAAGTATACGCATAACAAATCACCAGGTTTTGCCACCGAACCATCCTTTTGCTTTGCAGACTTCCGGCAAAGGACGGCAGGCGAGTGGATTTTCAGGTGCGTTCAGGCTGTCCGAGAAAAACGGCAAAAGATTGACGGGTCAGAGGCACCTATGTGTCCGATTAATCATTTTTTCATTAAGCGCGGATTTAATGAACATTAGGATCAACATGGAATTTGCCAATCATTTCGACCGCTCGGGTAAGAGCTTTTTCACCCTGTTGCAAAGGAGTTGACGTGTCGTGATCGCGAAAAATTCATGTTTGCCGCTCCAAGTTCCACCCAGTTAGTCGGAAAACCCAGAAAATTCTCTTGTGTTCAAAGAGTTGTGAGCGGCTAACTGTCTGCATCTGGCGCAGGAAATCCACAAAAAAATCAAACAAAATGGCGAATAAACTGAAATTTAGCAGCCAAAAATGAAGGGTGGAGGTGATTTGGCCACACATGGGCTTCAATCATAAGGCGAACAGCACTAAGTTGTAGACTTGGTGTTCGGCATCTTGGCATAAGTGTGTCAAAAATAAGAGCAAAATATGGATCGACCACTCCAGTACGAGCAGGCCTACCCGGCGTCCAAAGTTTTTCCGGACCTTGAGCCTGCCAATGACGCTGCGGCTGCGCCCAAGCCTGCGCCGCGGCGACGGTTGTTTTCGCTCAAGCGAAGCCAGCCGTCCCGTCAGGAAAAGCTGGGTGAGATTCGTGCGACGACGATGAGTTTTCGCAACATGCATGAATATGGCACGCTGCTGTCCAAGTATCTGGAAACCCGCAAGTCGATTTTCATCGACCGCCTGAACTGGCAGATCGGGCAGGTAGATGGCATGGAGTTCGATCAATACGACACACCCGCCTGTCGCTGGGTCGTTCTGCATGAATTCGGCGAGGTTCTGGGCGGCGTGCGCCTTTTGCCGACAACCGCGCGCTGCGGGATTTACTCCTATATGTTGCGGGATGCGCAGCAGGGGAATTTGCCGGGTATGCCAACGGATGTCCTTTTTTTCGAGGCTCCAGTTGCCCCCAATGTCTGGGAGGCATCGCGGTTTTTCATCACCGACAGCGTGCCGTCCTCACGTCGTATGGCCGTGCAACAAGAGTTGTTCTATCAAATGACTGTGACAGCCGCCGAGGGTGGAGCGACGCGCATTCTTGGAATTGTACCGTCAGTCTGGGCGCGCTGGTCGCGGCGGCTTGGGGTAGGGGCCGCGCCGGTTGGGGCGAAGTTCTCGATCGAAGGGACCTATAGCCAGTCGGTCTTGTTCAATATCAATCGGCAATCGCCATAGAGCGCGGTTAAGGTGCTGGAAAGCATGTTAAACACGGGGTTGGCCTGCGTGTTCCTTGTCTCTTGATGCGAGGCCCGTGGCCGGTTTTGACAAAATAAGGCCCAGAAATGAACACGTTTCGCGGCGTTTTTTACCGTTTTCGCCGCGGTTTTGTCCTAGTCGTTCAATAGGTTGGGACCGTTAAACAAGTTGAAAACGGTTTACCAGTCATGAAACACTCCAACCCGGACAGTGAACAGTTCCAGCGGAAACTGGAAATCCGCGCGTTGCAAAAGACCAAGCTGCGCGTCTTGGTGGTTGATGATGAACCCAGCATTCTGGAGCTGTTGCAGGCCGCGCTGGCCGAGTTTGAGAATTGCGATATTTCAGCTGCATCCTCGGCCACTGAAGCCCTGGCGCTGATAGAAGCCACCGGAACGCCGTTTGACTGTTTCCTGCTGGATATTCAAATGCCCGGTATTAACGGAATCGAATTGCTGCGGCGTATTCGACAAATGCCCGAACATGCCGATGCGCCGGCGATCATGCTGACCGCGATGAGCGATAGAAAACATGTGGAAGAAGCGTTTCTGGAAGGCGCGTTCGACTATGTTACCAAACCGTTTGATTTCTTCGAGCTGCGCAGCCGGATGAACGCGGCGCATCTTTTGATGCAAGAACGTATCAAGGCGCGCCGCAGCTCGGCCTCGGTGCAGAGCCTTCGGGCTGAACTTGACAGTACACAGCAGTTCAGCTTTGATGATCCATTGTCAATCGACGGGCTCGAACGGTGCCTACGATATGTTGAGTTCGACAATTACATCGAACAACTTTCGCGGGGATGTCTGTACGATTCATGGGTCGTTGCCGTCAAACTTCAGGATGCTGACTTCCGGTTCGATCTTAACGATTTCAGTGCGTTCCGCCGTGCGATTTCCAATTTGGGACGCTCCATCGAAAAGACGACCAAGCTATCGCAAGCAGTGTTCTCGTACCGGGGTAGCGGCGTGTTTCTCGTCGTCGTGCATGGCCGCGAGGCCGCATCCGATCTGCCTGCCGAAGAAGAATTGAACCAGCTTTTTGGCGCGATGCTGGCGGACCGAGGTGTCTCGGGGTCGGTTCGGGCTGTCAAAGGAACGGCTATTGCCATGCGGTCTATTTCCAAGTCAGGGGCATTCTCAGCAATGAATAACGCGATCGAAAAGGTGCAGGAACGGGAAGTGGCCCTTCGCAAGGTCGAAGCGCCCGAGGCAGAACTGCCCAGCAAATCTAACGTGGTGAAGATGGACAAGCCACGTACCAGCCTGTTCGAGACCGTTTTGCAGGAGATGTACGGCAGCCAGACCTATCTGGCCCGCAAGTAAGGCTTGGGCCTCAGGCGCGGGCCGCGTTCAACATCATGGGACCGCTGGCGCGCATGGTGAACGTCAGGACCGGCTCGGGCATCGGAGCCGATGACATCGAGAAATGAATGTCTCGCAGAACCGACGCCATCAGAACCATAATCTCGGTCTCGGCATATTGCGCGCCAATACAGATGCGAGGGCCATCACCGAAGGGGATATATTGCCCACGCGGAGGCGGAGCACCCAAAAAGCGTTGGGGTCTGTACTGATCAGGCTCTTCCCACAGCTTTTCATTGCGGTGAAGTGAATAGACCGGAAAAAACAACGCGTCACCTGGTTCGATCTTGATCCCTTTGATCTCCACTGTTTCCTCAGCATCCCGCGCAAAAAACGCAGCCGAAGGGTACAGGCGCAACGTCTCTTTGATATGCGCGCGCAACAGCGGCATGTGTTCGAGATGCGAGAATTCGATTTTGTCTTCAGGGCAGGCTGTTCGAATCTCATCCCGGATTCTGTGCTGCATCTCGGGGTAGAGCGCCAGCAGGTAGTATCCCCAAGCCATCGCATTGGCCGAAGTCTCATGCCCCGCGACAACAAAGGTCAGCAGGTTGTCGACCGTGGTTTCCAGATCTTCGAAGTCTTCCTTAAGCGCGTTGATCATCAGGTCTAGGAAATCTTGCGGCTCCTCTCGGCCTTCGGCGCGGCGCTGCTCGATCACAGTGCGTGCCAAATCGCGCATCGTAGTGACGGGGGCGGTGCTGCGCAGCCATTTGCGGCGGGGCAGCCATTTGGGCAGGCCCATCAGGTCGAACAGAGAGATATCGGAAATATAGTTAAAATAGGCGATCAAACCCACGCGGATTTGTTCGGAGCTGACCTCTTCATTGCCGGAAAAGATCACACGAGAGATATTCGTCAGCGTCGAAGCCGGTGCGACCTGCGCTATGTCCACAGGACCTTCGTTCTCAGCTAACGACGCGGCGATCTCGGAGCCAGTTTCGGCAAAGTGGCGCGACAAGACAGGCAAGTTCCGGGCCGCGAAAAGCGGCGAGTAGCGCTGTCGTTGTTTGCGCCATTTCTCACCTTCGGACAGGATCAGACCATTGCCAACGGCGGAGCCGATGATGTCTTTGGTGAACTTGGCCTTTGGAAAACGGCGGCCTTTGCCAACAAGCAATTCGGTCACCATTTCGGGGTCGCATATATAATGGATGTTCAACGGACCACGCACATAGGTCTGCTGAATCGTCTCAATCGGGATAACCTCAAGCATGTTGCGCCCGGCTGATCGGGCGAATTGCAACAACGATACGGGCTTTTCTGCCAGTCGGGCCGAAACCGGTGTCACGTCGGCCTGCCTCATTTCCTGCATACCAATTGCGGTCATGCTGCTCATCCTTCAGGTTCATTGGCCCCTGGGCAGAAACATTTAGTGTCAAAACACGCAAAGAATCAATGAAATCGTTAACTTACCGCCATGTGTTTCCGGACTGTGTCATATTAGACTCCGTCACTGATGCTGATATGAGAACAGTGACTATTAACAATACACATCGCGTTTTGAGATTATTGCCAAACTGTGAACCAATTTCGGACCAACTGCGTCCTCATTGTGCCTGTAGTTCAAGGAGAACAGTGCCACAATTGAAGACGACGTGATGACGATCACAGAAACGACACCGCCGATCGAGCTCTCGGAAGAGCCTGTCGATCAGCTGCTACAGAACATCAAGGACTACACCGCCATGAGCTTTGCGCTGCTTTGGCAGCGGCAAGCGATTTTTCTGGCGACGACCATTCTGACGGGCTTCTTCTTCGACTCGCTCAACGCGATCCTGTTCTATGGCACGATCCTGATATGCGAAGCGCAAGACCTGTATCTTGCTAAACGTGTGGCGCGCCTGCGGCGCGATGAACGGCGCGCGATTGCGATGATGGTCGCGTGGATATTGCTGAACACGATCCTAAGCGCCGCTGCCATTTGCCTCTATGCGGTGTCAGTTGCGTTCAAACAGCCGTCGGGGGGGCACTTCACACCCTTGTTCTTCCTGTTTGCGGCCGCGCTTTTTGCGGCGATGAACAACCATCAGTTCGTCTGGGCCATGATCGTGCGGCTGGCCATGTATGGCGTGTCGTTCATGGTGATCGTCGTTACCGATATCTGGATTGAACAACCCGACCTGTCGTCGGAACTTTGGCTGCATTTCTTCACGGTCGTCTTCGTGATGTACTTTTTGATCGACTGTTCACTGGTCTTTCTTAAGCTTTATCGAAAAAATCTAGAGCAGCTTGAAAAACTACGGGAGGAGCACGAACGTACCAAGGCGGCCTATATCGCCAAGACACAGTTCATTTCTACGGTTAGTCACGAATTGCGCACGCCGCTGACCTCTATCAAGGGATCGCTGGACCTGATCAACACAGGCGCGATGGGCGAGGTGCCTGAAAAGATGCAAAAACTTGTTGATCTGGCTGCGCGCAACAGTGAGCGGCTGGCGTCGCTGATCAATGACGTACTTGATATTCAGAAGATGGAAGCGGGTGAGATGGTCTTTCGGCAAACTGCGATTGATGTTCGTCCTCTTGTGCAAGAAGCCATTGCGGCCAATCTGGGTTATGCCAGTGCCCATAACGTAGTGATTGAAGAGAATGTCGACGGCCAAGCCGATCTGCAAATACGCGGGGATACATCGCGCCTGATTCAGGTGCTGACCAATATGATTTCGAATGCTGCCAAGTTCTCTTTCGATGGTGGCTCGATCACCGTCGGCTACAAGCAGGTTGGCGGCCGCGTGCGGATTTTTGTAAAGGATCAGGGGATCGGTATCCCCGCGGGAAGCCGAGACAAAGTTTTCGACCGCTTTTCGCAGATTGATTCATCTGATGAACGCCACGCCGGAGGTACAGGTCTTGGAATGAACATTTCCAAGGAAATCGTGGAACAGTTTGGTGGCACGATCGACTACTACAGCACACTAGGCGTCGGAACCGAATTTTTCGTAGAGTTTCCCATCCTGGAACCGCGTAACAGGCCTGCAAAAGGACATGGACTTACTGATCTGCCGAAAATCATACGATCCAACTAGGCCGTCCATTTGGATCAGCCTTGGCCCAAAATTACTTCACCAGTCGAAACGCTCATAGACTTGTGTATCTAGTGCCGAAACTTGCGGGCTGTCAGGTAGTGTCACTGTCTCGGACAGGACATCTGTTTCTTGGGCTATATCCTGAGCCTCCGGTGCCATGTCCCAAGGTTGAGAGGCCATATCAGTTTCCGTCGCGTCGGCGAGTACAGATGCATCCATTCTTTCGGACTCCGCGCCCGCTGGTTCTGATCCTCCGACAGTGAGTTGAACCGGGATTTCTATTCTGTCCACTAAGTCGGGATCGTTGCGATCAGAGATTGCGAGTTCGAGGTTGATACTACCTTCGAATCCAGCGGGCGGGGAAATTTCCAAACTCGAAAGGTCCCAGCCATCCAAATTGACCACTTCTCCATCCGATAACAATGAGGCTTCGCCACTAACGAAGAGAGTGTTTTCGGGTGCGCCGTCCAACAAAATCGTCGCGCGCTCACTGGCTTCCGCTATGTCGATTTTTAGAGCTATAGTTCCACCTTCTTCGGCTGAGAGAATTCCGCTGACCTGAATTTCGGGCGGGTTTGAACTTTCTCCTTCCGGCCGGTTGTCTGGACCTGTTTCCAAAGCGGTGGTCGGCGCGCTTTCATCGAAAGAGCGTTGGACTTCCTGATCACGGTTTTTGGCTTTTGAGTAGCTTTGACTTGCGGAATTGTTTTTTGACGCCAGACCGCTGGCGATTGCAGTCTCGGGCATGTCGGCAACAGTGATCGAGATTGTCTCGGTTCGGCTTAAACCACCTGCGTCGATCACTGATACATCGATGTCAATCGAGGCTGCTACTTCATAGTCCAAGGCGACACCAGGCTTCAGTCGCAACTGGTTGCCGACCACTTCGAACCGATCATCCGAAACTTCGAACCGGTGTATGTCATTTGCATCGGGATCAGCGAAACTCAGATACCCAACGATGGCGCCTTCGGTATTTTCTGCGACCGAAAGCTGAGCCTCTGTCAAGGCGATGTTGTCGACCAGGGCGCCGTAGCTGTCATTTTGACTTTCTGGTTCACGGAGTTCCAGCGTGTCCTGGCCAGAGCCGACCACCTGAAGCTGGAACGTTTCCCAATCGGACGATTGTGGATCCAGTTCGCCGACCAACTGTCCGTTCCAATATACTTCGACCGTGTCGGTGCCACCGGATAGGCGCTCTCGCAGGTCAATGCCCAAATCGTAAAGCTGCCCGTCTTCAGTCTCAATCGTCTGGGAAATACTGTCGACGCCCCTTGCGTGGTCCAACTCCAACAATTGGTCCCCATGTGAAGCCTTGGTCCCCCATAGATTATCCCAGATTTCAAGGCCATGAGCATCGGTCCATCCGCCAGAATCGTCATTGTCGAAGCCGCGCCATCTGCCACGGTCGAGGTCGAATTCTTCAAAGCTTCCGTTTGCGACCAGATTGTCTGTTGCATTGCCAATGGACAAGTCGACCGGGGCTTCGTTGATGTCTTGGATATCCACTACGAAGGTTTCAGAAACACTCAGCCCGCCGGCGTCGATAGCTGTCACCTCAAGCTCGATCTGTTGGGTGGTCTCAAAGTCAATGTCCACCTCAGGCTTGAGGCGTAACTTTCCATCAACAACTTCGAAACGGTCGTCCGAGACTTCGAAGCTGTGGCTGTCGCTCTTGTCCGGATCAATCACCGAAATCTCTCCAACCACGGCACCGGCTGCATTTTCTGCCACAGTTGAATTGCTGAGCGAAACGCCCTCGGGCCCTTCGTTCACATCCAGCACCTCGATGGTGAAGGTTTGCGTCAAGCTGAACCCGTGCGCGTTTGTGGCCGTCACGTCCACTTCGATCTGGGCTGCATCTTCATGGTCCAGCGATACTTCGGGTTTTATTCGCAGCTCTCCATCTATGATTTCAAACCGATCGTCCGAGACGGTAAATTCATGCGCGTTGCTGCTATTTGGATCAATTACGGTGAGGGTGCCAATCGCTGCACCAGACGCATTCTCTGCGACGGTCGCGTTGTCCAAATTTAGCGCGTCAGGCGCAAGGTCAACCTCCTGTTCTGGAGGAGGCACTGCGCTGGGACCACTGGAAACCGGGGCAGCGATTCTTGGCGGAACATCCGGAATTTCTGGAACCGTCGGAGAGCCCTCCGTGTTTGAGGTGTTGAGCTTCGAAAAAGGCTCATTGGCGGATCCTGAAAAAGAAGAGGGTGCTTCAGGTGCATCTGGAGCAGAGCGCGTTTGCACAGTTTTCTGGCCATCAATGACGGCCTGTGCTTGAGGAAGCGAGCGTTCGGCGCTGATGAAGTCGTCGCGCGCAGAAGGCATGTCTGCTTTCTCAGGTGCACCGTTTTGATGCAGCCTTTCGTCTATCGTTCCTTCGACCCGTTCCCCTGTGTGCAAAGTGCTGCGGGTCGGATCCTCTTGGATCGAAACGCCGCGCGCAACGTGAGAGACGATCTCGGCTTTGTCGTTCAGTTCGGTTTGTGCGGAATTAATCTGATGCTCAAGATATTGCCCGGCTTTTTGCATTGATCTGATCCCCGTTTGTTCCCCTGATTCCGGCCCATCAGTACCATAGGTTGTTACTGCGATTGCGACTTAAGTATTTAAAAATTAAACGGAATAATCCGCAGTTCTCGATCGGAGTTTACACTTCTTCAATAGGTTCAGGCCAAACCGATTGGACGAGGCAACTGGGTGAGCAATAGGATGGGACCGAGCGAATTTATCGGACGAAAACTGACGCCACGGTTGGGTGTTCCGGTTTGGGTGGCTTCCCTGTCTTTGAACGTATTGTCACTTTTGATGCCGATCTCAATCCTGTTGATTTTCGACCGGATCATTCCATTCCAATCCATGGAAACTCTGCACGTTCTGACCGGCGTTCTGCTGTTCAGTGCGGGGTTTGAACTTGTTTTGCGACATTGCCGATCCATTCTATTGTCGACCGCCGCAGAGGATGCAGCGCGCGCCAACTACAGCCTTTTTATGAGACAGGTTCTGACGGCAAATACCCTGACCTTCGCCAAAGAGCCACCCAGCAGTTATGCCGAGCGCTACGCTGCGATTGCGCAACTTCGGGATCATTATGCGGGGCAAGGGCAAACGCTTTCGATTGATCTGCCGTTTACGCTCATGTTTGCAATCTTGATCGGATTGATTGGCGGCTGGCTCGTTCTGGTTCCATTGGGTGCTTTTGGCATCGTCCTGATTTTTGCGGCCGTAATGAAACGTGCTCAATGGAACTTGTTCCGACAGCGTAAGACGCTGGACACCCGCAGATACGCCTTTTTGTCCGAGCTTTTGTCGAACATGAAGACAATCAAGGCTAACCGGATGGAGCCGCAAATGTCGCGGCGATTTGAGATGCTTGAGGATCAGACAGTCGACATCAGCGGCCGAATGATACGTTTCGCCGGCTTCGCACAGAGTTTTGGCACCGTTTTTGCTCAGGTATCGGTGGCCGCAATGGGCTTGTTGGGCGCTTATCTGGCGATCCGAAATCAGATTGGTATCGCGGAAATGGCGGCCTGTATGCTTCTGAATGGGCGGATCGTGCAGCCGCTGACCAAATTGATGGCAATGTGGGTCCAGGCTGAAAATATCACTGTCGCCTGGTCCAGATTGAAAGAGATGAATGAGCTTGAAACGCATCTAGTCGCGACGTCTGGCGACGGGAAGCTATCGGGTGTTGTTACGGCCTCGGACGTCTCGGTCAGGCGTTTGCATGGAAACGGTGCGTCATTTTCAACGGTCAGTTTTACAGCCAGCGCCGATAGAGGCGTTTTGATCGAAGCCGAGGAAAGCTGGATGGTCGACGCCCTTTTTGATGCGCTAACGGGACAGTGCGACCTGGATCAGGGAAGCATTCTTTTCGACAGAGTGGATGCCAAGAAAAGAGTTGCCTTTCGCGGCGAAAACGCGTTGGTCGCGCTGGAGAGCGAACCAGTTATCCTTTCAGGTACCTTGCTGGAAAACCTAAGTGCGTTTGGTGATCACGAACGGATCGAAAGCGCCAAGACGGTTGCCGCTGCATTGGGGTTGGAACGCCGGATTCTTCGCCTGCCGCTTGGGTACAACACCCCAATGACAATTGGGTCGGCGTTCGAACGCGACCCGGTGAACCGGCAATTGATCGCATTGGTGCGCGCACTGGCTCTACAGCCTCACATCCTGCTAATGAACGAGCCGACCGCTGTGCTTGATACGGCTGAGCGACAGGCGCTGGCAGATTATCTGGCTAAGTTAGAAGTGCGACCGACGCTTATCGTGGCATCGCCCGACCCGCGTTTTAAGCAATTTGCGCCACAGGTCGTCAGGCTAAATGCAACCAAGTCACGCGACATGGCAGCGTGGGTCGCGGATACGGATCTTGAAAGGCTGACATCAGAGGCCATGCAAAAGGGGGCCGCATGACGACGCTTGAAGTAGAAAAAGCAACCGGCCTGCTGGACGCTCTGCTTTACAACCAAGGGCGCCGAAGCAGCCTAAACACGTTGCTGGAAGCACTCCCACATCAATCAGAAAGGCTAGATCAGGATGACATTCTGGATGTGCTCGACACGCTGAAAATTTCTTATACCAAAACTCGATGCCGGGAAGACACCATTGTGGACGCGGATTGCCCGGCTTTGGTTATTCCCGAAACCGGGCCGTGGTACGTCGCCTTGGGGCGTAACGGCTTGTCTTTGCGGGTGGCTGGCGCGAAAGACCACTCACCAAAACGTCGTAAGTGTTTGGTCATCCGAATTGAATCGAAGGCTTGGCGCGAAGAGGATGGTACGCCGCAAACTGTTCGTATGGCATTCCGAGTCTTTAGGCCGATGTTGCCTTGGCTTTTTCTTGCGTCATTCCTCATCAATCTATTGGGCTTGGCTGCGCCACTTTTGATCATGGCGATTTATGACAAGGTTATCCCATCGGGTTCGGTGGCAATGCTTACGTCATTGGTTGTTGCGGTCTTGGTTATCGGCCTCTCGGATATGTGTTTCCGACACGCGCGAACACGGGCATTGGCGTATATCGGCGCGCGCGGCGAACACCAACTCATGATTGCGTTGTTTCACAAACTGATGTCGCTGCCCCTGCAGCAGTTGCAGAAGTCGGATATCAGCCAACAGCTCTCTCGTTTCAGGCAATTCGAAGCCCTGCGAGACGTGTTCACAGGCCAGATCATGACCAGCTTGCTCGATTTGCCTTTCGTTTTAATTTTCTTTGCCGTCCTGACTTTTCTTGCCCCTCAGGTCGGATTGTTGACGCTTGGGCTTGTTGTTATTTTGGTGATACTCGGTTTCGTTACCATCCCCGAACAGCGGCGACTGGACAGTGCAGCCTCAGATGCGGCTGCAAAAAGTCAATCTGCAATGCAGCAGGCGATATTGCACCAGCGCATGATGAGCGACTTGGGACTGCAACAGAGATGGCTGGATCGCAGCTTGTCTTTGTCCGAAGCGGCAGAGGATGCAACGCGGCGTGCACGTGTGTTTCAGGCATTCACGCAGTCCTTGTCCCAATCGGTGACAGCGTTGGCCACGGTGGGGGCCATTATTCTCAGCGCTTATGCAGCGGTGAATGGCGATCTCAGTTTTGGCGCTTTAATCGCTGTGATTGCTCTGGTGTCAAAAATTCTTGCCCCGGTACAGACATTGTATTGTTGCTGGGCTCAAATCCTGATTTTCAGTCACAGCCGCAATCAGGCTGATCGGGTGCTTTCATTGCCAGAAGAGCTTGAACTGGGGTTGGAGCATTCTCATCGCAAAGACATTCAGGGCGCGATCCAGTTTTCTGCCGTCACTTTTCGCCCAGATCCGCTGAATGCACCGCTTCTGTCGCAGGCGAGTTTGAGCTGTGATCCCGGTGAAGTCACCTTAATCATGAGCAGTGATGCAGCCGTGCGAACGGCGGTCTTAGACCTGATGGACGGGTTGGCTACGCCTTTGGCGGGCACTGTATCTTATGATGACGTTGACTTGCGGCAAATCGCCAGGGACGAACTGCGCACTTCGGTTACTTACGCGACCTTTGAAAAAAAGCTGTTCTACGGCACGATCGCACAGAATTTTCGATTGGCGTCTGTGTCACTGAGTGATTGCCAAATCGAAACGGCCTTGTCGCAGATGGGATTGTCGCAGGACCAGGAGTTGTTGCCAGATGGTCTTGAAACTCGTCTGACCGATGCTCACCTGGCGCAGTTGCCAGATGAAACCCTCAAGGCTCTGACCCTTTCGCGTAGCATGGCGCGCCCTTCATCGGTTTATCTGTTTTCGGAACCGACCAATGGTTTGTCAGATCAGCGCCGTGCTGCCTTCAAGGAGTGGATGCGACAGCAAAAGAGGCGGAGCACCGTTGTGATCGCAACTGCGGACCGGTCCTTCCTTTCGATCGCAGATCGCTTTGTGTTTCTAAACGGAGAGCGCGTGGTTTTGAATGACACCGGAGAGGTCGGGCGCGGAAAGTTGAAGGCCATTTTACAGGCAATGGAAAAATAAAATGAGAGAGCAGACACAACAAAATTCGACCTCCGGTCCCACGGCACGTTTAATAAATCGTCGTCGGATGCGACCTCCAAGGGTGGCCGCGTTTTTGGCACTGACGATCTCGGGCTTTCTGGGCGTGATACTAGTTCTGGCGGGGCAAACCAACGTTCCTCAAATCACGCGGGCCCCGGGGACAATCTTGCCATTCGGGGACTATGCTCAGATCGAAACTCTGCACGGAGGCGTGGTCCGGGCCGTTCACGTGCGCAATGGCCAAACGGTCGAGGCGGGCCAACTTTTGGTGGAATTGGACCATCCAGACCTTTCGCGTGAGCAGGACATTATGACGGGTCAGCTTTCAGCAATTATTCGTCAGACCGAAAATGCCAAAACCGTTTTGTCCATGCTAGACAGCGAGACTTTGCCAAGTGACCGCGCGCTTGATGAGATAAGGAGTAGAGGCCTGACCAATGCCGCGGCTAGGCTGGATCTGTATTCCGAAAGCCAGACGATCCAGCAGGTATCGATCCAGCAGCAAGAGGGGACGCTGCGAATTTTGCAAGATGCAGCCGAACTGTCAGCAGCACGGGTCGAAAGAAAACAAGATCTTCTGGCAAGACATGCACAGCTTAGGGCACGTGGATTGAAAACCCTGAGCGACTATCTTGAAGAGGAAGATGAGGTTGAAGCGGTTCGAATTGCGGCATCGGACGCGCGGGTTCGGTTGGCCCAGGCTGAAAATGCGTTGAATTTGGCCCGCGCGTCTATGGCAGAGGAAACTCTGGCTCTGCGCGAAGAGGTATTGACGAAACTTTCTGATCTGGATCAGGAAAGGGCAGAGCTTATTGCCGCTCTCAAGATAGTGGGAGCTCAGATCGCGAGCCTGGCCATCGTGGCTCCGGCCCGCGGAGTCGTTCAAGCTGCTGCCTATCCCAATCCGGGAGAGGTCATTGCGCCGGGTGAGGTGCTGTTCGAATTGTCGCCAACACATGACGCGCTATTGGTTGAGGCACGCATTCCAAACGCGGATATCGGTCATGTGGATACCAGTCAGCCAGTGTCCGTCAGCGTTGACACATTCGATGTGCGCAGGTTCGGAAAGATCCAAGGGCGATTGCAAACTGTCTACCCCATGCCGCTTACCGATGAGAGGACCGGCGAGACCTATTTTCGCGCATCCTTTGTTTTGGCTGAAGGCAATGTGGGACGTGGACCTTATGAAAGGCCACTTCAGGCCGGGATGACGGTTGTGGCCGAGATGACGACAGGGGAGCAAACGCTGTTGTCCTATATGTTGAAACCTGTCCAGACGACTTTGGGCCGTGCTTTCAACGAAAGATAGTAGCCCGACCTGCGTGCCGCCTCATCTCGTCCCGTAGGTCGAGCAGGCGATGAATTTAGTTTTCATTCGACAAAACCGCGCCACCCGTTTTGTTGCGGGATGCGGCACGCAGACGGTCCTTGAAAGTCTGGGTCGCGCTGTCTGCAACGTCAGCCTGGGTGACAATGGCATCAGATAGAAGAAACGTGGCACGCATTGCGACAGGTCCATCCACGACAACAAATTGAGTGTTGCTCGGGGAAATCGTCAGCCGGCCAGTGACCTCTACACTTTGGTGAATGTATTCGGGCATCCAATCCGTCTCCAGTTCGACGCGGATCATCTGGTTCGGAGGCGGCGGCGGTAAATGGCTGCACATGCCTGGCCTCGGTACAAGGTATATGATTGAAGCACCGTTAGGAGCTTGAGGAGCCGGGATAGCATAGCCTTGAATTGTGGCGGCTTTACCCTCAAGATCGGGATTGCCTTGGGAACCGGCTTTCGCGCGCTGCGCGATCACATTGTCGCGCTGACTCAACAATCGGTCGATGTCGATTTTTTCAGCGGCAAGAGCATCTTCGGTTTCAAACAGATTTTGTTGCCACATCTGCCGTTCCTCGGCGGTGCCTACATCCTGTTGCAAGCGGCTGCGCAAACGCAGGACGTAAACAAGATCATCGAACTGTTCCGGGCTGAGTGCGCGAAACGGGTCGTGAAAATCCTGTACGGATGGGTCGGGCAATTCAGACCAAAGCAATGGCGTCGCGGCCCATGTCCCGAGGGGCGCACACAATACTGAAAACGCACAGATCAAAACTGCTCGCAGGCGCATCCCAACGGCCTTTCATGACTTAGAAAATAGCGGTCATTCAAATGTGAGAGATATCCGGGTAAACCGCAAATCACGACACTGCAAACGCCCCCAATTGGTTCAGGCAGGGGGTGTGATAGGGTTCGAACAAGGCGACAAATTCCAGCGGTAGTCCGTCCTCTGCTGCACGGATGACATTAGTCGAAGTTGCAAATTTGTCGATGACGCTGTCGTCGATCTTGCCGAGGACGTCTTTTGCATAGGGCAATCGGTGCAGCCCGCTCCAATATCCCAAATCCAGAGCCTTCCCTTCGATCCCTTTCTCTAGAACGAATTCTTCGTAAGCATAGGCGAACTCAGTGGCCGCATCCTGTCGCGCGATCTGGGGGCCATAGATCCGGTTGATGACGTCAAGCGCGTGACCGGCAATGCCGTGCCCTTTGATCAGCCGGTAGGCAACACCTGCGCCAAAGGCACCAACCCCCAAGGCAAGAACGCGACGGCGCGACCAGCTCATGTGACAACCTCCGATGCTCTGAGGGATAGGGCGGAAATGGTCAGGGATGGGTTGGCAGGCGAGCAGGTCGGGAAAGCGCCCGAGCCCAGTACGAACAGGTTTGGAACCCCATGCAGGCGCAACCGATCGTCAACCACCGATGACTCGGCCGAGGGACCCATGCGGTGCGTGCCTTGAATATGCGCCTGTGTGCGAATTTTTTCGTCCACTATCAGGTCCTCGATCGTGTCGGGGATGATGTCCGGCAAGCCGTCAATCGCCCGTCGCAGGCCGCGCATCGCATAGTCGGTGTACCCGACCCATTCGATGACGGGTTCGTCGTCCTCCAGCAGGACCCTGTTCTCTGCCATTGGAATATCATCGACGGTTAACCGGAGATGCAGTCGGTTGGCCCATTTGCCCTGTTCTCGCCGGATCGAGACCGGGGCGTTAACGGTTTCGATCAGAACAGCGCCGGCCTCTGATCGGTCAATGTCATGGTAGAAATGATACCCATGCCCGGTTTCGGACGCACCGCCGTAGAAGGCTTTGATTTTTGCGGTGTCCAGAATGATATCAACCTCACCTTGCTCATGAAGGTACGCACCTAGAGCTTTGTTTTTTATTCCTGATCTCAGCAAAATGGCAGCGTTGAATATCCCGTTTGTTCCCAGCGCAATTGTGTTGCCGCGCAAGCGCGCCTCAGCCCCGTCAGCAGTCTTGACCTGTACTGCGCGGGCCTGACCGCCTTCGATATCCACCGTGCGTACTTCGGTGCCTAACAGGTAGTGCGCGCCGGGATGTTCCAGCCGCTCGAACCCGTTCAGAATTGTAAATTTCGCGTCCACTGGGCAGATGCGGCAGACACCGTTCGCACAACACCGCGCTCGCGAGCCTCCGTTCGAGGTCGCGCTTGGCAAGGGCACCCATAGCGGGCTGTCTTCACGCAAAGCTATGTCAGAGCGAGATGGCGCGTGGGGCGGATACGGAAACGGCGCACTGCGCGGCAGGATGTGATCGGATTGCCCACCGCAGACTTCAATCATCTCTTCGGCCTGAATCCAGAAAGGTTCAAGATCATCGTAGGTTATGGGCCAATCTTCGCCGATACCGAACTTGCTTTTCAGGATGAAATCATCGGGATGCAAACGCGGAGTGTTGCCCCACCAATAGTTCGAATTCCCGCCAAACAAGGTGAATGCAACCCATTCCTTGGGTGCGCCCGAGCTGTTGCGTTGCTCGATCTTTTCACGGACGGCCCACCCATGCGCGATCTGGTCTGCATGAGAATAGTCCTGCCCTTTTTCGACAAACAGGATGTTAAGATGATCGGGTAAGCCGTGGGCGAAAAACATCGCGGAAAAGCTGCTGCCTGCGATCACCACATCCCAATCGCGGGCGCTGGCTTGTTCAAGAGACAATAGGCGCATCAGAACTCATTAACCTTATTAATCTTCACCTGTTGACCAAATTACAGGCTTCCGTCCGACCCGACCAGATCACGCGAGAATTGCGGCGGGGCAAAACAATCACTTTATGGTTTGCAATAATCAGGCCCTTGTCAATAAAGTTAAAGAGACGGCAATGCAGTCGCCTTGCCGGAATTGTTGTTTGTTTGGTGTGTTCGTTGAAGTTTTCTTTGAAAAGACGTCATCTTCTTGGGGCTGTTGCTGCGGTGGTCGTTGTCCCACCGGTTGCCCGGATTGCAGTTTTGAAGTCGCGGGATAATCCGCTGCCTCCCGTTTCCGATCCGAAAGTGGTTTTTGCTGATAGCTGGCTGTTGGATGCGAGCGACCTGGATGTGGACGGGTTGTCATGATCCTGGATGCGCGCGCTGAAATCCCGGCGTTAGAGGGGCCCTATGACTGCTGCATCGTAGGCGCGGGGCCGGCTGGTATCACGCTTGCGCTGAAACTGGCACAGGCGGGCCGTCGAGTGGTTCTTCTAGAGGCCGGAGACCGTGAGGTCACGCCCGTCTCGCAGGACCTCTATGAGGGCGAAAATCTGGGCCTGGAATATTACCCTCTGTCTGCGCCCCGGCTGCGCGCGCTTGGGGGGACGACCGGTCATTGGGGCGGGCAATGTCTTTTGCTGGACCGGTCCGACTTTCTGCCGCGCCCGGACGTACCCCTCAGCGGGTGGCCCATTCGGTACGAGGATCTGGCCCCGTATCAGGCGGAAACAGCTAAACTTTTGCAAACAGGGCAGTTCTCGGGCGGCTTCCGCAAACCGGTTGACGACAGCGGCACGCTGGATGTTGTTGAGCAGAGGTTCAGCTCTGACCGGGCGTTTTATGATATCGGCAACACGGACCCGGTACGCTTCGGTCCATTCTATCAGGGGCAATTGGAGGATGAGCCGAACATCGACCTTGTCTTGAATGCCAATGTGGTAGGGTTCGACGTCGATGGTGAGACCGGCCAAATCACGCAGGCGCAGATCCGTAACTATGGTGATGGCGAGGGGGCGGTGGCTGCCGGACGCTTTGTGCTGGCCATGGGCGGCTTGGAAAACAGCCGTATGTTGCTGCATCTGAACGCCCGGCAAAACAACAGGTTCGGCAATCAGAACGACATGGTTGGTCGCTGTTTCATGGAGCATCCGGTAATCGACCATGAAACATACTTCATCACACGGCGTCTTTATTCTCATTCCCCGACATGGGAATTCGAACGCCTGACGCGGCGCTCCCGCCCCGAGCTTGTGCTGAGTCCCAGCCAGGACCAGATGCTGAAAAACGGCTGGACCAACTCAGCCGTGCGGATGCGGCGACTAAGACGCAGAAAACTGCCGCCCGAAGAGCTGGGGGACACGGGCTTTATTAACGGTTTGAAATTCGATGAGGATTACTTTTTTACCAGCAACTCTCAGGTCACGGCTGAACAGCGCCCGAACCCTGCCAGCCGGGTTGTTCTGACCGACCAGCGGGATCGGTTTGATCTGAATACGGTCGGGCTGGACCTGCGGCTGATGCCCGAAGACATCGAGACCCTGCGCGGATCAACCATTGAAGTGGCCAAGTTCCTGATCCGAAACGGGCTGGGCCGGATGCGAATGGACCCCGCCTTGTGGAACCGCGATGCATTCGAAAACCTGCCGTTGGACTATGGTAGCCACCATATGGGCGGCGCGCGCATGTCCGAGACGCCCGAGACTGGCGTGGTCGATGCCAACTGTAAGGTGCATGGGGCCGCGAACCTCTATGTTGCGGGGTCAGGTGTGTTTGCGACCTGCGGCCACGCCAACCCCACGTTTACTATTGTACAACTGTCCCTGCGGCTGGCGGATCATTTACTTGGGCCTTCTGCCTGACGGGGTTTTGGGGTTGAAGCCCCCTGTATTCCACTGGCAGGTTAGCCCCGCACAAGGGGGGCGTTCATGACATCTCAAAGCTCGGGGCAGGCAGTCTTTCTGTCGGGCAGCCTGATGCGCCATGTCACGCGCATGTCGTTGACCACCAGTATCGGTCTGATGGCGATCTTCGCTGTCGACTTCGTCGATATGGTGTTCATCTCGATGCTGGGGAACGACGCGTTGGCGGCGGCGGTTGGCTATGCCGGGACGCTGCTGTTCTTTACCAACTCGGTCAATGTCGGCCTGTCTATCGCCGCAGGCGCGCTGGTTGCGCGCGAGCTTGGGGCAGGGCGGCCCGATCAGGCAAGGCGGTTCGGAACCAGCGTTGCCGTTCTGGGTGCGATCTCGGGCATGATCCTGTCCGCGCTTGTGCTGCTGAACCTAAACACACTGTTGTCGCTGTTGGGGGCCGAGGGAGAGGTTCTGCATCTGGCGGCGCGCTATAGCCGGATCATTCTTCCGACCATGTGGGTGATGGCTTTGGCTATGGCCGGGATGGCGGTCTTGCGGGCCCATGGGGATGCGCGCCGTTCCATGCAGGCGACGATTTTCGGCGGGCTGGTCAACGCGGTGCTGGATCCGATCCTAATCTTTGCGGTTGGGCTTGGGCTGGACGGGGCGGCGATAGCCTCGGTCATCGCGCGGGTCTGTATGCTGATAGCGGTGATGCGACCTGCTATAAAGGTGCATCGAGGGTTCGCGCAGCCTTCTCTTAAGCAAGTGGTTCAGGATGTACGCCCGGTGCGTGCCATAGCTGTACCAGCCGTCTTAACCAACATAGCCACGCCCGTCGGCAACGCCATCGTCATCCGTGAGGTGGCGCAGTTCGGAACCGATGCCGTAGCCGGCATGGCGGTTATCGCACGGCTGATGCCGGTGGCGTTTTCGGTTGTGTTTGCCCTGTCTGGCGCGATCGGTCCCATCGTTGGCCAGAACTATGGTGCGGGACAGTATGATCGGGTGAAAGAGACGTTTCTGGCCGGGGTCAAATTCACCGCCATCTACGTTCTGCTGATGGCCGCTGTCTTGTTTGCCCTTCGAGGCCCAATTGCGGATCTGTTTCTGGCGCAGGGGGAAACGCGGGCGCTGATCTATCTGTTCTGCGGTCCTCTGGCGCTGGCGTCTTTCTTCAACGGGGTAATCTTTGTTGCCAATGCCAGCTTTAACAATCTGGGCCATCCCATCTATTCCACATGGGTCAATTGGGGGCGGCATACGTTGGGTACTTGGCCGTTTGCCGTGGTCGGAGGCATCCTTGCAGGCGCGCCCGGTGTCCTGATGGGGCAGGCGCTGGGGGGCGTTGTCTTTGCGGTTGTCTGCTGGGTGATGGTGCGCCGCGTTGTGTCAAAGCTCAGCACGCCGCAAAAGCCGGACCCGTTTGCCGGGCAGAACCGACTTCACGCGCTGTTTGGGCGGCGTGGTTGGTAAGCGGGATCAGTTGCCGCTGTTGCGAGCCTCGAGCCGTTCAAGGTTAACTACTGTCGACAGCATCAATCGGTCGTGGCTCCAATCCTCGGTCTGTTGCACGGAGGCGGCACCAAAACCCAGCACGGTTGCAAAGACCAGCGTCAGGCCCAGAAACAGCACCGGAGTGCCAGAGCGGACCGAGGGAGCCTCGGCCAGCGCCATCACCCGTTGGCGCAACACGCGCTTTGCTTTGCCTCCCGTGACCAGCGCGACATTCAGAACCCGAGGGCTGCCCTTGCGCACCGTGCGGGCGCAATAATCCAGCAGGCAAGCGGTATAGTCGCGCGCGTTGATCCCGCGGCGGGCAACTACGGATTGGTCGCAGGCCAGCTCGCGCAGACGGTCGAACTGATATTTCAGCACCAGATAGGCGGGGTTCCAGAACAGCAATGGGCGTAGAATTTCGAACCCCAGCTCCCACTCCACATCGCCCGCACGCACGTGCTGAAGCTCATGCGCCAGCGCAAAGCGCAATTCGCGCGGCGTGTCCAGCAGATGGCTGGGCAGGACAACATGGCGGCGACGAAGGCCGCGCACGGCAAAGGGCACGGCGATCCGGTCGGAGAGGCGTATATCGACCTTGGCCGAATGCCGCCACAAAAAGCTGGTCTGGATCGTTTCACGGATCGCCAGCCCATCGCGCAGGACGCGCACGGCATAGGCCGCAGCCATCACAACAACCAGACCGAAGATCGCGGACATAACCGGGTATGCACCGGAAACAAATACTTCGACCCAGCGTTCGCGTGTGTTCAAAAGCGCCTCGAATTGGGTCGCGGGCATGGCGATGTCGCCGCGCAGATAGGCGGCAACAGCGATGTCCCCCAAAGCAACGGTGCCATGGGCTGAGGTGAGTGCAAATGCCCCAATGGCCAGAACAGGGCTAAGAACGACGCAAAGGCACAGGGCCTTGAGCGCCTGAAGCTGCGCAACAAAGCCATATTGCAGCCGCGTCCGACCCATAATGGCCCGCACGACCAGCCACACCAGTGCCGCGAGGGCCAATACGATATTCCATTCCAGATACGCGTCGAGAACCGGTTTAACCGCCGTCATTGTGCAGTCTCCTTTCTACCAGTGCTCGAATTTCCTCCAGATCGGCTTCGCTCAGGCCCGCATCGTCTACCAGACGCGCCACCAGCGAGGCAGGCGTGTCATCGAACAATGTACGCGAGAGGTTCTGCAACGACCGTGCCTGATATTTGTCTTTCTCCAGCAGCGGCGTATAGATCAGCGTCTTGCCGTCCTTGCGGCTTTCGACAAAGCCTTTCTCGTCGAGAATCCGAAGGATGGTTGCGCCAGAGGTATAGGCCAGATTGCGTTCTGGAGGCAGACGATCAAGCACGTCACGGACCGAGCCCTGACCAAGTGCCCAGAGCTCATTCATGAACTCCAGCTCTACCTCGGTCAGAAGGTTTGTTGTCTTTTTCTTTCGCATCGGTCTTTCGTGTCGCATTTTTTAGTATGCCTGACAGACAAGCATCCTTTCGCTGTTTCGCAAAGCTCAAACTTTCCAGAAGACGAAGAATCCCCAGCCGATCGACAGGAAAAGCGGTGCCCAGACGGGCTGGCCAACCAATCCCAGCCAAGCAAGGAAGATATAGGCCGATCCCAATAGGGTGATGAACAGTCGATCCCCCAGCGTAGTGGTCAGGCCCAGAACGCCGCGCCGTTCGATCCCGTCGCGGAACTTGAACCCCTCCAGCACGCCGATCAGGGCGATGGCCGAAAAGATACCGACGAACAGCGCCAGCGTTGCGGGGGTCCAAGCCATCCAGAAATCGGGCCACAAGGGATCGGTCCAGGAAAACCCTTTTTCCTCCTGCTGGCCGACGCTGCCCCAACCGGCCTGCTGGGCAGCCGCCATCGAGGGTAGAAAGGGGAGGGTGAGAAGAAGTTTACGCATATCGAACCTCACACACGGCCCATCGCGAAACCACGCGCGATGTAGTTGCGGACAAACCAGATGACGATGGCGCCGGGAATGATGGTCAGTGTTCCGGCGGCTGCCAGCAGGCCCAATTCATACCCCGCGCTGGATGCAGTACGAGTCATCACGGCGGCGATGGGCTTGGCCTCTACCGCCGTAAGGGTTTTGGCCAGAAGCATCTCGACCCACGAGAACATGAAGCAGAAGAACGCCGCCACGCCGACGCCCGCCTTGATGTTGGGTAGGAAAATCGTCACGAAGAAGCGCGGGAAGGAATAGCCGTCGACATAGGCGGTTTCATCCAGTTCCTTTGGGATGCCGCGCATGAAGCCTTCCAGAATCCACACCGCCAGCGGCACGTTGAACAGCGTATGCGCCAGCGCCACGGCGAGATGCGTGTCAAACAGCCCGATGGAAGAATACAGCTGAAAGAAGGGCAGCGCGAACACCGCCGCCGGGGCCATCCGGTTGGTCAACAGCCAGAAGAACAGCTGCTTGTCGCCCAGAAACCGATAGCGCGAGAACGCATAGGCCGCAGGCAGGGCCACACAGACCGACAGCACCGTGTTCAGTGTTACGTAGATGATCGAGTTGATATAACCCCAATACCATGTCGGATCGGTGAAGATGGTGATGTAATTTTCCAGCGTAAAGGTCTGGGGGAATAGGGAAAAGCCCGACAGGATTTCGTTCGTTGTCTTGAAGGACATCGCCACCAGCCAATAGATCGGCAGCATCAGGAACGCGATATAGAGGATCGGGATAAGAGACCGCTTCTTCATTGCGCGTCATCCTTTGTCATCAGAGTGTAGAAGACCCAGCTGACCAGCAGCGTGATGGCGAAATATATCAGGCTCATCGCGGCTGCAGGGCCAAGGTCGAACTGTCCCAGCGCGATCTTCACAAGGTCGATCGACAGCAAGGTGGTTGAGTTGCCAGGGCCGCCTCCGGTCAGAACGAAGGGTTCTGTGTAGATGTTGAAACTGTCCATAAAGCGCAGCAGAACGGCGATGGTCAGAACGGTTTTCATCTTGGGCAGCTGGATATAGCGGAACACCGACCACGGGCTGGCACCGTCGATCTTGGCCGCTTGGTAGTAGGCATCCGGGATCGAAACGAGGCCCGCATAGCACAGCAGCACCACCAGCGACGTCCAGTGCCAGACATCCATGACGACGACCGTGATCCAAGCCGACAGAGGCTGTTGCGTCATGTCATAGTTGATGCCCAGAACATCATTCAGGAAGTAGCCCAGCAGGCCGATCTTGGGCAGGGTAAAGATGTTCCACATCGAGCCGACTACGTTCCACGGGATCAGCATCGGCAGGGCCATCAGGACCAGACAGACGGGCACCCAGAACCCTTTGCGGGGCATCGATAGGGCTACAATAATGCCCAGAGGCACCTCGATCAGCAGGATCAGGAAGGTAAAGAGGAACTGCCGACCGAGGGCCGCTTGGAACCGATCTGAACGCAAAATTTGCTCGAACCAGCCAAGACCTTCCCAGAAGAACTGGTTGTTGCCAAAGGTTTCCTGCACCGAGTAGTTGACCACCGTCATCATCGGCACCAGCGCGTTGAATGCGACCAGCGCGAGTACCGGCAGGACAAAGAACCACGCTTTTTGGTTTTCCGTTCTCATCAGCTGCGTTCCTCGGTTGCGATCCAGCCGTCGCGGTAGACGCGGGATTGTTCAGGTTTGAATTGCAGGAAGACCTGCGAGCCCGGCTCGGGCACACTGTGTTCGGTTACGGCTTTCAGGGCGGTATTTCCAACCATGGCGCTGACCACGTAGTGGCGGCCGATGTCGGAAACCTTGGTCACATGCGCCGGGATGCCGGTATCGCCAAAGCCCACATATTCGGGGCGGATACCCAGGTCGGTGCGGCCTCCGTCGCCATGGGTGGGGCCTTCCAGCATGACCTCGTGGCCTTCGAAAACCGCGCGGTCACCTTTGGCTTCGCAGGGTAGGACATTCATGCCGGGGGAGCCGATGAAGTGACCCACAAATGTGTGCTGAGGGCGCTCGAACAGTTCAACCGGTGTGCCGATCTGCACCACTTCGCCTTCCTGCATCACCACGACTTCGTCGGCGAAGGTCAGGGCCTCGGTCTGGTCATGGGTCACGTAGATCATCGTGGCTTTGACCCGCTGGTGCAGCTCTTTCAGCTTGGACCGCAGTTTCCATTTCAGATGCGGGTCGATCACGGTCAGCGGTTCGTCAAACATCACTGCATTCACGTCATCGCGGACCAGTCCACGCCCCATCGAGATTTTCTGCTTGTTGTCCGGGCTGAGGCCGCTGGCGCGGGTGCTCAGCATATCCGTGACATCCAGCATTTCGGCGATCTCATCGACCCGGCGTTTGATCGTTGCCGGGTCAACCCCCCGGTTTTTCAGCGGAAAAGCCAGGTTTTCGCCCACTGTCATCGTGTCGTAGATCACCGGGAACTGGAACACCTGCGCAATGTTGCGCTGATCGGGGGGCAGGGCGGTCACATCCCGATCATCGAATAAGATTTGCCCTTCGGACGGGGGCAGAAGGCCCGAGATGATGTTCAGCAAGGTGGACTTGCCGCAGCCCGACGGCCCCAGCAGCGCATAGGCCCCGCCATCGCGCCATGTGACGTCGATTTCCTTCAGCGCAAAATCTTCGGGGCCTTTCGGCGCGGGCATATAGCTGTGTCGCAGATTGGAAAGTTTGATCTGTGCCATGTCAGGCCACCCTTTTGCCGTCTTGGCCGAAATACCGGCAATGCGCCGGGTTCAAGTAGAAACTGTGATCCTCGCCGACTTGATAGGGATGCACGCCAGCCGCCAGGGAAACCCAATCATCCGATCCATGGCGGAAATGCGCGCTGGAATCTGATCCCGACAGCTCGGTCACAATGACCCGGCCGGTCAGTTCAACATCCGCATCCGATGTGCGGAACGGCGTCACCCGGTGCGGGCGCACGGCGACCATGTAGTCTCCATCGGCCATATCCGAGACGGCCCAGCCTCCGCCACCTGCCAGTTGCGCTTGAGCGCCGGACACGGTGATGTGGGCCACGTTGATCGGTGGGTCCGAGAACACACGCGCGGCGGCGATGTTTTCGGGATTGCGATAGATATCTGCTGTCGGGCCGAACTGCGTGACGCGACCATCCTCCATCAATGCGGTGTAGCCACCCAGCAGCAGCGCCTCTTCGGGTTCCGAGGTGGCATAGACCACCACGGCGCCGCGCCCTGCGAACAGGTCGGGCAGTTGTTCGCGCAATTCTTCGCGCAGTTTGTAGTCGAGGTTGGCCAGCGGCTCGTCCAGAAACACCGCGCGGCTTTCCTTGGCAATCGCGCGGGCGAGAGCTGTACGCTGTTGCTGACCACCCGACAGCTCATGCGGGCGGCGGTGCAGCATGGGGCGCAGTTGCAGCAGGTCGGCGGCCTCTTCCACGCGGCCTTCGATCTCGGATTGCGCCATGCCCGCCACGCGCAGGGGTGATGCGATATTGTCGAAAACAGTCATATGCGGGTAGTTCACAAAGAACTGGTGCACCAGGCTGATTTGTCGCTTTTGCGTGTTCAGCCGGGTCACATCCTGCCCATCCATCAGCACTTTGCCCGAGGCCATCGGATCCAGCCCGGCCATCATCTTGATCAGAGAGGTCTTACCTGATCCCGTCGCGCCCAGCAGCACATTGAAATGGCCGGTCTGCAGCGTCAGGTTGGTTGGCTTGATATGGATAACATTGCCAACCCGCTTGGTGGCGTCTTGAAGTTCGATCATGTCCGTGGGTTCCGGTCCTTCAGTGCGGCGCACTGGTCGTGGGGTGGGGATGCCGCGCACGGCACCCCCGGTTGCATTGGCTTAGTTGGCCTGCCAGCGCGCAACCAGCTCGTCATAGTTGACGGTCTGGCCCTGCGGCTTTTCGTTGTCCAACTTGGCCTTAGGCGAACCGGCTTTTTCCAGCCAGAAGGCAGGGTCCTGCGGCTCATTCAGGCGCGGGCCACAGCCGCCATAGACGTTGGCGGCCTCATCGGCGGCCTGCATCCGGGACATGGTGATGTCCATTTCCTCGGCCAGACGATCCATCGCCTCTTGCGGGGTGAAGGCGCCCGAGTTCACGTCACCGATCTGCTGCCACCAGATCTGGGCCAGCTTCGGATAGTCCGGAACATTGATGCCGGTCGGCGACCATGCCACACGATCGGGCGAGCGGTAGAACTCGACCAGACCACCTAGCTTGGGTGCGCGTTCGGTGAAGGACTCGTGGTTGACCGAGCTGTCGCGGATGAAGGTCAGACCCACGTGGGACTTCTTCACATCAACAGTCTTGGACGTCACGAACTGAGCGTACAGCCACGCGGCCTGGGCACGATCCGAGGGGGTCGATTTGAGGAACGTCCAGGAGCCCACGTCCTGATAACCAACCTTCTGACCTTCTTCCCAGTAGGGGCCATGCGGGCTGGGCGCCATCCGCCACAGCGGCGTGCCTTCGTCATCCACGGTGTTGTTGCCTTCGGACTTCGGCTTGACCATGTCGGCGGTAAAGGCGGTGTACCAGAAGATCTGCTGGGCCACGTTGCCTTGGCTGAGCGCCGGCAGCGACTGGTAGAAGTCATAAGACGCTGCACCCGGAGGCGCATAGTTCCGCAGCCACTCATCCCATTTGCGGATCGCATAAACCGCAGCCGGGCCGTTTGCAGCACCACCACGCGAAACGGACGCACCAACTGGGTTACAGGTGCCCGCTTCCATGCGGATGCCCCATTCGTCGACGGGAACGCCGTTCGGCTCACCTACGTCGCCTGCGCCGGCCATCGAGAGCCACGCGTCAGTCATACGCCACCCAAGGTCAGGCGCACGTTTGCCGTAATCCATGTGGCCATAGATCGCCACACCATCGACTTCTTTCACGTCGTTGGTGAAGAACTCGGCGATGTCTTCGTAGGCTGACCAGTTGACCGGAACGCCTAGGTCATAGCCATACTTCTCTTTGAACGCGGCCTTGTTGGCCTCATCATCGAACCAGTCCTTGCGGAACCAGTAGAGGTTCGCGAACTGCTGGTCGGGCAGCTGGTACAGGTTACCGTCCGGGCCAGTGGTGAACTGAATACCCATGAAGTCATCCAGATCCAATGTCGGCGATGTGGTCGCCGCCCAGTCACCTGCCATCTGTTCGGTCAGGTTATAGGCCAGTTGCAGGCGCGAGTGCGTGCCGATCAGGTCGCTGTCATTGACGTAACCGTCATACAGGTTCCGGCCGGTCTGCATCTGGGTCTGCACGGCCTGAACCACTTCGCCCTCACCGAGGATCTGGTGGTTTACCTTGATGCCGGTGATCTCCTCGAATGCCTTGGTCAGCACCTCGGATTCATAGGAATGGGTCGGGATGCCCTCGGACAGGACGTTGATCTCCATGCCCGCATAGGGTTGTGCAGCTTCGATGAACCATTTCATCTCACCCATCTGTTCGTCTTTCGACAGGGTCGATGGCTGGAATTCGTCGTCGATCCAACGTGTTGCTGCGGCTTCGTCGGCCCAAGCGGTACCGTGCCCCGCAATGACGGCTGCTGCCGCCACGGCGGAAAGTAGATGTCTCCGCATCTGTCTCCTCCCAAAGATTATGGTTTCCGGCGCGAACCGGATGGCGAGGAGCATCGGCGATTTTTTGCATATGTGTCAAACTAAATTTTTAGTAAATGAAATTGACGTCGTATAATGCGCTGAAAAAAAACACTTTTCAAGCTATTGCGAGCGCAGTCACAAGACAGACAAAAGGCTGAGAGGTGGTTTGCCGCAACTGTGAGTTCGGGTTTGTTGTTGAAATCGATTCCCAGACATCCAAAGCGAAACCGGCGGACTGCACGGCGAAAAAGAGGGGGAAAATGGCAGCCCGTAGGGGAATCGAACCCCTCTTTCCAGGTTGAAAACCTGGCGTCCTAACCGATAGACGAACGGGCCATTTAAGCCGAACAAGCACAAGTGGCAGCCCGTAGGGGAATCGAACCCCTCTTTCCAGGTTGAAAACCTGGCGTCCTAACCGATAGACGAACGGGCCACGCTTGCTTGTGGAGGGCCTTTTACGGTTAACCTACACCCCCCGCAAGCCGAAAAATGCAGGGAGGGACAAGTTTTTTGGCGGGGTCGGGCGCGGGCCTAATTTGCCTCAGCTGCGTCCTCCAACCGAAGCTGCACGGATTGCCGTCCGCCCCACGTATTAACCTCGAGCCGCCCAGCAAAATGGAACCGAGCGCCACCGTGGTTGGACAGTTTTTCCCCGATTGGCCCGTCGAACGCACCGAACGCGATGGCGTCCAGACCGCTGCCCACACCATCGGACAGGGACAGTTTCAGATGTGACTCGCCTACGCGTTTGGCAAAGCGCACTTGCAGATCGGGCAGAGCATAGCGTGGGGCAGGGGCGCTGGCGCCAAATGGGCCAGCTTTTTCGATCTGTTCGATCAGGTCCACTGTGGCGGCACCCGGCATCAATGTGCCGTCCAGTTTCAGGTCCGCCGGGCCGCCTTCGCCCGCGCCCTGTTTGGCCAATAGTTCCGACAACCGCGCCATCGCCGGTTCCAGCTGATCGCGCATCACGGTTAGCCCTGCAGCCATCTTGTGCCCGCCACCTTTGAGCAGCAGCCCTTCGGCAGCCAGACGCTGGATCGAAGCCCCCAGATCGACGCCCGAAACCGAGCGACCCGAGCCCTTGCCTTCATCCCCGTCAAAGCCGATCACGATGGCTGGGCGGTTCGCGGCCTCTTTCAGACGCGACGCAACGATGCCAACGACGCCGGGATGCCAGCCCTCACCGGCGGCCCAGACCAAAGGCGCGTCCAGCCCGCGCTCCTCGGCCTGTTCCATGGCGGCTGCGCGTACGGTGTTTTCGATATCGCGGCGCTCGGTATTCAGTTCGTCCAAGCGCTGCGACAGGGCCTCGGCCTCGTGCATGGAATCGGTGCTGAGCAATCGCGCACCCAAATCGGCCTGACCGATCCGCCCCCCGGCATTCACGCGGGGGCCCAGCAGGAACCCTAGATGATAACTGTTCGGGGCCGAATCCATCCGCGCCACGTCCGACAGGGCCACCAGACCGGGCCGCTGCCGTTGGGCCATCACCTTCAACCCCTGACGCACCAGTGCGCGGTTCGCCCCGATCAGAGGAGCGACATCTGCCACGGTCGCCAGCGCCACCAAATCCAGCAGCGAGATCAAGTCCGGTCCCTTAACCCCGGCCTCACGCAGTTGCCGCCCGGCCTCGACCAGCATCAAGAACACCACGCCAGCCGCACACAGATAGCCCAGATCGCCGCTTTCATCCTGCCGGTTCGGGTTCACCACGGCCACGCATTCGGGCAGGGTCTCACCCCCCAAATGGTGATCCAAAACGATCACATCCGCATCCTTGGCTGCCGCGATCGGTTCATGGCTCAGCGTGCCGCAATCGACACAGATAATCAGATCGTGCTGCGCCGCCAACTCCTGCATTGCGGGTACATTGGGGCCATAGCCCTCATCAATTCGGTCGGGCACGTACAGCGTCGCCTGCAACCCCATCTGCCGCAGCCAGACCAGCAACAAGGCGGCTGAGCTACCGCCATCCACATCATAATCCGCAAAAACAGCAATCCGCTGCTTGTCCCGCACTGCCGTCAGGAACCGGGTGGCTGCGGTTTCCATATCCTTCATGTCGCGCGGATCGGGCAGCAGTTCTTTCAGCTTTGGCTCCAGGAAACCGGGGGCCTCCATCGCGGGAACGCCACGGCGCGCCAGCACTTGGCAAACAGCACGCGGCAGCCCAGCCTGTTGCACCAGCATCTCGGTTGCGCGTTCCACATCCGCCGAGGGGCCGACCCACCGCCGCCCGGACAAAGACTGTTCAACCCCAAGAAAGCTCATGACCCGCCCCTGATATGCCAAGGCCGGATACCTTTCGGACCCGGCCCTTCTTCTCGTTCAAAATACGACCGCCGGAGGCCGCGGCGCAAGCCGCTAGTTGTCGTGCGACCACAGAGGGGTGCGATAGGACATGCGCCGAACCGATCCGGTCTTGGAGCGCATCAGCAGGGTGGTGGTTTCCAGCCAACCCGGCTCGCGCTTAATGCGCGGCAACAGCGACCCGCCGGTCACGCCGGTTGCGGCGAAAATCACGTCGGCTGTCACCATCTCATCGCGTGCGTAGATACGGTCCAGATCGGTGATGCCCGCCTTGGCCGCGCGGCCGCGTTCGTCATCGTTGCGGAACAGCAGGCGGCCAAAGATCTGACCACCCATGCATTTCAAGGCCGCTGCAGCCAGCACACCCTCGGGCGCGCCGCCTTGGCCCATATACATGTCGATGCCGGTCTCTTCACTTTCGGCGCAATGCATCACACCGGCCACGTCACCATCGGTGATCAGACGGATTGAGGCGCCGGTCTCGCGGACTTCGGCGATCATCGCCTCGTGCCGGGGGCGTTCCAGAATGCAGACGGTAATGTCGGCAGGCGCGCAGCCCTTGGCTTTGGCCAGAGCCTCGACCCGTTCGCGCGGGCTCATGTCCAGATTCACGACGCCTTCGGGATAGCCCGGACCCACGGCCAGCTTGTCCATGTAAACGTCGGGCGCATGCAGCATCGAGCCGCGGGGGCCCATCGCAATCACGGTCAGCGCGTTGGGCATGTCCTTGGCGGTCAGGGTGGTGCCTTCCAGCGGGTCCAGCGCGATGTCCACGCCGGGGCCATTACCGGTACCGACCTCTTCACCGATATAAAGCATCGGCGCTTCGTCCCGCTCGCCTTCGCCGATGACCACGACGCCTGCGATATCTAGCAGGTTCAACTGTTCGCGCATCGCGTTGACCGCTGCCTGATCGGCTGCCTTCTCGTCACCACGTCCCACCAGCGAGGCAGAGGCCAGAGCAGCCTGTTCCGCAACCCGCGCCAGGCCCAGCGACAGCAGTCGGTCGTTGAAATCAATCTTGGCAGCACTCATTTTCACTATCCTCAGGTCAGTATAGGCGTTTTCTTGGGCATAGCCTGCGGCCTAGGCAGGCCGCAAGGGTCAAACCTCTTCAATGCGCAGCGCGACCGGTTCGCCCGATACCACATCGGTGTCGCGGAACCCGTCCAGCGCCACATCCAGCGTGGCCCGTGTTGTTTTATGCGTTACGATCAGGACCGGCGCGGTGCTGTCCGAGTGGCCATATTGGCGCATCCGGTCGATCGACACACCGGCATCGCCCAGAATGGCAGCCACTTTCGCCAGCGCGCCGGGTTTGTCGAACAGCGCAAGACGCAGGTAGTAAGGGGCAGGCAGGCCGGTGATCGCCGGTGCCGCATCCTGCAACGAGGTCGCGGGCCGGCCAAAGGTCGGGATTTGCAACCCTCGCGCCAGATCGCAGACATCGCCCATCACGGCACTAGCCGTGGGGCCTTCGCCCGCGCCGGGGCCGCGCAGAACGACTTGGTCAACTGAGTCGCCCTCGATCACCACCATGTTGGTGCCGCCTTCCAGTTGTCCCAGCGCCGAGCCGCTGGGTACAAGGCAGGGCTGCATCCGTTGGACCAGCCCTCGCGCGGTTTTCTGTGCGACGCCGAGCAGCTTGATGCGATAGCCCATATCGTCGGCCTGGTGGATGTCATCGAGGCTGATCTGCTGAATGCCCTCAATCTCGATCCCGTCGAAGTTGGGTTTGGTGCCGAAGGCAATCGACGACAGCAGCGCCAGTTTATGCGCTGCATCGATGCCGCCGACATCCAGATTTGGATCAGCTTCGAGGTACCCCAGCTGGGCGCATTCTTCGAACAGGGCGTTATAGCCCAGCTCCTGCGATTGCATCCGGGTCAGAATATAGTTGCAGGTGCCGTTCATCACGCCCATGACGCGGGTGATTTCATTGCCTGCAAGACCTTCGGTCAGGGATTTGATCACGGGAATACCGCCTGCAACGGCGGCCTCGAACCGGATCACGCGCCCGGCGGCTTCGGCCTTTTCGGCCAGCTCTTGCCCGTGGATCGCCAGCAGCGCTTTGTTTGCGGTTACGACATCTTTGCCACTGGCCAGCGCCGCCTCGACCGAGGCTTTGGCGGGGCCGTTTTCACCGCCCATCAGTTCAACATAGACGTCGATATCGTCCCGCTGCGCCAGGGCAACCGGGTCGGTTTCCCACGCATAGCCCGACAGGTTCACGCCGCGATCCTTGGACGCGTCGCGCGCCGATACGGCGGTGATTTCAATGGGGCGGCCAGTACGCGCTTGCAGCAAATCCGCATGTTGGCGCACGATCTTGACGACACCCACGCCGACCGTTCCCAAGCCCGCAATTCCAAGCCGCAGCGCCTGTGTCATCCCGTGGGTTCCTTTCGCTCGAATTCATCGCCTTTTGGGCCTTGCCCGTTCTCCGCTGCCTTAGCGGGTTCGGCGCAAGGGTGCAATGCGTCCCGAACCGGGCCAACAAGGGATTTTGACGACGTTCAGTTGATTTCTGCGTTCTGCAGTTGATCCGCCTTGTTTTCCAGCGCTTCGCGGCGGGCGTTCAGCTCTTCTTCGACCTCGGCGGCTTCGCTGACGGGGTCGACTGGCGGGCCCAGATTCTGCTGCAACGCGATCAGCTTGGGATAGCGTGCCTTTTTCACGTTGGTGGGTTCCTCTCCCTCCAATTCCGGGAAGTTTGCACAGGCTGCGCAAGCCAGCACAGCGATCAGAAATGGCAGGGGTTTCATTCAGAACCCTTTCGAACAGGACTGCTCCAGTGATGCCTCTTTTGCGACGGCGGTTCAAGCGGGGTTCTATCTGAACATCTGTTCAGATATTGTTGAGTTATGGCACGCACGCAAGGTTCACATTCCGATATCACTGGCCCCCGCATTCGCAAGGCGGCGCTGGCTTTGTTTGCTCGCCACGGCTATGCAGCGGTGTCGATGCGCCAGATCGCGGCCGAAGTTGGTGTGCAGGCCGGTGCGCTGTATAACTACACACCCGACAAGCAGAGCCTTCTATACAGGCTGATGTCCGACCACATGCAGGACCTTCTGACAGCCTATGACGCGCTGGATCCCGCAGGTGATGCCATTGAGGCCCTGCGCCGCTTTGTCGGCTTCCATATCCGGTTTCACCTGCAACGCCCCGATGAGGTCTTCATCGCCTATATGGAACTGCGCAATCTGACTCCCGAGAATTTTGCCGAGATTGAGGCTCTGCGCCGCAGCTATGAGGATTCGCTGGAGACAATTCTGCAAGACGGTCAGCGGGCAGGGCAGTTTGACATCGCGGATACCAAGATCGCCACGTTGGCCGTGATTGCAATGCTGAATGGCGTGATGACCTGGTATCGCGCGGGCGGGCGTTTGTCGCTGGACGAGGTCGAGCGGATTTATTGGGATATGGTGCGACGCTCGGTCAGTGCGCGGGGCGAATGAAGGTGCCGTTTTGCAGCTCTCGAAAGGCCTGCTCCAGTTCGGCGCGCGTGTTCATGACGATGGGTCCGTGCCACGCCACCGGCTCGTCGATCGGAGCACCTGAGATCAGCAGGAAACGGACCCCATCCGGCCCGGCCTGAACCGTGACCTCATCCCCGGTTCCAAACCGCACCAATGTGCGATCGCCGGACATGTCGCGGATATTGACCTCTTGCCCTGCGACCTCTTTCTCCAGCAAGACGCCAGTGGGTTGCGAGGCATCGGCGAAGGCCGCCTGTCCCTGAAACACATAGGCAAAAGCGCGGCGATAGGTGTCGACGCGAAAGGTCTTTTTCACGCCCGCCGGGATCTGGATATCGAGATATTGCGGGTCAGCGGCGATGCCGTCTACCGGGCCGGTTTTGCCCCAGAACTCACCAACAATGACGCGAACCTTGGTGCCGTCATCATCCGTGATTTCGGGGATCTCTTTGCTTTCCACATCCTGGTACCGCGGTGCCGTCATTTTCTGGGCTGAGGGCAGGTTGCCCCACAGTTGAAACCCGTGCATCTGCCCAGAGCTGTTTCCTTTGGGCATTTCCTGATGCAGAATGCCGGACCCGGCGGTCATCCATTGTACGTCGCCCGCGCCCAAGGTGCCGGTGTTGCCCAGAGAATCCGAATGCTCGACCGTGCCGGACAGCACATAAGTGATCGTCTCTATCCCGCGGTGGGGGTGCCATGGAAAACCGGCCATGTAGTCCTGAGGACGTTCATTTCGGAAATCATCGAAGAGCAGGAAGGGGTCCAATTCGGACGGGTCCTGAAACCCGAATGCGCGGTGCAATTTGACGCCCGCGCCTTCCATCGTTGGCATGGCTTTTCTGGTCTCCAGCGTGGGTCTAAGCGACATATGGGCCTCCTGTATCCTATGCGAACCATGTATCGCGCGGGTAAGGTTCGTCAATTTGCAGTCGGGCACGGGACCTGTGCGCAAAAATGCAATGCACCGCCCTCTGTCCTTCGTCAGCGAAAGCGGCTACATCCGGTCAAACGAACGCGGGGATATGACGATGCAGCAAGAGGTACTGGCCACTGTAAGGGCTTCAACACCAAGACGTTGGCTTGGCGTTGGCATGTTGGCTGTGGTTGGGGCGCTGGTTCTCTATGTGGCAGCGGCAACCCCGCCAGAGCCGGCCTGGCAGGTGTTTCTGGTCTTGGTTGGGATCGCGGCATTCTGGCTGGCGCACCGTATGTGGACTGCAACTGCCGACTGGATCGAGTTGACCAAAACCGAGATGCGTACAGGGTCAGGGCGCGTTATCGCTTATGTCGACAGTATCGAGGCCGTGGATCGCGGGGTCTTTGCGTTCAAGCCCTCAAACGGCTTTTTGGTTCGCACGAAAGAGGGTCAGGCGAACGCCTGGGCACCGGGACTTTGGTGGCGTCTAGGCCGTCGGGTTGGCATCGGCGGCATGACATCCGCCGCCGAAACCAAATTCATGTCTGAGGCGCTTTCTATCTTGCTTATGAACAGACCGGCTGAGGGCCAAGGTTCTGCGCAATAGCGTTCGTAAAACGCGGACGAGTGAATACAAAATTTTCGAAGGTTGAATCGTCGCTTACCCAATCCCCGATGACTGCGGCGCCACCAAAGGCCGGATCGAAGTCATTTGAGGTTTCAACGATGATAAGTGTGTCCTGATCCGGCATCGGCGGCAAAGAGCCGCTAATGCTGGTGATGTTGTCATTGTCCAATTGATCGCAGAAGCCGCGAATGGCAGACCATTCAACATAATGTCGTGCATCGCCTTCATCATACCTGACCAGCGAAATACGAACACGTAGTGGCGTACCATTGTCGACCATACGCTCCATCAATTCCTGCATGGAGTCTACGTATGTATCCGTAACCTCTGACGTTTCCCTCGAGATCAGATCTCCAACGGTATAGGCGGCCCGAAGGTTGGCGGCGCTTTGCCGGAAACCGTCGAAAAACGTGTAGGTGCCGGTGACCGTCCAGAACAGCATCGGAAAGACCAGAACAGCCTCGACCGACAGGGCGCCGCGTTCGTCACGGGCTTTGCGGTTTAATAGGTTTCGAACTTTTGCAAGCAGGGACATGGGACTATCAAGGCTCCTGAACAAATGCTGTGGTGGCGGTCAGAGCGATCTGGCCCCTGTCGTCAGACAAAGCGCGGCCCATCAACGAAGTGGGGAATACGGGGTCCACTTTGGCACAGGCCCGCAAAATCATCAGCTCGTTTGACAGGCCCGGTGTAAACTCGCGCACAGGTCTGGCTTCTTCCGAGTTGTCGGTGCAGTCAGGCGTTTGCGGCAAGACAACTCCGGTGAATGCGCTCTGCACTATCATCTCAAGACGCATGTTGTCTTGGCAGTTCTTGATAACCAGGGTCCGTTCGCAGATCGAATCCTTGATGGAATCATGTGTAGGGGCCGTGCCGGTTCCCAAGCGCACGTCCCTTACGGATTGATCCACAGCGCGTTCCAACATCGCCTGCTGGAGCGTGACCAGCGAATACTCCGTCGCGCTCAGGATGAAGAAGATGAATGCAGGAAACAGGAGTGCGAATTCGAGTGTGATCGATCCGTTTTCAGACTTTCTAAAAAGCCGTAGTTTTTTGAATGCTCGATGTGTCATTGAGTCAACCTCAACTTTTTGATCGACGATGCGATCGAGGCGAATGCCTCTTCCAAAGAGATACCTTCGGGATCATCAAACTCGTCGACTTCATAGACATGGCTGTCGGAACTTGCGCAATTCTTGATCGTAGTCAGACCCGCCGCGGGGGCTTCAAAGGCGATACCGTAGATAATCGTGCCCTTGTTCTTGGCCGCGGCGCAGATATTGGTTGTGCGCGTATTCTTGCTGGACGCCCCTGTCGAGCGGAAGGCGTTGTTGTACCAGTTGGTGCGGTGGTTGTTCTGCCAGCGGTAGTTGTTTACCGCGTTCCAGTACAGGGATGCCTGATTAAACAGTTGGGGGTATGTCAGGCGAGTGGCCCGACCTGGTTCGTTGTCACCAAAAGGGTGATCGCGGAAAACGCCTTGGCGTGTCCAGAAATAAGTGGGCGGGTTGCTGGAAACGCGGGTGCTGTATTCACCTCGTTGGCCGTTGAAATGAACGTAGTTGGGGTTGTACCAGACGTTCGAGTTACCGCTGCGCAGGTCCGAGCGTAAACGGAATTGCGAGGTGTTCTGGCCGTCGGTCATAACAATCACGATTTTCAGAACATCTTCTTCGTATCCCAGCGGGCGGTTGCTGAATTTTGCCGGGACGTTGCCGTCGGTCGACAGATCGCTGACGACATCTTGGAAGGCAGGGTCCAGCAATGCCGTACCCCATTTCATGCCGACGTCAATCGAGGTGTTCCCGGTCGCCGTCAGGGCATCAATTCGGTTGTGCAATACGGTAATGTCGTCCGTGACAGGCGTAATCTCGCTCCCAGCGCGGACCGGGCAAACAGGGGCACTGATCGGGTTTTCCGAGTTCGTGAAAACGTCGAAATGTCCGGTGCGTTCCAACGCCGTTGCCGGGTCAAGGGCTGCTTGCTGGAACTGAGTCGAAGTGAAGTTAACGCAATGCGAAAAGCTGTGCTCGCTTGAGACATTGGTGAACTTGTCCAAAATGTCAGCACCCGCGTTCACCTGAGTGGCATAGGGGATGATTGACATCGAAATCTCGCTGCCTTCCTGCTTTTGCAGCATCAGCGTGACAAATTCCTTTGCCGCATCCCTGAGAACCTCAATCTTGGTCTTGTTTGGTTCGGCTGAATCTTCGTTCATGGACCCGGACATATCCAGAACCAACGAGATTTCGACAGCGCCGATGGATTCCTCGGCGGTACTTGCCGCAACGGCCGTGAGTTGTTTGACACCCGAGAACCGCATGAAATGAGTGGGAACGACGGTCTGCGCCCTGGCAGAAACTCGACGAGACCCTAAGCCTTCCTCGACAACGGGTTCTCCGACCAGTTTATCTCCAAGCCCGGCCTTTTCCAGATAAGAAACCACGACCGCTTTCGGAGGCAGTTGCTGATCAAGATCCGCGGCTGCCAGAACGGCGCGGTCCAACGTGGACTGAAGGTTCGCGCGATCTCGCTCAAAGTTCATCAGGTCAACGCCCATACCGGTCGTTGCCAAAATGACAAGGAAACCCAGCAGCACAAAAATAGTGAATGCACCGTCTTCTCGCTGCGCGAAATGACGAGCTAAAGGAATTTGTCGACCAAAAAACGTTTTGCCGCCGTGACGTGCGTGTTCAATCATTATGCAGACCTCGTTGAGCAGACATCCCAAGCTGCTAGGAAAAAGTTAACGCATGGAAATTACTGGTGAAACGTGGCGGGAATTGGGCGAAACGGCCCCCCTTTAGGCCCTTTTGGGGGCAAATGGAGGATAATTTATCGAACACGTGTCGCTCTGTTTTCCCGCTGGCGACAATCGCGTTGGCGCTGAAGATCCCTCGCGACTCAGCGGGGGTTCAACAAGATGTGCAGAAAATTTCGACTTTTATTTCTGCTTAAATATTGATCGTTTAAGTAAGGGGTGCGACAAAACGTCAGAACGCCAGTCGTTCGTTGGCACGGAGGTATAGATGACGGCCATTAATGAACCAAGTTTTCGTGAGAGTGTTGATTTGATGTTCAACAGGGCGGCGTCCCTGATGGATTTGCCCCCCGGACTTGAAGAAAAGATACGTGTCTGCAATGCCACCTACACTGTTCGTTTCGGTGTGCGCCTACGTGGCGACATACACACCTTCACCGGATACAGATCGGTTCATTCCGAGCATATGGAACCCGTGAAAGGCGGTATCCGCTATGCGCTGGCCGTAAATCAGGACGAGGTCGAGGCGCTGGCTGCGCTGATGACTTATAAATGTGCCTTGGTAGAAACGCCGTTTGGCGGCTCGAAAGGCGGGCTATGCATCGACCCGCGCAAGTATGAAGAGCATGAGCTTGAGCAGATCACTCGGCGCTTCGCCTATGAATTGGCCAAGCGGGACCTAATCAACCCGTCTCAGAACGTTCCGGCCCCCGACATGGGTACAGGTGAGCGGGAGATGGCCTGGATGGCCGACCAATATGCGCGGATGAACACCACCGATATCAACGCGCGCGCTTGTGTAACTGGCAAGCCGCTGAACGCAGGTGGTATCGCCGGGCGGGTCGAGGCAACGGGGCGCGGCGTGCAATACGCGCTGCGCGAGTTCTTCCGCCACCCGGAAGATATCCAGAAGGCGGGCCTGTCAGGGAAGTTGGACGGCAAGCGGGTGATCATTCAGGGATTGGGTAACGTGGGCTATCACGCGGCTAAATTCCTGAGCGAAGAGGACGGAGCGATTGTCACCGGCATCATAGAGTGGGATGGCGCGCTATATAACCCTGATGGGATCGACGTTGAATCCGTTCGGCAGTGGATCGTCAAACATGGCGGCGTCAAGGGTTACCCGGACGCGACCCATTCCGCCGAAGGCTCGGCAGTGCTGGAACAAGAATGCGATATCCTCATCCCGGCGGCGCTGGAAGGCGTGATCAACCTGGAAAACGCTGATCGCATCAAGGCTCCGCTGATCATCGAGGCGGCCAACGGCCCTGTGACGGCGGGCGCGGACGAGATTCTGCGTAAAAAGGGCACCGTGATCATCCCGGATATGTATGCCAACGCAGGTGGTGTGACGGTCTCGTATTTCGAGTGGGTCAAGAACCTCAGCCATATCCGCTTTGGCCGGATGCAGCGCCGGCAGGAAGAGGCGCGGCACGAACTGATCGTCAGCGAACTGGAACGTCTGGACCGGTATCTGGGCGATGCCTGGTCGATGTCACCGGACTTCAAGGCCAAGTACCTGAAAGGTGCGGATGAGCTTGAGCTAGTGCGCTCGGGCCTCGATGACACGATGCGGATTGCGTATCAATCCATGCGTGAGGTTTGGCATAGCCGCGATGATGTCGAAGACCTGCGCACAGCTGCGTATATCGTGGCGATCGACCGGGTCTCGAAAAGCTATCGCGCTAAAGGGTTGTGATGTCAGCGCAGGGGCGGCCTTGGGTCGCCCCTGTGCAACACGAAGGCGCGAGGTGCAAAACTGCGATGGCGGGCCGGGTTTGCCAGGGATAGACTGCCGGTACAGAAACGAATCCCGGAGACCCAAATGTTGCGTATCGCCATTGCGGCCATTGTGCTGGCCACTCCTCTGTCCGCTCAGGAAACCAAGGAGCAAAGCTGCAAGTTTCAGGCCGATGTTGTCGCTGCCATCCAGCAAGCGCGTCTGGACCGGGTGAAAGAACGCGATGTTCCGCAGGCCGTCGCGGATTCCGGACCCACTTGGCCAGAAAATTACAATGCGGCTATCCCTCTGATCACGCCCTGGGTCTATGAGCAAAAGATGCGCGACGTGCGCAAAAAAGACTTGGGCGCCGCCTGGTTGGAGCTGTGCTTGCAGCAATAATCCACAAGCCGGCCAATTCCCTGTGGACAACCGCGCGTCCTCCCCTTGGCGCGCGTTTTCATTTCTGGCAGATTTGATCCATGTCTTTGCCTCCCGGATTTCTGGATGAACTGCGCACACGCCTAAGCCTGTCTCAGGTCGTGGGGAGAAAGGTCATGTGGGACCAGCGCAAGTCCAATCAGGGCAAGGGAGATATGTGGGCACCATGCCCGTTTCATCATGAAAAGACTGCCTCGTTCCATGTGGATGATCAAAAGGGGTTCTATTACTGCTTTGGCTGCCATGCCAAAGGGGATGCAATCAGTTTCGTGAAAGAGACCGAGAATGTCTCGTTCATCGAAGCGGTCGAGATTCTGGCGCGTGAGGCCGGGATGCCGATGCCGCAGCGCGATCCCAAGGCGCAGGAAAAGCAGGACCGCCGGGCGCAACTGGCCGAGGTGATGGAGCAGGCGGTGCAGTTCTTCCGCCTGCAACTCAAGACCGGGGCCGGGAGTGCGGCGCGCGATTACCTGACCCGCCGGGGGTTGGACGCGCAGGCGCTGGACCGGTGGGAGATCGGCTTTGCCCCCGATGGCTGGCAGGCCCTGTGGGATCATCTGACCGGCAAGAATGTGGCCGAGGATCTGATCCTGGGGGCGGGTCTGGCGAAACCGTCGAACAAAGGCAAAAAGCCTTATGATACCTTCCGAAACCGGATCATGTACCCGATCCGTGACCCGCGTGGGCGGTGTATTGCCTTCGGCGGTAGGGCGATGGACCCCAATGACAATGCCAAATACCTGAATTCGCCCGAGACCGAATTGTTCGACAAGGGGCGCAGCCTCTACAACCACGGGCCCGCGCGGCAAGCGGCGGGGAAGGGACAGCCTCTGATCGTGGCCGAAGGCTATATGGATGTGATCGCGCTGGCCGAGGCCGGGTTTGGCGCGTCGGTTGCTCCGCTGGGCACCGCGATTACCGAACATCAACTGCAACTGCTCTGGCGCATATCCGATGAGCCGGTCATTGCATTGGATGGTGACACGGCGGGCTTGCGCGCCGCGATGCGCGCGGTTGATCTGGCCCTGCCGCTGCTTGAGGCAGGGAAATCTCTGCGGTTTGCCCTGATGCCCGAGGGCAAGGACCCCGACGACCTGCTGCGCGCCGAAGGGCCGGGGGCCGTGCAAGCCGTGCTGGAAGGCGCAATTCCCATGGTCAAGCTGCTGTGGCAGCGCGAGACCGAGGGCAAGGTGTTCGACAGTCCCGAGCGCAAAGCGGCGCTGGACAAGGCACTGCGCGAGAAGATCAAGCTTATCCGCGACCCCTCGATCCGGTCGCACTACGGGCAGGAAATCAAGAACCTGCGCTGGCAGTTATTCCGCCCGCAGCGCCAACAGCAGAACCGCCAATGGCAACCGCGTGGCAAGTGGCAGCCTCAGCCGACGGCGACACCAGGAGCACGCGCGTCCTTCCTGGCCTCGTCCGAAGGTTCGGAAATCCAACTGCGCGAAGCGGCGATTCTGGCCATTGCAGCGCTGAACCCGCAGGTGGTTGTGCAGTTCGAAATCCAGTTGGAAGAGATGGAGTGCCGTGACCCCGACCACGCCGCTCTGCGCCACGCCATCCTGCGCCATGCGATTGATGACCCCGAGAATCTGAAAGACCACATTGCTGAAACTTTGGGGCCCGAAGCCCTTGAAAACCTGCTGGCCCTTCGCCATGTCGCAGTGATCCCTTGTGTGTATAAACCGGGCGATGTCGAAAAGGCCGAAATGACGCTGGCCGAGGAGCTCGCAAAGATCAAAGCTCTCAGGGGGTTGGACGCAGAGATTGCCGAAGCCGAGGAGGAACTGTCTGATCTGGCCGATGAGGCGCTGACATACCGGCTGGCCCAGGCCGCCGAAGAGCGTAACCGCACAAGCCGCAGCCAGAATGAGGACAGGGCGATATTCGACGTGGCCGACAATGGCGCGCGAATCAACCGCGACGAGAAAGACAAGTTTGAGGCAATCATGTCCGGGATCAATTTCGAGCGGAAACGCCGGTAAAGTGGTGTTTTCGTAAGGCACTGGAAAAGAAAAACGGGTAAACGGGTGGCCGAATCACTTCTACGCGCTAATGATTCGGTTCAAACGAATCACCCATCCCTGCAGGAGCATTGAATGGCCGCCAAGGATACCAACGAAGACCGCAAATCCGACGAGCAGGAACAGGAAATCTCGCTGGATATGAGCCAGGCCCAGGTCAAGAAGATGATCGCCGAGGCCCGCGAGAAAGGTTACATCACCTACGACCAGCTCAATCAGGTTTTGCCGCCGGATCAGGTCAGCTCGGAGCAGATCGAAGACGTGATGTCGATGCTGTCCGAGATGGGCATCAACATCATCGAAGATGAAGAGGCCGAGGAAGAAGAAAACAAAGGCTCGACCGAACTAACCACGACCGAAAGCAACCGCGAGGTTGCTTTGGCCGGGGCGGCGACCGAAAAGCTGGACCGCACCGACGACCCTGTGCGCATGTATCTGCGCGAGATGGGCAGCGTCGAACTGCTGAGCCGCGAGGGCGAGATTGCCATCGCCAAACGGATTGAGGCCGGGCGGAACACGATGATCGCAGGCCTGTGCGAAAGCCCGCTGACGTTCCAGGCGATCACCATCTGGCACGACGAATTGCTGTCCGAAGACATTCTGCTGCGCGACGTCATCGATTTGGAGGCCACTTTTGGCAACCAGATGGACGAAGACGGCGACGTCGAGGAACCAGTGGTTGACACCTCGAACGTGCAGGCCGCCAAGCCCGCGAAAGAGGATACCGGCCCCGAGCTGGACGCCGACGGCAACCCGCTGAACAACGACGACGATGATGACGACGATGATCAGGCCAACATGTCACTGGCCGCGATGGAAGCCGCGCTGAAGGATCAGGTTCTGACCACGCTAGAACGCATCTCGACCGACTTCTCGATGCTGTCGGAAATGCAGGACAGCCGAATTTCAGCCACACTGAATGAAGACGGCACCTTCAGCGAACAGGACGAAGCAACATACCAAAAGTTGCGCGCCGAGATTGTTGAGCTGGTGAATGGGCTGCACCTGCATAACAACCGGATCGAAGCGCTGATCGACCAGCTTTACGGTATCAACCGCCGCGTGATGTCGCTGGACAGTTCGATGGTGAAGCTGGCGGATCAGGCACGGATCAACCGCCGTGAGTTTATCGACGCCTATCGCGGGCGCGAGCTGGACCCCAACTGGCTGTCGGATATGGCGGAAAAGCCGGGTCGGGGCTGGCAGATGTTCATTGAACGCTCGACCGCGAAGGTCGAAGAACTTCGCAACGATATGGCTCAGGTCGGTCAGTATGTCGGTTTGGACATCCCCGAATTCCGCCGCATCGTGCAGCAGGTTCAGAAGGGTGAGAAAGAGGCGCGGCAGGCCAAGAAGGAAATGGTCGAGGCCAACCTGCGTCTGGTGATTTCGATCGCCAAGAAATACACCAACCGTGGCCTGCAATTCCTTGATCTGATCCAGGAAGGGAACATTGGCCTGATGAAGGCGGTGGACAAGTTCGAATACCGCCGCGGCTACAAATTCTCGACCTATGCGACCTGGTGGATTCGTCAGGCGATCACGCGGTCTATCGCGGATCAGGCGCGCACCATTCGTATTCCGGTTCATATGATCGAGACGATCAACAAGCTGGTTCGGACCGGTCGCCAGATGCTGCATGAAATCGGTCGCGAGCCGACGCCGGAAGAACTGGCCGAAAAGCTTCAAATGCCGCTAGAGAAGGTTCGCAAGGTGATGAAAATCGCCAAAGAGCCGATCTCTCTGGAAACACCGATCGGCGACGAGGAAGACAGCCAACTGGGCGATTTCATCGAGGACAAGAATGCAGTGTTGCCTCTGGACAGCGCCATTCAGGAAAACCTCAAAGAGACCACCACACGGGTTCTGGCCTCTCTCACTCCGCGTGAGGAGCGGGTGCTGCGGATGCGCTTTGGCATCGGTATGAACACCGACCATACGCTGGAAGAGGTTGGCCAGCAGTTCAGCGTGACCCGCGAACGTATCCGCCAGATCGAGGCGAAGGCGTTGCGGAAGTTGAAACACCCCAGCAGGTCACGAAAACTGCGATCCTTCCTAGACCAATAAACAAAAGGCGCCTCAACCAAGGCGCCTTTTTTCATTCAGATGACCGTTCCAGAAAACGCTTTGGCAGGATTTCACAAGTTCTGAGCAGCAGCGGCACTTACCTCACTGTTGTCCACTCATGGGACGGACCGGGGCGAGGCATCTGCGCCGATGACCCCCGGTCTCACCCTTGGGGTGGAGGATCCAATCTGCTGCGGAACGTGCTTGGGGCTTGACCGGTCCAGCGCTTGAAAGCGGTGGAAAAGGCGGGTTGATCGGCATAGCCAAGCGAATAGGCAATCTCGGTCAAGTTCATTCCGTTGGTGATGAAGGTCTGCGCTAGATCGCATCTGAGGTCATCGACGATCTCGCGATAGCTGGTTCCTTCATCCTTTAATCGACGCGCAAAGGTACGGGTGCTAAGACCCAAATTGGCGGCGGCTTCCTCGGCTTGCAGGATTGCACCAGGAAGGGATCTGGTGATCAGCCCTTCGACCTGCGCGCGCAATTTCTGTTTGGGTTGGCGTCTGTCGGCCATGACGCGATCCCCATACTCCAACAGATGCTGACGCAATTTGGGGTCATATGTCGGGACAGGTAAATCTAGCGTTGATAGGGCCAGAATGATCTCGAGCCTCTCGGTTCCGAAAGAGACGGGAAATCCTGCAAGCTTCTGATACTGCGCCTTGTTTTCCCCAACTTCGTGCTGAAAACACATTTCTATCGGGTAAAAATCAATCTGGGTAAGGTCGCGCATACGTGAAAGACCGGCGAACATCAGAAACTCGGTCCGGCGATGAAAACGGGCATAGCTGGCGTCCTTCCACTCAGCCTCGATCGTGGCAAAGTTCCCGGCCACGCGCAGACTGAAGCGCAGGGCGGGATCAATAAGGCCATGATAGCGGGCCGCGTTTTCCAGTACCTGCTTCAGATCGCGAGAGTATTTGCTGACATAGGCCGTCAGGCTCGAGGATGATTTGAAGGCCAGCCCCGCTTGCGCGGCAAACGTCGGATCGCCTAGGGCATCACAGGCATATCTGGTGAACAGAGCTTCGGTTTTTGCGCTGATCCCGCTGTTTAGCGCTTCGACCTCGGGCCGGCTGAGCCCACATTTCTCAAGCAATTTGTTGGCGACAGAATTGTCCGCCGCTTTCTGATCAAGCGTTCGGGTCAATGTCTGAATGCGGGCGATGTCGACGTCCATAGGTTCATCATAGCCTGTTTGCCCAGATTTTGCATCTATGCTGCAACGACCATTGTCCGGTTGTCGAAAAAGCTTGGCGCAAAGTCACAAGCGCATTTTCTACTAAGGCATTATCTGAGCCTCGTTGCCGGGTAAGAACCTTCTCGGGGATGAGGTCGAGCCCAGTCCGGACACAAAACGGATTGTCAGTGGCTCCCCGGCACACCCGTGTCCAATTGTGTCGCATTGCTCCATTCACGCAACCAGCGCAAAACTGGCGTGAAAAGGGCGACATGCAGCATTTTGATCTGACCAGCGTGACGAAAGACCAGGACGTAATCGTTTTCGACGGCGAATGTGTCCTGTGTGCTGGTTTTTTTCAGTTCATGCTAAGACACGATAGGCTGGCTCGGTTCAAATTCGTCACGGCGCAGTCGCCGCTGGGGCAGCAGATGTATATCGGTCTTGGCCTGCCAACCGAGGATTTTGAGACCAATCTGGTCATTGTTGATGGCCAGGTGTTCCAACGTCTGGATGCTTTTGCTGCAGCTATGCGGGCTTTGCCAGGTTTGTGGCCGGTTCTTGGGCTGTGCCGCTTTTTGCCAAGAATTATGAAAGACCCGGTCTATTTTGCAGTCGCGCGCAACCGCTACAGGCTATTCGGGCAAAGGCCTAGCTGCCTGATACCAGACGCGGCAATCCACACGCGTTTTCTGCCCGGAGGGTTCTGATTGGACCCGTTCTGGCAAGCCCTGCCAACGCATTCCGATTTGCCTGACGCGCTTCGCGCTCTGCACGAACATCCTGGCAAGTTTTCAGGGCGTTGTTCGGTCGAAGCCGGAACAAGTTGGGTCGTAAGATCAGCGCTATGGCTGGGTAGGTTCCCACCCGTGGCTAGCGACATTGCGATCCGCATCGTGACCCGACAGGACAATGAGACGTGGTTTTGGACGCGAGATTTTGCCGGGCATCTGATGCAATCGTCAATTCGGTTTGATCCAAAGACCATGTTGGTCTGTGAAAAGGCGGGCGTACTGACATTTTGGCTAAAACCGATATGGAACGGCGCAGAACTGAAATTGAAAATTCAGGGCTTGTCTGTTTTCGGGGTGCCATGTCCGGGCGTTTTGGTGCCCAAATCCTCGACCGTCGAATGGCAGGACGCGGTGGGTCGGTTCCGTTTTGACGTTTCGGCCAGATTGCCCGTATTGGGACTGCTCATCCGATATCACGGATGGCTAACGCCGGATCACGCAAGCCCCGACTGAGGCTGAATTGATCGTGAACCGCCTTTGACTGCAAGCAGCGTATACTATTTCCAGTCTTACCTCGTAACAGGAAAGAGTATGATTATGAAACAGGTTATGACATATGCCGCTTTGGCGGCAGTGGTGCTGAGTACGCCGGTCTCAGCGACGGGATTTGCACGACTTGGGTACCAAATCGCGTCCGTCAACAGCAACGTTTACGAAGTGATCCCGCGCGGTCGAACTGATGTGGACGGATATTGGTGCGCCGCTGCGGATTACGCGCGCAGAACATTGGGTGCGGGTTGGAAACAGCCGATCTATGTTGTGCGCGGCTATGGTCCCAGCGAAGCGACCGGTCGTCGTACGGCGGTCCAATTCTCGATCAATCCGCCGGCGGGTGTCAGCACCCCGACCAAGACTGTGTCTGTCGGGTTTGTCGCCGGTCAAAGCAGATCGGTTCAAAGTGCCAATTCGCTGTGCTACCGTCGCCAAATCTTTGACGACTAACGGAGTCTAGCGCCGTCTTGCAGACCGAGTTTATTATTTCGACGCGCGGACCGGGTTTGTATGAATTCACCCGCGACGTGTGTAACTGGCTCAACTCGGTTCAAGCAGACGGGCTTTTGACCCTGTTCGTGCGCCATACGTCGTGTTCTCTGGTGATACAGGAGAACGCAGACCCCGAGGTGCAGACGGACATGAATGCTTTTTTTCAACGGCTGGTGCCGCCCTCGAACCATCCATCGATGTCTTACTTGCGGCACACTTATGAGGGCCCAGACGATATGCCTGCGCATATCAAGGCAGCCTTGTTGCCTGTGTCGCTGACTATCCCGGTGGCGAACGGTCGCCCGGTTCTGGGAACGTGGCAAGGGATCTACGTTTTTGAACATCGCTCCCAGCCGCATACCCGCAAGGTCGCGGCGCATTTTGCTTAGAATCAGGATATTGCGGTAAAATTTTCCGACTACCCAAATCCTAGCGGCTGCCCTATAGTTGTGGATAAGTAAGCCACAGCGCTTACAAAAGAGGCGGATATAGGGACGAGGAGACGGCGGATGCGCTGCCCGTTTTGCGGAAATATTGACACACAGGTGAAAGATTCACGCCCGGCTGAGGATCACGTTGCGATCCGCAGACGTCGCTTTTGCCCGGCATGTGGCGGGCGGTTTACCACCTATGAACGGGTCCAGTTGCGCGATCTGGTCGTGATCAAGACAAACGGCAAGCGCGAAGATTTCGACCGCGACAAGCTGGAACGGTCGATCCGTATTTCGATGCAGAAACGGCCCATTGACCCCGAGCGTATCGACCAGATGATCTCGGGCATCGTTCGGCGGCTGGAAAGCATGGGCGAGACGGATATCCCCTCGAACAAAATCGGTGAGATTGTCATGGAAGCTCTGGCACGGATCGACACCGTCGCCTATGTACGCTTTGCAAGCGTATACAAGAATTTCCAGGCGGCCGATGATTTCGAGGAATTCGTCCACGAACTGCGCCCGCCGCAGCCTTCGACGGACGAGTGAGCGACTCAGATAAGCGATATATGGCGCTGGCCCTGTCTTTGGGGCAGCGCGGACAGGGGTTGTGCTGGCCTAACCCGTCTGTGGGCTGTGTCCTTGTGCGGGACGGTCGGATTGTCGGGCGCGGTTGGACGCAGCCCGGCGGTCGCCCGCATGCTGAAACCGAGGCACTGAAACAGGCTGGTGACGCGGCTCGCGGTGCGACGGCCTATGTCTCGCTGGAACCATGTGCGCATCATGGCAAGACACCTCCCTGCGCGCAGGCGCTGATTGCTGCGGGTGTTTCGCGCGTGGTTTCACCCATCGAAGACAGTGATCCGCGCGTGGCGGGGCAGGGCTTTGCGATGTTGCGCGACGCGGGGATCGAAGTCACGACCGGTGTCCTCTTGGATCAGGCCGAGCGGGATCACGCGGGCTTTTTCCTGAAGAACGAGCAGGGTCGCCCGTTTGTAACGCTCAAGCTGGCCAGCAGTTTTGACGGCCGTATTGCCACGTCGTCCGGGCACAGCCAGTGGATTACCGGTCCCACGGCGCGCCGAGCCGTCCACGCAATGCGCGCCCGCCACGATGCGGTGATGGTGGGCGCTGGGACCGCACGGGCGGATGACCCCTCACTGACGGTGCGTGATTTGGGGGTCCAGGCGCAACCGGTTCGCGTGGTGGTCTCGCGCCATTTGGACCTTCCCTTATTGGGGCAACTGGCCAGAACGGCCAAGGACATCCCGGTCTGGCTCTGTCACGGACCATCCCCCGACCCCGAGCGGGCAAAAGCGTGGGAGGGGTTGGGCGCGCGTTTGATCCCTTGTGCCTTGCACGATCATCAAATTGATCCCTTGGATTTGGTGCAGCAACTTGGGCAGGCCGGTTTGACCCGTGTCTTTTGTGAGGGCGGCTCGGCTTTGGCTGCGTCTTTGCTCGCGCAGGATCTCGTGGATGAGCTGATCGGTTTCAGCGCCGGGTTGACCATCGGGGCCGAGGGGCTGCCCGCGATTGGGGCGCTGGGACTTGAAACGCTGGAGGCCGCGCCCCGGTTTTCTTTGATGGAAACCCGTGCCATCGGGCCGGATATCCTGCACCGCTGGGAAAGATCCCTGCGCTAGCGCCGCCAGAGATGCGCGTAGGTCGCAAAGAGCCCTTGTAGTTTCGACAGTGCCCGTAATCCAGGCCGGTCGTTTTGATATCCCTCGGACAGACGTTGAACCGCAACTTCGACGGGGCAGGGTAGGCCGGTCACAGGATCAAGATAGCGCGGGTAGTCTATCAATGCGGCATGGACCAGCCCCAGCATTGACGGGCGCGCGCCGCGCCGCGCGGGAACTGAACCCAGGTCGGTCGTTAATCCCCAACCTGCATAGAATGGCGCGCCCAGAGTGGTCACGGGTATCCCACGCATCAGCGCTTCGAACCCAAGCAACGAGGTCATGGTCCAGACCTCGTGCACCTGCGCCAACAATGAGGCCGGATCGGTATCCGAGACGACGACGTCCGCCAGATCGCGGGCGTCGATATTGCCACTGCGCAGGCCAGCCTCGACATCAGGATGGGGTTTGTAGATCAGCACTGCGTCCGGGTTGGCGGCGCGCACAGCGCGTAGCAAATCTGCATTGGTGCGGACATCGCTTGCCCCCAGCTGGATCGATGCGTCATCCTCGACCTGACCTGGAATCAAAATGCGGTGCCCATCGGGCAGGGCGGGGGCGGTGTCGCCTGTGTTGTATTTGCTGATCTGGCCCGAGATGATCTGCGCCACCAGCCCCTCGGCGCGCAGCTCCTGATCCGGGCGCAGGGTTTCGCGCCGGGCGATCAGGTTTTCCAATTGGCTGGGACGGGTTGGATCATAGTAGATTCCCAGATCATCCGTCGCCAGCGACAGAGGGGGCACCAGCCGGGCCCCCAGCCCCCGAGACCGCAGAAATCCGTCCTCGACACGCACAACGTGATCCGTCGCCTCGGCTTGATTGGCCCAGACCATATGTGGTTGTTCGCCCGCCGTCGGAATATCCGGGGTGAACCTGACTTTTTTCTCGCGCCCGAACATCTGTTGGATGTGTTTACGTTTCCACAAACGCATCCCCGAGGCGGTCCACCCTCTGTGATCCTGCCGCCATGCGCGGGTCTGCGCTTCGAGCGTGTCCAGAACGGTTTCCAACTGACAGAGCTGATCTCGGAATGGGTCGTACCATGTCGGGTACAAGATCATCGCCGCCGCGAATAGCTGCGGTCGTGTCAAGTTGCGCTGGCGACGGGGCAGGTAGGGCTCGTCCTGCGTCAATCCCCAACCGGCATAGAATGGCAGGCCAAAGACACGCGGTTTGTGCCCGGCCAAAATGGCCTCGAACCCGAATTGCGACGACAGCGTGTAAACGCCAACGGCGCCTTCTAGCAGGGTCCAGGGACTGATCGGATCGCTGAACAGTGTGACCCGGTCTGTCTCATCATGGTCCGAGTAATAGCCGGGGCGGTGGCCTTGGATGGTTTCGGGATGCGTTTTGATCAGGACGCGGGCGCCGGGGTTCTCCTCTTGCGCCATCACCAGCATTTCGCGAAAGCGCGCCAGATCCCCGCCACTGGCCTTGACCGAGGCGTCATCGCGTGCCTGATCAACGACCAAAACATATCCGGGTTCAGGTGGTTTGATGTCCGGGTGATAGGCCGAGTATTTGCCAAGATGTCCGTCACGCAAACGCTCGATCCCGCTACGGGCGCGGTTCAGAAGGGCGGTGTCGTCCAGCGGGTGTGTGGCCAGAAGTGTCTCAAGCTCAGAGAGTAGCGACGGGTCGAAATGCAGGCCCGACCGGTCCAGCAACAGACCCATAGGGACTTCTCCGCTTCGACCGGGATGAAGAGAGCGCAGAAAGGCATCTTCGACATGCAGGATGGGTGCGTCATACCTTTCTGCCACCAATCGGCCACGATGCGCGGTGGGGCTGTCGCCCCAGACACCCACCAAGTCGCCGTCTTTCGGCAGGCCGAGGCGGATGTCGTAACCTGCAAGCGTCAGGATTCGGCGGATGCGGCGTTGGGTCAGAAACCCGCCGTTGTAGACAAGCAGTCGGGTCCGACTGTCCCCGGCTGTTGTGCCGGAATACATCAGCCGCCTGTCAGCGTTGTGACATTTGCCAGCGGTGTCAGGCCGCCCGCGATCAGCGAGATGGACTTGCTCCACTGTGAGTATGGGGCTTCGGTGACATAGATCGTGTCATCATCGCGGATGACGAAATCGCGCGCGATGAACAGCCCGTTGGGTGCGGTGAGGTTCAATAGGTAGATCATGCGCTGATCCCCTTGCAGATCAGGCTGCCCAATGACCGCACGTGCGATTTCTTCGCGTTCCTTGCGCAGCACGAAAATACCGGTTGGGTCTGAGGACAGAGATTGTAAGCCGCCAACCTGGGCCAAAGCCTCTAGGGCGGAAAGGTCCTGACTGTCAAAGGCTACCCGCGATTGCCCGCCGGTGGCGCCAAGCGCCACGTAAGAGCGGGTGTCCGCCTCGATCAAGATGCGATCTCCGGCGCGTAGCGCGACGTCCAGTTTGGGATCGCTGAACAAGTCGTTGTACCAGACCGTCCCCCGCTGATCGCCGCGTATCAGTGTGACCAGAGCGATATCGGAACCGACCGAAACACCACCAGCCCGCGACAGCATCCCACTGAGCGTTCGGGTCGGGCGTTCGATCGGGTAAATGCCCGGAGACGCCACACCGCCAACCAAAGATACGGTTGACCCATCCCCCGCAGCACGGCGTACTTCGACTTGCGGATCAGGGGTTTGCTCGCGCAGCTTGTCGGTGATGACGATGCGCAATTGTTCCGGAGTATTGCCCGCTGCGCGGACCCGCCCGGCATATGGGACAAAGATGAAGCCCTCGCTATCGACCTGCACTTCGTTCAGGGATGTGGCCGCGCCCGCCTGAACCGACAAAAGGCCGTTGTCGACGTTTTCCCAAATCGACAGACCGAGAACATCGCCGGGGCGCACCGTGTCTGCCGTCAGATTTGGCGCGCTGCGAAAGGCTGCTGAGAACCCGAATTGTGGGATGGCCGATGTTTCCTTGGTGACGCGGTCATCCACCTCGACGACAAAAGCGTTGCCTCCATTCGCGGTGGAGCCCGCTAGTATTTCGGATTTATTAGGACCAGATTTGGGAAGCTGGCACGCCGCCAGCAGACCGAAAGCGGCCACAAGGGAGACCCCCCGTACCCAGCGGATGGGAAAGCACTGCACTGCCGAATATCCTCAGTCTTTTTTGTTTGTGTCAGGCTAACCGGTTCGCCGCACGACTTCCAGTCTCAACCCGTTCGAGTCCTTGCACGATTTTCAACTGTGGCCTCTTGGTCTCGTTCAGCAGGGTTTGGTAGGGATCATATTGGTTCAGCATCAAATCAGCCGCACGGCGTAGCAGCTGCCGACGCCCTCGCACCGAGTAGAAACCACCCGGAATTTGGCTGGTCTTCAGCAAAAACCGGCGATAGCTCCGGTAGGCGTCCAGATCGGGCCGGGTGGGATTGGCAAAAAACGCCTCAAGCGGTTGTTGCGAGACGAATTCCGCCTTGTCATAGACCGACCGTCCAAAAATGCGCAGCGGTATGCCGCGCCAAAGCACCTGCTGTCCTGCTGTCGAGTTGATCGTCACGGCCGAGCTGGCCTCATCCAACAGACGGGCCAATTTGCCGCCGGGGACATAGTGCACCCTGTCGGCAACCCCAAAAGAGCGGGCCAGATCGCGTGTGCGTTGTCGCAAAGGCTCCCGATGATTTTCCAGAGGATGTTCCTTTACCACCAGTTGGTGATGCCGGGGTGCACCTCCGGCAAAACCGCGAATGACATGTTCCAGAAACTCGCTCATTCCGTTGAAATCCGAATGCGCCTGTACTGAGCTGTCATGCCCAAGTTGCAGCAACGCCAGATGGTAGGGCTGCCCTGTCCGGCGCACGCGCTGGGTGGCCCAAAAGCGTTGTAGCCTGTGGAAGGGCATCAGCATGAAGCGTTTAAAATAAAGCAGAAACTCCCGTGAGACGGGTAATTCCCGGTGACGGCGGAAATTACGGTAGCGTTGGTTCAGAAACAGGACGAACCAATGATAGAGCGCACCATAGAAAATATGCTCACGCATGTCGCCCCAATGGGCAGGCGGAGGCGATGTCTGAGTGTCAGTCTGTTCCAACGCATCCTGCATCTGCGTGATATCCATGGACATAAGCCGCGAGTTCCCGTTCGAGCCCGCCCTTTCGTACGTCACCCACCAAGGGCGAAGATACCCTTCTTCGAACACATGCACTGTCAGCCCGTTTTCTTGCGCGATTTCGGCAGCCTGCGCGTGGATCGGTCGCGTGTCGCCATAAAGCACCAGATCTGTGACGCCGAGATCCGTTATCAGTCGGGTGAATGTGTCCGGCCAATCTTCAGGCCTGCCGCGAAATGGGATATAGCTGGCCCGGTCGAACCAAAAGGCTCGGTCGCCAGCGTTGAACCCCACGCGCCACACCGTCGCCCCTGTTTTGCGCAAAATCCGCCCCAGCGCGTTGAAGAACGGGCCGTGCGGTCCTTGCAGGAACAGAAAGACGCGTTGATCCGCGTCTGTGGTGATTGGTGGCATGAGGACTGCTCGTGTGGTGTTATGGCTAAATTTATGCCCGTTTCCATCATTCCCGGCAAGGCAGGGCTTGCCCGCCATGGCGGTTACGCTTACCTCGACTGGGACTACGGGTCATAGGTTAGCAAACCAAGGGTAAAGAAAATGTTCACTGGGATCGTCACAGATATAGGAACCATTACCGAGTTAGATCAGCAGGGCGATTTGCGGGCGCGCATTCAGACGGGCTATGACACCGCTGGGATTGATATCGGCGCATCCATTGCCAGTGACGGCGTGTGCCTGACTGTGATCGCGCTGGGCGATGACTGGTACGATGTCCAGATCAGCGCCGAGACCGTGTCGAAGACCAATCTGGATGGCTGGAAACTCGGGAAACGCGTCAACCTTGAACGCGCCTTGAAAGTTGGCGATGAACTCGGCGGGCATATCGTATCGGGCCATGTGGATGGCGTGGCCGAAATTGTGGCCATGCAGGACGAAGGCGACAGCACCCGCGTCACCCTGCGCGCTCCCAAGGACTTGGCGCGGTTCATCGCGCCGAAAGGATCTGTTGCGCTGAACGGGACGTCTTTGACCGTCAATGACGTGGACGGATGTGACTTTGGCATTAACTTCATCCCTCATACCAAAGAGGTGACAACCTGGGGCGATGTTGCGGTCGGAGACAAGGTGAACCTTGAGATCGACACGCTGGCTCGTTACGTCGCGCGTCTGGCCGAAATGTCCTGAGTTAAACGCCGCGTTCTGACCGGTTCGGGACGTTTGCAGACTGGTCTTTGCGCGCGGGGTGGTCTATCCACCCGTGCAAACATGCTCTGCGAAAGGCTGCCCAATGAGCTTTGAAACCCCCGGACCCGTCGAGGCGCAACTGCGCGACGTGATCAGCCCGATTGAAGAGATCATCGAAGAGGCGCGCAAAGGCCGGATGTATATTCTGGTCGACCATGAAGACCGTGAGAATGAAGGCGATCTGGTTATCGCCGCCGAGTTTGCGGATGCCGAGGCGATCAACTTCATGGCCACCCATGGGCGCGGCCTGATCTGCCTGCCGATGACCGCGGAACGGGTGGATGCGCTGGGCCTGCCGATGATGGCGGTGAACAATTCCTCGCGTCATGAAACCGCGTTCACCGTGTCGATCGAGGCACGCGAAGGTGTGTCGACCGGGATTTCCGCCGCTGACCGCGCCTTGACTGTTGCGACGGCCATCAATGAACAAAACACGATGGCGGCCATTGCCACCCCGGGCCATGTCTTCCCCTTACGCGCCAAGCGGGGCGGGGTGCTGGTGCGTGCGGGCCATACCGAGGCTGCGGTTGATATCTCGCGCTTGGCCGGGCTGAACCCTTCGGGCGTGATCTGCGAGATCATGAAGCCCGACGGCACAATGGCGCGTCTGCCCGATCTGGTGAAATTCGCACAAACCCATGACATGAAAATCGGTACGATCAGCGACCTGATCACCTACCGATCCCGCAATGACAATCTGGTGGTCGAGACGTCGCGTGAAACCGTCAATTCGGAATATGGTGGCGAATGGGAGATGCGGCTGTTCACTGACCAGCTTCATGGCATCGAACATGTGGTTATGATCAAAGGCGACATCACCACGCCCGAGCCCGTTCTGACCCGCACCCATGCTTTGCACGAAGCGCCGGATATCTTGGGCCTCGGGCCTAAATCTTCGCGCGAACTGCCGCGTGCGATGGAGAAGATCGCCGAAGAGGGGCGCGGCGTCGTCTGTCTGTTCCGCCAACCGCGCAACTCGCTTTACGCGGTCGAGGATGAAGGCCCTCGGACCATCAAACAAACAGGACTGGGGTCTCAGATCCTGTCCAAATTGGGCATTCACGAGCTGGTGCTGCTGACCGACTCGCCCGAAACCGTATATCTGGGGCTCGACGCGTTTGGCCTGTCCATCGTCGGCACCCGTTCCATCCTCAAGGAAGACTGATCGTGGCTGAACAAGACAAACACGGCGTCCTGCCGACTCCGACATTCGACAAGCCGGTGAAACTGCTGCTGGTGGTGGCTCCGTTCTATCGCGCTATCGCGGACAATATGGTCGCCGGTGCGAAAGCAGAGATCGAGGCCGCAGGCGGCACCTGTGAAGTGGTCGAAGTTCCCGGCGCGCTGGAGATTCCCACCGCCATCGCAATGGCCGACCGTCAGTGCGATTTCGACGGCTATGTTGCGCTGGGCTGCGTTATTCGCGGCGAGACCACGCATTATGAAACTGTCTGTAACGACTCCAGTCGGGCCATCCAACTGATGGGTCTTCAGGGTCTACTGATCGGCAACGGTATCCTGACCGTCGAGAATGACGAACAGGCCGAGGTCCGCGCCAATCCCAAAAAGATGAATAAAGGGGGCGGGGCAGCCGCTGCGGCCTTGCATCTGATCGCGCTCAGCCGTAAGTGGGGCTCTTCCAAAAAGGGCGTGGGCTTCAAGCCGCCGTCCGAGTCCATCCTTGTGGCGGGCGACAGCAACGGATCCACGACAGCATGACCCAGACAGACGCGCCGAAACCGGCCAACCAGAAACGCCTGATGAAATCCGCCGCCCGGTTTTACGCCGTGCAGGCGCTGTTCCAGATGGAGCAGTCAGGCCAGACGACCGAAGCAGTCGTGACCGAGTTTCTGGATCACCGGTTTGGTGCCGTTTATGAGGGGGAAGAGATGCTGGACGGCGATATCCGCCTGTTCCGCAAACTGGTCGAGGACGCCGTGAACTATCAGGCCCCCATCGACCAGATGACCGACCGCGCGCTGGTGGCCAAATGGCCCATCGCACGTATCGACCCGACCTTGCGCGCCGCTTTCCGCGCCGCCGGGGCCGAACTGACCCAGAGTGACACGCCGCCCAAAGTGGTCATCACCGAATTCGTCGACGTGGCCCGCGCCTTTTTCCCGGAAGGCAAAGAGCCGAAATTCGTGAACGCTGTACTGGACCACATGGCGCGCGAGGCTCAGCCCGAGGCGTTCTGACGCCTTTACTCAGAGCATCCGAAGGCTACGCTTGTGACCAAACAGGGAGTGCCGCTATGCCCAAGCTCATCCGTCTTTATATCACTCAGGTTATCTGGGGATTTGTGATCTCGGCCGTATTTGTCGGCGTGCTGTTGGCTGTGAACGTGGCCAATCTGCGCGGGTTGATTTGGGGTTCGGATGTTGGGTTGGTGGCACTCGTCATGATCTGGTTCATGAACGGCATCGTTTTTGCAGGTGTCCAGTTCGCCTACAAGATCATGAGCATGGCGGAAAGGCCGGGTGGTCCGCGCCGTGGATCACCCGTCGTTAATGTGTTCAAACCTGTGCTGGCCAAGCAAGGCTCACGCGCAGAGCGCTGATAATTCTAGGAAAATGTGGCGGGACCACCAGTCAACCGTGCGGTGTGATTCCCGAGGACCTGTATGTACAGGTGGGCGCCAGGTAATCAGGCCAGGACCTGAACAGAGCCAGCCCCCTCGGAATTGCTTAAGGCCACCAGAATGCTACCAGTCACAAGAAGGGCAGAACCCGCCAAGCGCTTAGTTAGGGCGTCTTACGGGCTGGCACAAGGGGTTAAGCGTCAACAGTCTCGTGTAGGGCTTTGCGCATCTTGCCGAAATGCTCGTCCCACCCGTTATCCAGCGCCAGAATCAGGCCGAAAGCCTGGGCGCCCTGCGGCAGGCCTTCGTGCTTCAAGGACAATCGCGTGCCGCCGTCTACGGGCTCCAACGTCCATTTGACCACGCTGACAGCGTCTCCCATCGGTTTTACCGTGAAGGTATATTCAAGATACTGCGGCTTGCGCGCCTCGCGCACCTCTCCCCAGATCAACAGATCGCCGCTTGTGGTTCCGAACATCTCAAGCTTTTGTCCTGCTGCCAGTGGGCGTTCGGGCTTGTGAAACCATTCGGCAAGGCGTTCCGGTTCGGTCAGATAGGCCCAGACAGTGTCCGGCTCAGCGCGCAGGAAGATGGTCTTTTGCAAAACTGCCTTGGTCATGTCTCTTTCCTCTCAATGGCTTCTTTCAAGTTACGCAGGCGCTCGTCCCAGAACTGATCAAAGAAGCTCAACCAATCCAGAACAGGGGCCATTCCCTGGGGTTCAAGACGGTTGATGCGTTCTCGCCCCCGAGCTTCGACCTGGATGAGGCCTCCGTCCGACAACACGGTCAGGTGTTTTTTGACGGCCGCTCGGGTCATGTCGAAGCAATCTGTCAGTTGCGCGATTGTCATATCCTGCGATGCAAGCATCTGAACGATGTCCCGGCGCGTGGGGTCCGCAAGCGCGCGAAACGCGTTTTGGATTTGGTCAGGCATCCGTTTCCTCATATCCGATACCATTAGGTTTCATATTTATTTGATACCATATGGTATCATGTCAACAGCAATCTCACCCTTGCAATTTGTTCACGAATTGTTCACATTTTCCCAATGACATTGGATCTACAACCCGGCCAGAAGCTAGCACGCGGCGTGGCGCGCCATCTCAGCGCGCATGGTTTTGTTTCTGTTGAGGAATTCGTGCCGGCGCGCGGGCTTCGGGTGGACGTTATGGGGCTGGGCCCGAAGGGCGAGCTGTGGGTGGTAGAATGCAAATCCAGCCGGGCGGATTACCAATCGGATTCCAAGTGGCAGGGCTATTTGGAGTGGTGTGACCGATTCTTCTGGGCCGTGGATACCGAGTTCCCGACCGAGCTGTTGCCTGCCGAGACTGGTCTGATCATCGCCGACGCCTATGACGCCGAGATCGTGCGCATGGCCCCAGAGGATAAGCTGGCTCCGGCGCGCCGGAAGAAGATGATCCAGAAATTTGCAACCGATGCCGCCCGAAGGCTGCACGCATTGCGAGACCCAAGGCTTTAGCGCGTTAGCCTTTCACCGCCAGCGCGGCTTGCGCGGCAGCGCGGATCTCTTCGGCGATTTCTTCAGCCTCGTCGGGTTCGAAATCCATCGGAATCTCGACGCCATCAGCCTCGATGAACAGGCGCACCATGCCTTGGTCGGTCGGGCCGATTTGCAGGTTGGCCTGAATGTCACGTTCGGTGTTGATACCCATTTGCGCCTCCGGGGATGAGCGTTTGTGCTAGCGCGCAAAGACTTGAGAATCAAGCCGCTGATCGGGTCAGATGAGGAATGAACGACACGGTGATCAGACTTTTTCACCCATCAGACGTTCCGTGGCTGGTCGCGCAGCACGGCCTTCTTTACGAGCGCGATGAAGGGTTCGACAAAAGCTTTGCGCGCCTTGTGCAGCATATACTGGAAGAGTTTGTGGCAACCCATGACCCGTCCTGTGATCGCGGTTGGATCGCGGAGCGGGCAGGCGTTCCTCTGGGGAGTATCTTCTGCGTGCGACTGGATGAGATCACTGCAAAACTGCGCCTGTTCTTTCTAGTGCCCGAGGCGCGCGGAAAAGGTTTGGGTAAGCGCTTGCTGCATACCTGTATGGACCACGCCCGCGACACTGGGTTTGAGAAAATGTCGCTATGGACCCACGAAAGTCACCGTGCCGCTTGCGCGCTGTATCAGGCGACGGGATGGCAATTGACGGGTAGCAAACCGGTGCATTCTTTCGGGGTCGATCTTGTCGAACAAAGCTGGGAAATTCGGCTTTAATCCTCTTGCATTCCCTCGGCGCGTTCGGTACATCGCCCCTCACGAGTGCCGCCTTAGCTCAGTTGGTTAGAGCGCTGGATTGTGGATCCAGAGGTCCCCTGTTCAAGCCAGGGAGGCGGTACCATCTCCCTCATCATCGGTTGAATAATTACAAGGCTGCTTGTCCGGCTGAATGCATGTGCATTGCTGTTCGCGGCGGCGATTTTTCCTTAGACCGAGATCTTACCAGACAGAATTCCTGCAAAGAAGGTGATCAGCCAAAGCGCAACCCAGATCCACAGGAGGGGCTGTTTCTTGATCCGGCCGTGTCGGATCAAAGGAAAGGACAGGGCCGCGCCCGCCAGAGGGAACAGAGCCGTGAATGGCACCAGTGAGAATATCAGCGGCAACATGAAAGGCAGGGTAAAAGCTGCCATTAGAAACGACAGCCCGACATAGGCTAGTGTGACAACCGGGCCGGCCTGAGACTCGCCGACGAGGAACGGAATGGACGATACCAGCATCAGCGCCGCTGTTAACGGAGCCGAGATGAAAAGCGCCAGGGCAGCACAGGTGCAAAGGCTGCGGAAGGGCTTGGTGGTATCAAAATTCCAAGTTCTGAGCTTCACGAAGAAACGCCTTGGGGTGTTGGCCGGCGAAGCTGCGGGGCCGCTCTGCGGTGGCGTGCTTTCGGGACCACTGCCAGAACCGCATCAAAGCCTGCGACAGGAATGCTGTGTCTCAGCGGGCCAGATTTAGTCTCAACTTCATCTTGCTGCGTTTGGCCACGGGCAGGTGCCGGTTTAGGTGTTTGTTCACCAGCCCAAAGCCCCAGATCACCACTAGAGTCAGCAGAATGAAATAGAAGGCCAGAATAGGGTAGGGGATGAACGGATTGAACGTCTTGTCCGCGAAATAGCCCGCGTAATAAAGCGCATCGCCCCGTTGTTGCCAGACTGGGAAGGCCGAGAAGAAGACCAGCGTGGTGGCGTGGAACAAAAAGATTGCCTCATTTGTGTAGGCAGGCCAGGCAAGCCGCAGCATGGTCGGCCAAATGATACGGCGAAACCGCGACCAGCCGGTCATTCCATAGGCGTCTGCAGCCTCAATATCGCCCTTGGGGATCGAGCGTAGGGCACCATAGAAGATCTCGCCTGAATATGCGGCGGTGTTGCAGAACAACACGATCAACGCTCCCAGCCAGGCAGAGGTCAGTGCGTCGAAGAAGGGAAAACTCTGCTTGAGGGACAGGAAGAAGAAGTAGGCAAAGAAAAACTGGATGAACAGAGGAGATCCCCGGAACAGGAAAATGAACCACTCGGACGGTTTGCGCAGCCATTTCTTGCTTGACGCTTTGCCAACGGCCAGCGCTGTAGCCAGAAAGAACCCGGTCGCCAGCGCCATGATCCCGAAATAAATATTCCAGATCATGCCCGAACCGATCAGGGTGAATTGCTCGCATAGTGTAAAATCATTGCGCGGCAGAAGGCGTTCACCGATGCCGACCGAGCGAAGCGCATAGTCCTGGATGGTCTGGATGCAGCTCATGCGGTGGTCTCCTTGCGCAGAAGCTCTCCGCCTGCGGTGGCTTGTCCGTGCGACAGGCGACGCATCAACCGTTCAAGGCCGATTTCCGAGACGCGGGTCATGCCCAGGTAAAACACGAGCAGAGCAAGGAAGTACCACATACGCCAGTCGCCGTGCGGGTATTGGGTGAATTTCGGGTTTTTGAACGACCCCAGTTCGCGGGCCCAATAGACGATGTCTTCGATGCCCAGCAGGAACAGCAACGGTGTGGCCTTGATCAGCACCATCCAAAGGTTAGACAGGCCGGGCAGGGCGTAGACCCACATCTGTGGTACCAGAATGCGCCAGAATGTCTGGCGGCGGGTCATACCGTAAGCTTCGGCGGTTTCCAGTTGCGCATGCGGGACGGCGCGCATGCCGCCAAACAGAACATTGGCGGCAAATGCGCCAAACACGATTGAAAAAGTAATAACGGCCAGGAAAAAGCCATAGGTCTCGTGAACCCATTCGGGTGCAGTTCCAAGCGGCAGTTTGGCGGCCTGACAAACGATGAAATCATTGCCCTGTCGAACGGGGTCAGTCCATTCGGGGCAAAGAATCTTGTGGCGCGTCCATTCGAATGCCTGATCCAGCGCTATCACGAAGAACATGAAGAACGCGATATCCGGCACACCGCGAACGATGGCGATATAGCCTTTGCCCAACATGGCAAGCGGTGGAAAATGTGACCGCGCGGCCATGGCCCCCAGAAAGCCGAACCCCAATGCAACCGGGGCGGTGATCGCCAGCAGCAGCAGGACCTTGAAGAAGGATAGATAAAACAGCCAATGCACACCGTTGGTCAGGTAACAGGCAAACCAACGGAACGTGCCGAGTGTTTCGGGATCGGTGCAGAACGAGAAAATGGCGGGCCTCTTTGACTTGCAAGGGCTCTGAGGCGGCGCGCCCTAAGTAAGGCGCGCCGCAGAGTTTATCAGAAGGTCGAGGACACTTCCCACTTAGTGATCAGCGCGTTCAGGCTGCCATCGTCCTTCATGGACTGGATGGCCGCGTTGAACTTCTCTTTCAGCTCACCATCGGATTCGCGGATACCCATTCCGACACCGCCGCCCAGCGGAACGTCGTCACCCACAAAAAGCAGGCCCGAGCCATCTTCGGTAAAGGGTGCCAGGAACGACCGGTCAGCAAGGACTGCATCCGCTTCGCCGTTGCGCACAGCAGCAATGGTTTCCTCGGGGCTGGCGAACTCAACCAGAGTTGCACCGGAATCGGCCACATAACCCGCCTGAATCGTGCCGGTCTGGGCGGCGATCACACCACCAGCCAGGTCCACGCCATCAGACATGGCGATATAGGCCGACGGATCCGGCGGCGTGTAGTTCTGGGTAAAGTCGATGACTTCGTCACGCTCATCGGTGATCGACATGCCGGCGATGATTGCGTCGTAGTTGCCCGAGACGAGGTTCGGAATGATCGAATCCCAGTCATTCTTGACCCACTCGCATTCCAGACCTGCGCGTTTGCACAGCTCATCGCCCAGTTCACGCTCGAACCCGTCGATTTCGCCAGCGTCGTTGACGAAGTTCCACGGCGCATAGGCGCCTTCGGTGCCCAGACGAACGGTGTCCGCCATGGCCATGCCGGCGCTCAGCGCCAAGGCCGCAGTGGTCAGAATCAGTTTTTTCATTGGTTACTCCCCAGTTTAGTTCTGTCCTGAATTTATGCCGCCATAGTGGCGGATAGAAAGCCCTGAAGCCGTTCGGATTCAGGGGTGGTGAAGATATCTTCCGGCAGGCCTTCTTCTTCGATGAGGCCCTGATGCAGAAAGACGACATGGCTTGAGATATCAGCAGCCATCTTCATGTCGTGGGTCACGATGATCATTGTGCGGCCTTCGGCTGCCAGATCCTTGATCACCTTAATCACTTCCTGTTCCAGTTCGGGGTCCAGCGCCGAGGTGGGCTCGTCAAACAGCAGGGCCTCGGGCTCCATGCACAGCCCGCGTGCAATGGCGGCGCGTTGCTGCTGCCCGCCCGAAAGCTGCGCCGGGTAGACATCACATTTGTCGCCAATGCCCACTTTTTCCAGGTATTTTCGGGCGCTGTCCTCAACTTCGGCCTTGTCGCGGCCCAAAACGGTGACGGGGGCCTCCATCACGTTTTGCAAGATGGTCATATGGGACCACAAGTTGAATTGCTGAAACACCATCGACAGATTGGTGCGGATGCGCAGGACCTGTTTGGGGTCGGCGGGGCGGCGGTTGTGGCCCGAACCGCTCCACTGAACCGGTTCTCCCTTGAACAGGATTTCGCCCTGTTGGCTGTCTTCCAACAGGTTGCAGCAGCGCAGTAGTGTAGATTTTCCGGACCCGGATGAGCCGATCAGCGATACGACATCGCCGCGTCTGGCCGTAATATCCACCCCTTTCAGCACCTCAAGATTGCCGAAGCTTTTGTGTAGGTTCTTGATCTCGATGACCGGAGTGGAATCTGTCACGGGCGACCTGAGTGTTATTGGTGTTGGTGCGGTACTAGGGCTTAAAAATCAGCCTAATGCAATGCGCAAATGACATATATGAGGTCCGAAACCGTCAAATTGACCAGACGTTCTGGTCGAATCGATCAGGGATTGAGCAGCTTGGCAGCATCCTGCGAAGGGTTGGGGATGGCTAGATAGTCGCGGGCCGGTATCTCTATCAGATCCAAAAGGTGCAATGCATTGCGGTCGCGCGGGGATAAGGCGTTGATCGCACGCCGAACAGCTTGAGTTATGGCGGCCGCATCTTGAGTGCCCGATGTGATATAAGGCAGCGCCGGAGTGGGAGCTGTTGCCTCGACATCCCGCAATGCGGTTCCCAGCTTGGTGTGTTCCTTCAGCATCAACCAGGTTAGCGCATCCAGCGCTGCGAAATCGGCCAGACCGTCGGCAACAGCGCGCGCTGAGTTGGCATGTGCGCCTGTTTCCAAAGCAGACATCGGGCGTAGGCCCAAAGCCTCCAGGTGTACCAAAGGTCCGGTCCATCCAGACTGAGAAAGCGGCTCATTATAGGCAAAAACACCACGTGATAGCTCGGTCAAGTCGCGCGGGTCCTGAGTTCGCGCCACAAAAACCGAACGATAGTGGCCCGGTGGGCATCCCGAAAGCCCATGATCCGGTGTTCCTACCAGTTGCACCTGATCTTGCAAATGGGTGCGATAGGGCATTCCGCAGGTCTGCGCGAACAACAGGTCAGGGCTTTGCCAAACCTCCCATGCGTCGACATCGCGGGTCAGTTCGACAGGTCCATAGCCCAGATTGTCTCGGATCAAGGTCCAAAAGCGGTCGTGGGCAGGCCGCAGGCCGGGCATGTCGTACATGCCCAGCATCGCAATCACGACTTGGCGGCCTTTTGTCTGGCCAGCGCAGAATCCACATCGCTGACGCCAAGCAAGCTAACCACAAGTCGTAGCAGCGAGTCCTCCTCGCCGGTGCGGTGCCCATCAGCCAGCGCTACAGACCAGAGCGCCTGTACGACGGCCAGACGATCGTCATAGGCCACGGCTTCTTTGATGGCGCGGGTAAAGCGCACGGTATCGGGGGCCTCGGACTCAAGATCTTCGGCGCGGGCGCGCAGACCGGCCGCCTCGAACGGGGACAGGCCATAGCGTTCGGCGGAAATTCGGTCGATTCGCGCCATTTCGCTGTCGGCATAGTCATTGTCAGACCGCGCGATGCGCACCAGCAGCGCCGTTAGGGCAAGGCGGGCATCATCATCGACAAGTGGGTCGGGCTGGGGCTGCGTGAGCCGGGACAAGAAATCACTGAACATGGGTCAGATATAGATTGGGCCTAAGCCTCTTCCAAGCGCCTTTGCACCCGTTCGCGGGCTGTCTGGCTGTCATTATAGCTGAGCCCCATCGAAATACGGGCCTCTTCCACGATTTTCATCTCTCCCTCATCTGACTTTCCGTCGGCCAACACGACTTCCCACAAGGCGTCAAGCGCGGCGAGGCGTTCGTGCAGATCTGTGGTTTCGCGGATCAGCTTGCCGAACGTGTCGGTTTCTGGCGCAGCAGCGTGTAGCTTTTCGCAGGTGGCGCGAACCTTGGCGGCCTCGATCGCGTTATGCTGATAGAGCCGCGCAAGAATGCGGTCGATCAGGCTGATCTCTTCCAGTTTATAGTCCCGGTCCGCTTGCGCGACCCGCACCATCAGAGCCCCAAGGGCCAATTCGGCATCGGGGTCGGGCAGGGCATCGTGTTGGGGCGGGCGAAAGGCCTGAAAGAACTTTTTCAACATAGCGTGAGGATATTCCATATTTTGTAGTCCGCCAAGCACGGACTACAGGCCATAGCCTCAAATTGACATTTCTTTGCCGGGCGTCGCCCTGCGTGGCGGGGCGTCAGCCCAAGGCTGCTGCGGCCTGTTCCTGTAGCCACGCCACCATTTTGCGATAGGGCACAGGGCCATAGCTGATCCGCGCAACCCCCAGCTTGGCCAAAGTTGCGGTGTCGGGAGTGCCGGGCAGGGCGATGATGTTCACCGGCAGATCCGTGGCCTCACACAGGCGACCGATCATTGCTTCATCCTTTAAACCGGGGGCAAAGAACCCGCTGGCACCTGCATCAGCATAGGCTTTGGCGCGGGCGATGGCATCATCCAGCTTGGCGTCGTCGTGGGTGTCCGGCTGCGCCTTAAGGAAGATATCGGTCCGCGCGTTGACAAAGGCTGGGATACTGGCGGCATCACAACCCGCGCGCATCGCGGCCACGCGGGTCGCCTGCGTTTCGATGTCAAACAGGTCCTTGGTCCCGACGATCTGATCCTCGAAATTGAACCCGATGACCCCGGTTTCCAGCGCGCGCTGCACGTTGTCCGAAATGCCCTGCGCATCCGTGGCATAAGCCCCTTCGAAATCCAGCGTCACCGGAAGGTCCACCGCACCGATGATGCGCCGAGCGTTGTCCAACACATAATCCATGGGAATGTTCTGACCGTCCCCGAAACCCTGCGCCATCGCAACTGGTGCGCTGCCCGTGGCCAAGGCTTTGGCCCCGGCGTCCTGCACGGCCTTGGCGCTGCCCGCGTCCCAGATATTGTAGAGGATCACCGGATTGCCCTTTTGATGCAGGGCGGCAAAGGTCTTGGCGCGGGTGGTTTGATCGGTCATGGCAGGGCTCCTGTCTTGAAATTTGAAGACAGTTAACCCTGCAATAAGGCGTTTCGAACAGAAAAATCGAAAGCGCCCCTCACTTTGAGGTGACTTAGACCAGACGCGACGTCTCTTTCGCAGCGCGTACGAAGTCGCGGAACAGAGGGTGGGGCTCAAACGGTTTGGATTTGAGCTCGGGGTGGTATTGAACCCCGATGAACCATGGATGATCGGACCATTCGACAATCTCGGGCAGACGGCCATCGGGTGACATGCCCGAGAATTTCAGGCCCGCTTTTTCTAGCTTATCCCGATATTTGATGTCGACTTCATAGCGGTGACGGTGACGTTCTTCGATATTTGAGCCGCCATAAACCTCGGCCACCTTGGACCCATCCGCCAGAACCGCATCATAAGCGCCCAGACGCATGGTGCCGCCCTTGTCGTCGCCAACTTTGCGTTCGACCTTGTGGTTGCCCTGCACCCATTCTTTCAGGTGGTACACCACGGGTTCAAAACGCTTTTTCCCGGCCTCGTGGTCGAATTCTTCGGACCCGGCCTCGGTGATGCCTGCTGCGTTGCGGGCGGCCTCGATCACAGCCATCTGCATGCCCAGACAAATGCCCAGGTAAGGCACCTTATGTTCGCGGGCATATTGGGCCGCCTTGATCTTGCCCTCGGTGCCGCGCTCACCAAAGCCGCCTGGGACGAGGATTGCGTGGAAGCCCTCTAGATGCGGGGCGGCGTCTTCGGTGTCGAAGACCTCGGCATCGACCCACTCGACCTTTACGCGGACACGGTTCGCCATGCCGCCATGGGTCAGCGCCTCGGCGATTGATTTATAGGCGTCTTCCAACTGGGTGTATTTGCCGACGATGGCGACTTTGACCTCGCCTTCGGCGTTGTGGATGCGGTCGCTGACATCTTCCCATTTGGCCAGATCGGGTTTGGGGGCCGGGCTGATCTGGAACGCGTCCAGAACAGCCTGATCCAGACCTTCGCGGTGATAGGCCAGCGGAGCGTCATAGATGGTGCTGAGGTCCTGCGCCGCGATCACGCTGTCCGGGCGGACGTTGCAGAACAGGGCCAGCTTTTCACGTTCTTTCTTCGGAATCGGGCCCTCAGAACGGCAGACCAGAATATCCGGCGCCAGACCGATGGAGCGCAGTTCCTTGACCGAGTGTTGGGTCGGCTTGGTTTTCAACTCGCCCGACGCTTTGATGTAGGGCAGCAGTGTCAGGTGCATAAACATGCACTGACCGCGCGGCTTGTCCTGACTGAACTGACGAATGGCCTCAAAGAAGGGCAGGCCCTCGATATCGCCCACGGTGCCGCCGATTTCGCACAGCATGAAATCGACCTCATCCTCTCCAATGGCGATGAAATCCTTGATCTCATTGGTGACGTGCGGGATCACCTGAATGGTCTTGCCAAGGTAATCGCCGCGGCGCTCTTTCTCCAACACGTTGGAGTAAATCCGCCCGGAACTGACCGAGTCGGTCTTACGGGCAGCTACACCGGTGAACCGTTCATAGTGGCCAAGGTCCAGATCGGTTTCGGCCCCGTCATCGGTGACGAACACTTCGCCATGTTCAAATGGCGACATCGTGCCGGGGTCAACGTTCAGATAGGGATCCAGCTTGCGCAGGCGAACCGAGTAGCCCCGCGCCTGCAACAAAGCGCCCAAAGCTGCCGAAGCCAGCCCTTTGCCCAAGGACGAAACCACACCACCGGTGATGAAAATAAAACGCGCCATGTTTTTCGGCTAGCTCCCGTGAGACGTCAAAATCAGCTGCCCGACGGTTTACGAAAAACCGCTGCATCACGGGACTTCACATATAAAGGATTCGCGCCCATAGCGCAAGAGAACCGCAAGATGCTGTTGCAGTTCTCTGTCAGATTTCTAGGTTTTGTGGCTTAATCCGCTTGCGGGATCAGCGGCGCATTGTCGCCCTGCGCCGGAGGCAGCAGATCATCCGCCGACGGAACCGCCGGTGCGCTTTCTTCGGTTGCGGCCGGGGCAGGGACGCCCAAACGGTCAATGACTGAGCTGCCCGAGGATTTCTGCGCCGCAATGATCGTCAGCGTGATCGAGGTGACGATAAAGCACGCCGCCAGAATCCATGTGACCTTGCTCAGCGCAGTTGCGGCAGCGCGTCCGGTCATGGCGCCACCGCCACCGCCACCCATGCCAAGGCCACCGCCTTCAGACCGCTGCATCAGGACGACGGCTATCAGGCCCAAAGCCAGAAGAAGATGGATGATGAGAACGACGTTTTCCATGGTGGTCCTGTACAGCGTGGCGTGTATCGCGTGGTACTTATGCAAGTTTGGGTCCGGGGGCAAGACACGAGTTTCCATCACCTCTGGTGATGTGTGATATCACGTCAAAGGGACTGGACAGACTGGCGGATCGTGACGCAACCTGCGGCCATGCCACATGACGATCACGACCACCCGCACGCGCTGTTGCCGCCGGAACCTGCGCTTCGAGTCAAGGCGCTGGAGACGATTCTGACCCGTAAGGGTCTGATCGACCCGGCGGCTTTGGATGAAATCATCGACACCTATCAGAACAAGATCGGCCCTCAGAACGGCGCGCGCGTTGTCGCCAAGGCTTGGGCGGACCCCGAGTTCAAGCGCGCCTTGCTGGAGGATGCAACGCCCGTCGTCGCCGATCTGGGGTTTTACGGGCGGCAGGGCGAACACATCGTGGTCTTGGAAAACACGCCCGAGCTGCACAATATGGTCGTATGTACCCTGTGCAGTTGCTATCCGTGGCCGCTGCTGGGTATTCCGCCGGGCTGGTACAAATCCGATGCTTACCGCGCCCGCGCCGTGCGTGAACCGCGCAAGGTTCTGGCTGATTTCGGCGTGTCTCTGCCCAAAGACACCGCCATTCGCGTCTGGGACTCAACGGCTGAGATTCGGTATCTGGTTCTGCCGATGCGTCCCGAAGGCACAGAAAGTCTGTCCGAGGACGAACTGACCGCCCTTGTTACCCGCGACAGCATGATCGGCACCGGTCTTCCCAAGGTGCCCTCATGACCCGCGTTCACGATATGGGCGGGCGGTTCGGGGATGGCTCAGTTATCCCCGAGGCGGAAGATGCTCCAGTTTTCCCGCAGGAATGGCATGGGCGTGCTCTGGCCGTAACTTTGGCCGCTGGCTTCCTGGGGCAATGGAATATCGACATCTCGCGCCATGCGCGCGAACGTCTGTCACCAAAGGACTACACACGGTTTTCCTACTACGAGAAATGGATTTCGGGCTTGGCCGACCTCTTGATTGAACGGGGTGTCCTGACGTTGGAGGACCTAAAAGGCGGGAACGGTGACACCCCCCATCCGTTGGCGTCGCGAGCCCTGAAAGCAGAGAACGTCAGCGCTGCGCTGGCCAAGGGCGGCCCTGCGGACCGCCCGTCCAAGGTTGCTATGCGTTTCCAGCCGGGACAGGCCGTTCGCACGGCGCACCCATCCGCCAACCGCCTGATCGACGGTGGGCATACTCGGCTGCCAATTTACGCGGCCGGTGCGCAAGGGTGGATATTGCGCCTCCATGGGACACATGTTCTACCTGATTCCAACGCGCATGGATTAGGGGAAGCGCCCGAACCCCTCTACGCGGTGGCCTTCACGGCATCAGAACTTTGGGCAAACCCGGAAAACCCAAAGGACGAGGTCGTACTGGATCTCTGGCAAAGCTATCTGGAGCCCGCATGACCGACTGCGTCGCACACACAGCGCCCGAACCCGTTTTCGCCGAGCCCTGGCACGCACAGGTCTTCGCGGTGACTGTCGCATTGAATGAAGCAGGCCGATTCGAATGGCCAGATTGGGCCACCCGATTTTCCGCGACACTTAAGCGGCGGGGGCTTTCGAAAGAGTTGGATGGCGGAGACGACTATTTTCGAGCGTGGCTGGACGCGCTTGAAACCCTGTTGGAAGACGCCGGAGAGGCCGATGCGCAAGATATCGGCGAAATGTCGGCAGCTTGGGAAAATGCTTTTCTGACCACGCCGCACGGACAGCCAGTCAAATTGGCAACCGGGTAGGGGGCTCTGCCCCCGCCGCCCGTTCCGGGCGACTCCCCCGGGATATTTCTGGCCAGATGAAGCAGGGGATCCGCTCTTCATCTGGCTATAAATATCCCCGCCGGAGGCACCGCGCGCAGCGCGGTTTAAAGCTGCGGCGAATTATCGGTTTCCCTGTCGCTGTCACATCGCTATACGAGCCGAGTTTGATTACTCAGCGCAAAAGGACCTGTTATGGCCAATGTGGTTGTTGTCGGCGCCCAGTGGGGTGACGAAGGAAAAGGCAAGATCGTCGATTGGCTCAGTGAGCGGGCGGATGTGATTGCGCGTTTTCAGGGTGGGCATAATGCCGGTCATACGCTGGTTATCGATGGCGAGGTCTACAAGCTGCACGCGTTGCCTTCGGGTGTCGTGCGCGGGGGCAAGCTGAGTGTGATCGGCAATGGTGTTGTGCTGGACCCTTGGCATCTGCTCAAGGAGATTGGGACTATTCGCGCGCAGGGTGTTGAGATCTCGCCCGAGACACTGATGATCGCCGAGAACACGCCTTTGATCCTGCCAATTCATGGTGAACTTGACCGGGCACGTGAGGAAGCCGCAAGCAAGGGCACTAAGATTGGGACCACTGGTCGTGGGATCGGTCCTGCTTACGAGGACAAGGTGGGGCGCCGATCCGTTCGTGTTGCTGACTTGGCCGATGAGGCAACGCTCGAGGCGCGCGTCGACCGGGCGTTGCAGCATCATGATCCGCTGCGTAAGGGCTTGGGGATCGAGCCGGTTGACCGCGACGCGCTGATTGCGCAGTTGAAAAACGTCGCGGCGGAGATCCTGCCCTTCGCCGCACCGGTCTGGAAAGTGCTGAACGATAAGCGCAAGGCCGGTAAGCGCATTTTGTTCGAAGGGGCACAGGGGGCTTTGCTGGATATCGATTTCGGCACCTATCCGTTTGTGACCTCGTCCAACGTGATTGCCGGTCAGGCGGCAACGGGTGTGGGCATCGGGCCGGGCTCGATCGATTTTGTGCTGGGCATTGTCAAAGCATACACGACCCGTGTAGGCGAAGGTCCGTTCCCGACCGAACTGGATGATGCCGACGGACAGCGCTTGGGCGAGCGGGGCCATGAATTCGGCACCACCACGGGGCGCAAGCGCCGCTGTGGCTGGTTTGATGCCTGTCTAGTGCGTCAGACCTGTGCAACCAGTGGTGTGAACGGCATCTCGCTAACTAAACTGGACGTTCTGGACGGGTTCGAGACCTTGAAAATCTGTGTGGGGTACGAACTGGACGGCCAACGTCTGGACTACTTGCCCACCGCTGCGGATCAGCAGGCGCGTTGCAAGCCCATTTACGAAGACATGCCGGGTTGGAGCGAATCCACTGAAGGCGCGCGGAGCTGGGCGGACTTGCCTGCCAATGCGATCAAGTATGTGCGCCGGGTCGAGGAACTGATCGAATGCCCTGTGGCCCTTTTGTCCACCAGCCCGGAGCGGGACGACACCATTCTGGTGACCGACCCGTTTGCTGACTGATGAGCAGCGAGGAAAAGCCGGGCCTTAGCTATAAGGCGCGGCGTAGATGGTCTCTGGTTCTGCTGCTGGTGGGACTGCCAGCCTATATCGTGGCGGTTGTGACGGTCGTGAACTGGCTTGATCGACCGCCGATTTGGTTAGAACTTCTGGTCTATGTGGTTCTGGGCGTGCTCTGGGCTTTGCCGTTCAAATTTGTGTTTAAGGGTGTTGGCAAGGACGACCCGGATAACCCACAGGATTGACCGCCAATACCGACCTCACCTTCGAGGCCAACTGAGAATTGCACGGGCGAATGCATGGTATTCTCCGGAGATTTCTTCAGCCAGGCTAAAGGGTGAAGGCCATGGCGTCGCCAGTGTTGCTTCGATCTGGCCTGTGATTAGTTTCAATTCTGCTTTGTGCTTGGCTGCCAGACGACGCATCTTTTGGTTGGTGGCAAGGCACAGCATGTGGACTTCGTTGATCCCGCGATTGCGTGCAGCGGTAAGGAGGCGGGAGAGCAACCCGTCTCCAATGCCCCTGTCTTGCCAGCCAGTTTCAACAGTTAGCGCGACCTCTGCTACGTAGTTCAGGCTGTCCGGAACAGCCCGAAGTTCCCCTACGCCGCGCAGTCGTGAATCCGGGAAAGCCCCAAAAATCAACGCCGCATCATCAAAGATACCGGAAAGATAAGCTTCAACGAATTCTGTGCTGACGGGCGCGCCGAAACGCGATGTCAGTGCGTCACTATCCAATGATTTGAAGTGGCTTTCGATTTTGGGCCTGTCATAGGGCCTCAGACGGCGAATCGGAAGTTCATACATGGCGCGACCTCTGTTTGAACCGAGGGAAAAGTGCCTGGCGTAGTGGTTCAAACCTAGCATAATTCTGCGGTGCAGCATAGCAGGACGCTAGGTACTTTCAGTTTAGTGCTCAAAAAAAAGGGCCAGAGGAATTTCTCTGGCCCTTCTGGTTTTAGTTTTTTTGGCGGTCAGCCCGCGGCGCGTTCGTCGTCGTCGGGGCGGAAGCCGATATCCGTTGAGGCTGCAAACCGGCCACCACCGGCTTTTTCGATTTTGCCGTCGCGCAGCAACTGACCGAATGAGCGCAGGCTTTCCTCGCGGTTGAAATCCGCCTGTTGGAGCGACCGGATTTTGTTCATCAATTGCGGACGCGAGAACTGCTCCTGACCTTCGATAAATGACAGATAGGATGCGGCGGCTTCCAGAAGGTCGGGCAAGGACTGGGCGCCCTGTTCTTGTGCGAAAAGGGCAAAGCCGCCTTCTTCGCCCGCCTGAGCATCCTCAGATGAAGACACGCGGCGCGGCGTGACGGGGGCTGCCTCAGGGGCATCCGCGTCGATACGCTGCTCGGCGACCAGTTTCAGCGGGGCCATCTTATCTGATTGCGGGCGCGTGCCGGTGACCTGAATGTCCGGCCGGCGTGGGCTGACCGATGCGGTCAGATCACGATAGACGCTGTGATCAGATGTTTCTTCGGCTTTTGGCTTGTCCTTGCGCTCGGCTTTGGTCGCGGCCACTGCAGCGCGCAGGTGCGAGTATGTCTCGCGCTGATCTGTGGTTGCCGGGTCCTCCATCTGGACATCGGCTTTGTCCATAAGACGCGAAACGTCCTGGTCCAGGCTTCCGGTATCCGAGGCAGAGTCCGCCGCGCGTCGGGCAAGAAAAGCCTCGACATTCGAAATCTCGCTCAGCAGGTCTTCTTCATCGTCGGCAGTCAACACCCCTTCCTCTTGGGTGGTGTCGTCCTCCGGCATATCCATGGCTTCCTCGTCCTCCTGCAGCAGGTTGACGGGATCGTTTTCTTCCATGGCATCGGCTTCGGGTGTCAGGTCTTCTTGCGCTGCTTCCTCGGCCTCTTCAACCATCGCGGCAGGCTGAATTTCTTCTTCCGGCTCACCATCAGAGACTTCGGTTGGGGCTGCTTGGACTTCTTCTGCAGGTTCACCGAATTCGGTGCTCAGGGTATCGTCGAAGACCTGCTCAGTTTCTTCAGGCGCATCTTCGACAATCTCATCTTCGGCCAAGGCTTCTTCGATCGCGGCCACGGCCTCTTCCGGGGATTCCTGCGGTTCGGTATCGGACGCTTCGCCGAAATCCTCGGCGCTTAGCGAACCAGCTTCGAATGCCGCGGCCACAGCGTCCGACGGTCCGGCCGCCGCCTTCATCAAGGTCGTTTCTTCATCCTCGGAATAGATGACGGTGTTTTCTTCCGAATGGGAAACGACCGCGCGGATGCGTTGCAGTTTGGCGGCGATGCTGTCGGCGGCGGGGGTGGGCGCGTCTTCGACCTCGTCCGCTTCGGTAGCCACCGGATCGGGTTGAGACGGTACAGGCTCAGGGTCGGCGGTGGGCGTGGGTGCGGTGGCAATCGGGGCGGGTGCGGGTTGTTCGGTGGCACGCAGCAGCAGGCCCGAGTCATTCTGGCTGGCTTCCACCCGGCGCGCGACATCGCGCTGAGCGATGCGCGCCAGCATCTCGGCATCCGGTTGCGGGGGTTCTGACCCGAAGTAACGATCCTCGGCGGCAAGGTCGCGGAAATATTCTGCGATTGCCTTCATTGTCTCGAAGGAATCGTCAAAGCCTTCCAAAGTGCATGAGAAGGTTCCGTATGAAACGGTCAAAACCTTGTTATTCTGTACCATCAGACGCACGTCCTTTACAAACTACGAGAGCCAACCCGCCCGGCGATGGGCATACCCATTGGCCCTGAACTATGCCAATCAGCCTATCATTTTGTGGTTTCAATGTGTCCAAATCCGGGAAAAATGATCAATCTTAGAAAAAATACGGGAATTGTACGCTGTGATGGGCCAATAACGCTAGTCGGCGGCGGAGAAATCAACCCAAAGGACATCGAACTGGCGCTGATTCGCGCCGAAACCTGCGTTGCAGCTGATGGAGGGGCTGCGCCATTGCTGGATGCGGGGGTCATTCCTGACGCGGTGATTGGCGATTTTGATTCGCTTTCAACAGATCACAAGGCCCAGATTCCTACGGATCGGTTGTTTCCTATTCGTGAACAGGACAGCACGGATTTCGACAAGGTTCTGCGCAATGTGGCGACGCCGCTGGCGCTGGGTATTGGGTTTCTAGGCGCGCGTTTGGATCATCAGCTTGCGGTGCTTAACGCTCTGGTTCGGCATCAGGATCGCCCCTGTATCCTGTTGGGCGCGCAGGAAGTGGTGTTTCACGCGCCACCCCGGATCACATTGCCTTTGGCGGTGGGGCAGACTGTGTCATTGTTTCCATTGCGGCGCATAACCGGGCGCAGTCAGGGGCTGGAATGGCCGATTGACGGGTTGGAACTGGCCCCGGATGGGCAGGTCGGGACCTCGAACCGCGCCGTATCCGAGGTGACGCTGGAGATGGAGGGGCCGGGGCTGCTTGTGATGGTGCCTCGGGATGCGTTGGATCAGGTCATGCAGGCGTTTCTGTCGGGGCAGACCGGGCGCTGGCCCGCTCTCGCAGAATGACGAACAATCCGGCTGCGATGGTGATGGTGATCCCGATGGCTGCGATTCTGTCGGGCAGGTCATGGAAGATCAACCAGCCGATCAGGGTGGCGACAGGGATTTCCAGATATTGCATCGGCGCCAGTGTGGCCGAGGGCGCATAGCGCAGGGACCACGTCATGAACAAATGCGCCACGGTGCCCAATAGGCCGATGGCCCAGAGAAGCGCATAGGTGCCGTCGGTGGGTGCGATCAGTGACAGCTCCCACACGCCTGCGGCGGTTCCGATCAGCAGAAACGGCAGCATCAAGACCGTGGCCATAGTGCCGGAAACGGCTTGCAGAGCGATCGGGTCGGTCTCTTTCGCAATGTGCCGTGTGACCAGCATGAACAGCGAAAAGACCACGGCGACCACCAGCGGCAACAAAGCTGCGGCGCCGACTTGTACAAAGCTGGGCTGAATCACCAATAGCGTACCGATAAACCCGACGATACAGGCGATTAGGCGGCGCAGGCCAACCTCTTCCCCTAGAACGTATTTGCCGAGTAGCAGCATGATGAAGGGCATCACAAACGCGATGGCCACCGCGTCTGCCAGTGGCAGATGTTGCAGCGAGGTGAACATCGCGCTGATCCCGATGATGTGCAGAACGGTACGCAGCAAGGTCAGCCGCACCACGCGCCCGGTCATCCTCCAAACCCGCCCAGTCAGGGCAACCAGCGGCACAAGCACCAGCGCCTGCACAGCGAAGCGCACAAAGACCAGCATGGCCACCGGGGTCGTCTCGCCCAACAGCTTGGCCATCGCATCGCCCGCCGGGGCGAGGACGCAAAAGCCAAGCATCAACATGATGCCAAGAACGGGACGATCCTGAGTCATAGGCGGCACGCTACGGGGTTTGCGCCGCCGATGAAAGCGCCTGTCTCAGCAGTTCGGGACGTTCACAGCCAAACCGCCCAGCGAGGTTTCCTTGTATTTCTCGTGCATATCGTGCCCGGTCTGGCGCATGGTCTCGATCACCGCGTCCAGCGGGACAAAGTGATGCCCATCCCCACGCAGCGCCAGAGACGCGGCCGAAACCGCCTTGATCGCCCCCAGCCCGTTTCGCTCGATGCAGGGGACCTGAACCAGCCCGGCGACCGGGTCGCAGGTCATGCCAAGGTGATGCTCCAACGCGATTTCAGCGGCGTTTTCTACCTGTTCCGGCGTACCGCCCATCACCGCGCACAAACCTGCGGCGGCCATGGCTGAAGCGCTGCCGACCTCGGCCTGACATCCGGCCTCGGCCCCCGAGATCGAGGCGTTGAACTTGACCAGACCGCCAATAGCGGCGGCAGTCAGAAGAAAATCCTCAATGCGGCTTTCAGAGGCACCTGGCACGTGATCCAGGTAATAACGCAGCACCGCTGGCAGCACGCCCGCCGCGCCATTGGTTGGGGCGGTGACGACCTGACCCCCAGCGGCGTTTTCCTCGTTCACGGCCATGGCGTAGACGCTCATCCAGTCGTTGATCGTATGCGGGGCGTTCAGGTTCATGCCCCGCTCGGCTTGCAGCGCGTCATGGATGCCCTTGGCGCGGCGGCGCACATGCAGGCCACCAGGCAGGATGCCATCGGTGTTCAGACCACGCTCGATACAGTCGTTCATCACTTGCCACAGGCGCGCGGTGCCCTTGGCGAAACTGTCCGCGCACCCGCGCGCGATCTCGTTGGCGCGCTTCATTTCGGCGATGCTTTTGCCACTGGCTTTGGCCATGTCAAGCATCTCGACTGCGGATTTGAAGGGGAAGGGCACCGGGTCGCCTTCGTCGGTCGCCTTGCCCTCGGCCAGTTCCTCTTCGGTCAAAACAAAGCCGCCGCCGATCGAGTAATAGACTTGTCGCAGGATCACATCGCCCTGTGCATCTGTGGCCATCAGGATCATGCCGTTGGCGTGGCCGGGAAGGTTGTGTTCATAGTCAAAGACCAGATCAGTCTTCGGATTGAACTCCAGCGTCGGCAGCCCCTCGGGCGTGACGCTATGCGTTTCGTTGATCGCGGCCAGCGCGGCCTCGGCCTTTTCATTGTCATAGGTGTCGGGCACGAAACCGGCGAGGCCCAAAATGGTGGCGCGGTCGGTGGCATGGCCGACTCCGGTGAACGCCAGCGATCCGTGCAAAGACCCGCGCAGCCCCGAAAATTCGAACGGAGAGGCGCGCATCTGGTCCAAAAACCGCGCGGCGGCCACCATCGGCCCCATAGTGTGCGACGAGGACGGGCCGATGCCCACTTTGAACATATCGAAGACAGACAGGAACATATCAGGTAGCAGAGCCTTCTGGAGGGTTAGCATAAGTCGGGGCGGTGAAGGGCGTGGCGCCCAACCCCTCGGCCGCGATGGCGGCGCGGGTTGCGGGACGGGCTTCCAACTGCATCACGATGCGTTGCAAATGGGGTGAATCAGCCAGTTGATACCAACTGCGATCCGCCTTGGCAGGATAGAGCGCCATCCAGCGCATCTGGCAGGCCAAATAATAGGTCAAAACCGACGGGCTGTCAGGATGCAGCCAGTTCGGAGTGCTTTGGGCCAGCGCATCCAGCAATTTCAGGTGATGCCGCAGGCGCGGGCGGATACCTGCGCGCAGGGCGTCGGCCTGTGCCGCGTCGATATATTTCTCGGCATAGAATAAAATGCGCAGATCTGCGTGCAGCGTGTTCGAAGCAAAGAACATCCATTTCAGAAACGCGGCCCGCTCGGGATCGGTGGCAGCGGGGGCCAGCTGCCCATGGGTGTCCGACAGCCACAGCAGAATGGCGGCTGTTTCGAAAATCGGGCCCTGCGGCGTTTCCAGCACCGGGATCAGCCCGTGCGGGTTCAACGCGCGATAACCCGCGCTGTCCTGCGCGTTGCGGGCGCGATCCACCAGCACGGTCTCGAACGGCAGGCCCATCTCGGACAGTGCCAGCCGGATCACCAGCGAGGCGTTGTCGGGGGCATAGTGCAGGCGATAGGGCGCGGTCATGAAATCTATCTATACCTTACATCATTTTCCTAAAGCCCCGATTGCGACGTTTCCAATCGGAAACGCGTAGTTTCGCGACGTGTTGGCCTGCGCGGTTCTGCAATTCGCCCTCGCAGTTGGCGCGGGCATTCCGTATACGTTGCCTCAGTAAGACAGGGGGATACCGCCATGACCGCAGAAATGTCACCGATCGACCGGGCAAAATACGTGGCCGCGCGTCGGGCCGCCGATCTGGTGCAGGACGGTATGCGCGTGGGGCTGGGGACCGGGTCCACCGCCGCCTGGATGGTGCGCCGTTTGGGCGAACGGGTGCAGGAGGAAGGCCTGAAGATCAAGGGCGTTCCCACCTCGACCCGGACTGCGCAGCTTGCGCGTGAGGTCGGGATCGAGGTCGTGTCTTTGGATCAGGCGGGGTGGTTGGACATGACCATCGACGGCGCGGATGAGTTCGATCAGGAGATGAACCTGATCAAGGGCGGCGGCGGCGCGCATTTGCAGGAAAAGATCGTCGCGACGGCCAGCGATCAGATGGTGGTCATCGCCGATGCCGGGAAAGAGGTTGAGACCCTTGGCGCTTTCCCCCTGCCGCTCGAGGTCATTCCTTTTGGCTGGCAGACCACGCGCACTCTGGTCGAAGAGGTTCTGGATACGATGGACGTTCTGGGGACTTCGACTGCTTTGCGGATGGATGGGGACGTGCCCTTCGTCACGGATGAAGGCAACCATGTGCTTGACCTGCATCTGCACCGTATCGGAAATGCCCGGCAGCTGGCTTTGGTGCTGAATCAGGTGCCCGGCGTGGTCGAAAACGGGTTGTTCATCGACATCTGCGACAAGGTGGTGATTGGCCATGGCGATGGCAGGGTCGAGATCAGGGATATCAATGAGGGCACGACCGAAACAGAGCAACCTGCCGACAGCGATGAGAACCTGTTTTTGGACATTGCGGACTGATCCGAATGATTTCTTCGCAAAATTCGGCCCATCAAGGGTTGGCAGTTTAGCAATCGACCCCAGATAAGCAACGAAATTTGGCCTGACAAAAAGGAACTCGGGATGAGCTTTGACTATGATCTTTTCGTCATCGGCGGAGGCTCTGGTGGAGTCCGCGCCGCGCGTGTCGCGGCGGGTGAAAACGGGGCCAAGGTGGCGCTGGCCGAGGAAGATCGCTATGGCGGAACCTGCGTTATCCGGGGCTGTGTGCCCAAAAAGCTGATGGTTTTCGCCAGTGAGTTCTCGGGCATGGTGGGTGACGCGCAGGCTTACGGTTGGGATATCCAGCCCGGCGCGTTCGACTGGAATACGTTCCACGGCAAGCTGGTAACAGAACTGGATCGGCTGGAAGGCATCTATCGCAACATCCTGAAGAACAACGGCGTGGAAAGCTTTGACCAGCGGGCCACCGTGGTGGATGCGCATACGGTTGAACTGGCCGATGGCACCCGCAAGACCGCCAAGCATATCCTGATCGCCACCGGCGGTCGCCCGGTTGTGCCCGATTTTCCGGGATCAGACCTCGCCATCACTTCAAACGAGATTTTCCACCTGCCGAAACTGCCCGAAAACATCCTGATCGTGGGCGGCGGCTATATCGCCAGCGAATTTGCAGGGATCATGAATGGGCTGGGCGTCAAGACCACGCAATTCTATCGCGGTGAACAAATCCTTCGCGGCTTTGACCAAGAGGCCCGCGATTTGATCTGCAACGAAATGCGCGCAAACGGGATCGACGTGCGCCTGGGTACCAATGTGGTTGAAATGGCCAAGGATGGCGACAAGATCCGTGTCAAAGCCACCGACGGGACCGAGGATCAGTTCGACGTGGTCATGTACGCCACCGGTCGCGCGCCCAATGCCGACAATCTGGGGCTTGAGGCCGTGGGTGTTGAACGTGGCCGCAAGGGTGAGATCATCGTGGATGAATACAGCCAGACCGGCGTGCCCTCGATCTATGCCATCGGGGATGTGACTGATCGTGTAAACCTGACCCCGGTTGCGATCCGCGAGGGCATGGCCTTTGTGGAAACCGTCTTTAAGGGCAACCCGACGCCCGTGGATCATGACCTCATCCCCACCGCCATTTTCACGCAGCCCGAAATGGGCACCGTGGGTCTGAGCGAGGAGGAGGCCGCCGCGCAGGAACCGGTTGAGGTTTATGCGACCTCTTTCAAACCGATGCAAAAGGCGTTTGCAGGCGGGTCCGACAAAGTGATGATGAAGCTGATCGTTTCTCAGGCGACACGCAAGGTCCTGGGTTGCCACATAGTCGCGCCGGGCGCGGGTGAGATGATCCAGCTGGCGGGCATTGCCGTAAAGATGGGCGCAACCAAAGAAGATTTCGATCGCACGGTCGCCGTTCACCCGGTCATGGCCGAAGAACTGGTGACAATGCGTCAACCTGTGCGCACTGCTTGATTTGCAACCTCGCGCACACAAGTTACAAGGGAACCCGTGATCACACGGTCCAACACAAGGGAAAAGATACATATGGCGGGCAACAGCGGTGGCCCCTGGGGGGGCGGAGGCTCCTCGGGCGGCGGAGGAAATCGGGGTAACAACGGGAACGGGCAACGCCCACCCGAAGGCGATGGCCCGCAGATCCCCGAGATCGACGATCTGGTAAAAAAGGGGCAGGAACAGCTGCGCGTCCTGATGGGCGGTCGCGGCGGTTCGGGCCGAGGAAGCAATGGCAAGGGCGGCGGCGGTGGTCCGCTGTTTACGAAGGGGACCGTGCTTATCGGTCTCGTCGTTGGTGCTGTGCTGTGGGGTGCGGCCAGCTTTTACACCGTCAAACCCGAAGAACAGTCGGTTGAACTGTTTCTGGGCGAGTTCTCATCGGTTGGAAATCCCGGCCTGAACTTTGCCCCTTGGCCGTTTGTCACCGCCGAGGTTATCCCGGTCACTCGGGAACAGACCGAAGACATGGGTGGAGCACGCGGCAGCGACGATGGATTGATGCTGACCGGGGACGAAAACGTGGTCGATATCGACTATCAGGTCGTCTGGAACATCAGCGACCCTGCCAAGTTCCTGTTCAATTTGCGCGATGCGCGTCAAACGATCCGTGCGGTGTCTGAATCGGCCATGCGTGAGATTATCGCACAAAGTGAGCTGGCACCGATCCTAAACAGGGACCGTGGTGTGATCGCAGAACGCCTGCAAGAGCTGATCCAATCGACAATGGACAGCTATGATTCCGGCGTAAACATCATCCGTGTGAACTTCGACAAGGCCGACCCGCCGCAGGACGTGATCGCCGCCTTCCGCGACGTTCAGGCCGCGGCGCAGGAACGTGACCGTCTGCAAAATGTGGCGGACGCTTATGCCAACCGCGTGTTGGCGGAAGCGCGCGGTGAAGCCGCGCAGGTGCTGGAAGAGGCTGAAGCCTATCGCGCCCAGCAGATCAACAGCGCCATGGGTGAGGCCAGCCGCTTTAGCGCAGTTCTGGAAGAGTATTCCAAAGCACCCGATGTGACCCGTAAGCGCCTCTATCTGGAACGGATGGAGCAGGTTTTGGGTGACGTGGACAAGATCATTCTGGACGAAAACTCGACCGGTTCGGGGCAGGGCGTTGTGCCGTACCTGCCGCTAAATGAACTGCGCCGCAATTCTGGGCAGGAGAGCAACTGATGCGTAAATCACCAATTATTCTAGGTGCAGTTGTCTTGTTGGTAGTGGGCATCCTGTCCTCTATTTTCATCGTAGACGAACGCGAACGCGCGCTGGTTCTGCAATTCGGACGCGTGGTTTCCGTTAAGGAAGAACCTGGTTTGGCCTTTAAAATCCCGCTGATTCAGGAAGTTGTGCGCTATGATGACCGTATCTTGTCGATCGACGTGCAACCGCTTGAAGTGACGCCTCTGGACGATCGCCGTTTGGTGGTCGATGCCTTCGCGCGCTACCGGATTTCGGATCTGGAGCAGTTCCGTCAGGCGGTCGGTGTCGGCGGCATTCCGGTGGCAGAGGATCGACTGGACCGTATCCTCCGCGCTGAAACGCGGGAAGTGCTGGGGTCGGTCTCGTCCCGTGACATCCTGAGCTCCGACCGTGCAGCGTTGATGCTGCGCATCCGCAACAGCGCGATTGCCGAAGCGCGGGCGCTGGGCGTGAACGTGATCGACGTACGCCTGAAGGCGACGGACCTGCCGCAGGCCAACCTGAACGCGACCTTCGACCGGATGAAGGCCGAGCGAGAACGTGAAGCGACCGACGAACGTGCCCGTGGTAACGAGGCTGCCCAGCGTGTGCGCGCGCAGGCCGACCGGACCGTGGTTGAACTGGTGTCGGACGCCAACCGTGAGGCCGAGATCATCCGCGGTGAGGCTGACGCCGAACGAAACGCGATCTTCGCCGAAGCCTTCGGCAAAGACCCGGAGTTCTTCGAATTCTACCGCTCGCTGTCGGCATATGAACGTGCGCTGGGCGGTGGCAACAGTTCGATGGTGCTGAGCCCGGATTCCGAGTTCTTCAACTACCTCAAATCGCCTACAGGGCAGGCAGCCCAGTAATGGGTATGATCCTTCTGGCCTTCGGGCTGGTACTGATTGTCGAGGGGCTGGCCTATGCGCTGGCCCCTTCGCTTATTGAACGCATGTTGGAAGCGTTGCGCAGCCTGCCCGAACAGGCGCGGCGGCTGGCCGGATTGCTGTGCGTGGTCTCGGGTCTGGTGCTGCTTTGGGCCGCGTATCAGGTCGGGTTTTAATACAGCCTTTTCACTTGCCGGTGATTTCCCCGCGATCCTCAGTTGCGGGCTAGGCCAAACCGACTACATTGGTTGTCAAGAAGGACCGCCTGCGGGCGATCCACCGTGTAGTGACGACAAGGAGTTCCCAAGTGCAGGCACAAGCGCGCAGTATTTCCGTCCGGCGGGACGAGGTTGTTGGTTTCATGCGGCTGATGTGGTTGGCCATTGCCGGGATGGTTCTGGTTCTGGCCCAAACCGTCGCCGCGCAGGCGCGCGGGGAAAGCCTTGCGCCTCTGGCTGAAAAGATCAGCCCGGCGGTGGTTAACATCACCACTTCAACCTTGATCGAAGGGCAATCCGGGCCGCAAGGCATTGTGCCCGAGGGCTCTCCGTTTGAAGATTTCTTTCGGGAGTTTCAGGATCGAGAGGGTGATGACGACAACCGCCCGCGCCGCAGCAACGCGCTGGGTTCGGGTTTTGTGATTTCCGAGGATGGTTTCATCGTCACGAACAATCACGTGATTGCCGAAGCCGATGAAATCCTTGTTGAATTTTTCCCCGGCGACGGTCAACCCAAGAAAGAGCTGCCTGCAAAGGTCATCGGCACTGATGAGAAAACCGATATCGCACTGCTTAAGGTCGAGGCCTCGGGGCCACTGCAATATGTGCAGTTCGGCGATAGTGATGTGGCACGTGTGGGCGATTGGGTGATTGCGATGGGCAACCCGCTGGGTCAGGGCTTTTCGGTTTCAGCCGGGATCGTCTCGGCCCGCAATCGTGCGCTGAGCGGGTCCTACGACGACTACATCCAGACCGATGCTGCGATCAACCGGGGCAACTCGGGTGGGCCGCTGTTCAATATGGATGGAGAGGTCATTGGTGTGAACACAGCGATTCTGTCGCCCAATGGTGGCTCAATCGGGATTGGTTTCTCGATGGCGTCGAATGTGGTGATCAAGGTCGTGGATCAACTGCGCGAGTTTGGTGAGACCCGCCGTGGTTGGCTGGGTGTACGCATTCAGGACGTGACCGAGGATATGGCCGAAGCCATGGGTCTGGAAAAGCCCGGCGGTGCGTTGATCAGTGATGTGCCGGACGGCCCAGCCAAAGAGGCTGGCCTGCTGGCGGGCGATGTGATTCTCAGCTTTGATGGTGTTGAGGTTGAAGACACGCGCGGTCTGGTGCGGCAGGTCGGTGAAACTACGGTGGGCAAATCTGTCCGCGTAGTTGTGCACCGTGATGGCGGCACGCAGACCGTTCTGGTGACATTGGGCCGCCGTGAGGATGCCGAGCGTTCCGGTGGGAGTGAAGAAGAACCTGCAGAGGAAGCTCCGGTCGAGGAAGACGCGGATATTCTGGGCCTGACGATCTCACCGTTAACTGAGACGCTGCGCACCGATCTGGAATTGGATGCTGACGCTGAGGGACTGGTTGTAACAAATGTGGATGAAGCCTCGGAAGCTTATGCCAAGGGCCTGCGGGCGGGTGATCTGATCACCGAAGCCGGTCAGCAGAAGGTCGCGTCGATTCAGGATCTTGAGACGCGCATGGACGAAGCACGCGAAGCGGGCCGCAAGTCGCTGTTGCTGCTGGTACGGCGTGGTGGCGATCCACGTTTTGTAGCACTTAGCCTGGGCGAATAACCTGCCTTTCAGATTGCAAGAATGGCCGGGGTCTGCACCCCGGCCTTTTTTTCATACACCGGAAATGAGAAGAGCCGCACACCGGGGAAGGCGTGCGACTCTGATACAGGGAGAGGTCAGTGGACAGATATCGGGGATGATTCTCTGACCTCCTACGGTAACAGTTATGAAGATAGTCTTAACGACTACACAGGTATGTGAAGCAGGTCACAGCAGATCAGATAAGATCGGAATCCGCCAATTCCCGAAGCGCGTCGAAGTCGTGGATCATCAACCCGCCCCGCGATGCTTCGACCACCTTGTCGCGCTTCCAGGTCGAGATGGTTTTCGACACAGCCTCGCGCGTGGCGCCGACAAACTCGGCCAACTCGCTTTGCGAGAGGGACAGACGGCTTGAGGGGTCCTCTTGCAGGTCGGTCAGGTGCAGCAGCTTGCGGGCCAGACGGATCGGCATGGGCAGGAAAACCTGTTCGTTCAACTGGGAACCCATCCAACGCATCCTGAGACCGGCCAGACGGATCATATCGACTGCCAAGTCCGGGTGTTGTCGGATTTGGTTCATCACATCTGCGCGCCGCACCCGCAATACGCGAGAAGGCTCGGCGGCGGCAATGGTCGCTGTACGCGGACCGCTGTCGAACAGCGCTATCTCACCAAAAACTTCGCCGGGTTTCATCAGGGTCAGCGACAGTTTGCGACCGCTCATCGCCAGAAAGGACACTTCGAGCGTACCGGCGAGAATGGCGTAGAGCGCATCGCCCTCATCGCCCTGTTCAAACAAAGTCTCGCCTTCATCAAGCGAGATTTCGGTCGCCTGTGCCGACAGCATCGCGCGCAGACGGTCGGATGCTTCGGCCAGAAAACCGGTATTGGGAAAGGCCGTCATGTGGAAGTGGTGCTCCGGCTGGCAGTTGTGAGTGGTGCCACAACTTTCCACAGCACGGGCGATTAGCCAAGGTTTTTATGTAGTTTTACGGAATCCACGGCCTATTGCTGGTCAGGATCGTCCATATAGGTCTGCAACATGCTGAACTGAAGCATGAGAAAGACCATTAATGCGATTGGAAAACCAAAGGTTTCGATTTTGACCCACAGATCGGTCGACATGGTGCGCCAGACGAATTCATTGGCGACGGCCAGCACTGCGAAACAGGCACACAGCCGGCGTGTCAGAATCATCCAACCTTCGTGGCGCATGGGCAGCATCTCGTCCAAAACATAGGCGAGGTAGGATTTCTTTTGCAGCAGACCAATGCCGAGGATCAGGGCGAAAAAGCCATAGACCAGGGTGGTTTTCATTTTGAAGAACCGCTCGTCATTGAACCATGCGGTCAGGCCGCCGAAGAAGATCACCATGAAAGCGGTGAAGATCTGCATACGACTGAGCTTGCCGGTCAGGAACCACAGGATACCCATTGCAGCCAGCATGAGGGGAACGAAGATGATCGTCGCGACGATAAAGCCGGAATATTCCGTTCCTGCGAACTGAAAACTGTCATCGCGTAGGCGCAAATAGATGAAGAAGAAAGCCAGCGGCGGGCCAAGCTCCAGCACCTGTTTCAGAAACGGGTTGATCTCATTCTTGCCTGTCATGTCGGTTCCCTGCTGTTTACCCGCCCATTTCAACTATTACGGCGCCGAGTGCAATCAATGCCATCAGCGCGATGCGTCTGGGGCCAACGGTTTCTTTCAAAACCAGCCAGCCAATAAGCGCTGCGAAGACGGTTGAGGTTTCACGAAGGACAGCTGCTTCGCCGACTTTATCCAGACGGGTGGCGAGCATGATCGAACCGAAGGACAGAGGCGCAATGATACCTCCCGCTAGCCCGCGCAGCATGAGGGGGCCGAGCGTCGGGCGGTGGATCATCGCGCGCCATCTGAGGAAGGCGTAGAAGGGCAGCGTCGCCCCGTCGATCATGAAAAACCATGCAAGGAAGGTGAATGGATCGGCGGTGGCACGAATGCCATATGCGTCATAGGTGGTATAGAGCGCGACGAACAAGCCGGTGGCGAAGGCAAGTGCCAGGGCGACGCCAAGTGTTTCGCGGTTGGTTTCGAGAAACCGGAAGTTATAGGCGGCCAGTCCGAAAATCCCGCAAAGCAGGACAGCCACACCGAGCCATTGGGTGCCGGTGAAGGTTTCGTCAAACAACAGGTAAGCGCCAATCACGGTGAACAGTGGACCGGTGCCGCGCACGACCGGGTAAACCACTGTGTATGAGCCTTTGGTGTAGGCCAGGGCCTGAAGGATTTTGTAGAGGATGTGGATCAGCCAGACGACTGCGAATATGGGCCACATAAAGGGTTCGGGCCAAGGCACGACGAAGAGGGCAAACGGGGCCGCCATAAGGCAATAGCAGGCGTCAATCACCCCGCGCGACATCCAGGGATCGTGGCGCCCTTTTTGCAGCGCGCCAAAGGCTGCGTGCAGGAAAGCGGCTGACAGCGCAAGCGCCAGGGCGAGCCTGTGGCCCGCTTCGGTGCCTTCAAGGGAGATCAGCCAGTCGCTCAAATTTCGGTCTTTGTTTTGGCGGAGAAGTGGGGGGCTGTCTGCCCCCCACGCCCCCCGAGGATATTTTTGGCCAGATGAAGCGGCGGATCAGCTTTGCAGGCCGGTGAGGGCGGCGGCGAATTCTTCCGGGTCGAACGGGGCGAGGTCGTCGATTTGCTCTCCGACGCCAATGGCGTGGATGGGCAGACCGAATTTATCCGCCAGCGCCACCAGAACCCCGCCTTTGGCGGTGCCGTCGAGCTTGGTCATCACCAGACCGGATACATCAGCCAATTTCCTGAAGGTTTCGACCTGGCTGAGTGCGTTCTGGCCGGTGGTGGCGTCCAGTACCAGCAGGGTGTTGTGAGGGGCGCTGTCGTCGACCTTGCGAATGACGCGGACAATTTTTGCCAGTTCCTCCATCAGGTCGGCGCGGTTTTGCAATCGGCCGGCGGTGTCGATCATCAGAAGGTCTGCGCCTTCGTTCCGCGCTTTGGTCAGGGCGTCAAAGGCCAGCGACGCCGGGTCCGAGCCTTCGGGGGCGGTCAGAACCGGGACGCCTGCGCGGTCGCCCCAGACTTGCAATTGTTCGACGGCGGCGGCGCGGAAGGTATCTCCTGCTGCGATGACGACTTTTTTCCCCGCGGTTTTGAACTGGCTGGCCAGCTTGCCGATGGTGGTGGTTTTTCCCGAACCGTTAACACCCACAACCAGCACGACCTGCGGGCGTTTGGGGTAAAGCGGCATGGGCTTGGCCACGGGTTCCATTACGCGGGCGACTTCCTGTGCCAGCAGCTGCTTGATTTCCTGCGTAGACAATTTGCGTCCAAAGCGCCCCTCGGCCATGTTCGAGGTGACACGCAGGGCGGTATCGACGCCCATATCCGAGGCGATCAGCAGCTCTTCGAGCTGTTCCAGCATGTCATCGTCCAGGGTGCGACGGACAACGGTTTGGGACTCGGACCGGTTGAACAGGCGGCTCAAGACGCCTTTGGGCTGGGTTGGTTCGGGCGCGGGTTGTGCGGCAGGTTCAGGTGGCGCGGTTTCGACCGGTTGTGGCGTGCGTTCAGGTTCGGGCGGTGCGGAGACGGGTTCAGTTTGCGGTGCAGGCTCAAGTGGGCTGGGCTCGGGTGCAGCCGTTTCCTCTCCGCCATCTTCGACGATTGCATCCAGCCCCTGTTCGAGGCGGGACGAGGATTTGAACAGCTTGTCCTTGAGCTTTGAGAAAAACGCCATTTTTGGTCTCCGCAGGTGTTCCTTTCACCTAATGCGGATTTGCGGCAGTTGCAAAGGGTCAGAGAAAGGCGATCAACAGACCGGCCTGTGCGCCCCAGTATAGCGGCCAGACCAGATAAGGCGTCATCCGCAGGGCCGGGTGATGGGCGGGCAGCAGGAATTTCTCGGTCGCAAGGATCAGGTCCGAGGCGATGAAGGCCATCGCTGCGGGCAGGGCCCAACGCAAAGCGCCGGTGTCGGGCAGGGCCAAAACGGTGACGCCCATGCCCAGAATGATCGGGATATAGCCCAGAACTGGTAGTTTGAGATCCCCGGCACGTGGGGCCAGAAGAGTTGCCGCGACGATACCCAGCAGGATCAGGGACCAGAATAGGCCGGGGTGAGTTAAAATCAGGCTGGTATCGCTGCTGGGATGCGACAGAAACAGTGCGATATAGGCCAGGTGTCCGGCTGCAAAGGCACCGATCCCTGCCATGAACGTTGCGTCGGTTTCGCGCGACAACAGCGCGTCTCCGATGGCGCAGAGGCTCAGTGCGGCGATCAAAAGGAGTGGCGCCTCAGACAGCAGGGCGATGACGGCAAGGCAGGCGACCGAGGCGGTTTTCAGCACCGACCTAAGTTTGCTGGCCGGGCGAGGCGCCAAGGGCAGATAGGCCAACGCGCAGGCAGCAGCGACCAGAAACAGCGCAGTTGTCATTCAAGTGTCCCTTTTTTCGTCCAGCTTCATCGGGAATGCGTCCGCAACTCAACCCATGACGTTAAGGCAGCCTGACCTGACAGATTGGTAATTGGCATTGCCGGTTGGCATCTGACATCATGCGGACATGATCAGGCATGTTGCGATTCTTCTGGCTATGTCCGCGCAGATGGCGGGGGCGCAATCCGCGCTTTCGGGGGCTGAATTTGACTCGTATACGCAGGGTAAAACCTTGTTCTACGGCTTTGAGGGGCAGGTTTACGGGGTCGAACGTTATTTGCCCAACCGACGCGTGATCTGGTCCTTTCTGGACGGAGATTGCAAGGAAGGCGTCTGGTACGAGCAGAATGACCAGATTTGTTTTCTGTACGAAGACCGGCTGGACCCGCAATGCTGGGTGTTTGTCGAATCCGGCAGCGGCTTGATTGCTCAGTTTGAAGGCAACCCCGAGCAGACGGAGCTGTACGAGGCCGAAGATATCGATGAGGAGATGGTCTGCCTCGGCCCCGAGGTTGGCGTTTGAGCCAGACCTAGAACAGTGAGCCCTGATCGGGTGGCGCTTTTTTCTGCGTTTTCTTAGCTGGTGACTTTGCTGTGGACGACATGCCCGTCGCTAATATGCCGTCGGCGAATTCGATCTCAAGCGCGGTATGTTTTGCCGCCTGTTTCCGGGTTGTCACCACCTCGCCCTCGGCGCGCACCACGGCATAGCCCCGCTGCAACGTGGCCTTGTAGCTGAGTGTTTCTCGAAGCCTGTCCGTGGCTTCTAACGTCTGTCGCATCCGGTCCAAACGCGTGGTCTGGGCGGTATTTAGACGCTCGGTCAAGCGGGTCAGGGTTTGCCGTTGAGCGTCAATGTCGCGCTGAATAGGGCGCAAGGACAGGCGGGATGAAAGGTTGCGCACCGACTCCTGCCGTGAGGACACCAGATTTCGCAGGGTCGAGGGGCGCAGATGGGCCGACAGTTCCACAACTTTGATGCGTCGCGCTTGAACACCACGTTCCAAAGCCGGGGTCAGGCGATCGGCAATCAGATCAAGACGTTGACGCGGTGTGTTCAACAGGCTGTCGGGGCGCGGTAACGCCCGGGACAGGTCGCGCAGGCGTTGGCTGCGGCGCTGCACGGCGTCGGTCGCAGCGCGGGACAGGCGCGCGTCCTGTTCGCCGGTCCAGGCCAACAGTTCCATCCGCACGGGCACGGCCAGTTCGGCGGCTGCGGTGGGCGTCGGCGCGCGACGGTCCGAGACATAGTCGATCAGTGTCGTATCCGTTTCGTGCCCCACGGCTGAGATTAGTGGGATGTCTGAAGTCGCAGCCGCCCGTGCGACGGCCTCTTCGTTGAAACCCCACAGGTCCTCGATCGACCCGCCGCCGCGGGCGACGATGATCAGGTCTGGGCGCGGCAGGGCGCCTCCGGGGGTGAGTTGGTTGAAACCGTTGATCGCGTTGGCAACCTCGGGCGCGCAGTTCGATCCTTGCACGGCCACGGGCCAGATCAGCACCTTGCGCGGAAACCGGTCGCGCAGGCGGTGTAGGATATCGCGGATCACCGCGCCGGACGGGGATGTCACCACGCCGATGATCTGCGGCAGATAGGGCAGGGGTTTCTTACGCTCAGGGGCAAACAGCCCTTCGGCCTCTAGCTGTTTCTTGCGCTTTTCCAGCAGCGCCATCAGTGCGCCTTGGCCTGCGACGGCGACCTCATCGACGTTCAGGTTGTATTTCGACTGCGCGCCGAACGCGGTCAGGCGTCCGGTGACGACGACCTCCAACCCTTCCTCGGGGACCACGGACAGGCCCGAGATTTGACCTTTCCATGTGGTGCAAGCCAGCACGTTCCGGTCATCCTTGATATCATAGTAAAGATGGCCCGAGCGCGCCTTGAACACGCGCCCGACCTCACCACGCACACGGATTCGGCCAAAGGTGCTTTCCAGTGTGCGTTTTACCTCGCCGGAAATGTCGGAAACACTGTATTCAGGTGTGTTTTGGCCGGGAATGGGATCGTCAAGCAGGTCGGACATTTCAGCGCCTTGTGTCAAATGCCCACCCAGCTTAGAACGCGCGGAAGGCGAGGCCAAGCAGATCGGAGAGCAGTCATGAATATCCTCATTCTCGGGAGCGGTGGACGCGAACACAGCCTAGCCTGGGCGGTGATGCAGAACCCCAAGTGTGACCGTCTGATCGTCGCGCCGGGCAATGCCGGAATTGCTCAGATTGCCGATTGCGCGGCTCTGGACATCGAAAATGGCGGCGCTGTGGTCAGCTTTGCCGAGGAAAACGCGATTGATTTCGTGATTGTCGGCCCCGAGGCCCCCTTGGCGGCTGGGGTTGCCGACCGCCTAAGCGAAGCGGGTGTTCTTGTCTTTGGCCCCTCGGCTGCGGCGGCGCAGTTGGAGGCATCAAAGAGTTTTACCAAGGAAATCTGCGACGCCTCGGGCGCGCCGACGGCAGCCTATGGGCGCTTTACCGAGGCCGAGCCCGCCAAGGCCTATATCCGCGAACAAGGCGCGCCGATTGTGGTCAAGGCCGATGGTCTGGCCGCCGGCAAGGGCGTGATCGTGGCGATGGACGAGGCGACCGCGCTGGAGGCCATCAACGACATGTTTGGCGGGGCTTTTGGCGGGGCCGGGGCCGAGGTGGTGATCGAGGAATTCATGGAGGGCGAGGAGGCCTCGCTTTTCGTGCTGTGTGACGGTGAGGATATCCTGTCGGTCGGCACCGCGCAGGACCATAAGCGCGTAGGCGAGGGGGATACCGGGCTGAATACAGGCGGGATGGGAGCGTATTCTCCGGCTCCGGTCCTGAGCGCCGAGGTCGAAGCCCGCGCGATGGAAGAGATCATCAAGCCGACCGTGGCCGAGATGAAAAAGCGCGGGATGCCGTTTCAGGGGGTTCTCTATGCGGGTTTGATGATCAAGGACGGGCAGCCGCGACTGGTGGAATACAATGTGCGCTTTGGCGATCCCGAATGTCAGGTGCTGATGATGCGCCTGGGCGCGCAGGCGATGGATCTGATGCATGCCGCAGCCGAGGGCCGTTTGCGTGAGGCGCAGGTGAACTGGGCCGATGATCATGCGCTGACCGTTGTGATGGCGGCTCAGGGATATCCGGGGTCTTACGAGAAGGGCAGTGTTATTGGCGGTCTGGACGGGCTGCCCGAGGACAGCAAGAACATGGTCTTTCATGCCGGGACCAAGGCTGCGGATGGGCAGGTATTGGCCACGGGTGGTCGGGTTCTGAACGTCACCGCTCGGGGCGAGACATTGCAGGACGCGCGCGACCGGGCATATGCGATGGTTGATGGGATTGACTGGCCAGGCGGGTTCTTCCGTCGTGATATCGGCTGGCGGGCTTTGTGATCTGATTTCCGGGCTGCGCCTGTCTCGATCTTTTTTAGCGAGGGGCCAGCTCCTCGCGCTCCCCGGGATATTTGGGGCCTGATGAAGGACGGATCAGCAAGTGAGTGCGTTTGTTAGGTCACTGCGCTTCTTGAGGGGGCCAAGGTTGTTGGTTTGCCAGCCGTCTAGATAAGAAACGCCGACGATGGTGCTCCAGTCGGCGCTGGCGACGACCATCTCGAGGCCGGTGCCGCAAGCGCGGATGGCGCTTGAGATGAAAGCCTCTCCAATTTTGTGGTTTGTCAGACCGCGCAGTGCCGCGATTTCGGTCAGAGTGCCATCTTTGAAGCGCCAGATGCGCAGGGTTTTGGCCAGGTGAGGGCGGTCGATATAGGCGATCTCGACGTAGCCGTCGCCGTCCAGATCGGCCGCGCCGATCGGTGCGAGCCAGCGGAAACGGGTGCCGATATGCGGGGTGGCGGCGATCTTTTCCCCGTGCGCGTTATAGATGGCGAGTTGAGCGCCTGTATCCTTCTGGGCTTCGACAACCAGAACTTCGAGCGTGCCGTTTTGATCAACGTCCGACAGCCGAGGCGCTAGATCTTCGAAAACACGGTCTTCGGGCAGGCGGATGGTCAGGGCAGATCGTTCCTTGGCGCCCGTCGAGCCTTGTGTGGCAGGCGTGTTTTCTATGGTAAGCTCAAGCGCTCCATATTCGATCTGATCCCCCAGGACGCCATGAGGATATCGGGTCGTGGGTTCGGTATAACGAGCCGCGACAATCGTATCTGCAATGGCAGGGGCTGTTGTGACCAACCACAAGCACATTGCCATAAGCGCGCCGCGTGACCTGCCTTGCCAGAGGCGAGAGAGTCGGCGCGGCGCTTTGGAGATCATCAGATCTGTTTCTCGGGCATCTGAACGACCAGACCGTCCAGCGCGTCGGTGACTTTGATCTGGCAGGTCAGGCGGGACCGCTCTGGGTCGGGCTCAAACGCAAAGTCCAGCATGTCCTCTTCCATGTCGTCTTTGGCTGGCACTTTCTCGACCCAATCAGGGTGGATATAGACATGGCAGGTCGAGCAGGCGCAGGCGCCGCCGCAATCGGCCTCGATGCCGGGGATGTTGTTGTCACGGGCCCCTTCCATGACGGTCAGTCCGTTGGCGACCTCGACAGTGTGCTCGGTACCGCCATGCTCGACATAGGTGATCTTTGCCATTGCGTGCGTCTTCCTTTTACGATGTTCGAAACCTTCCTTAGTCAAGCCATTTAGGTCTTTCCACCCTCATTTGCGACTCGGGATGCCGCGACTGGACATTCCTGTGATATGTTCTATTTTTGTTCTCATGCTTGTTGCCCCTGCTCGCACTGTAGGATCAAACCGGGACTGGCCGCGCCCACCCGCTTGCCTGCCAGCCAATCGGCTGGACGATCCGCCCGATCATGCGCGTGTGACCGTGGCCGGGCTGGTGATCTTGCGGCAGAGGCCGGGTACAGCCAAGGGCGTGATCTTTCTGACGCTGGAGGACGAAACCGGCATCGTGAACGTGGTTGTCTGGCGCGCGATGTATGAACAATTTCGCCGGGCGGTGATCTCGGGCCGGTTGCTGCGGATCACGGGGCGGATGCAGCGGGCGCATTCCGTAACCCATGTGATCGCGGAAGAGATCGAAGATATCTCGGCCATGTTGGACGTGTTGGTACGGGGGGAGGGGCAATCGCCCCAAAGCAAGTGAGAAGAAAACACCCAGACGTCATGGTTTTGCCAAGGTTGAATGTAATTCAGTCACCAGTTTGACGGGTATTACATTATGAAAAACAAGTATTTGTACCGCGTATTTCGACTGCGTCGGCTGATATTTCTTAGTTTGATTCTTTTGTTCGTGCCATGGGCTGTGGGGACGCAGGTATTTGGTCATTCCGCACTTTTGGCGGGTCCGAAAATGCAACTCGTGACGGCCTTGTTTGGTGTATTTGCAATCATGTTACTGGTGCTCATTTATCCGCGGGTCTGGTGGGAGACGGTCACAACGGCCTTGGTGCTTGGGATAACGCTAATGCTCTTGCCGGTGATTGAGATGCTGCCCGAGCTTGCGCCAACGCAAAATCAAGGGAAGGCAACAGCCTGGACGATTATCGGAACGGTTCTGGTCAGTTTTTTCTTATGGCTCGGCCTGAACTGGCTGCCCAGCGTTTTTCTGCATGTTCCCCTTGGTTTGCGGGAATGGAAGTCGCGCGCCAGATACCTCATCCCTGCACAGCGTGCCTTTGACATTCTGAAGACAGCACCTGACAGCTATAGCGGAAAATACAAAACCGGCCCGGTGGGGGATGATGGGTTGTTCACGGTCTCGATAAACATGAACACGGTAAATCCCGACACCTGGGACCCGGAGAACATGGAAATGCTCTATAAATGCAAGATCGAGCAAGAGAGCGGTACGAGTCAGGTTATTTCGACGTATTATATGGTTGAAGGAGAGGCCAACGTGGATGTCGAACGCTTGACTGTCCGCGGCGAAGGGCAGACCGCGATATGTGAGACAGTGACAATCAGAAGCCGACGAAACCTGTACGAAGATTTGGGTTTTTGGGTGCAGGATTTCGGAGCGGACCATTTGCATGCTAGATTGGATGCCGCCGAAGGTCTGTCGTCGGTTGCGCTGGTCGACTTGCCGTATGTGTCGCCATTGGTCGGGCTTGCGCGGTTTTTCGAGCAGTTTAATGAAGATCCGCCTGGTAAAAGCGGCGGATCGATTTAGCACTCTGCCGATTATCGCTTGTCCCGGTGGTTCTTGGACATGCCGACATACGGTACACGGCCCGCCTGAAACTTACTCCTGCCTTGCCCAAACGTCAGCGTTGATGCACAGTTTCATCATCGGAACTTTGGCGGCGCCGACAGGCTGCCGTGCCACGCTTTGGGAGGACCGTGACATGCCATCCAAAACCGCAGATTCCACACCGCCAGACGACCTGACGCCCCAGCCACAGGACAGGGCCAACGTCAATACGATCACTGCTGACGATATCACGGCCTCTTTGAAGGCCGGGTTTTCCGACTTTCTGGCGCGCCCGGTCATGAGCGGCTTTTTTGGTCTGTTCTATGCGGTCTTCGGCATTCTACTGGTTTGGGTCATGGTCTGGCTGGGCGAGATCTGGATGATCATTCCGGCCATTGTCGGCTTTCCGTTGATTGCACCATTTGCAGCCGCCGGGCTGTATGAAATGTCACGCCGGATGCAAAAGGGACAGGCGTTCGGGTGGTCCGACATCCTGACCGTCATGGCCCATCAGCGCAAACGCGAGATGGGCTGGATGGCCTTTGTCACCCTGTTCATTTTCTGGGTATGGGTCTATCAGGTTCGGCTGTGGCTGGCGATTATCCTGCAAAACGCCTCGTTCTCGGATTTGGACGGGTTTTTGAACATCGTCTTCTTTACCCCGCAGGGCTGGACGTTTCTGGCCGTTGGCACGGCCATAGGCGCATTCCTTTCCGCGGTCCTGTTCTCGGTCACTGTCGTCGCCATGCCCATGTTGCTGGATCGCGAGACCAACTTTGTCTCGGCCATGCTTACATCTATCCGCGTCGTCACCGAAAACCCTGTGGTCATGCTGAGTTGGGCGGCGATTATTTCGGTCACGATGCTGTTGTCACTAGTTCCGGCATTTCTGGGCCTGATCTTCACCTTGCCAATTCTGGGGCATACGACATGGCATCTCTACCAGCGGGCGGTGCCACCGGTAGAGGGGTGATTTGAATGTGAACCCTTCGGAAAAGGGTCAGCCGCCGACCGTGTTCACCGCTTGAACAAATTGCTCTGCGATTGCTTGTCCCGGTGATCTCCGCGCAACTCGGCGTGCAGCGCGCGACCGGCCTGAACGCCGGGGCGGGCGCTGACGGTTTCCAGCCAGCGGGTGAAATGAGGTTTGTCCTCCAGCACCTGTTGCTGACCTTCCCACAGGCTGGCCCAGCCCCAGATCGACATGTCTGCAATGGAGTAGAAATCACCCGCGACATATTCATTCTCGGCCAGCCGCCGGTCGAGCACGCCGTAAAGCCGCCCAACTTCGGTGCGATAGCGATCCTTGGCATAGGGCAGGTCTTGTGGCGGATCCAGTTGCGGGGCGTATTTCAAAAAGTGGTGCGCCTGACCGGCCATGGGTCCGACCCCGCCCATTTGCCACATCAGCCATTCCTCAACGGCGATCCGGTCACGCTCGGTTTCGCCATAGAACCGACCGGTCTTGCGGGCCAGATACATTAGGATAGCACCGCTTTCGAAGACCGAGATCGGCTCTCCATCCGGGCCGTCGGGGTCCACTATGGCAGGCATCCGGTTGTTGGGCGCGATTTTCAGGAATTCGGGGTCGAACTGATCGCCTTTGCCGATATTGATCAGGTGGGTGGTGTAGGGCAGCCCCATCTCTTCCAGAGCGATAGACGCCTTCCATCCGTTTGGCGTAGGCCAGAAATACAGATCAATCATGGTCTCTCCTTCGGTTGACGGCGATCATGAAGGTTTCGGGCCATTGGGCAAGGGGGCAGGGGCCAACTGTTACGAAACCGTGACTGATTGCGCCTAAGGCTTGACGCCTTTGCATGCGCGGCGTAAGGGCAAGGCACCACGTGGCGATTTGTTACCGGATTGCGGGCCACGCTAAACAACACCGCTAAAAGGTCAGGATGAAAGACCCCTTTCGCTTGGCCGCGTCTGGGGTTTTTTGTTTGCCTCCAAAAAGGGGCCGAAAGGAATGACATGAGCGAGAATTGGAATAAACGCACACAGGCCGTCCATGGCGGCATCCGTCGTAGCCAATATAACGAAGTGTCCGAGGCGATCTTTCTGACGCAGGGCTTCGTTTACGAAAACGCCGAGCAGGCTGAGGCGCGGTTTATCGAGACCGGCCCGGATGAGTTCATCTATGCCCGCTATGGCAACCCGACCGTGTCCATGTTCGAACAGCGCATCGCAGCGCTGGAAGGGGGCGAGGACGCCTTTGCCACCGCATCCGGCATGGCGGCGGTGAACGCGGCACTGGTGTCGATGCTGAAGGCGGGCGACCATGTGGTTTCGGCCAAGGCTTTGTTCGGCTCTTGCCTCTATATCCTTGAAAACATCCTGACCCGCTACGGCGTTGAAGTGACCTTTGTCGACGGCACCGATCTGGACGCGTGGAAAGCGGCGATCCGCCCCGACACCAAGGCTGTGTTTTTCGAATCCATGTCGAACCCCACGCTTGAGGTGATCGACATCGAAGCGGTGGCTTCGCTGGCCCATGCCGTCGGTGCAACCGTGATCGTGGACAATGTGTTCTCGACCCCGGTCTTTTCGCGCGCAATCCAACAGGGCGCGGACGTGGTGGTCTATTCCGCAACCAAGCATATCGACGGGCAGGGCCGAGCGTTGGCTGGCGTAATCATCAGCACCAAAGAGTTCATCCGGGGCACCGTAGAACCCTATCTGAAACATACCGGCGGCGCGCTTAGCCCGTTCAACGCGTGGGTCATGCTGAAGGGGCTGGAAACGATGGCTCTGCGCGTGAATGCGCAGGCCGAAAGCGCGCAGATCATTGCCGAGGCGCTAGAGGGCCATCCCGCGCTGGAACGCACGCTGTATCCGGGGTTGAAAACCCATGCTCAGAACGCGTTGGTGCAATCTCAGTTGGGCGGCAAGGGTGGTACGGTTCTGTCTTTGGACATCAAGGGCGGGAAAGCGGCGGCGTTTGCTTTCCTCAACGCGATGACGATCCCGGTGATCTCGAACAATCTGGGCGACGCCAAGTCGATCGCGACGCATCCGGCAACAACGACCCATCAACGCCTGAGCGATGCGCAGAAAGACGAGTTGGGCATTACACCCGGCTTGATCCGGTTCTCGGTCGGGTTGGAAGATGCTAGAGACCTGCTTGCCGATATTAAGCGCGCATTGGACGTTTCTCAGCAGTAAACGTCGCGTCAACGGTGCTACAAACAGGCTCAAAGAGATGTGTGCGGGGTGGTAAATCGCTCATCCTGCACCAAAAATCGATCCGGACTGTGTTTTCCGGCGTATACGGTTAAACTGGAAAACACGCCCAAGCTGTATATAGTCCGGCGGCGAACCCCGAGGAACCCCAAGCGATGAACGTGCATCCCCGTGACATTGACGACGCCCCCGACCATGACGAGGCCGCTGCGGCGCTGAAAGTTCTGCGCAAATGGGCGGTATCCGCGACCGACGCCGAGATCAGTCAGCTTGATCCGGCAATCGCGCGCCTTGTGCCGGGTCAGGAGACGTCCAACTATCCGTCTTTGTCGCGCGACTACCCCGAGGACTTCAAGGCCGATGAGGCCTATCGCGCCACGCTGCCCGATCTGCAAAACGGTCCGTCCAGCTTGATCCGGGGAGCGAAGCAGCAAATTCAGCATGTGGGTATCTCGAATTTCCGCCTGCCGATCCGGTTTCACCGCAAGGATGGCGAAGACCTGACGCTTGAGACCTCGGTCACGGGCTCGGTCAGCCTTGAGGCCGAGAAGAAGGGCATCAACATGTCCCGCATCATGCGGTCCTTCTACAAACACGCCGAGCGCACGTTCAGCTTCGAGGTCATGGAAGCCGCGCTGGATGATTATATGACCGATCTGGACAGTTTTGACGCGCGTATCCAGATGCGGTTTTCCTATCCCGACCGGGTGAAAAGCCTGCGCTCGGGGCTGGAAGGCTATCAGTATTACGACATCGCGCTGGAGCTGGTGGAACAGAACGGCGTGCGCCAGAAGATCCTGCATCTGGACTATGTCTACTCTTCGACTTGTCCCTGTTCGCTTGAGCTGAGCGAACATGCTCGTTCAACACGTGGCCAGTTGGCGACGCCGCATTCACAGCGGTCGGTGGCGCGGATTTCGGTAGTGGTGGATTGCGACGCCGATTGCCTTTGGTTCGAGGACCTGATCGCGTTGTGCCGTCGTGCCGTGCCCACGGAAACACAAGTGATGGTTAAACGCGAGGACGAGCAAGCCTTTGCCGAGCTGAACGCCGCAAACCCGGTCTTTGTCGAAGATGCTGCGCGCCTGTTCTGCGCCGAACTTCTGGCCGACCATCACGTGGGTGATTTTCGCATAGTGGCCAGTCATCAGGAAAGCCTACACAGCCACGACGCTGTATCAGTTCTGACCGAAGGGCCGACCTTTGTGTCATCCAGCCTTGACCCAAGGCTGTTCTCGACTCTGTTCCATGTCGGCTGAACGCGCAAAGTCTCAGGATTAACCTTACGGCACGTTTTTGCCGCATCGCAGCAAAAAATGCTGCGCTCGCACAGTCTTTGAAGTAGACTGATGTGGAATGCAGCCGTGGTTAGACCGTTGGTCAATGGGAAAGCCACTCTGAAGGAAGCTGAAACGTGCAACGCTTGATCCTGCGTGACATCGTTTCCCGCCCGTTATCCCAGGGCGGGCAGGGCCTCTTTTTCTCAAGCGTGCTGCGTTACTTTCAGAGGAGAGACTACGTATGAATCCGATTACCCAGCCCTTGGAATTTCAGGCTGCCGCAATCCGCATGGCAGGCTACGCGGTGAGCAACCAGATGAAAATCATGCAAATTCTGGCTTGCTCGGCGATGGAGCTGCCATTTTTTCAGGTGCAGGCACTGCACACCTCATCCACTGCGCCCGCGCCTGTTGCACCGAAACCTGCAGCGCCGGCCAAGCCGAAACCGGTAGCCCGTGCTGCCAAGGTGAAAACGCCGCCGGCGGCTAAAGCCAAACCTGCGGTAAAAGCGAAACCGGCAGCGAAGCCAGTCGCCGAATCACCTAAACCGGCAGCCGTGAAATCCACACCGGCCAAAGCAGTGGCTGCCAAACCGGCCAACAAACCGCACATAGCCAAACCAGTGGCGAAAAAACCAGCTGCGGCCAAGCCAGCGGCAGTTAAATCGCCCATCGTAGCCAAGCCTGCGGCTGCAAAACCGGTAGCTGCCGCCGTTGCGGCGAAGCCTGCGGTTAAGGCTGCGCCGAAACCGGCAGCGGTCCCTGCTGCATCCAAGCCAGTGACCGCAAAAGCTGCGCCGAAACCAGCCGCTCCTAAGCCTTCGGCGGTAAAACCCGCAGTTGCAAAAACGGCAAAGGTCAAGGCAGAGGCACCCAAACCAGCCGCACCCAAGGCGCAACCTGCCAAACCCGCAGCACCCAAGGCCGAAGCCGCGAAACCTGCTGCACCCAAGGCCGAAGCCGCGAAACCTGCTGCACCCAAGGCCGAAGCCGTCAAACCTGCAGCCCTCAAGGCAGAGGTCGTGGCACCAACCCGCCGGACCCGTGCGCCATCGAAGCCGCCCGCAATGCCCAGCGCGACCAACAAAACGCAAAAGTAAATCGGGGCATCCGCTTGACACAGTCGTGCAGGCGCGCCAACGCTGCGCCTCATGACGGATATACGCCCGGTTGGATATGTGATTGGCCTGCTGGTTGCCATTCTTGGGGCGACCATGATTCTGCCTTTGCTTGCGGACCTGATCGAAGGGCGCGACGAATGGCATGTGTTCCTTGAAAGCGGGATCATCACCGTCCTGACAGGCGTCATTCTGGCAATGAGCTGCTCGAACGGGGTGGGCGAAGGTCTGACAATCCGTCAGACCTTTTTGCTGACCACCGGGGTTTGGGTCGCTCTGCCGTTTTTCGGCGCGATCCCTTTTTTGATCGGCGCAACAGAACTGCGCTTTGTCGACGCTTACTTCGAAGCGATGTCCGGCCTGACGACCACCGGTTCGACCGTGATTTCTGGGTTGGATAAGCTGCCGCAAGGCCTGTTGCTGTGGCGCGGAGTGCTGCAATGGTTAGGCGGGATCGGGATCATCGTCGTCGCCATGGTGTTTCTACCCGAGCTTCGGGTGGGCGGGATGCAAATCTTCCGCTCGGAAGGGTTTGAGACCATGGGGAAAATCCTGCCCCGCGCGCAAGAGATCGCGGGCCAGATTTCCCTGATCTATGTCTTTCTGACCTTCGTCTGCGTGTTGGTCTATGCCGGGTTCGGTATGAGCTTCTTTGATGCCGTCGTCCACGCCATGACCACAATCGCGACTGGAGGGTTCTCGAATTACGACGCATCGTTCGGGACATTCTCGGGGCCAATGGAATATGCCGCCTCGGTGTTCATGATTTTAGCGGCGCTTCCTTTCGTACGCTACGTACAACTGGCGAATGGGAATACCAGTTCGCTGTGGCAAGATAGCCAGATTCGTGTCTTCCTGGCCACGATCCTGCTACTGGTCGCGATAATGACCGTCTTTCTGCTAGCCGTCTTTCCGCATCACTGGGAACAAGCGTTCCGGGAATCTCTGTTCAACATCACCTCGATCATCTCGGGCACAGGCTATGCCAGCGTGAACTACATGACCTGGGGCAGTTTCCCGGTCATGGTGTTCTTCCTGATCGGCCTGATCGGTGGCTGTGCGGGCTCGACCGCCTGTTCGATCAAGGTGTTCCGCTATCAGTTACTGTTTGCCTCGATCAAGACCCAGATACGCCGCATCCGCTCGCCCCATGGGGTGTTCATGCCTTTGTATGATGGACGGCCGATCAGTACGGATGTTCTGACCTCGGTGATGAGCTTTTTCATGTTCTTTGTGCTGTCGATGGGCGTTCTGGCCTGGGCTCTGGCGCTGACGGGTCTGGACTTTATCACCTCGGTCTCAGGCGCGGCGACGGCCTTGGCCAATGTAGGGCCGGGGCTGGGCGATCAGATCGGCCCTGCGGGCAATTTCGCGGGCCTGAGCGACACGGCAAAATGGCTGCTGTCCATCGGGATGCTGGTCGGGCGGCTTGAACTTCTGGCCGTTTACGCCCTGTTCACCGTTCAATTCTGGAGAAACTGATGAAAAGACCCCTCGGCGCGCAAATCTCGCATATGCTTCGGGATCGCGGTGTGGATGTGATTTTCGGCATCCCCGGCGTGCATAATCAGGAAATGTACCGGGGGATCGAAGAGGCGGGCATCACCCATGTTCTGGCTCGGCACGAACAAGGGGCCGGGTTCATGGCCGACGGCTATGCGCGGGCAACTGGCAAGCCGGGGGTGGCCTATGTGATTACCGGGCCGGGCCTGTGCAACATCATGACACCTATGGGGCAGGGATATTCGGATTCGGTGCCGATGCTGGTTCTGTCCTCATGTCTGGACGAGACCGAGGCGTCAAAGGGCCAGTTGCATCAGATGAAGGACCAGCGTGGGGCCGCCGGTACGGTTGCGGATTGGTCGGTGCAGTCAAATTCGGCCCAAGCCGCTTACGGGCTAGTCGAGCGCGCCTTTGAGGAATTCGAACTGTCGCGCCCGCGTCCCAAGCATATTCAGGTGCCGATCAAACAGCTCCAGGCCGAAGCAGATCCGGCCCCGTTTCCCAATCAGCCGGGGCTGCGCACCAAGGCCGCGCCGCCGGATGTCGCGCCCGTTCTGTCGATGCTGAACATCGCCCGCAGGCCCTTGTTCATCCTGGGGGGCGGGGCGCGGTCCAACCTGTGGCGGCAGATCCTGACCCAACTGGGGGCGGCCTGTTTCACCACCTATGCGGGGCGCGGCATGGCCGGGTTGAACTATGCGTTGGATTTTGGTTCCTACCTGCCCAGGCCGGGCAGCGCGGAAGTTATCGACTCGGCCGATCTGGTTGTGGTCGTTGGATCGGAGCTGGGTGAAGTTGACCTGTGGCGCGACGATCTGGGGCATTCCGGAAATCTGGTGCGGGTCGATCTGGACCCGGCTGTACTGTCCGACCGCCACCGGGCAGCGGTCAAATTGCAGGTGGATGGAGAAAGCTTCGCCCATGCGCTTTGGGCGGCGATCGACCATGTGAAACCGGCAACTGGCTGGACCGAGGACGAAGTGGCGCAAGCCCGCGCGAAATGGCGGGTCGAGGTGGACGCCGAACGCCCCGGCATCGTCCCCGTGCTGGACGCGCTGCGCGAAGCGATGCCGGCCGAGACCATGATCTATTCGGACATGACCCAGCTAGCCTATGTCGGCAAAGAGGTCTGGGACATGACCTTCCCCTACCACTGGCATCACCCGACCGGGTTCGGCACGCTGGGTTACGCTCTACCCGCCGGGATCGGCGGTGCGGTTGCACGGCGCGGAAAACCGACGGCGGTGATGGCCGGGGATTACGGGTTTCACTACACAATGGCCGAGCTTGGCGTCGCGGTCGAACTGGGCTTGCCTCTGCCCATCATTCTCTGGGACAACGCCAAGCTGAAAGAGATCGAGGACAGCATGGTCCGGGGTCAGATCGCACCCAACGCCGTGGTCGCGCGCAACCCCGATTTCTGCAAACTCGCCGAAGCGTTTGGCGCTCTGTCCGCAAACCCCTCTAGTCTGGAGGAGATGCAGCAGACGGTTCGTGGGGCATTCTCGGCGCCGGGTCCGACGCTGATACGGGTGACGCCCGACATCCTGACATAAGAAAAGCGCTGCATGGGTTTTGCGGCGCTTTTTTGTTTTGGATTAATTGCTTAGTCCCAGCAGTGAACCAGTACAGTCATACCTGTAGCGCGACGGTTCAGTTCGTTGGGCGACACCTGACCGGTGGATTGACCGGCCTGACCGGCAACGCCCGCCTTATCAAGGATTTCACCCAGACGCGCCGCGGTTGCGGCCAAACTGACCGAGGCGGGCAGGGTTCGGCCGTCCGCGGGCGTCGGCAATAGCATCCCCACAACCTGACCGCTGGTGTCAAAAATCGGGCCACCTGCGTCGCCGGGTTGTGCGGCCAGCGCCAGACGTTTCACGCCCTCTTCACCGTTCAGCCCGCGCACATCGGCGATCTGGCCATAGGTCAGCGTCGGTGCGCCCAACGCGCCTTCATAGGAGAACCCGGACACGGCGACCTCGGTCTGAATACGCGGAGTAGCGGCGTTGAACTCGGCAACATTCAGCGGGGCGAGGGTGGTTTTGGGACGCAGGACGGCGACTCCAAGATCCACATCGGTCCAGGCGACCTGAAGTTCCTGATCACCGTCCAGCGTCAGGCGGGTGCACATGTCGGTGGCCTCGGTCACGGTCAAAATCGTACCGTTGGCGTCCGCGAAAAAGCCCGAACGCGACAGACGGGGTTTGCGCAGCTGCAGGCCCGAGATCAGGTCAATGCGCTGCTCTGCCTCGGCGCTGGCGCTGGCATCCAGAACGGCGTCATTGGTGGAAAAACTGGCCTTCATCGCCGCCAGAACACGGGCGCGGCGGGCCTCATCCCCGTCGGGCCACACAAGGGTGAAGCCCTTGATCTGGCCGTCTTGCAACTTGGCTTCGGTATAAGACACGATACCGTTGCCGCGCCCTTCGAGCGTAAAACGGTCACCGCGCAACTGACGAGGGCCGTCCAGCGGCACTATCTCGAGCGATTGCATGACCTCGTAAAGCGCGCGCAGGGTGTTCTTGTCGCCTTCCTGACTGATCAGCAGTGCCTTTGCATTCAAGTCAGAGGCGCTGTTGAAATGGGCAAACGGGGCCTCATACCGGTCAAAGGCAACAGCGCTAAGCGGCAGGTCCAGATCAATCCCCGCCTGCGGGTCGGAATGGCGGGCCATCCCGACGCTGATCAGAGGGGCGTTGTAGTCGTCCATCAAGGTGGTGCGTTGCGCGGTGGTTAAAACTCCGGTGACCTCGAACCCGTTGAAGCGCTGCCAATCCGCCATCGAACGACGGGTGCCTTGCCCGAAAGCTCCATCAATGGTCGAATTGTAGAACCCGGCGGCCTGAAGGGCGGTTTGCAACGCGCGTCGATCCTGCGCGCTGAGCAGCCGTTCGGATTGTAGCGCCTGCGCGCGGGTTTCATCTGATGTCTGCGGCGTCAGCCCGGTTGCAGGTTGTTCCGGCGCAGCGGTTGTCGGAGGTTCCACTGCGGCGCGGTCTTGGCTGGTGCTCGAAACAGGCCAGAACTGCGGCCCAAAATTGTTGGAAAACGCGATGTAACTGTCGGAGGGGATTTGGCCTTCAGCGCGATAAACCCTCAGAACTTGCTCGGCATCAGCGCGTAAATACGGCCCTATAACAATGGCGTACCAGCCAGAGTTCAAGCGAAACCCATTCACGTCTGGTAGAAGGGACGCATAGGCCTGCGCGCGCTCTTGGGCTTGGCTCAGGGATGGCCGTGCCTCGACCTGAACCCAGACGCCTGCCTCTTGCTGGGCGAAAACGGCGCGGGTGCCGAAGAGGAAAAGAAATAGAATTGCTGTAAATATGCGTGTCATTGTCTGCCCGTGTCCGCAATTTTTATCTGGGTGGCAGAGTACGCCAAGTGCAGGGTTGAACACCATGCCCAGATTGCGGGGAATTTGCAGTGTGGCGACGCAGTGACAGGCCGGACGCACTGGCCCGTTGACGCCCCTTGGCCCCTTGCATAGGAAGGGCAAAACCCATCGTTACCGGCGCAGCGGCGCCCAAAGGGAATGTCATGACCGAACAGTCCAGCGCACCTCGTTCTTTTCAGGAGATTATCCTGCGGCTTCAGTCCTATTGGGCCTCGAAAGGCTGCGCGATCCTGCAGCCCTATGACATGGAGGTCGGTGCAGGCACATTCCACCCGGCGACGACTTTGCGCGCCCTGGGGTCCAAGGCATGGGCTGCTGCCTATGTGCAACCCTCGCGCCGCCCGACCGACGGGCGATATGGTGAGAACCCCAACCGATTGCAGCACTACTACCAATATCAGGTGTTGATCAAACCCAGCCCACCGGACCTGCAAGAGCTGTATCTGGGTTCGCTTGAAGCGATCGGTATCGACATGGAGCTGCACGATATCAGGTTCGTCGAGGATGACTGGGAAAGTCCCACTCTGGGCGCATGGGGTCTGGGCTGGGAGGTTTGGTGCGACGGTATGGAAGTCAGCCAGTTCACCTATTTCCAGCAGGTCGGCGGCCACGACTGTACACCCGTTTCGGGCGAACTGACCTATGGGCTGGAACGTCTGGCCATGTATGTGCTGGGTATCGACCATGTGATGGACATGCCCTTCAATGACCCTCAATCGCCCAGCCCGTTGAAATATGGCGATATCTTCAAACAGACCGAGGAAGAATACGCCCGCTGGAATTTTGACGTGGCCAATACCGAGGTCCTGCTGCGCCACTTTGAAGAGGCCGAGGCAGAATGCGCCACTATTCTGGCGCAAGAGCATGATGATCCAAAGACGGGCAAGCGTATCGTGATGGCGCATCCGGCTTATGATCAGTGCATCAAGGCAAGCCATATCTTCAACCTGCTGGATGCGCGTGGGGTGATTTCCGTTACCGAGCGACAGGCCTATATCGGGCGGGTGCGTGCCCTGGCCAAACAATGCGCCGATGCGTTTGTCATGACCGAGGCTGCCGGGTACGAGGCTTGATGGCCAGATCACGCCAATCCGGGCAGCAACACCTTCAGGCCGTCGGCGATCATGCTTATGGCGATGGCCGAAAGGATCATGCCCATGAAGCGGCTCATAATAACGCGCGCGTTTGCGGACAATCGTTTGGCCAGCGCCGATGCGTTCCAGAAGGTGACGAACAGCAACAGCAGGACGACCAGAAATACGCCTGCATAAAGCATCGCATCCACTGGTTTGGCGATGTGATGAGCATAGAGGATCAAAGTCGTGATCGTGCCCGGACCGACCAAAATGGGAAAGGCCAGCGGATAGAACGCCACGGTGTCGGGTTCGGGATAGGATTGCTTTTCATCCTCGGTACCGTGATGGGTGGTGCTTTGATTGCCGCTCAGCATGTTGAGGCCGATCATCAGGACTACCAGTCCTCCCGCAACGCGCAGGTCATCGACCGAAATGCCAAACAACCCCAACGCCTGATTGCCGATGGCCGCAAAAGCACCCCCCAGGATCAGGCAATAGATCGTCACTTTCGCCGCCACCTTACGCTGATCGGCCGAGGACAACCCTTCGGTCACGCTGAGGAAAACGGGCAGGTTGGTGATCGGGTTCATGATCGCAAACAAAGCGCCGAAGAATCCGACGGTAAGGGTGGAGTCCATTCGATAAGCCTCGTATCAACCTGTTACGTGCCGGACCCTGTCCGATTTCATGCGCATTTGAAAGAGGCTGCGTGACCAATGACCGGAAAACTGCTTGCTCTTCTGTTGCTTGGCTCGGCCGTTTTGGCCGGGGCAGGGATGTACTACCTTCAGGTTTACGGGTTTTACTATTCGGTCGATCCGCAGCCGGGACGCGATGTCCAGCTGGTGGCTGTGACTTCTGAAAAAGCGGAGCCAATTGCTTACTCGGGGTTTCAGGCGATTGATGCCGACAGCTCTCCGATCCGGTATCGGGCCTGCTTTGAAACCGAGCTGACCCAGGAAGATCTGGCCGCTTTCAAGCTGGTGGACAATGCTGAGCCACTGACCGCGCCCGGGTGGTTTGACTGTTATGATGCCGTGACGATTGCGGATGCACTGAAATCGGGACAGGCGCAGGCTTTCATGGGGCAAAAGAACATCCACTATGGCGTGGACCGGATCGTTGCCGTGACGCAGGACGGCAAAGGCTATGTCTGGCATGCGCTGAACAATTGCGGCGAAAAAGCTTATGACGGAACCGTGGTGGGCGAAGAGTGCCCGCCGCGCCCGCAGGAGTAGCGAAATGATCGAAGAGATGCTGCAAATCCCGGATTTCCTGACGGCCACAATGGGGTTTGCTGTCTATCTGATCGGGGCCGAGATCAACGCCCGTGTAGCAGCGCTACGGCAATTCAACATCCCTGAACCCGTAACCGGAGGGTTGCTGGCCTCGGTCTTTCTGCTGGGGCTTTATCTGCTTTTCGGGATTGAGATGACTTTTGGTCTGGCCGCGCGGGATTTCCTGCTGGTGGTGTTCTTTGCAGGGATCGGTTTGAATGCCCGGCTGTCGGATTTGATCGCGGGCGGGAAGCCGTTGCTTTTGCTTCTGATTCTGACACTTGTGACGATTGTTTTGCAAAATGGCGTGGGCGCTGTTGGGGCAGTGCTTTTTGGCTATCCGGCGCAGGCCGGGGTGCTGTTCGGCTCGGCCGCGCTGATCGGCGGGCACGGCACAGCAATCGCCTGGGCCCCCGAAGTGGGTGCGGTAACTGGATTAGAGGGCGCGACCGAACTGGGGGTGGCCGTTGCAACCTTGGGCCTTGTATTGGCGGCTCTAGTCGGCGGCCCCATCGCGCGTTATCTGATCGAGGGCCGGAACCTGACACCTGAACGACCGGACGAAGAGCACACCGTCGGCCTACCCGAAAACCCCTCCGAGGCAGCCTCAAAGGTGGATCACCTGACCATCATGCGGGTGATGCTGTATCTGAACATCGCAATTGTTGCCGGGTATTTGCTTCATCAGGCCATCAGCGCGGCGGGGTTGAAGCTGCCGCTTTTCGTGCCTTGCCTAATCATGGGGATCGTAATTGCCAATCTGCGTTCTGCGCTTTTCCCCAAGGCTCCGCCCGTTGCCCGAACGCCCTCGCTGGCGCTTATTTCCGAGTTCTCGCTGGGCGCGTTTCTGGCCATGTCACTCATGAGTTTGCAGCTGTGGACCATTGCCGAGTTGGGGCTGGCTATCATTGTGATTTTGGCAGCGCAGACACTTATGGCCGTGGCTTTTGTTATCTGGGTATTGTTCCCGGTGATGGGCGGCAGCTACCGCGCTGCTGTCTTGTCCGCGGGGTTCGGCGGGTTCGCCCTTGGGGCCACTCCGACCGCTATCGCGAATATGACCGCTGTTACCAAGCGATATGGCCCGTCGCCTATTGCCTTTATCGTGCTGCCCCTTGTATCCGCGTTCTTTGTGGATATTGCCAATGCCATCGTCATCCAGACGATCGTGAACTTCTAAGGACCGACCATGCCCGACCTGCTGATCGAACTGTTTTCCGAGGAAATCCCCGCACGGATGCAAGCCCGTGCCGGTGAGGATCTGAAAAAGCGGATTACCGATGGTCTGGTCGAGGCCGGTCTGACCTATGCCGGGGCCGCAGCGCTGACCACGCCGCGCCGCCTGACTCTGGCGGTTGAGGGGCTGCTGGCGGAAAGCCCAACCATCCGCGAAGAACGCAAGGGCCCAAAGGTCGCCGCCCCGGACAAAGCCATCGAAGGCTTCCTGCGCGGTGCGGGTCTGACCCGTGATCAGCTGGAAGAACGCAACACCCCCAAGGGCGCGGTTTATTTCGCCACCATCGAAAAAGCCGGTCGCCCGGCAGCCGAGATCGTGGCCGAAGTGCTTGAGGCCACCATCCGCAATTTCCCATGGCCCAAGTCGATGCGCTGGGGCAGCGGCCCGCTGCGCTGGGTGCGCCCTTTGCATTCGATCCTGTGCATTCTGTCGGATGAGGCGGGCGCGCAGGTCGTGCCGCTTGAGGTTGATGGGATCAAATCCGGGGATACCACGGGGGGGCACCGTTTCATGGCTCCGGATCGGTTCTCGGTCACGTCTTTCGAAGACTATGCCGCCAAACTTAAACGCGCCTTTGTGGACCTGAACCCTGTGGACCGGGCCGAGCATATCTGGAACGACGCGCAAAACATGGCCTTTGCCGCCGGTTTGGAAGTGGTCGATGACAAGGGCCTGCTGGCTGAGGTTGCCGGTCTGGTCGAATGGCCGGTGGTTCTGATGGGTAAGATCGATGACGAATTTCTGGACCTGCCCCCTGAGGTTCTGCAGACCTCGATGAAAGAACATCAGAAGTTCTTTTCGGTGAAGAACCCCAAGACCGGTCGGATTGAACAGTTCATAACCGTCGCCAACCGCGAGACCGCTGACAATGGCGCGACTATTCTGGCAGGGAACCAAAAGGTGCTGTCCGCCCGGCTGGCGGATGCGAAGTTCTTCTGGGAGAACGACCTGCGCATCGTCAAGTCCGACGGGTTCGAACCTTGGGTCGAGAAACTGAATGCGGTGACGTTCCATGCCGAACTGGGCTCGCAGGGCGAGCGGGTTCTGCGCATCGCCGCGCTGGCGCATGAACTGGCCGGGGCAACGGGTGCGACGCCCGCACTGGCGATGATGGCCGCACAGGCGTGTAAGGCCGATCTATCATCCGAGATGGTGTTCGAATTTCCCGAATTGCAGGGCTTGATGGGCCGCTACTACGCTCTGGCTGCCGAATTGCCAGCCGAGGTGGGGCAGGCCAGTCAGGAGCATTACTCGCCGCTTGGCCCGTCGGATGATGTGCCGACCGCGCCGGTTTCCGTGGCGGTGGCGCTGGCAGACAAGCTGGACACGCTGACCGGGTTCTGGGCGATTGACGAAAAGCCGACGGGATCGAAAGACCCGTTTGCCCTGCGCCGCGCAGCGCTTGGGGTGATCCGGTTGATCTTGAACAACAATTTGCGCCTGTCGCTGAATGACACCTTCGCATCGGCATTGGGAAGCTTGCTGAAACTGCCCGAATGGCAGGCAGCCCTGCTGGGGGCCAAGGCGAAACAAGCCAAGGCCGAGGATGCTGAGGCTGCCGCGCAAGAGGTTCATGGGCTGGCTCATCAGGTCGAAGCCGCGACAGCGATCGTCAGCAATGCTCCGGCGGACCTGCTGTCCTTCTTCCACGACCGCCTCAAGGTGTTCCTGCGAGACGAGGGCATCCGCCACGACATCATCGACGCCTGTATCGCGATGGACGGCAATGATGACCTCAACCTGTTGGTCAAACGCGCTCGTGCTCTGAACGCGGTGATCGCGACCGAGGATGGCGAGAACCTTGTTCAGGGCTTCAAACGCGCCAACAACATCCTCACACAGGCCGAGGAAAAGGACGGGGTCGAGTATTCCTACGGTGCGGATGTGAAATTCGCCGAGACCGACAGCGAAAAGGCGCTGTTTGCGGCGCTGGATAACGCGCAAGGTAAGATCGAAGCCGCGCAGAAGGCCGAGGATTTCCCCGCAGCCATGACCGCTATGGCCGCACTGCGCGGTCCGGTGGATGCCTTCTTCGAGGATGTTCAGGTCAATACCGACAATGACATCCTGCGGCGCAACCGCCTGAACCTGCTCAGCCAGATCCGGCAGGTCTGCGCGCGCGTCGCGGACCTCAGCAAGATCGAGGGCTGATCCAGATCGCCCTTGCGCCATTGGTGCAGGGGCTTATGCTGCGGGCAAACAAAAGGTGCCGCAGTGCAGAATAACCCGCATACTACATTAATTACGCCCACAGCACCCGTGACCGCTTCGTCGCACGGGGGGCGTGCGAAGTGCCTGCAACGGCTTGTGCGTCTGGATATGCCGGTTCCGCGCACCGTGGCTCTGTCTTTTGATGCGGTGCAGAACATTGCGCAGGGCCAAGTTCCTGATATCGAAGCTATTCTGGAGCAGTTCGCGCAGACGGATCTGTTGTGTGTCCGTCCCAGTTCTGAAGACCCCGATTGGGGTGGTCCCGGCGCAATTCTGAATATCGGGATGAACGACGCGCGCTATGTGGACCTGTCGGATTCGATGGGCGTCGAGGCTGCGGCAGCTTTGTACCTGCGTTTTGTCCAAAGCTACGCGATCCACGTGGCACGTCTGGACGCGGATGTGTTTGACGAGATCGACGCGGACGGGCGCGAAGGTCTGCAACAATCCCTGCGCGCCTACGAAGACGAGACGGATGAAAGCTTTCCGCAGGACCGGGGCGAGCAATTGGTTGCGGTTTTGCGCTCGATGGCGCGGGCGTGGGATGGAACTTCGGCGCGGTTGCTGCGGCAGGCCAAAGGTGCGCCCGCGGATGCCGGGCTGGGCCTTGTGATTCAAGAGATGATACCCGGCGTCGGTCAGGGAGAATGCGGGTCGGGCGTGTTGCAACTTATTGATCCGACAACAGGAATGCCGCAGATCACCGGTCGCTATCTGAGCCAGAGCCAGGGCCGCGATGCGCTGGGGGAAGGGGTGGCCGCGCTCTATCTTGAAAAGGACCCGCGCGGGAAATCTCTCGAAGAGGTTGCGCCTGACGCGTTTGCTGACCTGAAGGCACATGCCGCGCAGATGCGAGCCAAGCTACGCGAGGAGATGCAGGTCGAGTTCGTGATTGAAAACGGTCATGTCCATATTCTGGACGGTGTGCGGGTGCAACGCAGCGCTCGGGCGGCGGTCCGGATTGCCGTGCGTCTGGCCGAAGACGACATCATACCGCCGCAAGAGGCCGTGATGCGAGTCGATCCGCATTCGCTGAACGAGTTGTTGCACCGTCAGGTTCACCCAGACGCGCAGCGCGACGTCCTGACTACCGGGATTGCCGCCAGTCCGGGTGCTGCTTCCGGCAAGATCGTGTTCACAGCCGCCGAGGCACAGGCCAGCGCCGCACGGGGTGAACCCTGTATTCTGGTCCGCCGCGAAACCGCGCCGGAGGATGTGCGCGGGATGCACGCAGCTGTTGCCGTGTTAACCGAGAAGGGCGGAATGACCAGCCACGCGGCGGTGATTGGCCGTGGTCTGGGTCTGCCCTGCATAGTCGGCGCGTCCGAGATGCGATTCCAGACCAAGAAGAAGCTGCTGACCGCACCGGATGGTCGGATGTTCAAAACCGGGGATGTTCTGACAATCGACGGTAGTTCGGGCCAGGTTCTGGCAGGGCAGCCCGCAATGCTTGAAGCTGCTCTGGACGATTGTTTTCAAACGCTTATGGGCTGGGCTGACGCGGAGCGTGACATTGCCATCCGCGCCAATGCCGACACACCTGCCGATGCACAGACTGCACGCAACTTTATGGCGCAGGGTATAGGACTGTGCCGGACCGAACACATGTTCTTTGATCCCGGTCGTCTGATCGTGATGCGCGAGATGATCTTCGCGCAAACCTCTTCGGGTCGCGCGGCGGTGCTGGAACGCCTTTTGCCGATGCAGCGCGAAGACTTTGTCGAACTGTTCCGCATTATGGAAGGCCAACCCGTCTGTATCCGCCTGTTCGACCCACCATTGCATGAGTTCCTGCCCACCACTCGCAGCGGTCAGCGTGAGCTGGCCGAAGCGCTGGATCTGCCGGTCTCGGACGTTGAACGCCGGGTGGACGCAATGACCGAATATAACCCCATGTTGGGTTTGCGCGGCGTCCGTCTGGGCGTGACCGTGCCTGAGATTTACGACATGCAGGCCCGCGCCATCTTTGAGGCGACGCTTGAGGCCAGCAAGAACGGCGCACCAGTTGTGCCGGAGGTGATGATCCCTCTGGTTTCGGCCAAGCGCGAGGTCGAGCTCGTCAAATCGCGCATCGACACGGTTGCCGCCTCGGTCGCGGCTGAGCGCGGGCAAGAGTTTGAATATCGGCTGGGTGTCATGGTCGAAACCCCGCGTGCCTGTCTGCGCGCCGATGAGATTGCGCCGCAGACTGCGTTTCTGAGCTTCGGTACCAACGACCTGACCCAGATGACTTACGGCCTGTCGCGCGACGATGCCGGGCGCTTTATGTCGGCCTATGTCCAGCAGGGTGTATTCGCCGAAGACCCATTCCACGTGTTGGATTCGGATGGCGTGGGAGAACTGCTGAAACTGGGCGCTGAGAGGGGGCGGCAAGTTAAACCGGACGTGACCCTATCGGTCTGTGGTGAACATGGCGGAAACCCCGAATCAATCGCCATCTGCCGTGCGCTTGGATTCGACTATGTCTCCTGTTCACCCTTCCGGGTCCCGGTCGCTCGGCTGGCTGCCGCTCAACTGGCGATTTCGTCCAGACTTGGGGGTTGACAGCGGCACAGTCCGCTAGGATTAGTAGGAAACAAATCACACCGTCGTCATATATTTTTGACGTTACGGCGATTTTCCACTTGCTTTTTTTAGAAAACTGGACGTTTCCGATTCAATTCGGTATGAGCCTCGTCGCGCCCGCCGGGGGAGGGTATGGCGCCGAATGTGCCTGTGCGAGGTTATCTGAATGCTACGATACATACTGGCTGCTGCCACATTGGCGGCAACCGTGCTGCCAAGTGTTTCCGTCGCTGAGAGGGAAACCACTGATACTGCCAAGCGTGAACTTGTGACTCGGACTGAACTGCCCGGTCAAAACTTCCGCGAATACTTGAATTTGTTCAAGCCCCGAAAGGTACTTGAACAGCAGAAAATATCCTACTCCAAGGACTGGCTGGATGACCAGCCCGCCGCAACCGGGGATGAGCACTTCAAATGCCTGGCCGAGGCGCTTTACTTCGAAGCGCGTGGGGAAAGCGTGCGCGGTCAATTTGCCGTGGCTGAGGTCATCATGAACCGTGTGGACAGCAGCCGCTTTCCGGACACGCTGTGTGGGGTGATCAAGCAAGGGACCGGCAAGAAATACCAGTGCCAGTTCACTTATACTTGTGATGGCCGCAAGGAAGTGATCCGAGAGAAAAAAGCCTATGAGCGGGTGTCCAAAGTAGCCCGTGCCGCGATTGACGGCCTCAGCGATGCGCTGACCGAAGGGGCGACCCATTATCATACCAAGGCGGTGAAACCGTCCTGGGCGCGGGTCTACAAGGAAACGGCTCGGATTGGTGTGCATATTTTCTATCGCCACAATTATCGGACGGCTAGCAACTAACTGACGCACCCGCGCTGGAACCCTGATGGCGCGGGGCGTTGGATGATCTATGTTATGGGCCAGGAGGCTCATAATGCTGTTTAACCGTCGACAATTCCTGGGCGCGTCTGCTGCCCTATCTGCCTTTCCAAAAGTGGGCTTGGCTGCGTTTCCAGAACTAGTGGCGCGCGAAGCGGCGCAACAGATTGCGCCGGTGGAATTCCCGAAAACACCGGTTTGGGGCTTTGGCGGAACCGTACCGGGTACAGAAATCCGCGTACCGCAAGGCGGGCGCGTGCAGCGCAGGGTGTCGAATGCTCTGCCTCAGGCCACGTCAGTGCATTGGCACGGCATTCGAATTGACAATGCGATGGACGGTGTGCCGGGGCTGACGCAGGATGTCATCGAGTCCGGGGGCGCGTTCGACTATGACTTTGCTGTCCCTGATGCCGGAACCTATTGGTATCACTCACACAATCGCACGGTTGAACAGGTGGCCCGTGGCCTTTATGGCCCGCTGATCGTCGAAGAGCCTGACGCGCCAGACGTCGATCGGGATCTGACGTTGATGCTGGATGACTGGCGGCTGGACCCGGAAACCGGGCAGATAACGGATGATTTCGACAATGGACATGACCTCAGCCATGCCGGGCGGCTGGGTAATATCATTACCGTAAATGGTCAGTTGGATCCCTCGTATCAGGTGGGTGCGGCCGAGCGGCTGCGCCTGCGTCTGATCAACGCCTCGAATGCTCGGATATTCGATCTGGGTATAGATGGGCTGACCGGCTGGATCGTGGCGCTGGACGGGATGCCGTTGGTGACCCCGCTGGAGATTACCGACACCTTCCCGCTGGGGCCGGCGCAACGGGCAGACATGATCGTTGACGTGCGCGCCTTGGCCTCAGAAACCGCCAGCCTTGTCAGCTTTGAGCGTGACGGTGGTTTCGGCCTGGTCCGCTTTGACGTGTCGGGTGCGGGCAGAGCGGTGCGATCCGGCATCGCGGCGCTGCCGCCCAATCCTCTGCCGGTGATATCCACGGATAGTGCACCACTGCATCGGATGGAGATGCAGGGCGGCGCGATGCGTTGGCTCAGCTCGGCCAAGCTGGGCGAAACCGAGCTGACGGGGCAGGAACTGGCCCAACTTGGGCGGTTTTGGGCGTTGAACGGATATGCTGAACGCCCCAAGGACCCGTTTCTGGACACCCGACTAGGGGAAACCCACCAGATCGAGTTTGCCAATCAGACGGCGTTTCCCCATGCGATGCACATGCATGGCCATCATTTCCGTATCATCTTGTCGGATGGCAGCCTTGGTCCGTGGCGCGACACCGTCCTGCTGGGGCGGGGGCAAACTCGACAGGTCGCTCTGGTTGCGGATAATCCGGGCAGTTGGCTGTTGCATTGTCACATGTTGGGCCATGCCGCATCGGGGATGATGAGCTGGTTTCGCGTCACCTGACGACGCATTCGACGACTGGAAAGGCGTTTGTTGCGGTGCTATACGCGCCCGCAATGTCTAATTTGGGCAGATCAGTCCCAATGCCCGAGAAGGTCCGTCTTATGAGTTCTGAAATCCGCCTCGCCTTTGCGCACCCTTCGGAACGGTCCGAAGCGATGGCCGCCGGAGAGCCTTTGGATCGAATCTCGCTGAGGGATCACATTGTTGAGGTCGAGATTGGTGCCTTTCAGGCCGAACGTGGGACCACACAGCGCATCTGCTTCAACATTGTGGTCGAGGTGCGGCCTTTGACCGATGCGATTGATGACGATGTTGACCGCATCCTGTCCTATGACCGCGTGACCGAGGCGATTGCCTTTGAACTGGCTGCCGAGCGGTTGAACCTGCTGGAAACATTGGCAGAGCGTGTTGCCGAGCGTATTTTGCTTGAACCGCAGGCTGTAAAAGCTTTTGTTCGAATTGAAAAACTGGATCGCGGGCCTGGCGCACTGGGGGTCGAGATTGTGCGTGGCAAGGATGCTGTGCACCACGACGTGGTCGAGGAAGAACGTCCCCATCCACGTCTTGTCTTCCTGTCGAACGAGGCGATTGCCTCGGGCAATCTAACCGGTTGGATCGACCAGCTTGAGAACCGGCAACGCCCGCTTATCCTGTGCGTTGGAAGTGCAGACTTGGCTGTTCCCCAGACGGGTCATGCGATGACCCAGCGTCGGATCGATCTTTTGGCGATCGAACAAAATGCCTGGGTTCTGGCCGCGCGGGATCACCGCTGCGTTGTTGTCTCGACCCGGACCGAGCTGGATTGGGCGATGAAGAACGGGCAGATTTGCGTTTGGGCCCCGTCCAAGATCGTGCTGGATGCTGTTGATGGTCCCTCGGCCGCGCCGTCGGACGCGGTGGCGCTGGCGGCCTGGTTTGCGGCCACATTTGAAGCCAGCGAGATGATGGTCATTGGAGGCGCACTGCCAAACGACCCTAAAACACCATTGCGCGCTGTCTCTGTGGATCAGGCGCAACTGTGACCACCTACTACAGACCTTTGGTTCAGAGCGGCGCTCGGCGTCCTGAAGGGGCCGTGACGTTGGCCGGGCAGGCGCTTTGGTTTACCCATGTGGAACGCTTGAGCCGGACAGAAAACGCCTCTGTTGTCGCAGTGCAGGACGTGCCTGATGAGATTCTGGCCATCCTTTCGCGTCCCCGCGCGCCCATTGCAGGGCTGGATATGAACTGCCCGCACATCATGGGCATCTTGAATGCAACGCCGGACAGTTTCTCGGACGGTGGGGTGCACAATTCGGTGCAAACTGCCCGGGACGCGGCGGAGCAAATGGTTGGGCAAGATGCGACGATCCTGGATATCGGCGGCGAATCCACCCGACCCGGAGCCGCGTTTGTCCCAGAGGACGAAGAGATCGCCCGGACCAAGCCCCTGATCCAAGCGATCTGCGAGCGGACCAAAGCGCTGATTTCGATCGACACGCGCAAAGCCAGCGTCGCAAAGGCGGCGTGGCAGGCGGGGGCTGGCCTGATCAACGATGTCTCGGGCTTTACTTTCGATCCAGACTTGGCCCCGTTCTGCGCAGAAGTTGGGGCACCGGTCTGTGTCATGCATATGCAGGGCGACCCGACCAACATGCAGGACGATCCCAGATATAATGACGTGCTGCTGGACGTGTATGACTTCTTGAACGATCAGGTGCAGTATCTGGAAGCCCTTGGTCTGAACCGCAACCAGATCATTGTCGATCCGGGTATCGGTTTTGGCAAGTCCGTGGACCACAACGCAACTCTGTTGCGCAATCTCAGCCTGTTTCACGGGTTGGGATGCCCAATCCTGTTGGGTGTGTCGCGCAAGGGGTTCATCGGGCAGATCGGCAAAGAGACGCGCAAGGACGCCCGCGCGCCCGGTTCGATTGCGGTTGGGCTGGCTGGTCTGGCACAAGGGGTGCAGATCCTGCGGGTTCACGACGTGGCCGAGACTGCTCAGGCCTTGCGTCTGTGGGCCGCCGTCCGGTAATCCGGACGCAGGCAAGAAACGACGGAGAGAGATCAATGCGCAAGCTGTTCGGAACTGACGGGGTGCGGGGCACTGCCAATACCCATCCGATCACGGCCGAGATGGCCCTGCGCATGGGAGCGGCCGTGGGCCGGTATTTCCGCCGCGACCAATCCGGCGCGCACCGCGTGGTCATTGGTAAAGATACGCGCCTGTCCGGTTACATGTTGGAAAACGCGCTGACGGCGGGGCTGACCTCGACCGGGATGAACGTGCTGTTGCTGGGGCCGGTGCCCACGCCCGCGGTTGGATTGATGACGCGGTCCATGCGGGCGGATCTGGGCGTGATGATCTCGGCCAGCCATAACCCGGCCGAGGATAACGGCATCAAGTTCTTTGGCCCGGACGGGTTCAAACTGTCGGATCAGGCTGAGATTGAGATCGAGCGTCTGATCGAAGAGGGTGTCAAACCCGCGCAAGCGCAAAATATTGGCCGCGCACGCCGGGTGGACGATGCGCGGTTCCGTTATGGTGAGCGGGTCAAATCCTCGCTGTCGCGCGATCTTCGGCTGGATGGGTTGAATGTGGTGGTTGATTGCGCCAACGGGGCCGCCCACCGCACCGCGCCCGAGGTTCTTTGGGAGTTGGGGGCCGAGGTCATCCCGGTTGGCGTCACGCCAAACGGTAAAAACATCAACTTGAATTGCGGCTCGACCAAACCTCAACTCGCGGCTGAGACGGTTGTGGCCCATGGTGCCGATGTAGGCATCTGTCTGGATGGCGATGCGGACCGGGTCGTTATGGTCGATGAACACGGGCAGGTTGCGGATGGCGACCAGTTGATGGCTCTGCTGGCCGGGAGCTGGGCCGAGGCTGACCGCCTTAAAGGCGGTGCTTTGGTGGCGACAGTTATGTCCAATCTGGGGTTGGAACGGCATTTGAACGCGCTTGGGTTGCGGTTGGAACGGACGGCGGTTGGAGACCGCTATGTCGTCGAACGGATGCGCGAAGGCGGGTTCAATCTGGGCGGCGAACAATCTGGCCATATCGTCATGAGTGACTATGCCACCACTGGTGACGGGTTGATGGCGGGGCTGCATTTTCTGGCCGAGATGGTGCATTCGGGCCGCAAAGCCTCGGAACTTGCGGTGCAATTCGAAACGGTCCCGCAATTACTTAAGAATGTGCGCTACGGCGAAGGGCAAACGCCGCTCGATACTGCGAACGTCAAAGCGGCCATCGCTGATGCCGAGGCGCGTCTGAACGGGCAGGGGCGCTTGCTGATCCGCAAATCGGGGACCGAGCCACTGATCCGCGTCATGGTCGAATGCGAGGACGATGCGCTGCTGACCCAAGTCGTTGATGGCATCGTCGCCGAGGTCGAGGCTGTCGCCGGTTAACGCCCAATCAGCATTCGGCGTAGGCTGAACCATTGGCTGATCGCCAGCCCGGTCAGGATCATGGCCAGCGCGATGAAGAATCTCAGCGGCAACGCCTCAGACAGAATCCATGCGCCAAAGACCATCGACCAGATGGGCACCTGATAGTTAACCAGCGTCAGGAATACCGACCCCGCGCTACGGATAATGGACACGCGCAATAGGGTGGCGAAGGCAGTGGGTAGAAGGCCAAGCGCAATGATTGCCAGACCGGGGCGCGTGCCCTGCCACTGCGGGATGCCCTCGGTCAGCAGCATGACGGGCAGCAACAGAACCGCCCCCACCATCAGCGACAATGCCGCCAACGCGACCGGATCAATCGGTGGGCAACGTCGGGTGAAGATCGATGCGCAGGAATAACAGAGCGCCGCTCCGATACAGGCCAGTTGCGCCAGCGGTTCCGTGCCTTGTCCGATCTGCGTTAGACCTGGGCCGATCAGCACCAATGCCCCGGAAAAACCCAGCGATACGCCCAGAAATCTGCGTAGATTCAACGGCTCGTCCGAGAAGAAATGCGCCAGCGGTAGTACCATTAGTGGAATCGCTGCCATCGACAGCCCCGCAAAGGCCGAAGGCACATATTGCTGCCCCCAGCTCAGCAACAGAAAGGGCAACGCGGTCGATAGCAGGCCGATGATGGCAATGAAGGACCACAGCTTGGCATCGCCCGCAGGCAATTTGCGACCAGTCACAGCCATCATTGCCAACAAAGTGACTGCCCCCAAAGTGGTCCGCGCGGTTGCAACCGTGACGGGGCCGTACCCTTCCAACGCCATAGCCACGACCATGAAGGTGCCGCCCCATATCAGGCCAAGTGCGATGACGCCGCTCCAGTCGCGGGATGTGGGTTGATCGACCATGCGCGGCCTCCGATTGGGACAAAAAAGGCGACCCGAAGGCCGCCCTTTCGCGTGATCCCGTGGGGATCAGTTCTTTTCTTTGTCGACCATTTTACCGGCCGAGATCCAGGGCATCATGGCGCGCAGTTTTGCACCGGTTTCCTCGATCATATGCTCGTCATTGGCGCGGCGCGACGCTTTGATGGTCGGCTGGCCAACGGCGTTCTCCAGCATGAAGTCGCGGACGAACTTGCCCTGCTGAATGTCGCTGAGAACCTCTTTCATACGCGCTTTGGTCTCGTCGTATTTCAGAATACGCGGGCCGGTGACGTACTGGCCGTACTCAGCCGTGTTCGAGATCGAGTAGTCCATGTTCGCGATGCCGCCTTCATAGATCAGGTCCACGATCAGCTTCACTTCGTGCAGACACTCGAAATAGGCCATCTCAGGCGCGTAACCTGCTTCGACCAGAGTTTCAAAGCCGCAGCGGATCAGCTCGACCAGACCACCGCACAGAACGGCCTGCTCACCGAACAGGTCAGTTTCGCATTCTTCGCGGAAGTTGGTCTCGATGATGCCCGAGCGACCGCCGCCGATGGCGGAGCAATAGGACAGACCGATTTCCAGCGCCTTGCCGGTTTCGTCCTTGTCGACGGCCACCAGACAGGGCACGCCACCGCCTTTGACGTATTCGCCGCGCACGGTGTGGCCGGGGCCTTTGGGGGCCATCATAATGACGTCGACGCCTTCTTTCGGCTCAATCAGGCCAAAGTGGACGTTCAGGCCATGGGCGAACGCGATGGCCGCGCCGGGCTTGATGTTGTCATGCACGTATTTCTTGTAGGTTTCGGCCTGCAGTTCATCGGGCATGGTGAACATGATCAGGTCACACCAGGCGGCGGCTTCGGCGATACCCATTACGGTCAGACCTTCGGCTTCGGCTTTCTTGGCCGAGGCCGAGCCTTCGCGCAGCGCCACAACAAGGTTCTTCGCACCCGAGTCGCGCAGGTTCAGCGCGTGGGCGTGACCTTGCGAGCCATAGCCCAGGATCGCCACTTTCTTGTCTTTGATCAGGTTGATGTCGCAATCGCGATCGTAGTAGACGCGCATGTCGCCGGTCCTTTCTGTTTTCGATTGAGGATGGTTCTACTGGCTCACGCCAAGGAAAGCGATGGTGTTTTACTTGAATTATTCCGGAAAGCGTGAGAATTTATTCTCGCTTTAACTACTTGGTGAAAAAATCATGCTAGATGATGTCGATCGCAGATTACTGCGGCATTTTCAGGCCGATCCCAGCCTCTCGACCGCGGAATTGGCGGAACGCGCGCGCATCAGCACAAGCCTGTGCTGGCGCAGGATCGAAAAAATGCAGGAGGCTGGCATTATTGAGGGGCAGGAGGCCGTCATAGACTGGTCGGCTTTAGGCTATGCTGTCGAGGTCTCGTTGCGGGTGACTTTGGACAAGACCCAGCCCCGTGCGTTTGACGAATTCACCGCAGCCGCGCGTAGCGTGGCCGAAGTGATCGAGATTCAGACCTTTTTGGGTCGTGTCGATGTACGCCTGTCCGTGTTGGCGCGGGACATGTCGCACTATCAGCAGCTCTACCGCGATCAGATCCTCACCTTGCCGCATATCGCTGATATCGAAGCGTTGATGCATATCGCGCGGGTCAAAAGCGACGTGGTGCTGCCGGTATGAACGAGTTGGATGAAATCGACCGCAAAATTCTGCGTGCGCTCGTGCGGGACGCATCCCAAAGCGCCGGGGCGCTGGGACGCAAACTGGGCCTGTCCCAACCCGCCACATGGAGGCGCATCCGTCGTCTGGAAGACGCAGGGGTTATCAAAGGCCGGCGCCTGCGCCTGAACGCCGAGGCGCTTGGGTTTGGAGTTACGGTGTTTCTGGGCGTCAAACTGGCCCGCAAGGGTCAGATCAGCCTGGAGGATTTCGAACGTGCCGTCAGCGCCATCCCCGAGGTTCAGACGGTCGAGCATGTTCTGGGACTATATGACTACCGTCTGCGCGTCGTGGCGCGCGATCTGGCCGATTTCGAACGGGTGCTGCGCCGTCGGATCATGACCCTCCCCGGTGCAGGCGATGTCGAGGCCAATGTTTTGCTCAGTGAAGAACGCTTGCCGGGGCCGATCGGCTAGTCAGTATTTGGTTCTGATGCAATAGCCGGGATGGTGCGTCATTCGGGCAAATGTCATGGGTTGACCATCTTTCCATGTCGTCCGCTCAAGCTGAATCATCGAGGTCCCCGCCGTCGTGCCCATGAATTCTGCCAGCCGTCCATCAGCAGAAATCGCGCAGAACGCCACCTCGGCCTCGGTAAAGGGGGCGGCGTTCAGCAGCCATTCATGCGGGCCGTGATCGTTCAGATTGGCGTGCTCGACCTCGGGGACGGCGTCGATATTGATCCAGCGTTCTTCAAGCTGAAAAGGCCGGTTGTCAGCGTAGTGCATACAGATGACGTGCAGAACCTTTACATCAGGCGATACGCTAAGCTGCGATGCCAACCAACCCGGGCTGGGGACCACATTCCGTTCGACAAGAGCGTATCGATAGGTTGAGTTCTGGCTTTCAACCGACTGACGCGCCAGCGAGAACTCCAGCTTAGCATGTTTGCTCGGCTCTTTTTTAACGCGCGTGCCGCTTTTACGTTTGCGTTCGACAAAACCCTGATCTGCCAATTCACGCAGCGCCCGGTTCACCGTCGCCCGCGCGCAATTGAACTCCTCGGCCAATTGCGTTTCCGTTGGTAGCAGCGACCCCTGTGGCCAGATACGGGTTTCGATACGCCGCTTTACTTCGTCACGTACAACCTGAAAACTGATCCGCTTTTGCGCCGTCACGATTAGAAATACCTTTCTGCTTCAAAGTGTGCGTATCTGGTCAGAAACACGTCAGGGTGTAAAGGGCGGCTGACACTGTTTGGCGTCATTTAGTGCCCGATTGAAAGAGAAAAAAGTAATTTTTTTGTTGAAGTTACCATCTTCCGTAGGGTCAATAGCCGGGACTGACCCTCAGGTGGTCGCGTGAAAATCGAAAGGACAAAATATGCCAGCGCTCTTGGATACTGTTGATCCCAATGGGCTTGAGGAGTTTTCGGTGGTGTTCACTGACCGATCTCTGAACCACATGTCCGCACAGTTTCAGCAGGTCATGCGCGACATCTCGGACATGTTGCGCGGTGTTTACAATGCCTATGGCGTGGCGGTCATCCCCGGTGGCGGCACCTATGGCATGGAAGCTGTGGCGCGGCAGTTTGCCCGCAACGCAAACGTGGTGGTCGTGCGCAACGGTTGGTTCTCGTATCGCTGGAGCCAGATCATCGAGACCGGCGGGTTGACGGCCTCGGCCAATGTGCTCAAGGCGCGGCAAACCGGCAATTCCAGCCCGTCTCCTTTCGCGCCGGCACCGATTGACGAGGTCGTGGCGACCATTCGCGATCAGCGCCCAGATGTGGTTTTTGCTCCGCATGTGGAAACGTCGGCCGGGGTTATTCTACCGGACGATTATGTGACCGCCATGGCTGCGGCGGCGCATGAGGTCGGCGCGCTGATGGTGCTGGATTGTATTGCGTCGGGCTGTGCTTGGGTCGACATGAAGGCGACAGGCGTGGACGTCCTGATCTCGGCCCCGCAGAAAGGGTGGAGCGCAACGCCTTGCGCAGGGCTGGTGATGCTATCCGAACGGGCCGAGGCGCGGCTTGAGGAAACCACGTCGGACAGTTTCGCCGTGGATCTGAAAAAGTGGCGGCAGATCATGCAGGCCTATGAGGGCGGTGGTCACGCCTATCACGCGACGATGCCGACGGATTCGCTGAAGGATTTCCGGGACACGATGGCGGAAACCCGAGACTATGGATTTGAAAAACTGCGCGACGCGCAGTGGGCGTTGGGCAATGGCGTCCGCGCGATGCTGAAGGACAAGGGCGTTGTCTCGGTCGCGGCTGATGGGTTCGGCGCGCCGGGCGTTGTTGTCAGCTACACGGGCGACCCCGAAGTGCAGAACGGCAAGAAATTTGCGGCTTTGGGGATGCAGATTGCGGCGGGCGTGCCTCTGCAATGTGATGAGCCCGAGGGGTTCAGTACTTTCCGTTTGGGTCTGTTCGGGTTGGACAAGCTCTATGATGTGGATGGCACAATCGCACGTCTGAAGCGCGTGTTGGATCAGGTGATCTAGGCGCGGGTCAGCGCACGCCCAGCCCCATCTGCATCAGCGTTTTACGTACCGGCGGCAAGGAATAGAGCGCATTCAGCCCCATCGCCCGTGCGTCGCGAAGCGGCCGTGCCTCGATCATCGAGGCGCGGTTCAGCAGGTCGATTCCCTTCACGCGCATCTCGATCTCGGTGTGGCGGGACTTGTGATAGGTGTCCAACATCTGCGCGTCGCCCAGCCCCTCGGGGCGGGCTTGCGCAAGGTCTAGAAGGCTGCGCAGATCGCCCAAGGACATGTTCAGCCCCTGTGCGCCGATGGGCGGAACCACATGGGCGGCCTCGGCCATCAGGGCGATACGCTCGCCTGACAGGCGCTCGGTCGATTGGCTGATGATCGGCCAGATCGTCCGGCGCGAGGCCAGTTCCAGCGGCCCGAACAACCCGCAGGACCGTTCGGTCATCAGCGCCTCGAACGCGTCGGGTTCGGTGTTCAGCAATTCAACTGCACGCGGCCCACGCTCCATCCACACAATCGCCGACGAAGGCTGACCCTGCCAGTCGGGCAGGGGAACCAGTGTGAATGGCCCGCCTGAACGGTGTATTTCGGTCGAGACGTTTTCGTGCGGGATCGGATGCGTGACGGCAAAGGCCAGAGCCTTTTGGCCGTAGCGCGTGGTGTGGATCTGGATGCCCGCCGCCTCGCGCATGGGCGAATTGCGCCCGTCTGCTGCCACGACCAGCTTGCAGCGGATACGGCTGCCGTCGCTCAGGCTCACGCGCGCTTCATTGGTGCGAGTGAACAGGCTGACCGTGCCGGTGCCGGGGCGAAAATCCACGTTGGGCAGTTCGGCCAAACGCGCCACCATCTCGCGCCGCAACAGCCAGTTGGGCAGGTTCCACCCGAAGGGCTGGTCCGAGATATCGGCGGCGTTGAAATCACGCACGACGCGGGGTTCGGGCACATCTCCGCCCGCGTCCACGATGCGCATGATCTGCAGCGGGGCGGCATGGGCATCCAGTCGCGCCCACAGCCCGCATTGATCCAAAAGCCCGTGCGCCGGTTGCAGGAAGGCCGTGGTCCGCATGTCGGACCCGTCCACGTCGCGTTCCGTCACCGGAGGGGTGGGGTCGACGCAGATCACGTCGAACCCGGCTGTTCCGAAAGCCGCCGCAGCGGTCAAACCGGCGATTCCACCGCCTGAAATCAGGATGTCACAGCTATCTGTCATGGGCTTGGCCTCCGTTTGGGCAGAACCTAGTGCGGTTCTGTGCGGGGTGCCAAGTGACATCCTGTCCCGTGCCTTACCCGCGTGAAATCAGGATGAGGATCAGGAACATCACCGGCACCATCATCACGGCGGGAATGTAGAGACCCGGCAGGCCGAACAACAAGATGGAACACCCCCACATGCTGAAGATCGCCAGGGCCGTATAACCCCAATCCTCACCGTCGCTCTGGGCCACGTCCTTGGCCATCCAGCCAAACAGGGGGATTGCAAACAACAGGCGCTGCCAGATGGGCAGGCGCCGAGGGACCTCGATCGCGCTCATGGTTTTCTCCGATTCTATTCGTCGCTGAGGCGCATATAGGGGCGATGCTGCACCCGCGAAATACACAGATGGTCGCAGTGTGACAGCCTATCGCAGGCGGGCCAGAAACGCGGTCAGGTCGTCGGTGTGATGATGGATGTGATCGGCCTCTTGCGGCTCGGGCGCGACGTGGACGGTGCGCATTCCCATCGCATGCGGAGCGGCCAGATTGCGCGGATCATCTTCGAACATGGCGGCTTGTTTGGCGTCGATCCCGTCCTTGGCAAAGATTGCCTCGAACGCAGCTTTCTGGGGCTTTGGTCGATAGCCCGCATGTTCGATCCCATAGATCGCATCAAACAGCCCGCTCAGACCGCGTGCCGCCAGAACCCGCTCGGCATAGGGCGCGCTACCATTGGTATAGACGATACGGCGACCGGGCAGAGAACGGATGTGGTCGGCCAGTTCCGCGTCGGGGTCCATATGGCTCATGTCGACCTGGTGAACCGCGTGCAGATAGGGATCGGGGTCCAGATCATGCTCGGCCATCAGACCGGCCAGCGTGGTGCCGTATTCGCGCCAGTAATGGCCGCGCAGCCGATCCGCCTCGGCCCGGTCGACGCCGATGGCCTGCACCACGTAGTCGGTCATCAGCACCTCGATCTGATCGAACAGGCGCATATGGGGCGGGTAGAGGGTGTTATCCAGATCGAACACCCATTGGGTGACGTGAGAAAAGGCGGGTTTGACCATGGGCTTGGTTTAGGCTGCGCGCCAGCGGTTTTCAATGCCACACTTGATCCGAAGGGGCGGTGACGGATAGACAGGTTCGAACGAGGAGACGAACCACCCCATGCCCCAGTCCAAACAGTCCAACAGGGACGCCTACAGCCTGATACTCGAAGCGATAGACGTGGGTGTGTATAAACCCGGCGACCGTTTGGTCGAAAGCGAGCTGGCAGAGCGTTTCGGCGTATCTCGCACGCCCATCCGCGAGGCGTTGCAACGACTTGAGACGCAATCGCTGCTTGAGCGGGACGGGCGGTCTCTGATTGTGGCCTCGCTGGACCACAACCAGATGGCCGAGCTGTACGTGGTACGGCGCGAGTTGGAGGGGCTGGCAGCCAGTCTGGCGGCAAAACACGCCACCGAGGAAGAGATCAAAGTGCTGCAGGATATGGTCGCCGCTGACGATGCGCTGGTCGATGACCCGACCGCGCTGTCGCGTGCCAATCGACGTTTTCACGAACAGATCCATCTGGCCTCGCACAATCGCTATCTGGTGCAGCAACTGGACCTTGTGCACCGCACCATGGCGCTGATGGCGACCACCTCGCTGGCTGTGCAGGGACGGGGAGAGATCGCTCAGAACGAACACAAGAGCATCGTCGACGCCATCGCTACGCGCGACGAAGAGGCCGCGGCTCGCGCGTTGAAGGAGCATATCTCGGTCGCCTTCATGACACGGCTGAAACAGGATGCTGTTCGGCGCGAATCCTGATCAGGGCGCGGTTTCTTCATGGGCCTGACCATGCTGGGTCTTGTCCCAGAAGAATGGATTGATCACCAGTTCCCACAGCGCCTTATATGCCGCCAGAACGCCCAAAGGGAAATATAGTGGCATGGTCGGGACCCAGGGCATTAGAAACCGCCTCTCACGCGCGGCGACGGCGAGCATTCCGGTAATCAGGTTGATGATCTCGGCTGTGATGAACAGGTAAATCAGACCTATCTGGATGTCGCCGGGCATGACCTGATCCAGCGGGCTGGTCAGGCCAAGGGTTGCGAGCCAGAACAGCCACAAGGCAGGGGCCAGCAAGAACTGCCCGACAGTGCCGAGGAAAAACGCTTGCACGCCCAGAAATCGCAGCGGGCCCAGTTCGGCCAGCAGGCGCAGGGGCGACCGCATGTGCACCAGATATGTGACCATGAACCCCTTGAGCCAGCGTGAGCGTTGCTTCACCCAGGGCCAGGCGCGGAAATTGGCCTCTTCATAGGTGGTGGTATCGACCATCTCGGTCCGGTATCCGGCGCGGCTAAGACGGACACCAAGGTCGGCATCCTCGGTGACGTTGTGGGCGTCCCAGCCGCCCAGTTCCAAAAGCTTATCGCGGCGGAAGAAGAAGGTTGTGCCGCCCAATGGCACTACAAGGCCCATGCGCGCGATGCCTTGAAGGATGACCCGGAACCAACTGTTATATTCGATGGTAAAGCAGCGCGCGCGCCAGTTGGTGCGCGGGTTGTAGTAGTCCAAGACACCTTGCAGACAGACCACATCGTCATCAGCCTGCGCAAACTGGCGCACGACCCGCTCGATCTGGTCGGGCTGTGGCGCGTCCTCGGCGTCCCAGACACCCAGAATGTCGCCCCGGCAGAAGTCCAGCGCATAGTTCATCGCTCGGGGTTTCGTGGTCAGGCCGTTCAGGGCGGGGACCTCGATCGTTCTGATCCAGCTTGGCAGATCGACCCGAGACAGCGTTTCGCGTGTGACGTCGTCAGACTGCTCAAGCACCAGAATGATGTCCAGCAAGGCTTTGGGATAGGTCAGGCGGTGCAGACGGCGGATCAGAGCATCCGCGATTTCGCGTTCCTTGTAGAGGGGCACCATGGTCGACACGCAGGGCAGGCGATCCAGCTTGCCCTTCGGTAAGCGCGGTGGCTGTGGGACGGGCTTGAAATAGGCCAACAACCCGGCCAGCCGAAGGCTTAGAAACAAAACCAGTGACCCGACAGCCGCACCGACAAGGACTGATAGCCCCAGTGTCGGGTAGACCAGAAAGCCAGTCATCAGGGTCAACAGCATCACCATTGGGCCGATGCGGGCCCGCAAGCTCCAGGACCGGCAGCTTTGATCCTCGGACACGCGGGTTTCCGCCTTTTCAGCCAGGTCCTGCGCGTAAATGCGGGCGATTTCCCGGTCAATCGCGCCGGAGGAACACAGCACCGGCACTATGGCGCAATCCTGATCCTGAATCGCATCGCGGATCGCGTCGAAACGGTCAGGGCGTGCGGTGGCAATCAGCAGGATTGGACCACTCTGTTTCCAGGGGATGACATTGTGTTGCAACCAGAATTCGACGGGTTTGATCTGGCAGAGCCCATCCTGCGCCGGTGTCTCGGACAGGTTCGCCACCTGGAATCCGGTTTGATCCGCTAAGGCGCGCAAAACGTCGTCGCGGCTGACCCAGCCCTCGGCCACCAGAATCTCACCCAGCGGTGCCTGTTGTCGCGCTTGAAGGTGCAGTGCTTTTTCTAACTGATCCGGCGTGATCAGGCCCCGGTCGCGCAGACACGTGCCCAGAGGCCGCCTGACCCGCGTCGGAATGGGCGCGGCGCGTGCGAAATGTTGTAAGTTCAGTTCAACCACGAAAAAACCCTGACACGTTTGGCCGGTGTCAGGGTTCATCCATTAAGGTTAACAAGCGGTTAATCTTGATTCGCTTGTGTTATGCCTGTGTTTTTTGCGCGGCCATCGCCTGAGCGAAACGTTCAAACAAGTAGAAACTGTCCTGCGGGCCGGGTGACGCTTCGGGGTGGTATTGCACCGAATAGACAGGCCGGTCGGACATGCGAATACCGCAGTTCGATCCGTCAAACAGCGAGCGGTGGGTTTCGACCACGCCTTCGGGCAAGGACTGCGCATCCACTGCAAACCCGTGGTTCATCGAGGTGATCTCGACCTTGCCGGTCTCCAGATCCTTGACGGGGTGGTTTGCGCCGTGATGGCCGTGGTTCATCTTGACCGTCTGACCGCCCAGGGCCAGCGCCAGCATCTGGTGGCCCAGACAAATGCCAAAAACGGGCAGGTCGGTGGTGTCCAGAACTTCTTTGATCATCGGAACGGCATATTCGCCGGTTGCCGCCGGGTCGCCGGGGCCGTTGGACAGAAACACGCCGTCAGGGTTATGGGCCAGCACTTCGGCAGCTGTTGCAGTGGCAGGGAGGACGGTTACGTCACAGCCCGACGAGGCCAGGCACCGCAGAATGTTGCGCTTTGCGCCGTAGTCGATGGCGACAACCTTATGCACCGGTGCTTCCTGGCGTGTGTACCCGTCCGGCCAGGCCCAACGCATTTCATCCCAGCGATAGCTTTGCGCGCAAGTGACGTCCTTGGCCAGATCCATTCCCTCCAACCCGGCAAAGCCGCGCGCGGCAGCGACCAACGCTTCGATGTCGAAATTCCCTTCGGGGTCATGGGCCAGCGCTACATGGGGTGCGCCTTGTTGGCGGATGGCGCGGGTTAGGCGGCGGGTGTCGACGCCACCGATGGCAATACGGCCACGGCGCGCAAGCCATGTCTTCAGTTCTTCGGCCGAGCGCCAGTTGGAGGGCTCGGTCGGGTCCCACTTGACCACCATGCCCGCCGCGACAGGGTCGGCGGTTTCATCATCTTCGGGGTTTACGCCGACATTGCCAATATGCGGGAAAGTGAAGGTGACGATCTGCCCGGCATAAGAGGGGTCGGTCATGATCTCTTGATAGCCGGTCATGGCGGTGTTGAAACACAGTTCGGCCACGGTCTGGCCGGTGGCGCCAAAGCCAATCCCGTAGAACAGGGTTCCGTCGGCCAATGCCAGACATGCGGTGGGCTTGGACGGGGTGTTCTGGGCCATGGCGCGACTCTCCTGCAAGGTAAACCGGCGCATACCTAAGGGGGTTACGCGTTTGGGTCAAGCCTGTTCAATTTTTGGGCTATTTAAAGAAATCAAATACTTAGCTGTTGTTGACCCCTGTTGTGTCACGCTTTTTGTTTCGATATGGTCGGGGTTCCTTTTTCCATGGGGATGGACAGATCATATGGATATGCGATCACGGGTGAACTCTGCCCTGAAGCAAGCAATGAAAGACAAGGAGGCCGAGCGTCTGTCGACGCTGCGGTTGATCAACGCTGCGATCAAGGATCGCGACATCGCCTCGCGCGCTTCGGACAATGAAGAGGCCAAGGGATGCGGCGATGCCGAGGTGCTTGAAATCCTTGGCAAAATGACCAAGCAGCGCAAGGAAAGCGCCCGCGCCTATGAAGAGGGCGGACGGCTGGACCTGGCCGAGCGTGAACTGCGCGAAGTCGAAGTAATCGAGGAATTCCTACCCAAGCAGTTGGACGAGGACGAGGTTTCGCAAGCGATCCAGACCGCGATTACTGCTACAGGGGCAGGCTCGATCCGCGATATGGGCAAAGTCATGGGCGAGTTGAAGACGCGCTATACCGGTCAGATGGATTTCGGCAAGGTCGGTCCAATGGTCAAGGATCAGCTCTGCGCTGCGGCCAGCGGCGGGTGCTGACCACAATAGCATCCTAACTCCGCATCTACTGCGCGACCGGGTCGCGCAGTTTTTGATTCAGATCGTCGTATAGGGCGATCCGTTCTTCTTCGGTAAGAAACGCGCCAATCTCAACTTCGCGCCCGTCACCGATGAGGGTGACATAGTTGGGTACGGGTCCGCCATGCTTGTGCATTTCGGGGCGGGCCCAATAGCGGTTGCAGCTCCACTCCTGTTTGCCGTGCCTAGGGTTGTGGTGCACCAACCGAGCTTGCAGTTTGGTAAGGGTCAGAACCTCGAAAACGCTGCGGGCGCGGTAGTTGGCCTGTATCGCAAGCCATAGTCCAAGGACCGAGATCAACAGGAACGGTAGCAGCCCCCACAATAAGGGGGACCCGAGCACCGCCATAAGCGGGATCAGGCCAAACAGAAACACCGCCAGCACCACTCGCACAGCCCAGCGGGGCGGCAGCGAGTTATGGGGCCACAATCTCAGTTCCTGTTCCGTGTCCGATCTTTGGGTCCAGCTATAGGGCATAAGGAAATTCTAGCGTTTTTCTGGCCGGTGTCGATTGGATCGAAGGCAAATTTTTGTGCCTAAGAGGCAAAGAAAAACCCCGCCAGTTGGGCGGGGTTTTTTTGTGTTCAGGTCGGGATTAGTGGGCGTGGCCCTTGTCCCAGTCTTCCTGCTTGGGCAGCTGCTCGAACGTGTGCTCGGGCGGCGGCGAGGGCAGGGTCCATTCCAACGTATCCGCGTATTCGTTCCACGGGTTCGGACGGGTCTCTTTCGCGCCGCGCACCAGGGCGTAGATCACGATGCCGAAGAACAACAGGAACGAGGCGAAGGAAACGAAGGCACCGATCGACGACACAAAGTTCCACTGGGCGAATGCCTCGGGGTAGTCGATATAGCGGCGCGGCATGCCCTGACGGCCAAGGAAGTGCTGCGGGAAGAAGGTCAGGTTTGCGCCGATGAAGAACATCCAGAAGTGGATCTTGCCCCAGAATTCGGAATACTGACGGCCCGTCATCTTCGAGAAGTAGAAGTAAACGCCGGCGAAGATCGCAAAGACTGCACCCAAGCTCATCACATAGTGGAAGTGCGCAACCACGTAGTAGGTGTCGTGATAGGCGCGGTCGACGCCAGCCTGCGACAGAACCACACCGGTCACACCACCAACGGTGAACAGGAACAGGAAGCCGAACGCGAAGAGCATCGGAGTTTTGAACTCGATGGAACCGCCCCACATGGTCGCAATCCACGAGAAAACCTTAACGCCGGTTGGAACCGCGATGACCATCGTTGCCAGCATGAAGTAGGCTTGCTGACGCAGCGACATGCCGACGGTGTACATGTGGTGCGCCCACACAACAAAGCCCAGCACACCGATTGCGATGATCGCCCAAACCATCGGCAGGTAGCCGAAGATCGGTTTGCGCGAGAAGGTCGCGATCACATGACTGATGATGCCGAAACCGGGCAGGATTACGATGTACACTTCCGGGTGGCCGAAGAACCACAGGATGTGCTGATACAGGATCGGATCGCCGCCACCGGCCGGGTCAAAGAAGGTGAAGCCGAAGTTGCGGTCCATCAGCAGCATGGTGATCGCGCCTGCCAGAACCGGCAGCGACAGCAGAATCAGCCACGAGGTGACGAAGATCGACCAGCTGAACAACGGCACCTTGAACAGGGTCATGCCCGGGGCACGCATGTTCAGGAAGGTGGTGATCATGTTGATCGCGCCGAGGATCGAGGAGGCGCCCGATACGTGCACGGCAAAGATCGCAAGGTCCATGGACATGCCGCCCTCGGTCGTGGACAGCGGCGGATACAGAACCCAGCCAACACCTGAACCAAGCTGGTCATTGCCACCGGGGCTGAGCAGCGAAGCCACACCCAGCGACGTACCAGCGACGTACAGCCAGAAGGACAGGTTGTTCATCCGCGGGAACGCCATATCAGGCGCGCCGATCTGCAACGGCATGAAATAGTTGCCAAATCCGCCGAACAGGGCCGGGATGACCACGAAGAACATCATCAGAACACCATGATAGGTAATCATAACGTTCCAAAGGTGCCCGTTAGGGGTACACGGGTCGGCCATGAACCCTTCGAGGCACATGTACTGCACACCGGGGTGCATCAGTTCGAGCCGCATGTAGACGGTCATCGCCACCGAGATGAACCCGGCCAGCGCCGAGAAGATCAGGTAGAGAATCCCGATGTCCTTGTGGTTGGTCGACATGAACCAGCGCTGAAAAAAGCTGCGCTCGTCTTCATGATCGTGACCATGAATGGCTGCGTCTGCCATTAGGTGCCTCCTGTTGCAATTCGACCGCGCAGCCGGACCTCTCCGACGCGCGGGATTCCTGCTGGTTTTAGAATGCGAAAGAGGCACCTTCAATGGCCGAGTTTGATCTGGATCAAGAATAATTGTCGCGGGTCCCCGAGGCGCCTGCGATTTTTCGACCATGAACAGCCGCTATTTGGGCATCGGTGGCGAATATTCAAGTGTCGCGCAATCGGGAGCAAATCGCGGCTTGACCCGCGCCGGAGCGCGCCTCAGAACTAAACGCAACCCCGCATTCGGAGACCAGACATGACCGCCTATGACACCGACAACATCTTCGCCAAGATCCTGCGCGGCGAAATCCCCTCGACCCGCGTCTACGAGGACGATGACACTTTGGCGTTCATGGATATCATGCCCCGCTCGGACGGGCATCTTCTGGTGATCCCGAAAACTCCGTGCCGCAACTTGCTGGACGCCACGCCCGAGCAACTGGCCGCGGTGATCGCGACGGTTCAGAAGATGTCGCATGCCGTGATGGCGGCGTTTGATGCAGACGGAGTAACCGTTCAGCAGTTCAACGAGGCCGCTGGCGGACAGGAGGTATTCCATTTGCATTTCCACGTCCTGCCGCGCCATGAAGGCGTTTCGGTGCGGGCACCGGGGACGATGGGTGATTTCGAACTGATCGCCCAACATGCCGAAAAGATCAAAGCGTCTTTGGCCTGATCGGGCCAGAGCGAGAAAAAGAATTGCCGTTCCGATTTGGGGTCGGAACGGCAGACTCGTTACCAAGAACTTGTCCGTATCCGAGGGCGGACCCTCGATGATCGGATGAACACACCACTCACTCTAGAACGGTGAAACCATCTTACCCGGTTGCGGCTGCGGTGTATCGAATTGAGCGGATTTACCGTTAATTTTCCTTAACTGGCCTGGAATTGGCCCTCGAAAAACGCTTTGCCTGGAAACAGAACGGGTTGAGGTGCTTGGATTGTTGAGGCCTGCGGCGAATTCTGTCGATTCGATACTGACGCCTCAAACCCGTTCGGTCGCGAAGATTTCCGTAAAGGTCTTTTGCAGCGCAGTGTCCACATCGGCCATTGTCACAGGCAGGCCAAGATCGACCAGGGATGTCACGCCATGGTCTAAGATACCGCAGGGCACGATGCCTGAAAAATGCTCCAGATCAGGTTCAACATTGATTGAGATACCGTGAAAGCTGACCCACTTGCGCAGGCGTAACCCGATCGCGGCAACCTTGTCTTCGGCTGGATGACCTGTGGCTGTCAGGGGTTTGTCGTCGCGCTGCACCCAGACACCGACGCGCCCGTCGCGGATTTCACCGCGCACGTTGAACTCTGCCAGTGCCGCAATCACCCAGTTTTCCAGCTGCTTGACAAAGCGCCGAACATCCTTGCCGCGCTTGTTCAGATCCAGCATCACATAAGCCACGCGCTGACCGGGGCCGTGATAGGTGTATTCGCCGCCGCGTTTGGTCTGGTGGACAGGAAATCGATCCGGGTCGACCAGATCCTCGATGCGGGCAGAAGTGCCTGCGGTGTAAAGCGGCGGATGCTCCAGCAGCCACACGCATTCCTGGGCCTCGCCCGCAGCAATAGCGGCGACGCGATCTTCCATAAAGACCACGGCGTCTTGATAGTCAGTCAGCCCGTCAGTGATTTTCCATTCCATGGGGCCTCTTACAATGGTGGTTGGCTGGGGAAAAGGGGCTAGGCGGCTTCGGTCAGGCAGCGCTGCAGGACCTGTGCATAGGTTTCGGCCCCTTGTGCGCCGGTCAGCAGGTACTTGCCAGCAAACACCATGGACGGCACGCCCGAGATTCCGCGACTGGTCCAGAACTGCTGCTTCTCACGCACAGGCGCGATGTGATCCCCGGAGGCCAGCGCTGCACGTGCGACTTGAACGTCCAAACCAGCGGCCTCGACCGCGTTCAGCAAAACGTTCACGTCCGAGACATCCTGTTGCTCGGTGAAATAAGCGTGGAACAGGACCATTTTCAGCGGATGCTGGCGCCCCTGCGTTTCAGCCCAATCCAGCAACTGATGCGCGGCGAATGTGTTTACGATTCGGCTGTCATCCTCGAAATTGAACTGAAACCCGAGTTCCGTCCCGATCTGCACCAGACGATCCCGCGATTGCTGGCTTTGCTCGGGGGTTGACCCGTATTTCTCGATGATATGCTCGCGCAGGTTCTGTCCTTCGGGCGGCATGTTGGGGTTCAACTCGAACGGATGCCAGCGCAGGCGGGCCAGAACGTTCTGAGACTGCAGCGCCTGATCCAGTTGTCGAAAGCCCACTATGCACCATGGACACACAACGTCCGACACGATGTCGATCTGGACGACGGGGCGGGTATCGGTTTCGGTCATTTAGGGCTCCTGCATGGGCGATAGGCTGGATTTGACGCTTTAGATATGAAGCCCCGAACGGAATTCAAACCACCCTTGTTTTTGCCTCTTCACATCCCCGCGCGCAGCGTCTATACGCGCCTCTACCAAGTCACTGGCAGTGCGGTCGTGGCGGAATTGGTAGACGCGCAGCGTTGAGGTCGCTGTGGGGTAACACCCGTGGAAGTTCGAGTCTTCTCGACCGCACCAAATCTTCATATTTTTGATACTAGATGCGCACTGAGTGCGTGTCGTTTTGCCTCGTTTGGCTTTGGATTTCCGATACGCGCAATTCACGTCTCGCCCGTCCGGGTTCGGACGTGTATGACGGTGAGTAAGAGCAGTCGGAAGGTGCAAATGTCTCAGACCATTACCGTATTCACAACGATGAAGAACGAAGGCCCCTATATGCTGGAATGGGTCGCGTTCCATAAGTCGTTGGGCGTGGATCACTTTGTGATCTTCACCAATGATTGCGAAGATGGCACCGACGAGATTGCGCAGCGTTTGCAAGCCCTGGGCCTTGCCACCCATGTTAACAACGAAGTGAAAGAAGGCGGCAATCCTCAACACCAGATGCTGCGACGCGCGCGCCGTCAACCCAAGGTGAAAGAGGCCGATTGGCTGATGTGTCTCGATGTGGACGAATTCTGGAACATACGCTGCGGCGACAACAGCTTTCCCTCGTTGATTGCCGAGGTAGAAGATCGGGCAGGGCAGCCGGTGGATGCGATCTCGTTTGCCTGGAAGCTGTTTGGAAGTTCGGGCAATCTCAGCTTTGAAGACAAACCCGTGACCGAGGCGTTTTCGATGGGGGATCAGGAATACCCCTATCACTCGGGCCGGGCTTACGGGTTGAAGACACTGTTCAGGAATAACGGTAAGTTTCGCCGGTTCGGACCGCATCGCCCCAAAGGGTTCGAACCCGACGAGGCCGCCGATATCGCCTGGTCGGATGCCAGTGGTAATCTGTTTCCGGCTGAAAAGGTGGGCTGGCGCGCGTGGCGTCGGTTCGATCATTCATTCGGGCGGCTACACCATTACTCAGTGCGGTCGCTGGAAGGATTCCTGATCAAACGCGACCGGGGTCGGACCAACCATATCCGCATGGATCAGGGTCAGTCCTACTGGCAGGACATGAATGTCAACAAAGAGCAGGACCAATCCATTCTGCCTGCCGCACGGCGGGCCACGCCTCTGCTGGACGAATTGAAAGCAGATACGGAACTTGGTGCGCTTCACGCGACGGCTTGCGACTGGCACCGCGCCAAGATCGCCGAGATCAAGATGCGGCCGGATTGGGTGGAATTCCGGTCTTGGCTGGCTGACAATCTGACGTGACGCCCATGGCAGACGATCTTTCGAAAGAGCAGCTTCAACCTGAACATCCTGATCGCAAGACCGGGTACGAGCGCATCTTGACCGATCCCGCTCCGCCGTGGTTCGTGGAGCTTTACCCCGGCGGTGATGGCACCGGATTTCTGGAAAAACTCGACCGCCACTCGATCCTGTTTCATCGGCGGTCTGCATCGCAGCTGGTTGTTAGCTTTGACAATATTGCCAACGCAAACGACCTGTCCTTTGCGCGCGAACCCTGGGGGTGGAAGTTCTTTCGCGATGAGGGGTGGTCGCATATGGGGGTCTTTGCCCGCACCAAAGCCTGGTATCGCGACCCCGAGATTTTGACTTATTTCGAAGGTAAGGCTGCCGCAGGCTTCTTTAACGGTTTTGACCGGGTCGTGTTTGCCGGGGCCTCGATGGGCGGGTTCGGCGCGCTGACTTTCTCACAGCTTGTTCCGGGCGCGCAAGTGATCGCGTTTAATCCGCAAACCACGCTGGATGAGCGTCTGGTGCCATGGGAAACCCGCTATCGGTTCGGCCGGGTACAGGATTGGGATCTGCCCTTGAGCGATGCGGCGCAGACGGTGGGTGCGGCTGGGCGTGCCTATGTATTTTATGACCCTTTCTTCGATCTGGACCGCAAACAGGTCGAGCGTTTGCAAGGCGACAATGTGTTGTTGCTCAAGACCTGGTTTTCCAACCATTTTGCTGCCCCGATGCTGCGTAAACTGGATATCCTGAAACCGGTCATGCTGGGCGCGATGGACGGCACGTTGGAACCGGAAGGGTTTTACAAGATGATGCGCGCGCGCCGCCGTTTGCCCTTGTATATGCGCGGCATCGAGAGCATGGCAGGCGACCGCCATGACGCATTGGTCCGGCAGGCGCGCCAACGGTTTCGTAGGCTGCGCCGTTCCGCGATGGCCGCCGCAAGCGACGCGTCATGACCGCCGCGCGGGGCGTCTTTATCGGTCAGCGCAAGGATCGCATGGGCGCGCGTTTGCTGATGATGCTGACCTGCATTCGTTTGGCCGAGGATTTTGGCGCCGACTTTAAGGTCAACTGGTTTCCCAAAGGCGCCGACGCCCCCGAGTTGGACACGCCTTCGGAGTTGTTCACCCAAAGCTGGATGGACACGCATTTTCTGGATGCGGACGCGTTCGAGACTTTGACACAGGACGCTTTGCCAGTCTGGTCGTTTCTGGGGGACAAATCCCCTGATCGGTTGCAGGCGCATCTGGCAGCAGGCCGCTCGGTCTTGGTCGAAGAAGGGTTCGAGGTCCTCGCTTTTCCATGGGAGGATATCGAAGCAATTCGCCCTCGGTATCGGGATTTCATCCACCAGATCGGATTTTCCGAGGATATCCGGGCCGTCATGGAGCAGGCTGATGCACGGCTTTCGGGGCAGGGGGTGTCAGCCTATCACATACGCCGTGGCGACATTCTGAATGGCGAGCCGTGGAAGCACACCACATGGCCCGCCAAGATTGAGCCCGAAGAGTTGTACCAGGCGCATCTGGAAAAGACCAAGGGCCAAACGGCAATCATTTTCTCGGACCAACCGGAACTGATCGCCCGGTTCCAGAGCAAGTTCCCGCAGCTTTTACAGATGTCCGATATCGCCGACCTGTCCAGCCTGTCCCGCGCCAAGCGCGATTTCCTAGAGCTTTATGCGATGTCGCGGGCCGATCAGGTGATTGCGCCAGCAGTTTCAGCATTCTCGATGGCAGCATCGCGGATCGCTGGGTCACAAAGCAAAATGTTCCGTGAGGTTCTGTCCGAGAGCGAAATGACTGAGGCTCATGAAAAAGTGGTCGAGCGTCTTCGAAATGGACCAAGCGGATTTATCAACGGCTCGGAAGCGGCGCATATTTATGCCAAGGCCACGTTTCATTTGTATTCATTGCATTCGGCTGACCGTGCGCAGGAAGCGGCAGACATAACCCACGCCTTATTGGACACAGAAGCGGACAATGCGTTCCTGCCCTTGTTGCAGGCCATTAATTTATTCTATCTGCAACAGTGGGACGATGCACTGCGAATGGCGGACCTCGTTCTTGAAAATCCAAACACCTGGCCAGAAGACTACGCAGTGGCAAGAGCTTTGCGCGCAGCGACCTTGGGCGGTCAGAAGAAAAGATGGAACGCTGCCCGAGAATTCTCTCAGGCTTTCTGGGCCAAACCCCTGCGGCCCGACATAACGATTTTTGGCTCACGCCTGTTGTTTCGGGACCAAATGGCGTATCGCGTACTACCCCCTGCGGATTGGGCTATGCAGAGAGCGATCAGGCGGTCCTGGTTCAACTACAATGCGCATATCGCGCAAAGGAAGGTCATTTCGCGCAGGCCCTGCAACTTTGATTTGCTGTTGCTTGATTGGGCTTTTTTGTCCGTGGACGAAAAAGCGCGACGGCTGCCACATGACCGAGACCGTTTGTGGATATTGCAAGATGGTCTGTCGAACATGGCAAATCTGTCCCCTTTGATACAAGTACCTGAAAATAGTCCAAGCCATCTGAGTTTGTCTGGGGTGCTGCAATTGCGGTTGGGCGAACTCAGCTTAACCGCGGCAGTCGATCAAGCTCGAAAGGTGTGTAAAGACTGCCCGGATAATCCTCTGTTTTATAAGAGGTTGTGCGACTTGTACGAAGCTGACGGTGAAGTTTCTCAGGCTAGGTTGACTATGGGGGACGCGATCGCTTGCGACCCTGACAACCCGTTCCTGATCTTCGCTATGGGACAGTTTCTGACACGCAACAACGCAGTGGAACAGGGGCAAAGCCAGATCATTCAAGCGGCGGACCTGGACGACAATACCGCTGCAATCCAAGGAGAAGCAGGACAGATCCTATTGCGGCGCGGAGATCGGCAGCAGGCCCGCAGATACCTGAAACGCGCGCGTGACCTGTGTCCGACCTTCAAAAAATTCTCGAACCAGCTAAAGCGGGCAGGCGGCGATGGGTGAGTTTTCCGCTTGGTGCCCCTGCCAAAAATTCGTAGTTTGTTCGCAAAATCTAAACGATCCCGCGACGAAGCTCCGGGCAACAAGAAAGCAGCAGGGCAGTCTTTCATGACCGATCAGGATCCACGCTATATCAGCATTACCCCTATGAAAAACGAAGGCCCCTTCGTGCTGGAATGGGTGGCGCATAACCGGGCGATAGGCGTGGACCAGATCGTGGTGATGACCAACGATTGTACTGACGGCACAGATGCTCTGCTAGGACGGTTGGATGAGCGTGGGATCGTCACCCATGTAGACAACAACTCGCGCCGCCGGACCAGCCCGCAGAAACGCGCCTATAATGCTTTCATGCGGATGGACATCGCGCGCCCGCAAGACTGGGTCATTGTGATTGACGCGGATGAGCATATCAACGTCAAGACCGGCGACAACACGCTGCGCGCGCTGACGCAGGCGATCCCCGAGGCCAGGACCATCTCGATGACATGGCGGCTTTTCGGCAATGCGGGGGTCGAGCGGTATGAGGATCGGTTTCTGTCGGACCAGTTCCGGCAGGCCGCGCCCGAGCGGATTTTTCGACCTCCGCAAGCGTGGGGCTTTAAGACGATGTTCCAGCGAGAGCTTTGGGACGCGCTGGGCGTGCACCGGCCCAAGCGCCCGACGGTCGAGACGATGGAGGAATGTCATTGGTACAACGGCTCAGGTAAACGGATGCCTGACCGGTACTATGACAAAAGCTGGCGTTCGGCGCGGGATTCGGTGGGGTATGACCTCGTGCAACTGAACCACTACGCCCTGAAATCCTGCGAGAGCTATCTGGTAAAAAAGATGCGCGGGCGGGCGCATCATTTGGGTGAAAGCCTTGGCATGGAATACTGGAACATGATGAACCAGAACGCCGAGACGAACACATCCATCGATGTCATTCTGGATCGCAAACGGACGATTTACTACGAGATGCTATCCGACCCCGAAACGGCGCGTTTGCATCATAAATCCTGTGACCTGCATCGCCAGCACATTGCCCAGCTGCGCGAACAGCCTGAAATGCGGGAATTGATGCAGCAGATGACATCGGGGTTCGAGGTCAGCCAGCCGTGAGGCAGGGTTTGGGCAATAAGGCGAGGGCGCTCTGATGCTGTGGCTACATCTGGGCATGCCCAAAACCGGCACGACCGCTTTGCAGGGGTTTTTGCGCGACAATTCTTCAGCTCTGGCGGATGCGGGTCTGCACTATATGGAGGCCGGGCGCAGGCGGTTGGAGGGTAAAACCCGACTGGTGATGAGCCACAACATCATCGCCTTTCACATCAACCAGACCAATGAGCCCATGGACCCGTTCCGCGCAGCCATGACCAGTGAATTCGACGATCATGCGGATCGGACCTGCCTCGTGTCGTCCGAGATGTTTTATTCGGTGGATCTGGAGCGTTTGGCGCAGGTATTCGCGGAAATCCCGGCACGGGCGCTGCGGATCACCTTCTATTGCCGCCGCTATTCCGATTTCTTCGAGGCCGACTACAAGCAGCGCGCCAAGAACGGTCGTTTGGTGAATGCGGGTTCGGGCTATATCAAGGCGCAGCTTGCGCAGATCGAGGCCAATCCGGCGCAGTATAGTTTCGCCGCCAAAGTTGCCGACATTCGCACCGCTTTTCCCGGTGTCACCGTGGTGCCGATGCTATATGACCGGGCTGAGATGACGAATGGCCATGTGGTGGCCGATTTTTTGACGCGGGTCGGGACTCCGGTCGCGGATGACCTGATGGGCCAGCAACCTGCCAATCCGTCCCAGTCACGTGCCGCGAGCGAAGCCTTTGGTATCGTGACCCGCGCAATGGGGCGCAGGAAAAGCCGTCAGTTGCGGCGGACCACACTGGATTATCCAGTCATGGTGCGCCGCAACGATGTGCTGGAACCGGACGAGCGCGCGTGGTTGGATGACTACATGGCTGGCCAAGACTTGTCCTTTCAGCGGGAATTCTTCCCTGATCGGCACAGCCTGTTTTCGCAGGTCGAGTTGAGCGCGCAGGAACAGGCCTTTCGCCGAGACACGCCGCAGGAATATGAGGCGCTAAGGACGGCATCCGAAATCGTGTTCCGTTTGGCGCTAGAGGCGCAGCCTTAGGGTAAAGTTACCAGCCAGTCAGCCAGCTTGTCACCGATTAGGTGCGGGTTGTCTTCCTGTATGAAATGAATGCCCGGCCCGATATCGACGGTCTGCAAGTTCTGGATGGTCTCGCGGCACCACGCGACGCCATCTTCCCGGATCGTACCACCAGGGCTGGCATAAAACAGCAACATCGGTATTTCGGTCTCACCCATCCATTGACTATAGGCGCTGACGATCTGGTGTATGTCCGAGGGAGCGCCATCAATCGGTATCTCGCGGGGCCAGACCCGCACTGGTTGGCGGCTGCGCGCGGTTGGGTAGGGCGCGCGGTAGGCGTCCATCTCTTGCTGGGTCAGGTCGCGGACAATGGCGCTGGGCAGGATTTTTTCGACAAACATGTTCAGACCCGAGATCAGCGCCCATCCCAGTCCCGGTGTGCGCATCATCTTGAATCCGGCGCGGAAATCAGAGGGGAATGCGGCCCATGTCATCGGGCGAATGATCCCTTCCATAAACGCGATGCCGCGGATGTTTTCGGGATGTCGGCTTGCATAGTGAAACCCAAGGGCCGAACCCCAGTCGTGGATGACCAGTATTACATTCGTCAGACCCAGCGCCTTGATGAAACCGTCGACAAAGGGGAAGTGATCGACAAACCGATAGGGGATGTCGGGTTTGTCCGATTTGCCCATACCGATCAAATCCATCGCAATGGCGCGATGGCCCTTGGCAGCATAGGGGATGATATTGCGCCACAGATAAGATGAGGTCGGGTTGCCGTGCAGAAACAGAACTGGTGCGCCTTCGCCCTCATCCACATAGTGAATTTTCTGGCCGTTGACCTCGACATATCTGGAGTCGAACGGAAATTCGGCTGAGATCGGCTTTTCGGAATGCATTGAAGGGGCCTTTCTGAGGTGCGCGCATGTAAGGCGCTGCGGATGCGTGACCATAGCAGTCCTTTTCGGCAGTAGGATAAACAATCGCGTTAGTCGCTAAAGGCGCTGGGCGGCATGGTCTTCCGATTGTAGCATTCATTTGCCCTTCTGGTCGGGGCCGCAAACAGGAAGGAGCAGCCCGTGGTCGATATCCCTAAGCCCTCAGCCCGGATTGAACTGCTTTCGCGTGCGGCACATCCCGGTTTGATGGATGCTGCGACCGATCCCGATTTGCTGATCGTACTGATTCTGGCCAATCTGATGAGCGACCGGCTGTGGCATATCCGAGATCAGATCCTATCCCGCGTGGACCCGACGGGTCGGGACCTCGCGCCAACCAGTCAGATCACCCATGAGATGCTGGAGTATATCGACCGCCATTTCACCCATGACTTCCCCATGGGCACGGCAGATCGTGTGGGGCTGCTGAACCTTCAGGATGAAAGGGACCGGCTGGGGGCAGAACCTGTCGACCGCATCAAGGCGCAGCTTTGGCGGCACGTGACCCGCCGCCGTTCGGACGGGTTGTTGACCCCCGCGCTGGACATCTTTCCGGTGCTCGAACGAGATCAGTTGCCGCTTTACATCTACAATACAATCGATGGTTTGCATGCTATGTCGCGTCTGATGGGCCATAAAAAGCACCGGCCTATTGGTGTCACCGTTTGCGCGGATGAAGCTACGCTGACAACGTCGCTGGCCACAATCCTGCACGGTATTTCGCTGGTGGATGCTTTTATGGTCGGCTCTCCGGGCCACTACACGACGTTGTTGCAAAAGGACGGCCAGCGGTTCTGGTGCAACGGAAAGCCGGAGTATTTTGATCAGGCCGGGTGGCAGAGGCTCACGAACGGCCCGGATGCCGCCGACCCTCTGGCCGAGTTTGACCGACGCGTGCCCTATGCCGACAGGTTTATCACCATGTACGGAACCTTGGTGCTAGACGGCAGGCCAAGTGCGATTCCGTCAGAGCAATTGGATCGCTTCAATGCGGATTGCAGGGCGTTTTTCGGGATTGAGCTGCCGCCGTTCCGAACACTTCGCCACCAAGGCGTGAGCTTCGTCCCTAGCCGGGCGACAACCGAACAATTGAGGCGCTTTGACACGCTGAAAGGCGCAGACGAGGTGCGCAGCCTGTTGACCGAGCTTGCGGCTTCGGATGATCTCTCGGTCTTTGGAAAGGCGCGGTATTGCTATCGGGATGTGTCGATTCAGGCGCCGGGGGCGTATCTGGCGAACTCTTTGCGCGGACCGAAACTGCGGCAGGCGGCGCAGGAAATTGATGGGGTGGAGGCCGCGCTGGACCGGATCAGGCGGATCGCGGGAGATGTCAGTATCTATGGCCGCCGCGAGAGGATTGCGATGGCCGATGAAGTGCTGTTGTTTGATACGGGCGATGATGTGGACCGGGGGCTGTTGCTGCTATCGTTGGTTCTGGCCTCGCCAGGCATCGACGCAGAAGCGAAGCGCGCCATGCAACTTATCGCTACGAAAGAGGCGACGTTTCTGACCTTGGGCCATACCGTTCTGGATGTCGCAACGTTGAAGCAAACCGATGCAGCGGTTGGCTCGACCCTACTGCGGTTGAGCGTTGAGTCGCTGACCGCGATCTAGGGCTACTCCACTACGATCTCTTGCCGTTGCCGTCCGGTTGTCTTGTCGAATATCAGGATGCGGTTGTCGTCCGTGACCACGGCGTACCAGTTGTTCCCGATGGTGACCGCCAGCGCCTTGGCGCCGTTTGGCAGCTCGATCTGATCGGGCAGGGTGGGGGTTCTGTCCGATAGCCGGATGACAATCAGCGCGAATGTCACTAGAACGCCGCCAATCATCACCGCGGTCAGCAGCATGACCATCCGCCGCAGCAATCGAAGCTGAGGCGTTTCCTGCGGTTCTTGCGGTTCGGAAGGGACAGTCATGGGCACTCGCCAGATTGAATTTCAGATCGCGGCAGATCCGCCGCCACGCCTTGATAAGGCGCTTTCGCGCGATGTGCCACCCGAGGAAAATCTGTCTCGCACGCGTCTTGCCCGATTGATCGAAGAAGGTGCCGTGTGGATCAACGGAACCGTGGCCAGCGATCCCAAGGTAAAAGTGGCCGAGGGCACATCTGTCACGATTGCGGTGGCCGAGGTCGAAGACAGCCATATCGGCCCCGAGGATATCCCGCTGGAGGTGGTGTTCGAGGACGCCGATTTGATCGTCATCAACAAACCCGCAGGCATGGTAGTGCATCCTGCACCAGGCTCGCCCAATGGAACGCTAGTGAATGCTCTGCTGCATCATTGCGGAGATGACCTGTCGGGCGTGGGTGGCGTAAAGCGTCCGGGTATCGTGCATCGAATTGACAAGGAAACCAGCGGCTTGCTGGTCGTCGCTAAATCAGATGCCGCGCATCACGGCCTGGCCGCCCAATTCGAGGCGCATACGGTCGAGCGCTATTATCGCGCGGTGTGCTACGGTGTTCCCGACGCCAACGATCCCCGTTTGCGCGGTGTGAAGGGTGTCAGTTTTGAGCCCGGCAACATCATGCGCCTGACCACGCAATTGGCCCGTCACAAGACCGACCGACAGAGACAGGCGGTTCTTTTCCATGGCGGGCGTCATGCCGTGACGCGGGCGCGGGTGGTTGAGACATTTGGCGACCCGGCGGGATTGGCCTTGATCGAATGCTGGCTGGAAACGGGCAGAACGCACCAGATTCGCGTGCATATGGCCCATGCGGGACACGGTTTGGTGGGCGATCCCGTCTATGGCGGCAAACGCAAGCTCGCGGCCAACGCGTTCAGTACTGATACCGCCGAAGCGGTGCGCGCCTTCCCGCGACAGGCTTTGCACGCCGCGGTTCTGGGGTTCGAGCACCCCGTCACTGGCGATATTTTGCGGTTTGAGGCTAATTTGCCGGAAGACATGGAGAAACTGATTGATAAGCTGCGCGCGCCGTTGTCATAATATGCGCACACTCGTGAGTAACGCGTTCTTATCTTTTCTTTATCGTTGGTTAATACCACTCTGTTAGCGCTGCCTCTTGAATGAATCGGGACGACCTCCCATATCCTATGTTAACAACTTAAACATTTGTCGGAGGGACATGAATTATGGCAAATTACGCAAATCTCCCCGCGCCGACGCCCGAGGGTGGCCTGAACCGCTACATGCAGGAAATCCGCAAGTTTCCGCTGCTGGAGCCGGAAGAGGAATACATGCTGGCCAAGCGCTGGGTCGAAGAGCAAGACACTGAATCGGCTCATAAAATGGTTACGTCGCATCTGCGCCTGGCAGCTAAGATCGCGATGGGTTATCGCGGCTACGGTCTGCCGCAGGCCGAGGTGATTTCCGAGGCCAATGTAGGCCTGATGCAGGCGGTCAAACGGTTCGACCCGGAAAAAGGGTTCCGTCTGGCGACCTATGCGATGTGGTGGATTCGTGCCTCGATCCAGGAATATATCCTGCGGTCCTGGTCGCTGGTGAAGCTGGGAACGACCTCGGCGCAGAAAAAGCTGTTTTTCAACCTGCGCAAGGCCAAGGCGCGTATCGGCGCGTTGGAAGAGGGTGATTTGCGCCCTGAAAACGTGGCGCAGATCGCCAACGATCTTGGCGTGACCGAAGAGGAAGTCATCAGCATGAACCGCCGGATGTCTGGTGGTGATGCCTCGTTGAACGCGACCGTCGGGTCCGAAGGCGAAGGTACCATGCAGTGGCAGGACTGGCTTGAGGATGAAGATGCCGATCAGGCAGGCGACTATGAGGCACGCGACGAGTTGGACGCACGCCGCGAATTGCTGGCCGCCGCGTTGGAGGTTTTGAATGACCGTGAAAAGGACATTCTGACTCAGCGCCGCCTGATGGATCAGCCTGTGACGCTGGAAGAGTTGAGTACGCAGTATAACGTCAGCCGCGAGCGCATCCGTCAGATCGAGGTGCGGGCCTTCGAAAAGCTGCAAAAGAAAATGCGCGACCTTGCGCGCGAGAAAGGGATGCTGGGCCAGATGTAATCCGGCCGGAGCGAACCAAAGCCCGCCTGAGACGGCGGGCTTTTTTGCGTCCAATACCGTTTAAGGTCTCGCTCTCTGATAAGTGATGTGTTGACGTCAGAAATGGCCAAAAATGCCTGACTTCGCGCCTAGACGTTGCTAAAAGAACCGAGATTGGACCGTTAGCGATAACGGCCATACTGAAATTTGGGAGGGACTTATGCAAAACCCGGTTCAATGGGGCGTTCTGGGCGCCGCGAATTTTGCGCGTCGGTTTATGGCTCCGGCTATTCACGCGGCGGAAGGCGCGCGGCTGGCCGGATTGGCAACGTCAAGCCCGGCCAAGGCCGAACCGTTTCAGGCTTTTTGCCCCGATCTGACCGTTTATGACAGCTATGATGCGCTGCTGGCCGATCCGCAGATCGATGCGGTTTATGTCCCGCTGCCCAATCACCTGCATGTAGAGTGGTCGCTAAAGGCCTTGGATGCCGGTAAGTACGTGTTGTGCGAGAAACCCATGACCATGCAGGCGTCCGAGTTCGATGCGCTGATCGCCAAGCGGGATGAGACAGGACTGTTGGCTGCCGAGGCCTATATGATCGTGCATCACCCGCAGTGGCAGTTCGCCAAAAAGCTGATCGCGGATGGGGCTATTGGCAAACTTATCCATGTGACCGGTGTGTTCACCTATGACAATCGCGCCGACACTGGCAACATCCGAAACCGCCCCGAAACTGGCGGCGGCGGGTTGCGCGATATCGGCGTTTACACGATCGGTAGCGCTCGGTTTGTCACTGGGGAAGAGCCGGTCGAGGTCCGCTCGACGATCCGATGGGAAAACGACGTGGACGTGTTCACCGAGATTAATGCGCGCTTCCCCGGATTTACCTATTCGACCTATGTGTCGACCCGGATGCACCCGCATCAGGCGATGGAGTTCCACGGCGAAGGCGGTGTAATCCGTTTGACCGCGCCGTTCAATGCGCGGGTTTTTGACGTGGCGCAGGTCGAGTTGCATCGTCCGGGGCTGGAAGTGCAGATCACACGCTTTCCCGGTGACGATCAGTACATATTGCAGGTCGAAGCCTTCGGTCGATCCGTGCGGGAAGGGGCGACCTATCCGTGCCCGTTGGAGTTCTCGCGCGGGACGCAGGCGATGATTGACCAGGCGTTTGAGGTGGCGGTCTCACTCTGACTTGCCACGCGCGGGTCCGGCAGCCTAATCTGGTCGTCACCTGAACAGGAGACGACAATGGCAGGCGGCTGGGCGCGTGATGGCGCGGTGAGTGAACAGATCGAGGCGTCGATATCCGACGAACTGGCCCGGATGCAGGCGCAAAAGCGCCCTCAGGGCGAAAGCCTAACCCATTGCGCAGAATGCGAAGAGCCGATCCCCGAGAAGCGCAGACTTGCCCTGCCGGGGGTGAAACTCTGTCTGGATTGCCAGCAGGATAGGGATGGCGCGTTCAAAGCGCGGTCCGGGATCAATCGACGCGGGTCCAAGGACAGTCAGTTGAAATAACCCATGCCTGTGCCCATGCCAAAACAGCCCCTGTTGCAGAATGGATTGGTTCTTGGGTTCCTGGCTGCGTTCTTGTGGGGTACGCATAGCGTCATCGTGCGCTATCTGACCAGCGATCTGGGCGGGTTGCAAATCGCGGTCTCGCGCCTGTTCATCGCGGCGTTGGCGATTTATTGCATGTTGCGTCTGATGCGGGTGTCCGTCTCAGTCCGGTTGGGTGACTGGAATTTCCGTCTGGCCGTGTTGTCGACCGTCATGAACTATATCCTGTTCCACATCGGGCTTGAACATACCGGCGCGGCCAATGCGATGGTTTTGGAGAACACGGCACCCTTTTTCGTGCTGGTTTTCCTTTATTTCTTTGCGGATACACCGGTTACACGAACCGATGTTCTGGCCACAGCTTTGGCCATTCTGGGCGTTTTTCTGACCGTTTTCCGGGATTTTCAGGGAGGCGGAGAGCCCTTGTTCGGGGATATTCTTGAAATCGGAGCCGGGCTAAGCTGGGCTGTCTTCCTGATCTCAAGCAGTCGGGCTATGCGCAATTCGAAATCGACCGGAGAGCGGCTGAATTTCCTGTTCGGCATCTTCTTGTGTTCCGGGGCACTTCTGCTGCCGCTGGCCGCGTTTTCGATGCAGGTTCCGTCCGCCAATGACGTGGTGTTCCTGATCTTGCTGGGCGTGCTGCCGACCGCCTGCGCCTATTACCTGTGGTACGAGGCTGCTGCGCGGGTTTCGACATTGACCGCAACCTTGATGTTTGCGGCCTCGGTCGTGTTCACCTTTGTCAATTCGGCGCTGTTTCTGGGGGCCGCAATCACGCCGATTGCAGCCCTTGGGGGTGTGCTGATCGTGGCGGCCGTGTTTTTGACCACCAAAAACCAGAAATGATCAGCCCTCCATCGCTTCCAATTCGTCGATAAAGCCCGAGATCATCGACAGGCCCTTGTCCCAGAACTTGGGATCGCTGGCGTCAAGCCCGAACGGGGCCAACAATTCCTTGTGGTGCATCGAACCACCGGCGCGCAGCATGTCGAAATACTTGTCCTCGAACCCATCGGACCCGCTTGCGTAGACGGAATAGAGGGCGTTCACCAATCCGTCGCCAAACGCGTAGGCGTAGACGTAGAAGGGCGAGTGGACGAAGTGTGGGATATAGGCCCAGAAAGTCTCGTACCCGTCCATGAATTCGAATGCCGGGCCAAGGCTTTCGGCCTGAACGCTCATCCACAGGGCGTTGATGTCGTCGGGCGTTAGCTCGCCTTCGCGGCGGGCGGCGTGGAGTTTGCATTCGAAATCATAGAACGCGATCTGGCGGACGACCGTGTTGATCATGTCCTCGACCTTACCGGCCAGCAGCACTTTGCGCTGTTCGGGGGTTTCGGCCTGATCCAGCATCTTGCGGAAGGTCAACATCTCACCAAAGACCGAGGCCGTTTCGGCCAGTGTCAGTGGGGTAGAGGACAGCATCTCGCCCTGACCGGCGGCCAGTACTTGGTGGACACCATGACCTAGCTCGTGCGCCAGGGTCATCACGTCGCGCGGTTTGCCCAGATAGTTGAGCATCACGTAGGGGTGCACGTCGGTCACGGTCGGGTGGGCAAATGCACCCGGCGCTTTGCCCGGCTTCACGGCCGCATCAATCCAGCCCTTGCTGAAGAAGGGGGCAGCAATTTCGCCCATGCGCGGGTCAAACGCGTTATAGGCATCCATCACGGTCTTTTCGGCCTCGTCCCAGCCGACGATGCGCGTGTCTTCCATCGGCAAGGGCGCGTTGCGGTCCCAGACCTGCATCACATCCAGCCCCAGCCATTTGCGCTTGAGCTCGTAGTAGCGGTGACTCAGTTTAGGATAGGCGGCAACCACAGCTTCGCGCAGAGCCTCAACCACTTCAGGTTCCACGTCGTTTGACAGGTGGCGACCGGTTTGAGCGGTTGGCATATTGCGCCAGCGGTCTACGATTTCTTTCTCTTTGGCCTGTGTGTTGTGAACGCGGGCAAAGGTTTTGACGTTGTCCTGAAACACCCGCGCCAATTCGCGGGCGGCGGTTTCGCGTTTGCTCCGGTCCTGCTCGGTCAGTAGATTCAGGGTGCCTTCGATGTTCAGCTCTTCGCCTTCGATGTCAAAGGTCAGGCCGGCGATGGTTTCGTCAAACAGACGTTCCCATGCATCGCCAACAACGCCCAGATCGTGCAGGAATTTCTCCAGCTCATCAGACAGTTGATAGGGCTTCATCGCGCGGATGCGGCGAAAGACGGGTTCGTACCGGCCCAGATCCGCATTGGCGTCAAACCGGGCTTTCAGCGCGTCATCGTCGATACGATTGAGCTCGAGCGTGAAGAACACCAGCGGCGTGGTGAAGATGGTGATCTTTTCCTGCATATCCGACAGGAACTTGGCGCGGTCCGCATCGGTGGTCAGCTGGTAGTACCGCAGACCGGCGAAGGACATGATTCGCCCGGCAATGGCGTTGATCTTTTCGTTTCGTAGGACGCATTGCAGCAGTCCATCGGCATCCAGATCGGCCAGCTTGCCCTCGTAGTCTGCGGCAAAGGACGCACATTCGCCTTCCAGCCAGTCCAGATCGCGCGACAGTTCCGGCGCCTCTTCCGAGCTGTACAGATCCGTCAGGTCCCATTCCGGCAGGTTGCCAAGATTGTCGGACCCGCCGACTGCGTTTGCGTCACGGACGGGGAAGGGAAGGTCGCGCATGGATCACCTCGAAATAATAGCTTTCGCCAACATCTAGGCGCGCCGGGCAGGGATCACAAGCGGGGTGTTAGTCAGACAGGGCAGGTTCGCGTTCAGCAGCCATGAAATGCGCCGCCAACTGGTCGAAAACGGGGCCTCGGACCTCTGGGGCTTCCATCAAAACCTCGTGTTCGCCGTCGGGGATTTCCACCAGCGTGCCGCTGGGCCAGTTGGCCATGCGGGCGCGGATGGCCTTGCGGTCCACGATTTGTTCATGGGTTCCCAGGAAAGTCAGGCAGGGGGTCTTGGGCGCGGGTTGGTCCATCAGCCACGCGCATTCGTCCAGCGCCTCGCGCAGCCAGATGGTGGAGGGCGCGCCCAGCGTTAGCTCGGGGTGCGCGTTCAGTTGATCTTGCATCATCTTGTACATCGCCGGATCGCGGGTCAGTACGTTGCCTTCGAACGGTTGCGACAGCACATAGCTTTCTAGCGATGTGGTCGGTGGAGTCTTTTCCCCCAACCCCAACCGAGGCCCCCAATAGGCGGTCAACCGGCTGAGCGGTTTCATCAGCGGAGTAAAGAAAATCCCCCACATCGGCCCGGTAAAGGCACATGTAGCGAAGTGATCGCTTTCGATCACGGCCCGCAGCCCTATGGCGCCGCCCATCGAATGCCCGATGAGGTGCCATGGCTTTGGCAGATCCAGCTCAATAGCAAGGTTCAGCGCGGCCTGAACGTCTTTCTGATAATCCGGTATCGTATCGACATGACCGACTCGTGGGTCATCCAGCAACCGATCCGCAAGCCCCTGACCTCGCCAGTCGATTGTCAGGAATGCAAAGCCACGACCGACAAATTCGCTCGCGGTATCGCCGTATTTTTCTATATATTCCGTGCGGCCAGGGAACATGAACACCGTGCCGCTGCTGTTGGTTTCAGGTTGCCAATGGGCCACCCGAATGCGGACATTATCCGTGGTGTTCAACCAGTGGGCCTGTCCGCCGGCTGGGGCACCGGCCACGTCTTCGAACAAGGGGGCCGGTGACGCGTTCATCAGGCTAGCGCCGATGCCAGTTGCATGGCGACACCCATGTCACCATCGACGGTCAGCTTGCCGGACATGAAAGCACCAGTCGGGTTCAACTCACCACTGAGGATTTGTTCGAACGTGTCGACATCCGCGCTCATGGTGACGTCGGCCTCTTCGTCGCTGACGCGCGCGCCGCTGCCGTCCAATACGATTGCACCCAGGCCTTCGATGGCGAACTTGGCGGATGCGCCAAAGCCGCTGTCGGCCAGTTTTTCGTTCAGCGCCGCTGCGGCTTTTTCCAGAGTGTCGCTCATGGTTCTCCTCACTTTGATTTGAGCGCAGGGAATGGACATCCCACTGCGCTACGCTACACTGAACGTTGTTATGAGCATTGCAAGCATCAATCTCAAAGGTATCGTCGCGGCAACCGCGCTCCTAGTCACGTTTTCCATCCCTTGTCTTGCACAGCAGGCCGACTCGCGGGATGAAGCCGAGCTATTGCAGCAATTGGCGCAATCAACACCTGATCAAGCGATTGGCATCGATCGTCAACTCAAGTCGCTTTGGTCGCTGTCGGGGTCGGCTTCGGCAGACCTGTTGTTGGAACGAGGACGCGAGGCGCTGGAGGATGGCGATACCAAGGCCGCCATCGAGCATTTGACGGCGCTGACCGATCACGCCCCGGATTTCGCCGAAGGATGGCATGTGCGGGCGTCGGCCTTTTTCGGGATCGAACGCTTTGGCATGGCGGCGGCGGATCTGGAATATGCCCTGTCGCTGAACCCCAACAATTACGAGGCGATCTACGGATTGGGATTGATCTTTGAAATCGTGGGTCAGCCCGATAAGGCGCTGCAAGCCTATGAGCGCGCATTGGCTATACATCCCCATCATGAAGAAGTAACCAATGCGGTGAATCGACTGAAGCCTCAGGTCGAGGGCTCGGCCCTCTAAGGGGCAGGGGGCAAGAGTGAGCGGGTCATCCCGAATCGTGGCCGTACTGGGTCCGACGAACACAGGCAAAACGCATTACGCGATTGAACGTATGCTGGGCCACCGGACCGGTATCATTGGCCTGCCGCTGCGTCTGCTCGCGCGCGAGGTTTATGACAAGATCGTCGCCATTCGCGGGCCGTCGGTCGTGGCGCTTGTCACGGGCGAAGAGCGCATCGTGCCGCCACGCACCCAGTATTGGGTCTGTACGGTCGAGGCGATGCCCGAGGGTATGGGCGCCGATTTCGTGGCCATCGACGAAATCCAGCTGTGTACCGACCCCGAGCGCGGCCATGTCTTCACAGACCGTCTGTTGCGGTCGCGCGGCACAAGCGAGACGCTGTTCCTAGGCTCGGACTCCATGCGTGGTCCCATATCAGCGCTGGTGCCTGAGGCACAGTTTGTGCGGCGCGAACGGATGTCTCAACTGGTCTATGCCGGGTCGAAAAAGATCAGCCGGATGCCCCCGCGCAGTGCCATCGTCGGGTTCTCGGTTGATAACGTCTATGCCATCGCGGAACTGCTGCGTCGTCAAAAGGGCGGGGCGGCCGTGGTGATGGGGGCGCTCAGCCCGCGTACGCGGAACGCGCAGGTCGATCTCTATCAGAATGGTGAGGTGGATTATCTGGTCGCCACCGACGCAATTGGGATGGGCCTGAACCTGGATGTGAATCACGTCGCGTTTTCTTCGCTGACCAAGTTCGACGGTCGGAGGATGAGGCCACTTGCCCCCAACGAACTGGCCCAGATCGCCGGCCGGGCCGGGCGCGGCATGTCGAATGGCACGTTCGGTGTTACGGGCGAGGCCCCGCCGCTGGATGACGGTGTGGCGCAGGCCATCATGGACAGCCGCTTTACGCCGATGAAAAAGCTGAACTGGCGGAATGCCGCTTTGCGGTTCGGATCCATCGAGGCGCTGATCAACTCGCTTGAAGTCAGTCCGGACATTGAAAACCTGCTCAAAGCGCGGCCCGCCGACGACTTGAACGTGCTGAAATCGCTTTCACAAGTGACCGAAGTGATGGCCCGCGCCAGCGATCCGCAATCCATCCGCTTGTTGTGGGATGTATGCCGAATCCCCGATTTTCGCGGCATCAGCCATTCGGAACATGCCAGCCTGCTCGAGGTGATCTACGGCCATCTGCACGAACGCCAGTCGATCCCTGATGACTTCATGGCGCGGCAAATCCGCCGGATTGACCGGACAGACGGAGATATTGATGCGCTGTCCAAACGGCTGGCATATATTCGCACCTGGACATATGTTGCGCAACGAAACGGATGGGTGCGTGACGAATCCCATTGGCGTGAGGAAACGCGCACTGTAGAAGACAGGCTGTCAGATGCATTACATGACCGTCTGACCCAACGATTTGTGGACCGGCGCACATCCGTTTTGCTGCGGCGGCTCAAACAGAAGGAGGCCCTTTTGGCCGAAGTAAATGACAAGGGTGAAGTGACTGTCGAAGGCGAATTCGTCGGTCGTCTGGAAGGGTTCCGGTTTAGCCCGGACAAAGCCGCGCAGGGGACCGAGGCGAAAGCTTTGAAATCGGCCTCGCTGCAAGCTCTCGCGCCGCAATTCCATCTGCGTGCCGATCGCTTCTACAACGCGCCCGATACCGAAATTGATTTCACCGAACAAGGTGGCCTGATGTGGGGCGAATATGCCGTTGGCAAGCTGGTTGCCGGGGCCGAGCCGCTCAAGCCTATGGTCGAGGTTTTCGTAGACGAAGCCGCAGGCCCCGATGTCGAACAGAAGGTGCAGCGCCGGCTGCAGCATTTCATTGACCGTAAGGTGGCCGCGCTGTTTGAACCGCTGCTGAACCTGTCGCGAGACGAGGAACTCAGCGGTCTGGCCAAGGGCTTTGCATTCCGCATGGTCGAGGCATTGGGCATCTTGCCGCGTGCGCAGGTCGCGCAAGAGGTCAAGGATCTGGATCAGGACGCTCGCGGTGCGCTGCGCAAGCACGGTATCCGCTTCGGTCAATTCACGATCTTCATGCCGCTGCTGCTGAAACCCGCGCCGACGCGCTTGCGTCTGGTTCTGTGGGCGCTGTCCAGCGGCTTGCAGGAATTCCCTGAAGCGCCGCCTCCGGGTCTGGTTACGGTCCCCGTCGCTAAGGACGCGCCGCAAGGGTATGACACCATGTGCGGTTACCGCGACGCCGGTGAGCGCTCGATCCGTATTGATATGCTGGAACGTCTGGCAGACATGCTGCGGTCTGAGGACAGCCGAGGCGGGTTCGAAGCCAAGCCCGACATGCTCTCGATCACCGGTATGACGCTGGAACAATTTGCCGACCTGATGCAGGGCTTGGGCTATAAGGCCGAGCGGGGTGAGCGTGAAAAGGTCAAAGCCGCGCTTGCGGAACAACCTGCGGCGGAAGCGCCCGAGCAACCTGCTGCTGAGGAAACCCCGGCAGATGCAGTTGCGACAGACGATGCGCCCGCACCCGCCGAGGCGCTAGCCGAGGCCACCGAAAGCACCGAGGCAGCAGCCGAGGCTCCTGCCGCAGAACTCGCAAGCGATGAGCCTGAAGTTGAAGTGTTCTACACCTTCACATGGGGCCGTCAGCGCCAGCAGAATCGTGGCCCGCGCCGCGAGCAGGGGCAGGGCAAGGGCAAGCCGCGTGGCAAACCTCAGGACGGTCGCGGCAAGCCGCACGGCAAGAAGGGTGGTAAACCGCAGGGCGCGAAATCCTTCTCGTCCCGACCGCCCAAGAAAGAGAAAGCCATTGATCCCGACAACCCCTTCGCCGCTGCGTTGATGGGGCTGAAGGACGGCAACTAAGCACGGATGTCCGAGGCCAAGCTGCGGATCGACAAATGGCTGTGGCAGGCGCGGTTCTTCAAGACCCGCAGCCTGTCCGCCAAACAGGTCAGCGGCGGCCATGTGCGTGTCAACGGTAACCGGGTTCTGAAACCGGCGACAGCTATCAACCCCGGCGATGTTCTGACCTTTCCTCAGGGCCGCATTGTGCGTGTTGTGCGGGTGGAAAAACTGGGTGAACGGCGCGGTCCGGCCCCCGAGGCACAAACGCTATATACGGATTTGACCGAAAAGCAGGACAAGCCGCTGCAAAATCCAAGCTTTGAAGGAAAAGGTCGTCCAACCAAGAAAGATCGGCGCGCGCTTGATCTTTCTCGCAATCAAGATAGCTGATCCTATCTTGAAGCTGACGCCATACTGATTTAGCTAGACGCCCAAAGCGCAAACGGGAATCCGACCATGACCTACGTTGTCACTGAAAACTGCATTGGCTGCAAATATACCGACTGTGTCGAAGTATGCCCGGTGGATTGTTTCTACGAAGGTGAGAACACGTTGGTCATCCACCCCGATGAATGCATCGACTGCGGCGTGTGCGAACCCGAATGCCCCGCCGACGCAATCCGCCCCGATACCGAGCCGGGTATGGATGAATGGGTCGAGTTCAACCGAAAATACTCGGAAATGTGGCCGGTCATCGTGACCAAAAAAGACCCCTTGCCAGAAGCCGAGGAACGCGACGGCGAAGAAGGCAAGATGGAGAAGTACTTCTCTGAAGCGCCCGGCGAAGGTGGCTAAGCGATTCGCTCTCTGAACCCAGTGGTTTAGATGCCGAAACAACGCCGCAACCTTATGTTTAATAATGATTTTATCGGCTCATTGGTCGGTAGCGCTTTTGTGTGTCGCATTTTTGTGATATACTTCGTAGCTGAATGATGACTGAGCTGGGGATGACTCCGTAAGTATGGACGCTTTGGAGTTCTAATTTTTTGACAAACAAACTGCCTGACCGGGCCTTCAAGGCACGGTTTTGGGGTGTTTTGTCGTTTTTTTGTCTGGCTCTGCTAACCAAGGATGAACCTGAATGTCTAAGTCGAAAAAGCTTGAGTTCCGCCCGAACGATTATGTGGTCTACCCCGCGCATGGTGTGGGTCAGATTATCTCGATCGAGGAACAGGAAGTTGCCGGGTATTCGCTTGAGCTGTTTGTGATCTCGTTCGAGAAAGACAAGATGACCCTGCGGGTGCCGACCAACAAGGTGACCGAATCCGGTCTGCGGTCGCTGAGTTCGCCCGACGTGATCTCTCAGGCGATGAAGACGTTGAAGGGCAAGGCCAAGGTGAAGCGCGCAATGTGGTCGCGCCGGGCGCAGGAATATGAACAGAAAATCAACTCGGGCGACCTGATCTCGATCGCAGAGGTGGTCCGCGACCTGCACCGCACTGACGATCAGCGCGAACAAAGCTATTCCGAGCGTCAGCTCTATGAAGCTGCCTTGGAACGTCTGACCCGTGAAGTTGCAGCCGTATCCGGCGCCGGTGAAGTGTCGGCCGCCAAGCAGGTGGATGAGGTGCTGACCTCGCGCGCTGCCTGATCGCATTGCTTTGAATAGTTTGGGCCGCTCCTGTTGGGGGCGGCCTTTTTTATTTTCTACCTCTTCGTTTGGGGGTATTTTCCCAATAGGTAGAGGCGTCTAGATGGCCCAGATAAAGAAAACGCTCAAATATCTCTATATCGGACATGACCCGGTTTCGGTCTGGTTCCGCTACGGGCTGATCCTGTTCGACGCGGTGACAATCGTGTTTTTTGTCGCCACTGCGCATATTTCACACGGTCCTGGGATCACGATCGCCAGCATGTTCGTCGGGTTCCTGATCCTGCTGGACTTTTCGGCGCGCCTATGGATCGCGCGGGACCGGCGCAAACTGTTCTTCAAGATTTACACCCTGGCCGATCTGGTTGTGATCGTGTCGCTAATGCTCGACCCATTCCTTTCGGGCAATCTGGCCTTTCTGCGGATTCTGCGCGCTCTGCGCCTGATCCATTCCTTTCACTTACTGCGCGATCTGCGCCGCGACGTCCAATATTTCCGCACCCATGAAGACGCGGTTATTGCCGCCATCAATCTGCTGGTCTTTGTATTCGTGACCTCGACTGCCGTTCTGGTCTTTTTCATCCCCGAGGACAGCCAGACCCCCTATATTGACGCTTTGTATTTCACCATGGCGACGCTGACGACAACGGGGTTCGGCGACATCACGCTGGACACACCGGGCGGTAAGCTGATTTCGGTCTTTATCATGGTGGTTGGGGTGGCGCTGTTCGTGCGGCTGGCGCAGGCGATTTTCATGCCACAAAAAGTACGGCACAAATGCCGAAGCTGCGGCTTGTATCGACACGACCCAGACGCTGTGCACTGCAAACATTGCGGCGAAGTGTTGCGGATCGAAACTGGAGGCGCGTCCTAAAGCGCCGCCGCCAGCGCTATCAGAATGGCAAGCTCGGTCATCACCTGCGTTGCGCCCAACACGTCGCCGGTCTGTCCCCGAATTTTGGATCTGGCGACCAAACCGATGGCGAACGTAACAATAGCGGCGACAATCAAAGCCTTAAATGCGGTGGCACCAGTCAAGATCAGGGCCATTGCGAGGGCAAAGGCAGCCCCGATCCCAGTAGTGGACGACAGGGGAGCGCCGACCGAATGGCTCAGACCAGCGTTTCTGGCGTTGGGCAGGGCAGTCATCAATATCGGCATCATTGCGCGCGACAGGATGCAGGCAGTCAGTATGCCTCCGAAAGCGCCAGTTGCCAGCAAGGGGGCGATCAGCGCAACGCGCAGGGCTTGCGACAAGATCAGGGCAAGAACGCCATAAGTGCCGATGTGGCTGTCTTTCATGATCTCAAGACGTCGGGCCGGGTCAAACCCGCCCCAGAACCCGTCTGTGGTGTCAGCCAGCCCGTCCTCGTGCATGGCCCCGGTACACAGGATCAGCACTGCAACCAGTATGACGGCGCAGGCCAACGGGGGCAGGCCCCAAGCCGATCCGACCCATCCCGCCGCACAGGCCAGAGCGCCGACAACGAAACCGGCGAACGGAAACGCCCAGGCGGCCAAGACCTGACGATCAAAAGCATCCTCGGGCAGGCGCGGGATCGGTAAACGCGTCAACAGGACCAGTGCCAGCAGTATATCCCAGTGGGAAATGAGTTTGGTGTCGTTTTTTAGCACTCCCGCGCCTTTCAGGGTCTTGTTGCTTTGGTCGCTTCGGTTAAACACACAGGACCACTCTGATGCAACGAGGCTTTGGATGCTGCCAGACCTGACCGACCTGAATTCTTTTCGTGACGCCCTTTCTAATGCGCCCGGATCCGATGGCGACGCCCGTCAGGGTGCCGCGGACCGGAACGGACAATTGACCAAACCTCCAGGTGCGCTGGGGCGGCTGGAAGATCTGGCGATCTGGTATGCGGCCTGGCGTGGGGACGCGCGGCCGCAGATCAATGCGCCGCAGGTCATTGTCTTTGCCGGAAACCATGGTGTTACGGCGCAGGGCGTTTCGGCCTTTCCGCCCGAAGTGACCGTGCAGATGGTGATGAATTTCGAACATGGCGGCGCGGCGATCAACCAGTTGGCCAAAGCGGCGGGAGCAACGATGGACGTGCACGCGCTGGAGCTTGACCGTCCGACCGTGGATTTCACCACCGGTCCGGCCATGTCCGAGGACGAACTGTTGCGTGCGCTGCAAACCGGCTGGAACGCAGTGAACCCGGAAGCTGACCTGCTGGTCGTGGGCGAGATGGGGATTGGCAATACCACCCCCGCCGCCGCGATTGCCTGCGCCCTGTTCGGAGGCGAAGCCGCCGATTGGACTGGGCGTGGAACCGGCGTGGACGATGCTGGGCTGGCCAACAAAACCCGTGTGGTGGCAGAGGGCGTAGCCCTGCATGGCGGCTCGGGCGACGGGTTGGAGGTGCTGCGCTGTCTGGGCGGGCGCGAGATTGCGGCCATGGCTGGGGCGATTGCTGCCGCCCGAATCCTGCGCATTCCGGTTGTTTTGGACGGGTTCATCTGTTCAGCTGCTGCGGCCTGTCTGGGCCGCACGGTCGACGGGGCGCTGGATCACACCGTGGCAGGCCATCAAAGCGCTGAAGGCGCGCATGGCGCGGTGCTCGCCCAGCTTGGCAAAGAGCCGCTGCTCAGCCTCGGCCTACGTCTGGGTGAAGGGTCTGGTGGTGCTTTGGCGATCAATATCGTTAAAAGCGCTGTCGCCTGTCATTCCGGTATGGCAACCTTTGCTGAAGCTGGCGTGTCGGACGGCTAAGCTGAAGGGCCTGACCGGGGAACGGTCAGGCTGATTTCTGGGCGTGTTTCTCGGCCAGTTCCAACAGCTCGGTCTCTAAGTCCTTTTCAAGCTGCCGGGCCCGATCGATATATTTCTTGTTCTCACCGGTGGGCATCCCGGGGATCCACAGTTCGGCCAATTCCCGAACAGCGGTCCGGTCGTGGTGGTAAAAGGTCTGCTCGGCCTGCGCCGCCTCGTAGTCGCTGAGGCCGATATTCTCGAGCACATAGCGTCCAGCCCGGAGCGATCCGTCAAACATCTCGCGCACGATGTCATTGGCCCCGGCCTGATACAGCTCGTACACATGGGTTCGGTCATGAGCGCGGGCGACGATATGAAGGTCGGGACGCTGGCGGCGGGCGAAGCTGACCAGCCGCGTGACTGTCTTGGGGTCATCCATCGCAGCGACCAGAACCGAGGCTTTCTCTAACCCGGCGGCACGCAGCAGTTCTGGGCGGGTGGGATCGCCCAGGAACCCTTTGACGCCAAACCGACGCATCAGCTGGATGGTTTCGATATCGTGGTCCAGAACGATTGTCTTGAACCCGCTGGCACGCACCAGCCGGTTCACAATCTGACCAAACCGACCGATACCTGCAATGATCACCGGGCCTTTCTCGTCGATCTCATCGGGTTCGGGGACGGGTCCGCCATCGCTGATCCGGCGCGAGAGCAGGTCGTAGATGATGAACAAAAGTGGCGTAATCAACATTGTAAGGGCGATGATCATCAGCAGCTTTTGTGACAGATCGGGCGGGATGACGTTTTGCTGTGTTGAGAAGGCCAGCAGAACAAAGCCAAATTCACCCGCTTGCGCTAAACCCAAGGTGAATAGCCAATGATCGCGCCCGCGCAGTTTGAAGGCACGGCCAACCAGAAACAGGATGATGCCTTTGGCCAGAATGACCAAAAGGGCGAGGCCTATCAGATCAAACGGGTCGTTGAAGAAATAGGCGACATCAATCCCGGCCCCCACGGTGATAAAGAACAACCCCAAAAACAGACCTTTGAACGGTTCCAGGTCGCTTTCCATTTCATGGCGGAACTCCGAACTTGCCAGAACTACACCCGCCAGAAACGCGCCAAGGGCGGGCGAAAGGCCGACCAACGTCATCAGGAAGGAAATCCCCACGACGATCATCAGCGCCAGCGCCGTGTACATCTCGCGCAGGCGGGTGGCATGGATGAAGCGAAACAAGGGGCGGGTCAGGTAGATACCGGCAAGGATGACGAAAGCGATGGCGGCTAGTGTCACCAGCGTTACCGCCCAGCCCGGCAGCCCATCCACTAGAGACAGGCTGTGATGCGCCTTGTCATGCAGGTCTGCCGCTCCCCGCTCGATGGATCCGTCATTCTGGATGTGAGGCACCGCAGGCAGCGCCAGCAGAGGCAGCAAGGCCAGCATCGGGATCACCGCAATATCCTGCGTCAACAGAACTGAGAACGTCGCTCGGCCGCCATTTGTCTGCATCAACCCCTTTTCCGACAGGGTTTGCAGCACGATCGCGGTTGAGGACAATGACAGGGTCAACCCGACAGCTAGCGCCACCGACCACGGGTGGTTGGCATACATGGCCACGCAGGCAATCACCGCAGTGGACAACAGAACCTGCAGCCCACCAAGACCCAGTAGCCGTTCGCGCATATCCCACAAGGCGCGAGGCTCCAGTTCCAGCCCGATCAGGAACAGCATCATGACAACACCGAATTCGGCAACATGTTGCAGGCTTTCGGTCTCGGCCCCCACCAGTCCGAACATCGGACCGATGACAATACCGGCGGCCAGGTATCCCAATACCGACCCAAGACCCAGGCGCGCCGATAAGGGCACAGCGATCACGGCAGCCGCCAGATAGATCGAAGCCTGGTATAGGAAATCGTCCATATTATCCTCTCGGGTCAGGTGGGCAGGGGCGCATCGCGCTTGAGTTGGTCCATCACGATCTGGCTTTGCACCCGTGCCACCGCAGGATGCGGCAGTATCACTTGATGAAGCAAGCGATTGAGCGCGGAAAGATCGTCGCAATAGACATGCAGCAGATAGTCAGCCTCGCCGGTCATCGTCCAGGCGCTGGTGATCTCGGGTCGAGTGTCAACCAAACGGGCGAAACTTTCGGATTGCTCGGGGCCATGGGTGCCCAAATGTACCTGGATAAAACCTTGCACCTGCAAGCCCAACTTCAGTGGGTCCAGCCGCGCGGCGTAGCCGGTGATATACCCCTCGGCCTCGAGCCGTTGACGGCGGCGTCCGGCCTGACTGGGCGACAGGTTCAGCATCTCACCCAATTGATGGGCCGTCAGGTGCGCATTTGTCTGGAGCGCCGACAAAAGCCGTGTGTCTATTGAATCCAACACCTGCGCAAATTCCTCATAAAATCATCAAAACGTGCGAATATTTCGCATCTGAACTTAGTTTACCCGAAAACAATGCGCAGAAACAGCGCCGAATAAGACTTATTTTGGAATCAGCAAAGAAATTCCTGTTTTTACGGAGACGCGCCATGGGACCCTTCCCGCATAACGCCCCGAAATCTGCCATCAGCCCGGAAAATCCGGCCGGAACTGACGGGTTCGAGTTCGTTGAATTCGCCCACCCCGTGCCGCAGGAACTGCGCGACCTGTTCGCCAAGATGGGGTTTGAGTTGGTCGGCCACCACAAGGACAAGCCGTCTGTCGAGCTGTGGCAGCAGGGCGACGTGACCTATATCCTCAATGCTGATCCCGAGAGCTTTGCCGCCAAGTTCGTCGCAGAACATGGCCCTTGCGCCCCTTCGATGGGCTGGCGTGTTGTGGATGCGCAAAAAGCTTTTGAGCATGCAGTCAGCAAAGGCGCCGAGCCCTATGACGCCGCAGATAAAACGATGGATGTGCCTGCGATCAAAGGGATTGGCGGATCGCTGATCTATTTCATCGACCAATATTACGACACCTCGCCCTATAATCAGGAATTCACATGGACCGAACAGTCCAAGCCGCGCGGCGACGGGTTCTATTACCTCGATCACCTGACCCACAACGTCTACAAGGGAAATATGGACAAGTGGTTCAAATTTTACGGCGATTTGTTCAACTTCCGTGAGATTCGTTTTTTTGACATTCAGGGTAAGTTCACCGGGCTTTATAGCCGCGCGCTGACATCCCCCTGCGGCCGTATCCGCATTCCTATCAACGAAGACCGGGGCGAGACGGGCCAGATCGTGTCCTACCTCAAGAAATACAAAGGCGAGGGTATTCAGCATATCGCGGTCGGCAGCGAGGACATCTATGCCTCGACCGATGCGATTGCCGAAAAGGGTCTGAAGTTTATGCCGGGCCCGAACGAAGCCTATTACCACATGTCCAAGGACCGCGTGGCCGACCATGAAGAGCCGCTGGACCGGATGATGAAACACGGTATTCTGATTGACGGCGAGGGCGTGCTGGACGGGGGCGAAACCCGGATCTTGCTGCAAATCTTCTCGAAAACCGTGATCGGCCCGATTTTCTTCGAGTTTATCCAACGCAAAGGAGATGACGGGTTTGGTGAAGGAAATTTCCAGGCTCTGTTCGAATCCATCGAGCGCGAACAAATCGAATCCGGTGAAATTTCAGCCGATTGATCCTGTGTCTTAACTTGATCTCGGGGGCGGCCTGCGCCCCCGGTGATCAACTTCTGGGCAGCCGCAATGTTACGTTCTGGCCGCGTTTTTGATAGCGCAGTTCGGAATCGCCAATCGCCACCACATTGCCGCCGTCCAGCCTGTCTCCGACTTTCAACTTCTTGTAGCGCCCACTGGGCAGACGCACCAAGGCGCGTCGGTTGGCGGGCGTCCCATAGACTCCGATCAGGTTCAGCTTGCGCAGGTTGATCGCGTTATCGATTGTCGCCTGCCGCGCGACCGAAGCAGAGGACGGGATTTTTGGCGCGACCGCTTTGGGCTGGAAGGACTCCGCCTCGTCAACGGATTGCGCAACGGCGGCGGTCGATCCCAAATTCACAGTGTTAACACGCGCGCTACGAGCTGCCCCGGCAGGGCGCGGTTTAGGGCGCGGGACGCGAACTACGGCCAGTGCGGTGGGTGTGTAGTCAATCTCTGGCGGCTTCAGGGATGCAGGTCGCAGTTTGGGGCGCAAGACTGCCAATTCCTGCAATGTGCGCCCGCCAAGCTGCTGGCGCTCGAACTGGTCGATCAGGTTCTCGGGGCGCGGCTTTGGCCGCAGCTCGGCCAGACGCGATGTCGCCTCATCAGGGACAGGCTCTTCCTCGAACCGCACGGGGACATCCGGGGGTACTTTCGACGGGCGGCCGAGATAGACGACAATGCCGTCCGGGTTCAACGTGCCCTCGGCAGTGGGTGTCACCAAGCCGCGCTCGTCCAACTCAAATCGAGTGCCTGCAGCCGATGGTTGCGCGACCGGGTCGAATTCCAGATCGGTGTCAAACCTTGCGACTTGCGGCAGGGCAACCGCGTCGCGAGACAGGTCCGACGGGTCGATGGAGGCCAGATAGATATCTTCGGCCTCAACAGCGACGGGGCTGTTCAGGGGCTGAGGTGTTTCAAACCGCACAGCAGGCAGCAGCGGTTGCGGCTCAGGTTCGGGCGCGATCGGTTCAACAACAGTGGGCGCCACTTTCAGCGCCTCGAGGATGGCGACATCTGTGGCGGAAAGCTCAGGTTCTTCTGGTTCGACAGGGGCCGGAATTGGTTCGGACGCGGCGGTTTCTATTTCAACGGGGTCACTTACGACCGTTTCTGTCGCGCGCGGTTCATCTGGTTCGGGTTCCTCGAAGTCCGTCACATCCGGATCGGCCTCCACAGATTCCAATGGTTCAGGCGGGGCGGTCGCAATCTCGGGATCAACCTCGATTTGGGCGATTTCCGTCTCTTGGACTTCGTCGTCGGGACTGCCGCCAAGCGCCCAGACTAAAATGGCCACCGCTGCAACACCTGCGACTGCTGCGGGAACCGTATATTGCGTCAGGTTCGCTGCATACGGAATGGACCGAGTCTCGGCTTCAGGGACCGACCGGAAATCCGCAGCAGCGGGAGAGGCCGCTATGACATGCACAGCTGGTTGTGGAGTGTCGGGAACGGGTGCGGCGATAGGCTCGGGTGACAGGAACTGAGGCGCTTCGGGATAGTCTTCACCATCGGTTGGTGCCGTGATCTGAACCGGTACGAATCCATGTTCAGTGGCAAACTCGCGGGCTTCGGTCAGCGTCTGTTTCGCCACAGCGGCGACGTGAATGATCTGGTCCCTTGTCGCGGAATCATAGACCAGTTCGTCCAGTGTGTAGGGCGTCGCGCCTGTCAGAGCCGACTCAACAGATCCGTTCGCGCCATCGGCGTCGACAGCCAGATAGCGTACCTGATCTTTCGGCAGCACCAGCGTACAGCTCAGCTGCGTCTCAAGCGCAAAGGCCTTGTCGCGTAGCGTGGCAAGCTGCGCGCCCAGATCCGGCTCATCCACGAACACATCACCAAGCCAAAATGAGTCATTGTTGGCCAAATGGTGCAAAGAGATTCCGGTAGACGAAAAAATCAGCTCAAAGGCAGGTTTCATAAGCCGGACGAACCATAGTTATCAGGGTCAAAACAGACAGGCATCCCGTCCGCAGACCGACATTAAAGCAGGATCTTGCCGAGGGAAAGAAAAAGCCGGGTTTCCCCCTTGTTCGGCAGACCCTTGCCACCCCATCTTGACAGTAACGAAATCGGAGGGAAGACCTTGAAGAAATTCGCTTTTCTGGCGGCCTTGATGGCCGCAACCGCGGTTGGCGCAGCCCATGCGGAAGAACGTCGCATCACCGTTAGCGCAGCAGGCACTGTGCTGGCTGAACCGGACATGGCCACCATTACTCTGGGCGTTACCAATGAGAATGCGCAGGCCGCTGCTGCGATGAAGGCCACGTCAGATGCTGTGTCGCAAATCCTGGCACGGCTGGACCAGATGGGGATCGACGCGCGCGATGTGCAGACCCGCGATCTGTCACTGTCACCGGTCTGGGCGGGCCGTGGCAACCAAGCTGGAGAACGGCCTGAAATCTCGGGCTTTTCAGCCTCAAACCGCGTGTTTGTGCGGGTGCGTGATCTGACGCAGTTGGGCGCAGTGATGGATGCGGTCATCCAAGACGGGGCCAATGATTTCGGCGGTCTCAGCTTTGGTATTCAAGACCCCAAACCGCTGGAGGCTGAGGCGCGTGCCAAAGCCGTGGCCGAGGCGACAGCCAAGGCCGAGCAACTGGCGCAGGCAGCCACGGTCACACTGGGCCCTGTTCAGCAGATCAGCGAGCAGGTCGGCGGCATCCGGCCTGCGGCCCAGATGCGCGAATTCGCGGCGGCGGATGCAGGTGGAATTCCGGTGGCAGGAGGCGAGGTCTCGGTCTCGGTCAATGTCACGATGGAGTTTGGGATTTCCCAGTAAGCTCAGCGTGATGCGCGGGCTTGCAGTGACTGGCGCTGCTGGCCCGTCTGGTCGAAGTTTTCAGGGGTCAACCATGCCTCGAAAGCCGATCGAATACGGGGCCATTCGCTGTCCAGAATCGAATACCACGCGGTGTCCCGGTTGCGTCCTTTATAATGGGTTGCTTGCCGGAAGATTCCTTCGAAGGTGAAGCCCAGCCGCTCGGCCGCGCTGCGCGACGGCGCGTTCAACGCATCGCACTTCCACTCATACCGGCGATAGCCCAGTTCGTCGAAAACCCGCCGCATCATCAGATACATCGCTTCGGTCGCCATGGGCGTGCGCTGCATCAAGGGTGAGAAATGGATATAGCCAACTTCGATGACGCCGGCGTCGGGGGTGATACGCAAATAGGTTGCGTGGCCAACCGGGGTGCCGGTTGCGTCCAGAACAGTGTGAAACATCGGATCCGCGCTGCGTTCGGCCTGTTTCATCCAGTCCGAGAACGCGGGCTCGGATGTGATCGGCTCTTCTGGCAAGTAGGTCCAGTTCCGACCGTCTTCGTCCTGCGCAAACGCCCGGTAGAGGCCGGATGTATGCTGTTTCGCATCCAAAGGAACCACTGAACAAAACCGCCCCGGCATATCGGTGCGGGGGGGCATCGGGCGTGGAAACTCACCCGACACCGGCGCGCCGATGGGTTGGCCAAAGGCGTTGGTTCGGTGGTCCGTCATCATTCAGGCGGTGGCTTTGGACAGAGCCTGATCCAGATCAGCGATCAGGTCATCTGCATCCTCAATCCCGATCGAGACACGTACAACGCCGGGACCTGCCCCTGCAGCTTCTTGCTGTTCGGGGGTCAACTGCCGGTGCGTGGTCGAGGCCGAATGGATAATCAGCGAGCGCGCATCGCCGAGGTTCGCAACATGGCTGAAGATTTCCAGCGCGTTCACCAGCTTGACGCAGGCATCATAGCCGCCTTTGACTGCAAAGGTGAACAGCGCACCGGCGCCTTTCTTGTACTGCGCCTTGACCCGGTCGTGGTAGGGGGACGAGGGTAGGCCCGCATAGGTCACGTAATCCACCCGGTCATCGGCTTCGAGCCAGGCCGCAATCTTCTGCGCGTTCTCAACGTGACGCTCCATCCGCAGCGACAGGGTTTCGATCCCCATCAGCGTATAATGCGCCGCCTGTGGGTTCATGGTCATGCCCAGATCGCGCAGACCGATGGCGATACCGTGGAAGGTGAAGGCCAGCGGCCCGAAAGTCTCGTGGAACTTCAACCCGTGATAGGCGGGTTCGGGTTCGCTGAGCGAAGGGAACTTGTCATTCGCCGACCAGTCGAACTTACCCGAATCCACGATGCAACCGCCTGTGACGGTTCCGTTGCCGGTCAGGTATTTGGTGGTCGAATGCACCACCAACGTCGCGCCCTGTTCGATGGGGCGGCACAGGTATGGCGTGGCCGAGGTGTTGTCGACGATCAGCGGAATGCCCGCCGCGTCCGCAACATCTGCCATCGCACGGATATCGGTGACGTAACCACCGGGGTTCGAAATGGATTCGCAGAATACAGCGCGGGTGTTTTCGTCAATCGCGGCCTTTACCGCCTCGGGGTCGTCCATATCGACGAACTTGGCCGACCAGCCAAAGCGTTTGATGGTCTGGCTGAACTGCGTGACCGTGCCACCATACAGGCGGGTCGAGGCCACAACGTTGCAGCCCGGTCCCATCAGCGGGAACAGCGCCATGATCTGCGCCGCGTGACCTGACGAGCAGCAGACAGCGCCCACGCCACCCTCAAGCGTTGCCACGCGCTCTTGCAGCACGGCGACGGTGGGGTTGGTCAGGCGGGAATAGATGAAGCCCACCTCTTGCAGGTTGAACAGTGCGGCCGCGTGGTCGGCGTCACGGAAGACATAGGCCGTGGTCTGATAGATCGGCGTCTGGCGTGCGCCTGTGGCCGGATCGGGCCGGGCGCCTGCGTGAATCTGAAGCGTGTCAAAGCCATAAGTGGGGCCGTCAGACATGGTTGAAATCTCCCTTTCGTATATGTGTTGCAGAATCTCTAGGCGATCAGGGGCGTGCGCACAACAATGCAGTCAGCGCATCCACAATCCCTTGGCCTTGATCTTGTTGCGGATAGCCTGTTCACGTTGCGGCAGGTTCTCGCGATCAAACATCGCGCGGATTTTGTGACCTTTGCGTTGAATCACCAGTTTGCGGATCGGGTCATAGCCCTTGAGCACTTTCTTGATCCGGTTCGGGGCCGCCACAGTTTCCAGTACCTCGACCACATGATCGCTTTCGCGGGCGTAGAGCAGCGGAAACAGCCGGTAGTGGCAAGTGACAGAGCCGTCCAACAGGCCAGCGGGCAGGGCGTCGCGCCCTCCGCCCAGTGAATGAACGACCAGCGGCAGCGCCACCTGATCCAGCCAGGGGTCCAGCACCTGACCGGCCAGTTCGGGGATATCTTCGTCACGTATGATCTGCGCGTAGTCACGGAATCGCTCCCCAAACGTGCGCGGGCAGGAATAGAAGAAGTAGCCTGCGTTGAAATACAGGTAGCGACGCCAGTAGTCATGCGGTTGGCTGGTATCCAGCGAACTGTCGAAATCCAGGCTGAACCGCTGGTAGAGCGCCCGCCAAATTCCGTCGAAACCGGGGCCGTAGAGGGTCGGGCGGGGCCATGTCCCCTCGACCTTCAGCGAAGCGCTTGGGCGGGAAAAATCAAAGGGGACAGTGTTCAGATCACCGGTGATGAGCGTGTCACTGTCGAAGAACACAAAGGGCTCACCCTCGGGAAGGGCCAGCAAAGCCTCGATTTTGTTGCCGTAGGGATAGCTTTCGCCAAATACCTGGGAGTCGAAGGGCAATATCTCGACATCCAACTGGCGCAGCGCGTTCAGGATATCTTCGTTCTGAATGCTGGGGTCTTGTGACCAAAGCGGGCCGGGTTGGGGCACGGCGACGAACACACGACCGGCAAAGTCGGGGCTGCTGTGACGGAGTGAGGTGGCAAACAGTAGCGACTCGTATTGCAGGCGGTTGTTTTGTCCGATGAGGACGATGTTGAATGTCTTGGGGGTGGCCTGCATCGGTGTCCGGTCAATCACTGGAGTATTTCGGTTGACGGCACACTACGCAGGGGCGGCGGGCAAAACCAGATGTGAACTCCACCTTGAGGCGCAAAATTTGAAAACCGAGACCGTGCCCCCATCTTATGCCAAGATGCCGAAACAGGAGATATCTCAAATGAGGGTCAACGCAGATTTCACCAAACGCGTCGCCGTTCACTTTGATCAGAACGAATGGGTCCAATCCCCTGCCGCCGGGGTCGAGCGGAAGATGCTGGACCGTATCGGTGAGGAGGTCGCCCGCGCCACCACGATTGTGCGTTTTGCTCCGGGCAGCGCCTTTGCCGCGCACACCCATGATGGGGGTGAGGAATATCTGGTTCTTGAAGGTGTCTTTCAGGATGAAACCGGGGATTTCCCGGTGGGCAGCTACGTGCGCAACCCGCCGACCTCGTCGCATACGCCTTCGGCCAAGGAAGGCGCGACGATTCTGGTCAAGCTGCATCAGTTCGATCCAGCGGATCGGACTGAGGTGCGGCGATCGATCAACGGGGCAGAGAAACTGCAACTGTTCAAGGATGCCCAAGAGGATGTCAGAGTCCTGAGCCTCGCCGCCGGTGAATCGCTGAACCTGGATGCAGAGCAAGGGCTGGAGCTGTTCGTCATCGAAGGGTCTGTTTCAGAAGAAGATGAGGAATTCTCGGCCTGGGATTGGCTTCGACTGCCGCCGGAAACCCAGTCTGTTGCGACCGCCGGGACCGATGGTGCCCGCGTGTGGATCAAGTCTGGGCACCTCTCTGGCATGGTCTGACCGACAGCGACGCTTTAATTTTAGGCAGTATTTTCTGAAAACCGGGCCGTCGAGCCCGGTTTTTTAATTTTTTGACCATTTGGCAAATTTTACCAATTGATAAAATTTCAGACTGTGGCAAGCTGAGAGTACAACAACCATATCTACAGGGAGTAGAGCGATGGCACAGGGCCAGATGGTCCCCGGCATTGTCTCCGGGCGGCTTTCCAGCGATGAGCTGACCTCGAATTTCACGGATCTGCATCCGCCATTGGCCGCGCATGAGGCCGCCGTGGCAGCAGATCGGTGCTACTTTTGCTATGACGCGCCATGTGTGACAGCCTGTCCGACGGATATCGATATTCCGTTGTTCATGCGGCAGATTCAGGCCGGTCAGCCCAAAGCGGCGGGTGAGACCATATTGGCGCAAAATATTCTGGGCGGCATGTGCGCCCGTGTGTGTCCTACCGAGACATTGTGCGAAGAAGCCTGTGTGCGCGAGGCAGCTGAGGGCGCTCCGGTCGAGATTGGGCGTTTGCAGCGTTATGCAACCGATAGTGTTATGGCAGACGGGGCGCATCCGTTTGTACGTGCCGATTCGACCGGCAAAACCGTTGCGGTGATTGGGGCAGGGCCTGCAGGTCTGGCCTGCGCACACCGGCTGGCGATGCTGGGGCATGAGGTTGTTATTCACGAAAGCAAGCCCAAGCCGGGCGGCCTGAACGAATATGGGATCGCGGCCTATAAATCGACCAACAACTTCGCGCAGGCCGAGGTGGATTGGCTGATGCAGATCGGTGGGATCACGATCGAGACAGGTTCGGTTCTGGGCGACACGATCTCTCTGGAGGGCTTGTCAGCAAATTACGACGCAGTTTTCCTATCCATTGGCTTGGCCGGAGTGAACGCTCTGCGCGCGGGTGGCGTTGATATAGATGGCGTGCGGGCTGCGGTCGAGTTCATCTCGGATGTACGGCAGGCTAGTGATTTGACTGACTTGCCGGTAGGGCGCAATGTGGTCGTCATCGGCGGTGGCATGACCGCCGTGGACGCGGCGGTGAAGTCCAAGCTGCTAGGGGCGGAACATGTCACTATCGCTTATCGCCGGGGACGTGATGCTATGGGGGCCAGCCGGTACGAGCAGGACCTTGCGGCCTCGCATGGGGTCAAGATCATGGCCAATGTGCAGCCTGTGGCTGTGCACGGAAACGGCGCCGCGGCTGAGATTGAGTTGGAATATACCTCGAGCGAGGGCGGTCAATTGACCGGGACGGGCGAAGTGATCCGCCTGCCTGCGGATCAGGTTTTGAAAGCGATTGGTCAGACGCTGGAAGGCGCGCCCGAAGGGCTGACGCTGGATGGCAACAAGATCGCCGTCACTGGCGCGGGTCGGACCTCGATGGCGGGTGTCTGGGCCGGGGGTGACTGCGCGGCTGGTGGTGAAGACCTGACCGTGACCGCTGTGGCCGAGGGTCGCGATGCAGCAATGGACATCCACGCCAAACTGACGGCGTGAAACTGTGATTTTGGATGCTGATCAGCATCAGGAGGGCCGAATAAATGGCTGATTTAAAGACAAATTTTCTGGGTATAGAAAGCCCGAACCCGTACTGGCTGGCCTCGGCGCCGCCGACTGACAAAGAATACAATGTCCGCCGCGCCTTCGAGGCCGGTTGGGGCGGCGTGGTCTGGAAAACGCTGGGGGCCGAGGGCCCTCCGGTCGTGAACGTAAACGGGCCTCGGTACGGTGCGATTTATGGCGCGGATCGGCGGCTGCTAGGGCTGAATAACATCGAACTGATCACTGATCGCCCGCTTGAGGTGAACCTGGAAGAGATGGCCCGGGTCAAGGCCGACTACCCGGACCGCGCGCTGATCGCCTCGATCATGGTGCCGTGCGAGGAAGAGGCTTGGAGAGCCATCCTGCCACGCGTTGCCGAAACTGGTGCTGACGGGATCGAGTTGAACTTCGGCTGTCCCCACGGCATGAGCGAGCGCGGGATGGGATCGGCTGTGGGACAGGTCCCGGAATATATCGAGATGGTCACGCGGTGGTGCAAGAAACACTATGACCGTCCGGTGATCGTGAAGTTGACACCCAACATCACGGATATCCGCAAACCCGCCGAGGCCGCAAAGAATGGTGGCGCGGATGCGGTGTCGCTGATCAACACGATCAACTCGATCACCAGCGTCAATCTGGACACGTTCAGCCCTGAGCCTTCGATTGATGGCAAGGGTAGCCATGGCGGCTATTGCGGTCCGGCGGTGAAGCCGATCGCTCTGTCGATGGTGTCAGAGATTGCGCGGGCACAAGCAACGCATGGTCTGCCGATCTCCGGTATCGGTGGCGTGACCACATGGCGTGACGCGGCCGAGTTCATGGCCTTGGGCTGTGGCACCGTTCAGGTCTGTACGGCTGCGATGACCTATGGGTTCAAGATTATTGATGAACTGACGGCGGGCCTGTCCAAATGGATGGACGAGAAGGGGTATAAGGACGTCTCGGAGATTGTTGGTCTGGCCGTGCCGAACGTGACGGATTGGCAATATCTGAACCTGAACTATGTGGCGAAGGCCAAGATCGATCAGGATCAGTGCATCAAATGTGGCCGCTGCTATGCCGCTTGCGAGGATACCAGCCATCAGGCAATTTCCATGTCTGATGATCGTGTGTTCGAGGTGATGGATGACGAATGTGTCGCCTGCAATCTATGCGTGGATGTGTGCCCGGTGGATGGGTGCATTTCGATGGTCCCGATGAATGCGGGCGAAATTGATCCGCGTACCGGACGGGAAGTGCAGCCTGACTACGCCAATTGGACGTCACATCCGAACAACCCGATGGCGAAAGCTGCGGAATAGGAGATTTTTCGTCAAAAAATCTTGGACGAGAAAATTCGACGAATTTTCTCAGAACAAAATGTCGATGGGGCCGTTGTGGCAGATCACGATATATTGGTTGGCGGTGCGGATCAGGTGGTATCCACACCGCCTTATTTCTTGCTGAAACGTCTCATGCCCCACTTCTCTTTCCACCCAGCTCGTGGACCGGCGCACGACCGCACCGCGCTGCGCGGATTTGGTGGAAAACAATTGGTCGAGCCAGGGATCGGGATAGGGGCGAACGATAATCATGGGCATATGCTGCCGTAACTTGTTTAACCGGACCTTAAGGCGTGAGGAGTTTCCGGTAGAGCGTTTCTACAAAAGGTTCCGCGCCTTCAAAGGGATCTTCGTGCCCCAAAATCGCACGAACCTGTACGTCGAAGTCGGCGTAGTGCTGGGTCAGCGCCCAGATCGAAAAGACAAGGTGATATGGATGAAGTCGCGCTATTTTCCCCTGATCCATCCAGCCGACAAGAATCGCCGTTTTTTCATCCACCAAGGTCTTGAGGTCACTTGAAAGCGAGTCGTGAATGCGCGGCGCGCCCTGCACGAGCTCGTTGGCGAATAGGCGGCTTTCGCGCGGCAGATCGCGGCTCATTTCCAGTTTGCGTCGGATATAGGCGAGGATTTCCTCCATCGGGTCGCCATCGGCATCCAGTTCGTGCAGAGGGGCGAGCCAAGTCTCCAGCAGACCGGACAGGAGCGCGGTGTGAATAGCCTCTTTTGTCGGGAAATAATACAGCAGGTTTGGCTTGCTCAGGCCTGCCTCGGTGGCAATCTGGTCTACGGTTGCACCACGGAAACCATGGGATGAAAACACGTTCAGCGCTGCTTCGAGGATCGCTGCACGGTTCTTTTTTTGAATTCTGGTAGGGGTGCGGTCTTTGGGCATATTAACAGATTGTCTCATTTTCCGGCAGGTGGGCGCTGGATCGGCTAAAAAATCGAATGGCGTCCTGCAATTTCTTGACTGATCTCGAACCCGTGATAGCGTGAGTTTGACCAGATGGTCAAATCAAGACACCAAAAGCGAGCCAAATCGCAAGCAACAGGGAAGAACAAGATGGCAGCTCCGGCGCAGAATCTCAGGATCAACGGCGACAGGTTGTGGGACAGCTTGATGGAGATGGCCAAGATCGGCCCCGGTGTTGCGGGCGGCAATAACCGCCAGACCCTGACCGATGAGGACGCTGAAGGCCGCGCCTTGTTTCAGAAATGGTGTGAGGATGCGGGTTGCTCCATTGGCTTGGATCAGATGGGCAATATGTTTGCTCACCGAGCGGGAACAGATCCCGACGCTTTGCCGGTTTATGTTGGTTCGCACTTGGACACTCAGCCGACAGGTGGGAAATACGACGGCGTCTTGGGGGTTCTTGGCGGTTTGGAGATCATCCGAACGTTGAACGATTTGGGGATCAAGACAAAGCATCCCATAGTGGCTACGAACTGGACCAATGAGGAAGGGACACGCTACGCGCCCGCTATGTTGTCCTCGGGGGTGTTTGCCGGGATGCACACGCAGGATTGGGCCTACGCGCGTGAAGATGCTGAGGGTAAGGCTTTTGGCGATGAATTGCAGCGGATCGGTTGGCGTGGTGAAGAGGAGGTGGGCGCGCGCAAGATGCATGCCTTCTTTGAACTACATATTGAACAGGGACCCATTCTTGAGGCGGAAGGTAAGGACATTGGTGTTGTCACCCACGGTCAGGGGTTGAGTTGGACCCAGATCACGGTGACCGGCAAGGATGCCCATACCGGCTCGACCCCGATGCCGATGCGCAAGAATGCGGGTCTGGCGATGGCGCGGATTCTTGAGAAAGTGGACGAGATTGCCTGGTCCCATGCGCCCCATGCCGTTGGGGCGGCGGGGCATATCGATGTGTTCCCGAATTCGCGGAATGTGATCCCTGGCAAGGCGGTGTTTACGGTCGATTTTCGCTCGCCCGATCTGGACGTGATTCATGATATGGAGGCGCGCCTACGCGTTGCAGCGGAGGACATTGTCCAAGAAATGGGCTTGCAGATCGAGTTCGAGAAGGTCGGTGGGTTTGATCCGGTGATGTTCGATGAGGGTTGTGTGGCGGCTGTGCGCGACGCGGCCGAGCGGCTGGGGTATTCGCATACTGATATCATCTCAGGTGCCGGGCATGATGCGTGCTGGATCAACCGGGTCGCGCCGACGGCGATGGTGATGTGCCCTTGTGTAGATGGGTTGAGCCATAACGAAGCTGAGGAAATCAGCAAAGATTGGGCTGCGGCAGGGGCTGATGTTCTGTTGCATGCGGTCGTCGAGACGGCTGAGATCGTGGAGTAGGGGGCGCTGCCCCCATCGCCCGGTGGGCGACTCCCCCGGGATATTTTTGGCCAGATGAAGCAGGCGGCGCAGACCGCCACAGGGAGATTGAAATGAGCACTGTGATCAAGAACGGAACCGTTGTGACCGCCGATTTGACTTACAAGGCGGATGTGATGGTTGAAGGTGGCGTGATCACCGAAATCGGTCAGGATCTGAAAGGTGATAAGGAACTGGACGCGACCGGTTGCTATGTGATGCCGGGCGGGATTGATCCGCATACGCATCTTGAGATGCCGTTCATGGGCACCTATTCCAGCGATGATTTCGAAAGCGGAACCCGGGCGGCTTTGGCTGGCGGCACCACGATGGTGGTGGATTTTGCGCTGCCTAATCCGGGGGAAAGCCTGCTGGATGCACTGAAGCGTTGGGACAATAAATCGACGCGGGCGAATTGTGACTATTCGTTCCACATGGCGGTGACCTGGTGGGGTGAGCAGGTGTTTGATGACATCAAGACTGTCATCGAGACGCGCGGGATCAACACTTTCAAGCATTTCATGGCCTATAAGGGTGCGTTGATGGTGAATGATGATGAGTTGTTCGCCTCGTTCAAGCGTCTGGCCGAGTTGGGCGGTACCGCGATGGTGCATGCCGAGAACGGTGATGTGGTGGCCGAGCTGAGTGCTAAGCTGCTGGCCGAGGGCAATACAGGGCCTGAGGCGCATGCCTATTCCCGCCCGCCGCAGGTCGAAGGTGAAGCGACAAACCGCGCCATCATGATCGCCGATATGGCGGGCGTGCCTTTGTATGTAGTTCATACCTCGTGCGAAGAAGCGCATGAGGCCATTCGCCGGGCCAAGATGCAGGGCAAACGGGTGTGGGGCGAGCCTTTGATCCAGCACCTGACCTTGGATGAAAGCGAATATTTCCACCATGATTGGGAGCATGCAGCGCGGCGGGTCATGAGCCCTCCGTTCCGGAACATGCAGCATCAGGACAGTCTGTGGAATGGTTTGCAATCGGGCACGCTGAGCGTAGTGGCCACCGACCATTGCGCCTTTACTACCGAGCAGAAGCGATATGGCGTGGGCGATTTTACCAAGATCCCCAACGGGACAGGCGGGCTGGAAGATCGGATGCCGATGCTGTGGACTCATGGAGTAAACACCGGGCGGCTGACGCCGAACGAATTTGTGGCAGTAACTTCGACAAACATCGCCAAGATATTGAATTGCTATCCGAAAAAGGGTGCCATTTTGGTTGGCGCGGATGCGGATATCGTTGTGTGGGACCCGGACAAAGCCAAGGTGATTTCAGCCCAAACGCAGCAGTCTTCGATCGACTACAACGTGTTTGAAGGCAAGGAAGTACGCGGGTTGCCCCGGTTCACGCTAACCCGTGGTTCGATTGCTGTTCATGATGGTGAGATCCAGACACAGGAAGGACATGGGAAATTTGTGGCGCGCGAGGCCAATACCCATGTGAACAAAGCGCTGAGTACCTGGAAAGAGCTGACCGCGCCGCGTCCGGTCGAGCGGACGGGTATTCCAGCGACGGGTGTGTGATTTGCGGGGGTGTCCTCTGGGGGCCCCAAAGCGAAACCTTTTCAAGGTAATGGAATGACTACAGAAAGCACGACCCAGAGTGTGATCGAGGCAAGGCAACTCGATCTCACCTTCCAAACCAATGACGGTCCGATCCACGCGTTGAAAGACGTGAACCTGACCATCGATAAGGGGGATTTCGTCAGTTTTATCGGCCCCTCGGGCTGTGGCAAAACCACTTTCTTGCGCTGTATCGCAGCTCTCGAGACGCCGACCGGGGGAACGCTGACCGTCAATGGCATGACCCCTGACGAGGCGCGGCGCAAGCGCGCCTATGGATATGTGTTTCAGGCCGCGGGGCTGTATCCGTGGCGGACCATCTCCAAGAACATCAAATTGCCGCTCGAGATCATGGGTTATACCGCCACAGAGCAAGAAGAGCGCGTGAAGAAAGTTCTGGAACTTGTTGATCTGGAAGGGTTTGGTGGAAAATTTCCGTGGCAGCTTTCGGGCGGGATGCAGCAGCGGGCCAGTATCGCGCGGGCCTTGGCGTTTGATGCCGATATCCTGTTGATGGACGAACCCTTTGGCGCTCTGGATGAGATTGTACGCGATCACCTGAACGAGCAGCTTCTGGCGCTATGGGCGCGGACTGAAAAGACCATCGGTTTCGTGACGCACTCGATCCCCGAAGCAGTCTATCTCAGCACTAAGATCGTGGTTATGAGCCCTCGGCCCGGTCGGATCACCGATGTGATCGACAGCCCTCTGCCCAAAGAGCGGCCTTTGGATATTCGTGACACGCCGGAATTTATCGAGGTTGCACATCGCGTGCGCGAAGGGCTGCGGGCGGGGCATTCCTATGATGACTAAGGCAACCAGACTGCGGGACGCGCGATGAAGAACTTGGTGCCTATCTTGGTGGTGCTCGCGGCAATTGTCGCGCTGTGGTACGCAGCAGTGGCCCCGATGAACATTCGTATTTCGCTGGATCAGGCCGAGCGCGCGGGGCAGGTAGTGACACCTGAAACGTCGCGCGAACGGCGAGAGACTTCGGTCTGGGTTCTGATGGCGTCAAACCCCGGAGCGATTTCCGGCGGCTATGCGCTGGAACGCCCACGGCTGCCGACCCCCGGACAGGTTGGGCAGGAGCTGTGGAAAACGACCGGTGAGATGGTGGCCAAGGGTCGTGCATTCTCGAAACGGTCGCTGATCTACCATGCTGGAATCACGCTGAAATCCACGCTGTGGGGTTTTCTGCTTGGGACAACGCTGGGCATTTTGGCGGCCGTGGCCATCGTCTATTCACGTGTCGCGGATATGAGCCTAATGCCATGGGCGATTATAAGCCAGACCATCCCGATTGTGGCGCTGGCGCCGATGATTATCGTCGTCAGCTCTCAGCTAGGGATCGAGGGGCGCGGGGTGCCCAAGGCGGTAATCTCGGCCTATCTGTGTTACTTCCCGGTGCTGGTGGGGATGGTGAAGGGGCTAAGGTCGCCATCGCTGCCGCAACTGGATTTGTTGAAGACATATAACGCCTCGGGCGCGCAGGGGTTCTTTAAACTTCGGCTGCCATCCTCGGTGCCGTATCTGTTCACGTCGCTCAAGGTCGGGATCGCGGCTGCATTGGTTGGCACGATTGTGGGCGAGTTGCCGACGGGGGCTGTGTCAGGTCTTGGTGCCAGAATCCTGATCGGAGACCAGTTCGGAACGCCTCTGGCCATCTGGGCGGCCCTGCTGGCTGCCGCCATTCTGGCGGGCTTGCTGGTGACACTGTTGGATCTGCTGCAGCGACTGGCCCTGCGCCGGATGGGGTTGAACGCATGACCTGGCTATCCTTTGCTTTGCTGTTCTGGGGCTTGGCCTGGTTCGTGAACTACCGGCTGGCCATCTCGTCCTATCGCAAAACCCGTGCAGCGCGCATTTTTGTGCCGGTTCTGTTTGGCATCACGCTGTTGGTGCTTTGGGAGGGGCTGGTGCGCGGGCTGGGTGTTTCGCCGGTTATCCTGCCGCCACCTTCAGATGTGGGGACAGCCTTTGTACAATCGTCCGGCATTTTGTGGGAAGACTTCAAGCAAACCGTCTTCAAGGGCGCGCTGACGGGATTTGTGATCGGGTGTGCTGCGGCTTTTGCTTGTTCGGTTGCCATTGACCGCTCGGCTTTTCTGACGCGTGGTCTGCTACCCATCGGGAATTTCGCGGCGGCGCTGCCCATTGTCGGGATCGCGCCAATTCTGGTCAGTTGGTTCGGGTTCGATTGGCACTCGAAAGCGGCGGTTGTCGTGGTCATGGTGTTCTTTCCAATCCTGGTGAATACCGTGCAGGGCCTGCGCGAAGCGGATGCGATGCAGCGTGACCTGATGCGGACCTATGCGGCCGGGTATTGGCAGACCTTGCGGAAACTGCGCTTGCCAGCGGCGATGCCCTTTGTGTTCAATGGGTTGAAGATTGCAACCACGCTTGCTTTGATCGGGGCGATTGTGGCCGAGTATTTCGGTTCACCCACACGGGGCATGGGGTTTCGGATTTCGACCGGCGTCGGCAGCCTGTCGATCGACCTTGTCTGGGCCGAGATCGCCGTAGCCGCGCTGGCCGGGACCGTGTTTTATGGCCTTGTCGCGGCGGCGGAAAAGGCGGTGACCTTCTGGCATCCGTCGCAACGAGGATAGGAATTCAACAGACCCCGACAACGGGGCATAAACAGCAACTAGGAGACATGAAGATGAAAAAGCTACTCAGCGGGGCGGTTGCCGCCTTTGGCCTGACCGCCGGTGCCGCATGGTCCGCCGATGAGGTGACATTGCAGCTGAAATGGGTCACGCAGGCGCAATTTGCGGGCTACTATGTGGCCGCCGATAAGGGGTTCTACGAGGAAGAAGGGCTGGATGTTACCATTTTGCCCGGCGGCCCCGACATCGCTCCAACTCAGGTGATCGCGGGGGGCGGCGCGGATGTGACCGTCGAATGGATGCCTGCTGCGCTGGCCGCACGTGAAAAGGGTCTGCCGCTGGTGAACATCGCGCAGCCATTTAAAAGCTCGGGCATGATGCTGACCTGCTGGAAGGATGCCGGTATTGCATCACCGGATGACCTTAAGAACCGCACGCTGGGTGTCTGGTTCTTTGGCAACGAATTCCCCTTCATGAGCTGGATGAGCCAGCTAGGCATCGACACTAGCGGCAAGGGCGAGAGTGGGGTTGAGGTCCTCAAGCAAGGTTTCAACGTTGATCCTCTGTTGCAGCGTCAGGCCGATTGCATCAGCACCATGACGTATAACGAGTACTGGCAGGTGATCGACGCGGGCGTAAATCCCGATGAGCTTGTGACCTTCAAGTACGAAGATCAGGGTGTCGCCACGCTTGAAGACGGCCTCTACGTACTGGAAGAAAACCTGAGCGACGAAGCCTTTGTCGACAAGATGGAACGGTTCGTCCGTGCCTCGATGAAAGGCTGGAAATACGCCGAGGAGAACCCGGATGAGGCCGCCGAGATCGTGTTGGACAATGACGCGACCGGAGCGCAGACCGAAAAACACCAAAAGCGCATGATGGGTGAGATCGCCAAGTTGACCGCAGGGTCGAACGGCGCTTTGGATCCGGCGGATTTTGAGCGGACCGTGGGTACTCTGCTGGCCGGTGGTTCTGATCCGGTCATCACCCAACAGCCTGAGGGGGCGTGGACCCACAAGATCACCGACGCAGCGCTGAACTAAGCCCGGTTTAAACCGAATTGAGCGCGGCCCCGGTTGGGGCCGCGTTTTGCGTTTCTGATGTCGGAAAAGTGTGTGTACTTAGCCGGGAAATGACTTAGTATTCCTTTGTAAATTATCGCATTTCATACGAAATCGCGACTGGATGGAAAATTATGCAAGGATTTGCATCAGAATTCAATTCAGCCTTGGGTCTGATCCTGACAGGGGATTCAGAGCTGTGGGCGATTGTGCTGTTGTCGCTCAAAGTTTCCGTCTTCGCTGTATTGATTTCTGCCCTGATCGGGATGCCCGTGGGCGCGGCATTAGCCGTTGCGCGCTTTCCGGGACGGCGGATGTTGATCGTGCTGATGAATGCTCTGATGGGCTTCCCGCCGGTTGTTGTGGGCTTGTTGGTCTACCTGATGTTATCCCGATCCGGGCCGCTGGGTGTTCTGGAGTTGCTCTATACCCCGACCGCAATGATCATCGCGCAGGTTGTTCTGGTGACACCTATTGTGGCCGCGCTGACCCGGCAAGTGATCGAGATGCTGGCCGAGGAATATTCGGAACAGCTACGCTCGCTCGGGGTGTCGCGTTTAGCCTCGGTGCCGGTGCTGCTGTGGGATGCACGCCTGGCGCTGGTGACTGCGCTGTTGGCCGGGTTCGGACGTGCCATTGCCGAGGTGGGCGCGGTGATCATCGTTGGCGGCAACATCAACCATGTGACGCGGGTGATGACGACGACCATCGCGCTTGAAACCTCGAAAGGCAATCTGGCGCTGGCGCTGGCCTTGGGCGCGATCCTGATCGGGATTGCGGTGGCGGTGAACGCCATGGTCAGCACCGTCAGCCTGCGCGCCGAGCAGGAGGGGTTGCGCCATGCGTGATCTGGTGTGTGACATGGCCAGCAGCCTGACAGTCCGGGACGTGAAGATAACACGCAAGGGAAAGGTCCTTCTGGACGTTGCGCATTTGTCTTTGGACGGGCCCGGGCCGACGCTGATCCTTGGGCCGAACGGGGCGGGGAAAAGCCTGTTGCTGCGTTGCTTGCATGGTTTGATCGCGCCTGACCGGGGGCGGATCGAACAGGACGGCGTGCCTTTGTCCGGCGAGCACAAATCCCGGCAGGCGATGGTGTTTCAACAGCCGGTGCTGTTGCGCCGCTCGGTCGCGGCCAATCTGGATTTTGTGCTGAAGCGTCAGGGCCTGTCTTGGGGCCAGCGCAAAGCCCGGATCGAAGACTTGCTGACCGAGGGCGGTCTCGACGGAAAAGGACGGCAATCCGCGCGCTCTTTGTCGGGGGGGGAGGCACAGCGGCTAGCCATCCTGCGTGCTCTGGCGTTGGAGCCTGAGACGTTGTTTTTGGATGAACCCACCAGTGCTTTGGACCCGAGTGCTACGCAGATGATCGAACGCATGATCCAGCGCGCCTCGCGACGGGGGGTGCGGATTGTCATGGTGACACATGATATCGGTCAGGCGCGTCGCCTTGCAGTGGATGTCGTTATGATGCAAGGCGGCCATGTGGTTGAACACGGGGTTGCCAGACAAGTTTTGGACGCCCCGCAAAGCGACGCCGCGCGTCGTTATCTTGCTGGTGGGCTGGTGACCTAACTCAAACTATGGAGATCTGGATGATCCGAGATTTTCTTCGGGCTGCATTGGTATCGCTTGGCTTGATGGCCCCTGTGTGGGCCGAGGCCCCGTTCATCGTTGTGCAATCCACCACGTCGACGCAGAATTCGGGCCTGTTGGACTATATCCTGCCGGGGTTCGAGGCTGAAACCGGAATCGATGTGCGCGTTGTGGCCGTCGGTACTGGACAGGCAATCCGAAACGCTGTGAACGGGGACGGAGACGTTCTGCTGGTTCACTCCAAACCCGCCGAGGAACAGTTCGTCGCCGATGGCTGGGGCGTTGAGCGGTTTGACGTGATGTATAATGACTTCGTGCTGGTCGGCCCCAAATCGGACCCGGCCAAAGTAAAGGACGGCGACGATATTGTTGCGGCCCTGACCGCCGTGGCCGAGGCCGAAGCCCCCTTTGCCTCGCGCGGGGATGACAGCGGGACGCACAAGGCCGAGATGCGCCATTGGGCGGCGACCAATTTAGATCCGACGGGCGCATCTGGTGCGTGGTATCGTGAGACAGGGTCCGGCATGGGGGCAACGCTAAACGTAGCCAGCGGGATGAATGCCTATGTGCTGACCGATCGGGCAACATGGCAATCCTTTGGCAACCGGGGCGAGCTTGAGATCATGGTCGAGGGCGACCCGCGCCTGTTCAACCAGTATGGCGTCATTCTGGTGAACCCGAAAAAACACCCAAGCGTAAGGGCAGCGGCGGGTCAGCGGTTTATCGACTGGCTGACCGGGCCGGACGGGCAAGCGGCCATTGCGTCCTACGAACTGGATGGAGAACAGTTGTTTTTCCCCAACGCCGACGGGTCTTAACCGCTAGCGCCGTTGTGGTGAATTGTGCCCAGCCCGCCTAGGTCGTACCCTCCGAACTCGGCGGCGCGGGCCGCGAAGCGATCGGATTGAACAAAGGCCAACAGCTTCAACATTGGGTCATCGAAATAGGCGCGCCGCCAGATCGCAAGGTCCAGTCGCTCGGTATGGGTGGGGCTAAAGCCCAGATCATAGAGACCCGCCAGCGCACCCAGACCAAAACCGGCCTCGGCCTTGCTGTCGTGCAGGGCGATGGCCAGTTCTTCCTCTGTGCGGGCGCAAGTGGGCAGGGCGTCCAGATCCGCGCGGATCATACCGTGATGCTCCAACTGCGCGTCGAACAATCTTTGGCTGGCGGCAGAGCCTTGCCGTAGGATCACGCGCCTGCCTTTGAGGTCTGCGAAGCTCCGGATATCAGACACGCCGGGGGCCAGCAACAAACCGCGCTGGCGTTGGGCGATTTCAAACAGAACAACCGATGCTTCGCCCAGATGATCGCGCAGGGCTTGGGTGTTGAACCCTTCCGCCTCATGAATATGCAACGCGGCCGCCTGTGCGGTACGGTCCTTTAGGCGGTTCAGCCCGTCAAACGAGCCGTCATAATAGGTCGCCAACCCCGAGCCGCTTTCCCGCAAGGCCCAGTCCAACAGTGGGTCATGGCTGCCCGCCACAATCGGAGGCAAGGGCGGATCTTCAACCTGAGGACCCGAGCGTGAAGCATTCAACCAGGCGACAACCTCGGAACGGGGAAATAGAAGTTTGCCCATCGCGCGCACGCAGGGTACCTCGCCCGAAGACGCCAGATCATAGGCCTTACGCTCGCCGATGCGCAGCAGATCGGCCAGTTCTTTGGTGGTCAGATACTCGGGCATTCAGTCCAGGCGCACTGCTGATCCGGTCCCAGCGTCCGCTGCGCTGAATCCGATCTGGTTCAGGACAGCAGGGGCGGCGATCGCGATGACGACCATCGCGGCGACGGCGGCTAGAAAGGCTTTCATTGTCTCCTCCGGCGTTAGTTTTCCGGTGCCGTGGCGCGGCGCAGAAAGGCGACCAGATCTTCCCGGTCGCTGGGCTGCGTGATCCGCTGCATCGGCATCTTCGACCCCGGAATGTAGTGGTCGGGCCCCTCATCGAAAAGGGCATTTATGGTTTCGTCATTCCAAATGATATCAGAGTCTTGCAGCGTGTCCGAATAGAAATATCCCGGCAGTGTTCCAGCCCGGCGGCCAAAGACGCCATGCAGCGTCGGACCGGCGCGGCGTTGCCCGTCTGGGGTCAGGCTGTGACAGATTGAGCATTTGCGGGCAAACTGCCGTTCACCATTGCTCATCTGATCGGGGTTTTTGAGGAAGCTGGGCTCGGACGCAGCCATCCGTTCTTGCTCGCGCAGATTGGCGACCGGCCAACTGTACATTGCCTCATCAATGCCGCCGGCGTGGATGTTCTGACTATCGGGTGAAAAAGCCAGCGCCCAGACCGGACCGCGCAAAGTGGCGCGGAAATCTTGCGCGATGCGCCACTCCTCCGTGTCGACCACCATGATGAAGCCCTCGCCGTCGCCTACAGCGAGCATGCTGTTATCAGGGCTAAGCGCCAGCGCCAGAATAGGGCGACGGTCGAGGGTAAAGTCACGTTCCTCGCCCGTGGTCAGGTCGCGGACGCGGGTGACACCATCAACAGCGCCATAGGCGATCCAGTTGTCCTGCGTATTTAGCACTAGTTCATTGATGCCAAAGCCATGCTCGACCAGTCGCAGAGTTTCCTGTCCACTGGTCACATCCCACAAGCGCAAAGCCCCGTCGACACCGGCTGAATACAGTTGGTTGCCGTCAGGCGTAAACGCCACGGCATTCACTCCGCTGCCGGTCGTCAGAGTTTTTGGTTCCGATCCATCCACGGGCCACAACCCGATTGTGCCGTCCCAGCTGGCGGTCGCCACATGGGTTTTCGAGGCAGCGATATGTACGATTTTGCCTTTGTGCTGTCCTACAACCTCACCGCCGGGCCAGCGGCGCAGAGTGAAGTCGTCGCCGGCGGAATAGATCGCAGTGCCGTTGAAAGCAACTGCGTTAACAGCTGCCTCATGACCTTCCAGCCATTCCGGCATTTGATCCGACCAGATGCCGACCGAGTTGTCGAAACTTGCCGTAGCGATCCGCCCGTCGGGGGCCGTGGCGATCCCCATGATCGGACCACCATGACCTTTTAGCGTATAAAACTCAGCTAAAGCGGGCAGGGGCAGTAAAGCCAGCGCCAGAACCAACCCGCGCATCTATTCGGCGGGCGAGGCCGTCGCTTTGCTGGCCTCTTTTTCCTGGACCTCCTCCAGCCACAACGAGTGGTGCTCGCGTGCCCATTGCTCTTCGACTTCGCCGGTTCCCATGGCGTCAAATGCACCTTCCATCCCGACCGAGCCGAGGTAGATATGGGCGATGATGATGGCGATGAAAACATAGGCGATCATCACATGCCAGACCTGCGCGTATTGCATTTCCTCTTGCGGCGACATCTGCACCGGCAGGCTCAAACCCATTGCCTGAGGCAGGCCGGTTGCATTGGCGATCTGGAAGGTTTTGGCAAACAGAGGCATCTCGAACGGGAACAGCAGAGACAGGCCCGAAAGGCTGATCGACACGCCCAGCAGAATGCAGGACCAGAATATGACCTTTTGACCGGCATTGAACTTTTTGGCGGGCGGGTGGCTGCCTTTGGTGAACAAACCGCCACCGGCGGCCAGCCATTTCAGGTCGGTCCGGTTGGGAATGTTGTGAGCGATCCAGTTCACCGTCACGATGATCAACCCCAACATAAAGGCCCAGGCGAGGTTGTTGTGTAGCCACTTGCACCCTTGCGCAATAGTCGCGAAGCCTTCTTTTCCAAAGATCGGGATCAGGAAATCCCGCCCATACAGTGTCAACAGCCCTGTAAACCCAAGCACTAAAAAGGACCCGGCGAAAAGCCAGTGGCCGAACCGCTCAAACCCATTGAAACGCGTGACTGTGCGCCCGGTTTTCTCACCATCAATGCGGATTTTGCCACGGATCAGGAAGAACAGCAGGATCACGGCGGCCATGCCTGCAATGATGTAGGTTCCGTATTCTCGCAACGGTCCGGTGCGGAAAGCCCACCACCACATGCCACCATCCTGGATAAGAACACTGGCTGCGGGCCCCTGAGACGACACGGTGACATCCGCCGACCCATAGCGTAGCGCGCGATAGACATCACTGTCCGAGGCCACACCGGCAGTACCAAACTGCCCCAGCAAACCTTCGACATTGCCTTGGCCAGTGTTTTCCGAGCGATAAGTGTTGTCCACTTTCTCGCCCCGTTGACGGGCCAGAATATCCTCAAGCGTCGTGGCCCCTCCGGTGGCCGAGCGATCCGGTGCCGGGGATTCCGGGGCGTCCTGCGCCCATGCGGCACCGGTCAGGAAGAGTGAGAAGAGCAGAAAATGGATCAGGCGCATGGGTTCTCTCCCTATTCTTGGTCGTGTCAGCGGTCAAAGCCGCCGATCTGCTTGTGAAAAACGGCTCCGACAGGGGACAGGGCCGCCTGAAGGTCGTCTTTCGCGGGGCCGTAGACATCAAACTGAACCGGCGTAAGTAAGGACATAAACCGATCCGCGAAATTTGCCTCAAAATTCTGCATATGAATTATCGCATCATCTGAACTTGCGTAACGTTCATAGATGTGAATGGCGCTGTCGCTTTGGTGCCACTCATAGGTTTTGGCGCCTGTTTCCTCGAGGGTCGCGGCGACCATTTCGGCCATCAGGGCCTCGAACTCGGACTGTTTTTCTGGGTTCAGGTCCAGCTTCAACAGCCAGTAGATATCGTTGGTCATAGGCGTCCTACCTTCGTCAGGAAAGGCGGCGACCGACAGGCGGCCACCGGCAAGGGTAAGACAGCCCCCGGCCTAGCGCAGGGGGCTGTCGAGCTTCCGATAGACCTTAGCCGTCTTTCTGGTCGTAGGCGGTGCCCCAACCCCACGCGCCCGAGCCAAAGCCGCGCGCCACAACGCGTTCGCGGTAGATGGCCGAGACCACGTCGCCGTCACCGGCAAGCAGGGCCTTGGTGGAACACATCTCGGCGCAGATGGGCAGTTTGCCCTCGGCGATCCGATTGCGACCGTATTTGGCGAACTCTGCGGTCGAGTGCGTTTCTTCGGGACCACCGGCGCAGAAGGTACATTTGTCCATCTTGCCGCGCGATCCGAAGTTGCCCGCCTGCGGATATTGCGGCGCGCCGAAGGGGCACGCGTAGAAGCAATAGCCGCAGCCAATGCACAGGTCCTTGGAGTGCAGGACGACACCTTCTTCGTTCTGATAGAAGCAGTCGACCGGGCACACCGCCATGCAAGGCGCATCCGAGCAATGCATACAGGCCACCGAGATCGAGCGTTCGCCCGGGTTGCCGTCATTGATCGTTACCACCCTGCGGCGGTTGATGCCCCATGGCACCTCGTGTTCGTTTTTACACGCGGTGACACAGGCATTGCACTCGATGCAGCGTTCAGCGTCGCAGAGAAACTTTGCTCTAGCCATTTTCGTCCTCCTTTACGCTGCCGAGATCTTGCAGAGAGTACATTTGGTCTCCTGCATCTGGGTTACTGAATCGTAGCCATAGGTCTGGGCGGTGTTAGAACTTTCGCCCAAGACATAGGGGTCAGCACCTGCGGGGTATTTGTGCCGCTGGTCCTCGCCCTGGAAATGACCGCCAAAGTGGAACGGCATAAAGGCCACGCCGGCGCCAACCCTGTTGGTCAGCATCGCCATCACCTTGACCTTTCCGCCCTCAGGACCTTCGACCCAGACCTGTGATCCGTCCCGAATGCCAAGGTTATTGGCATCGCGCGGATTGATCTCGACGAACATGTCCTGCTGAAGTTCGGCCAGCCACGGGTTGGACCGTGTCTCATCACCGCCACCTTCATATTCGACCAGACGACCAGACGTCAGGATTATTGGGTAATCCTTTGAAAAGTCGTTCTTTTGGATCGAAGCATAAAGAGTGGGCAGACGATAGGCTTGACGGTCCTCGTAGGTCGGATAGTCCTCCACCAGATCTCGCCGGTTGGTATAGAGCGGCTCGCGATGCAGCGGGATCGGATCCGGGAAGGTCCAGACAACCGCGCGGGCTTTGGCGTTCCCGAAGGGCGCACAGCCATGCTTGATCGCAACCCGCTGGATACCGCCGGAGAGGTCGGTCTTCCAGTTGGTTTCAGGACCCGCAACAGCGTCAATCGCCGCGCGTTCCTCGGCGGTCAGATCGCCATCCCAGCCAAGATCCATCAGCATCTGCATCGTGAATTCCGGATAACCATCCTGAATTTCCGATCCAACGCTATAGACCCCTTCGGCCAGCAAGTTGTCACCATCGCGTTCCACACCGAAACGGGCGCGGAAAGTCAGGCCGCCTTCGGCCACCGGCTTGGACATGTCATAGAGGTTTGGTGTCCCTGTATGACCCATTTCCGGCGTACCCCAGCAGGGCCACGGCAGTCCGTAATACTCGCCGTCGTTTGGTCCACCGATGGCTTGCAGCGTGGTTCTGTCGAACGTGTGCTGGTTGGCCATGTGGCTTTTCAGACGTTCCGGCGACTGCCCGGTATAGCCGATGGTCCAGAGGCCCGAGTTGAATTCACGCGTGATGCTTTCAACATTCGGGGTCTCGGCATCTTCCATCTCGATATTACGGAAGAAGCGGTCCGCCCAGCCGAACTTGTTGGCGAACTTGGCCATGATGACCTCGTCCGGCAAGCTTTCGAACAGCGGATCAACCACCTTGTCGCGCCACTGCAGCGACCGGTTCGATGCCGTGGCCGAACCACGTGTTTCGAACTGCGTACAGGCAGGCAACAGGTAGACACCATCGGTGCGGTCATGCAGAACAGCCGAGACGGTGGGATACGGGTCGATCACGACCAGCATGTCCAGCTTCTCCATCGCCGTCTTCATTTCCGTCATCCGGGTCTGCGAGTTGGGCGCGTGGCCCCACAGAACCATGGCACGAACGTTGTTGTCCTGATCCATGTTGGCCGGGTCTTCCAGAACACCATCGATCCAGCGGGAAACCGGGATGCCACGCTCATTCATGAGCGGCTTATCCTTGCCTTCCTTGTCCTTGATCGTGGCGAACTGACCTTTCAGCCAATCCAGATCTTCACCCCAGACGCGGCTCCAGTGACCCCATGCGCCTGCGGAGAGGCCATAGTAGCCGGGCAGGGTATGGGACAGAACACCAAGGTCTGTTGCGCCCTGCACGTTGTCGTGGCCGCGGAAGATGTTGGTGCCACCGCCCGATGTGCCCATGTTGCCAAGCGCAAGCTGAAGCACGCAATAGGCGCGGGTGTTGTTGTTGCCGTTCGTGTGCTGTGTACCACCCATGCACCATACAACGGTGCCGGGACGGTTGTTCACCATTGTCCGGGCGACGCGACGCAGCTGCGAGCCAGGCGTACCGGTAACGCGCTCAACCTCATCCGGGGTCCACTTGGCAACCTCTTCGCGGATCTGGTCCATTCCCCAGACACGGGTGCGGATGAACTCTTTGTCCTCCCAACCGTTGTCGAAGATGTGCCACAGGATACCCCAGACCAGTGCAACGTCGGTGCCGGGGCGGAAACGGACATATTCATCCGCATGGGCCGCGGTGCGCGTAAAGCGCGGGTCGCAGACGATCAGAGGGGCGTTGTTCTGCTCTTTCGCACGCAGGATATGCAGCAGCGAGACGGGGTGCGCCTCGGCCGGGTTACCACCGATGATAAAGATGGCCCGGCTGTTGTGCATGTCGTTATACGAGTTGGTCATGGCGCCATAGCCCCATGTGTTCGCAACGCCAGCAACAGTGGTCGAGTGGCAGATACGGGCCTGGTGGTCCACGTTGTTCGTGCCCCAGTAGGCTGCGAACTTGCGGAACAGATAGGCCTGTTCGTTATTGTGTTTCGCAGAACCCAGCCAGTACACGCTGTCCGGCCCGGATTCTTGGCGGATGTTCATCATGCCGTCGCCGATCTCGTCGATCGCCTGTTCCCAGCTGATGCGCTTCCACTCTCCGCCTTCCTTTTTCATCGGGTACTTCAGGCGGCGCTCGCCATGGGCGTGCTCGCGGACCGAGGCCCCCTTGGCGCAGTGTGCACCCAGATTGAACGGGCTGTCCCAGCCGGGTTCCTGCCCGACCCAGACACCGTTCTGCACTTCGGCAACGACTGTACAGCCGACCGAGCAGTGGGTGCATACGGATTTGATGTTTTCGACGGCCTGATTGGCCGCTGTCTGGGCGCTGGCTGGCGTCACGGTTCCACCCGTGGCGCTGATCGCGGCAAGGCCGCCGATCGTCAGGCCCGAGCCACGCAGAAATGCGCGGCGATCGACGGTTTTCTCGCCGACCTGGGACAGGATACTTGTCCGCTGGGGGCGTCTCGCAACCCCGTTGGTCTTTTTCCTAAGCATTACTTTCCTCCCTTGCGTGCCATGTAAGTCACGGCTGCTTGGTACTTCGCAAAACCGACGTCAGGGCCAATCGCAACCGTCTGTCGGGTGGTGAAAACGTCCGATCCTAGAACCGGGTGCTTTCCAGATATGCGCGTGTATGCGCGGTGTCCTGCATCCGGGTTTCGTCCGTGGGCAGCTCGGCTGCTTCGGCCTGTCCGGTCAGGCTGGCTGCGGCGACAGCAGCGGGTGCTGCGGTTCCGGCCAGTTTGAGGAAGTCGCGGCGCGTTGCACCTTCTTCCTTGGTCTTGCTCATGGGTGTCTCCTTTCCCATTTGCAGTTTAACGCCCCGCAAGGGACGCTGGCGAATGACAACGTCTCACGCTGCCGACATTCGGAAAGCTTCGCGCTCGATCTCCATAAAGACCCGACCGGCAGTGCCGACTGAGGCATAGAGGACCGAGTTCTCGGCGCCTTCCAAATCCGAATAGAAATGCGTGGCCCAAGGGCCGATATGTTTGTTCCAGAACGCTTTCTGGTCTTCCAAAGACGCAGGCGTGCCGAACCGACCGACGATCATCCCCGCCATCATCTCCATCAACGAGGCGATGTTGTCTTCGGGTTCATAGACGTTTTGCGCCCGGGTAATACCGCGCACAGCCATGTCATTGCGCAGCTGAGCCAATGGTTTCTCGTTCAGGAATCCGGTTAGGTAAAAGCTGGCATAGGGCAGAAGCTCTCCGCGTCCCAAACCGATGAACAAGGCATTGAACTCTCGTTCAGCAGACGCAGGTTTGGTGACTTTGGCCACCCGAGCCATTGCCTGAATAGCCTGACCCAGATCGCTGTCATCGCCGCTGAGACCCACCATCTGGTCCAGCAGCATCTGATCGGGCGGACCGGCCAGCAGCAGGCCCAGAAAGTTGTAGAAATCCGCGCGCAGGCGATCCTCGGCCGAGACATCCATCTGTTGCGCTTCACTTGCGGTCATTCGGTCATCCTTCGAATTCAAATTTCATGCGGCGCGGGGCAGGGGCGACTTCCGCCTCCTCCGGCGCGTCTGGTTCTATTTCAGCCACGAGAAAGGGTTCTGGGTCGGGCAGGTCGATTTCTTCGGGTTCTGGCTGAGGTTCCTCGGCCTCGACCTCGATATCGGAATCTTCCGCCTCGGCTTCGGCCTTGGCGGCCAGCGCTTCGACATGAGCAAGCATACCCTTGCCGACCTGATAGGCGGTCTGAAGGTTTTCGATCACACTGGCCGCGTCGGTGTAGTCCTCACCATAATCCACCAAGCCGTCCACATTGGCCAATACCGGGTTCAGCCGCCACAACCGGCGCAGGGCGCGGCGGCGAAGACGATCGGGGACAGCTTTGGCCATAAAGCCCGAGACATCGTCACCCGCTTGCAACTGATCGGGATCGGGCAGGTTGAGCTCGGCCAGAATTTCGGCGTCGGTTTTTTCTTCCAGCTCGGCGCGCTGATCTGCGATCACCTGTTCTTCGGCTGCGATTACTTCGGCCTCAGCCTCGGCCTGAACGGCGGCTTTGCGGCGGGACCAGAAATCGCGGGCTTCGGTCATTGGATGATCCTCCGCGGGGCGCGGTAAACATCAGACGTTTGTCGGATGCGCGCATCGCCTTTGCCATCTTCGACCAGATCAGTGCGTTTCTTGTCGCGCTTGCGTTTAACGAAGACTTCATCGCGGTGATGTTCCAACGCGAAATCCCGCACCCAGGCGATCAGCCCGTCGGTCATTGGAATTTTCTCGACAATCTCTTCACCAGTATCCGCGTAGTCCTGCCCTTCATAGGGTGAGGCTGTAACCAGCACAGCATCCATAGGGCGCTGCCCGTCCAATGCATCGCGCAGCACAAGGTAAATCGAAGGCGTGCCGTCGGACAGGTTGACCATATACGCCTCGGTCTCATCCGCCCACAACGTCAGAGGCAGGGTTGCTGCGTGGTATTCTACAGCCTCCCCTTCACGGCGCATCTCGTGCCAGTCCGCAGGGCCGGCACCGGGCAAAACCGCGACAGCGCGCCAGTTCCATTTCGCCCAGCGAGTGACTCCGGGCGTTTTGCGCACAACGACGCCAATTGGCATTTCAATTTGATGAGCGGCCTTCGCCACGTATTCCTCCCCGGAAGGCTCTCCCCTGCCTTCCCCATGTTCACTATGGTACACAAAATGATCTTCTGCCAAGCCCAAGCACTACGACTTTAGTCGCATACGGTGATAGCGAGTTCGTGAGGGGCCTTGTTCCCCGGTAGAAAAACAGGGTTGTTTAGCGCGTCCGGGGGTTGGATTTGGCGTGTTTGCGATGGGGTTTACATTGCCGTCCCCTGAATACAGCCTACTGTGCTGTGAGATGGCGCGACATCCGGGGAGGGGATATGAGCACCAAACTACTATTATGCGACTGCGCGGGCACTCAGCGCGTGGACGCAGACAAGATTGCGTCCGCTTGCGATGCGACATGTTCCAAGGTCCACACGGCGCTGTGTACGCGCGAATTGGAGACAGCTGCGAAGTTTATGCAGGACGGTGACGTGATTGTCGCCTGTGGACAAGAGCAGGAAGTCTTTCGCAACCTGGCCGAAGAGCTTGGGGTCGAGGCCCCGGGTTTCGTCGATCTACGAGACCGCGCGGGATGGTCGGATGAGGGCGCTGATGCCGCCCCCAAGATGGCAGCGCTGGCTGCCGAGGCGCTGTTGCCGCAGCCGATCACGCCCAGCGTGGATGTCGTCAGCGAAGGTACGTGTTTTATCATCGGCCCCGGTGCAGTTGCGTTTGATCTGGCCGAGCGCCTGTCGTCGACCTTGGCCGTCACGGTCCTCAGCACCGACGGTAACGAGCCGATGTCGCGGGCCTACGATGTGGTGCGCGGGCGTGTTCGGTCGCTGACCGGTGCTTTGGGTGGATTTTCCCTGCGGCTGGATGCGCTGCAACAGTTAGAACCCGGCGGACGCGGAGCCTTTGCATGGTCGGAACCGCGCGACGGGGCGGGCTCATCTTGCGATATCGTTCTGGACCTGACCGGGGACACGCCTTTCGTGCAGGCCCCCGCCAAGCGCGAAGGGTATCTGAGGGCCGATCCCAAGGATACCGTCGCTGTGGAACGTCTGGCCTTTGAAGCGGCGCAACTGGTCGGCACCTTTGAAAAACCGCTTTATGTTCGGATGGAGGAAACTCTCTGCGCCCATTCCCGCGCCGAACAGGTAGGGTGTTCTAACTGCCTGGACATCTGCCCAACCGGTGCGATCACCTCTGAGGGCGAACACGTGTCAATCGACCCTATGATCTGCGCCGGATGCGGAGAGTGCGCTGCGGTCTGCCCCTCGACAGCGATCACCTACGAAGACCCGCCGGTTGCAGCACTTTTGTCCCGGATGCACATTCTGGCGCGCACTTATCGACGGGCCGAGGGACAAGCGCCCCGGCTGCTGGTTCATGATGCCCACGGGGCTGAAATGATCCGACTGTCCGCCCGCTTTGGTCGTGGTCTGCCTGCCGACGTGATTCCATTGGAACTGAATGTGATCTCGGGCTTTGGCCATTCCGAAATGCTGGCCGCGCTGGCCCATGGATTTGCCCGTGTGGATGTGCTGCTGGCGCCAACGACCGAGCGGGATGCATTGGACAGGGAACTGGCATTGGCCGAGGCCATCGCAGGCGTGGGCAAGCTGGGCCTGATTGATGAAGCGGACCCGGACGCTATGTCCGATCAGCTATATGGTCAGGATGTTCCAGCACCTTTGGCCGACACGGTGCTGCCCTTGGGAAATCGGCGTCAAATCGCACGCTTGGCCGCGCAGGCGCTTAATCCACAGGCCGATGCTCCGCTGCCATTGCCCGAAGATGCGCCTTACGGCGTGGTGGCCGTGAATACAGACAGTTGCACGCTGTGTCTGAGTTGCGTGTCGCTCTGCCCGTCGGGGGCGCTGATCGACAACCCGGATATGCCGCAGCTGAACTTCCAGCAGGATGCTTGTTTGCAATGCGGCATGTGCCGAACAATCTGCCCCGAGGACGCGATCACGCTGGTCCCGCAACTGGACCTGAGCGATGCCGCCTTGTCTCAGCAGGTGTTGAACGAGGAAGAGCCCTTTGCCTGTGTCGAATGCGGCGCGCTGTTCGGCGTTAAATCCACGGTCGAACGGATCATGGAGAAGCTGTCGGGCACGCATCCAATGTTCGCCACCTCGGAGCAGGCGCGGATGATCCAGATGTGCGACAATTGCCGAGTGAACGCGCAGTTTCAACATCAGGACAATCCGTTCCAATCCGCGCCGCGCCCGAAGGTGGTCACGACCGAGGACTACTTCTCAAAAAGGAAGGATCACTGAAGTTGCAGCGGAGCGCCCAGATCAGCGGCGCGAATGACCGAGACAAAGGCCAATATCGCGTCCAGCTCGTCCAGCGTTATCTCGACCGGATGAATGGGCGAGGGGCGTTCCGGGTCGAAGGGCGGTGTCAGCCCGTCGATCTGGGTAAAGGCCGGATGCGGGTTCAGGGCAAAAAACGCCTCGAACCGTTCCGACCAGTCCGGCATCGCACGCAGTACGGCAAAGGATGGCGTCGAGCCCAGCCCGTTCATGCGGTTTTGCGGGCCGATCACGTGGCATCGCCCGCAATGGGTCATCGACAGTTCCTCGCCCAACAGCGCATCGCCGTCGATCACGGTTTCTTCCTGCACGGCGGCGATCTCGAACTCGGCCGAAAACGGCGTGCCATTGTCGGGGGCAAACCCTTCGACCGTGCGTTTGCCGATATCCGACAGCAGCCAGTCGCGGAACCGTTCGTGTTTGGTGTCGTCCCCGATGCGCAGGTGGTATATCACCCCATCGCGGGCAAAGACCGGATCACCCGGAGGGCCGTTTTCCAACACCAAAACGCCCGTGTCATCGGCAATAACCCGTATCCCGGTCTTGAGAGAGAAGCGGGGAAGAATATGTTGCAACAGGCCAGAGTCGGCAACTTCGGGCGGGGCAGCCAGCCCGAGCGCCTCTTGCGACCAAGAGGGGGTGGCGGTGAGCGTCAGGCTCAGGCACAAAAGGAGTACGCGCATGGGGTCAGCCTAGCGGCAGCGCCCCAATTGCGTCAAATAAACAGAATGAGACGGAGACACATGCAATGAACAGCAGCCACATGGTTGGGAAAATCAAAGGGTTACAGGCATGAGTGTTCGTGACGCGGTTTTGGCGAACCTCAAGAAGATCACTGATCCGGTGTCGGGTCAGGACATTGTCAGCGCTGGTATCGTGCGCGCTCTGAACGTCGAAGGCGACGCCGTTCGCTTTGTGATGGAGATCGATCCCAAGTACGCCGACAAGATGGAGCCGGTGCGCGCGACGGCTGAGCAGGCGGCGCAAATGGTAGATGGCGTGGCCAAGGTTTCGGCCATGCTGACCGCGCATTCCGACAAGGCACCGCCAGATCTGAAACCCAAGCCGAAACCGGCGCAGACCGGCCCTCAGCCGGTGGCCGGTGTGGATCGGATCATCGCCGTGGCCTCGGGCAAGGGCGGGGTCGGTAAATCGACCGTATCCGCGAACCTTGCCTGTGCGCTGGCTGCCGAGGGGCGGCGCGTGGGTCTGTTGGATGCCGATGTGTATGGCCCGTCGCAGCCTCGGATGCTGGGCGTCTCGGGTCGTCCGGCCAGCCCCGATGGCAAGACGATCCTGCCGCTGCGCAACCACGGCGTTACCATGATGTCGATGGGGCTGATGACCAATGAAGGGCAGGCGGTTGTCTGGCGCGGCCCGATGCTAATGGGCGCGTTGCAGCAGATGATGAACCAGGTGCAGTGGGGCGCGCTGGATGTGCTGATCGTTGACCTTCCGCCCGGCACCGGCGACGTGCAACTAACGCTGAGCCAAAAGTTCCAGGTAGACGGCGCAATCGTTGTCTCGACCCCGCAGGACGTGGCCCTGATCGATGCCCGTAAGGGAATCGACATGTTCAACCAATTGAAAACGCCGATTGTTGGCATGATCGAGAACATGTCCACGCATATCTGCTCGAATTGCGGGCATGAGGAACATGTGTTCGGCCATGGCGGTGTGGCGTCCGAGGCTGAATCGCTGGGTGTTCCGCTGCTGGGGGAAATCCCTCTGCATCTGGACATTCGCGTGGCCGCTGATGGCGGTGCGCCCATCGTGGTCAGCAAACCCGACAGCCCGCAGGCCGACGCGTTCCGCAAAATCGCCCGCGACATGATTGCCAAGGGCAACGCATGACGGAACCCGTGTTCCCTCCGCTGCTTGCAGGCCACCCGGTGCAGGGCGGCGAGGACCCGTTTCAGCGCGCGCAAGCCATGGCCGCGTTGGGCTGCGACGCGGGAACGGTGGTCTACAACATTCAGGCGGACCGCCTGCGTGTGGCAATCGTCTTTGCACCTGAGGTTCCGCTTCAGGACGCGATGGCGATGCTGCCTCTGTGCGCCGTGGGCTTTCAAAACGCCCTTGGCGCCCTTGCACCGCCCGAGGTTGCGGTGCATCTGGACTGGGATGGTCCGATCTGTGTGAACGGGGCCAAGTGCGGGATGTTTCAGGTCGCGGCCTCGGCTGCCGTGCCCGAGGCCGAACCCGACTGGCTGATCGTGGGCTGGGAACTGGCGCTGATACAAACCAGCGAAGCGCCTGGCGAAAATCCTGATATCACAGCGCTTTATGACGAAGGCTGCGCCGAGGTATCGCCGACTCAACTGGTCGAAAGCTGGTCGCGGCACATGCTGACATGGCTCAACCGCTGGCAAGAAGACGGAAATGCGCCGCTACACGCCGAATGGATGGGGCTGCTACGCGGGGTGGGCGAACCCTATGACACAGGTGTCTTTCTGGGCGCCGACGAGCGGTTCGGAATGCTGATCCGCGACGGTGCCGAAACAACCCTGCGCCCCTTGACGGATCTACTGGAGAACTAAAGATGAAACTGGCCCGCGCGATCCATTTCGACGAAAGCGACATGAACGTATTTCATTCCCCGGCCCGCACGGGCGAGTGGTGTATCTCGGGCGGGTTCGAGTTTTCGAACTGGGGCGAGGGCGATCTTGAAGGCAAGGCACGGCAGGCGTTCTCGAACGGTTGGTTGGGGGTTGAGACCTTTGGCCGGGTGACATTCGTGGCCGTGACGCAGGTGGAACCCTCCGAGATCGACCAGATCGCGCAGAACCTGGCCGAGCATTTCGTGCAGTTCTATGGCGCACCTTCGGTCGAAGCCGCCTTGGGCGTGGCGCAATCAGAGATCACCCATATGTCCGAGCTGTGCGAAGAACATGCGCCCAACACCCTGCTGACCGTTGCCCGTGAACTATCCGAGACCGGTGTGCATGAGGCTTTCCGCATCATCACCCCGCAGGAAACCCAGCTTGAGGCGTTGGCCGTGCATGGCTCGCTAGACGACTGACAAATGCGGTTGCAGTCTAGGGTGCTGGGCCAGTTTCATCTGCGCATAGGACAAGTCATGCGGATCGGTGCTGTAACCTAACAAATCGAAATCCGGGCGAAACGCATTGATGACCATTTCTGTTAGTGCCGGGTCGTAGTACTCGGCGATTCTACGTGATCGCTTGGACTTGTTTTCATGGTCCAATGTCGCGTTTACGCCGATCTCGGAGCAAAAAGACCGGAAATCAGCGTTTAGGTTTTCCAAACGCCCAACAGTACCGACTATGCAGCGGTCCTGCGGGTCCAACACATACGAAGATTGACAGTTTGGCGAACATTCGGTCCCACAATACTCAATAATAAACTCTCGAAAACTGATGTCCTTAATCGCGTTATGCAAGGGGTGAATATCGGTCTGCTGTATATAGCTGAACAACGAAATCTGGAGGTCGAACGGGTTCCGAACAAAGGCGAGCGAATGCATTGCCCAATATCTGTCACCCAAATGCTGGACGTAGTCTGTCGCCTTCGCATGGACTGGAAGAGGTTGGAATTTCGACTTTGGGTAAAGCCCAGTATTTAAAGTCCTCTTGTCGAGGCTTTTGAGCGACCGCTGAAGGGGATTTGGTCGGTCAAATTCTTTTCGCAACGCCCATGCAACCGAACTTCCGCCGGTTTTGGGGATGTGGACAAAGACGATTTTCTTCTTGCTTCCAATCATTGTACGGGGTTGTACGATATTAGATCGCAATAAGTGAATACATAAAATAAACTAAATCAGGTCAGCAAAACCGCCAAATTGACCGCGTTTGAAAATCAATCCTTTTCCGGTGCGATACATGACTTTTTCGACCTCTCCGATCAGGATCAGATGGTCTCCGGCCTCGTACCGGGCGTGAAGTTGGCAGTCAAAGCGGGCAAGGCAATTCGACAGTTGCGGGCGGTTGGCGTGGTCCGGCGCCCAATCCGCGTGGGAAAAATCCGCGCCGTCACGGGCGAATTTCAGCGCCTGATCCTGCTGATCTTGCGCCATAACGTGGATTGAATAGTGCTGGCAGTCATGAAACGCACCGAACCGGTTGGAATCCTTTGCCAGACACCATAACACCAAAGGCGGGTCCAGCGAGACCGAGGAGAACGAGTTCACCGTGATCGCACGTGGACCCAATTCGGTGTGGGTAGTAACGACTGTGACACCAGTTCCGAAACAGCCCAACGCCTCGCGGAAGGCGGTGCTTTGATCCGGGGTAGGGGTAAAGGTCGTTTCCGTCATTGCGCGCTCGTTCAGTGGCCGGGCCTCAGGTGCCACGACCCGGTGGGATTGTCCACGAAAAGCTGTGTTTAACCGATTTATTTTCCAGCTTAGTTCAGGTCTTCCAGCAAGCGCCCATGCTGACGCGTCGCCTCGATAACCGCACCGAACGTGTTCATGCCGCGCGCTTGTAACATGGGCAGCATACGAACCAGAGCCTCAGCCGTGGCGACGGCGTCGCCCAAGGCGGTGTGACGCAAAGCGTCCGGAATGGTGATATCCAGCCTCTCACACAGCGCGTCCAGTGTGTGTTTGTCGCTGGCCCCGAACAGCACGGCGGACAGCAAGACCGTGTCCAAAATGGGGTGATCCCATGCGACGCTCATCTGGTTGGCATGGCGGCGCAAAAAGGCCATGTCGAAGGGCGCATTGTGGGCCACGATCACGGCGTCCCGCGCGAATTGATGGAACACGCGGCCTGCCTCGGCAATCTTGGGCGCATCCTGGACCATGGCATTCGTCACTTTATGCACCTTGGTCGAGGCCGGCGGGATTGGCATCTCCGGATCAACCAGCATATCCAACTGTTCGCCTTCGATGATCCGACCATTCACCACCCGAACAGCGCCGATTTGCACGATCTCATCCTTGTGCGGCAATAGACCTGTGGTCTCGGTGTCGAAGACGACAAAACACAGGTCTCGCAGTTCCAGCGTCTCAAGCGCGCGGTTGGCTTCCGAGTTCATCAGTGCGAAATCATAGACCAGCGGGCGTGAGGCTTCGGGCGCGATATTGGCGACGCTGTCATCGAATATCAGCATGTATCCGGGCGCATCGCCCAAGGGCTTCATGCGGGTCGCAAATGACTGGGTGCCGTCGGTGCTTGTCAGTGTGCAGCTGACCTCGATCCCGGTTTTGACCAGTTTGGCATAGGCATGTTCCAGCGGTTCAGGTTGAAAATATTCCGACAGTGCCGCGTTCAGGCGGGGATGTGAAATCTGAGCCAGAACCTCGGCCGCCTGTCCATCATAAAGAACGATCTTATGGGTCGGACTGGCCAGCAGCATGGCCACCGGGATATCAGTCAGCAAAGCGGTCAATCGTTGCTTTTCAGCGGCCAAATGTGCGGTTTCGGCGGCGACGGCTTCGGCCACACTCAGGGTCTTTTCTGAAAGCTGATCAGCTAGACCTGCAGCCGCAGGGGCCAGATCGCCCAGATAGCGCGCGGCCTGCATGTCCATGTCCGAGCTGACACCCGCATGAGCACGCGCCCGCAGTTCCGCTGACAGACGCTCGATCGGTTTGGCGACGTTGTCATCGAACAAAAGCCAGACGGCAACGATCAGTGCAACGAAGCCGAAACCCATGATGATTTCAGCAAAAATGAACGCGTTGATCAGGTCCGGGTCGGCCACGCGGCGGTAACTGATCCACAGTGCCAGTGCGCTGACGACTACTCCGCCAACGGCCAGCAGGCAGAAGAACAGGAAGATACGCAGGCGCAGGCTTAGCCGGGTCAGCATGTTACACTCCGCAGGTGGCCTCGATGATGGGGTCGTCGGTTGTGCCAGAGATCCAATCGGCATTCACAAGCTGCCCATCGGCCCCGAACTCGGCCCCGTCGGCCAGATTGGCGCGCAGGTTTTGCGCGCAATCGACCGCCACGGGCACTACAGAAATAGGTGCCCAGCGGCCAAAGAAATAGAGGTCAACCAGCCGCTGTTCCGGCACTTGTTCGTTTGTGCGGACCGAGACGGTGTCAATCGCCGCAAACCGGTTCACGAAGGGTACCGCATAGGTCCAGGGACGGTATAGCGCGCGGCTTTCGACCTCTTGCACCACGGTCATCCCGTCGGGCAGTGTGTCTTTGGTGCGGTCGTACCACGAATACTCGCTCGAGATCGTCATTCCGATCATCCCAAGCCCTGCAGCGACCGGCGCGACCCATTTGGGCAGACGACCGCCGGTAAATTTGTTTATCACCATCACCACGCCGGCGAATGCAATGCCTGCAAAGATGGTGGCGATCAGTTCGAGGAACATTCTGTCTCTCCCATTTCCAGCCGGTTTACCCCAGCATTCCTTTTCCGTGGCCAACCGCTGATTGCATCGTTTTTATCACGACAAACGCGTCGCGTAGATGACTTCGCTCAAAGTCAGACAGGTCCGATGGCGGCAGGAAGTTATCCGGTTTCTTGTCGCCTTTCACAAGACGCACCTGATGTTCCAGCCTTGTTTCAGCGATCAGGTCATAGGCGTCCAGCAGATCCCGCGCGCCGGACGCACTGAGGATACCTGCCGATCCTGCCGCTTTCAGCCGCGCGCGGGTGTTGGCCTCCGGCAGTTTGCCTTGCAGGCTGTAAATCCGCGCCAGATCAACCACTGGCACAACGCCGTTATGTTTTAAATCCAGCGTGTTGCGGTGCTCACCCGACCGGATGGTGGCAAAGCCGCGTAGAAGGCCCAGAGGTGGTGTGTGTTTCAGTGAGTTCGAGATCATATGCGCCACGAAGATCGAGTTCGATCGCGCCGCAGCCAGCGTATCGGCTTGCAGGTCGTCGAACAGGTGGAAAGCGCCGCCGATAGGGCGCAGGTCGAACATGACCGAAGCCAGCATCTGCGCCTCAGGGTCAGGCTTGGCGATCCAGCCCTTGAAATAATCGCGCCAGACGCGCACCGGCTGGCACCAGCGCGGGTTCGTCGCCATCATGTCGCCGGGGCAATAGAAATACCCACAAGTGTCCAGCCCATCTGAGACGAATTTGGCCAGCGCGTGGAAATAGGACATGTCCACTTCGGACACGCTGTCATCCAGCATCAGGCAATTGTCTTGATCCGACACTCCTGTCTGTTCTTGTCGACCTTGCGATCCGCAAGCCAGCCACAGATAGGGCACAGGCGGGGGTCCAAGCTTGGCCTCAGCCAGCGCCAGCAACCGCCTTGTAGCCGTGTCCGCGATATCGGTGATCAGGCGCGTGACGATCTCATGCCGGTTCCCGGCGGCGACGAGCTGTACCAGAAGCTGCGGGATTTCATCGGTCACGTCGGCCATCTGCTGGGCCGTCTGCGCCGACGCGATCCGCCGGACCAGTTCGGCAGAGTTGACGGCCTGATAATGGGTCAGGTCGGTCTGCGTCACTATACCAACCAGACGACCACCTTCGGAAATCGGGATATGGCCAATGCCGCGCTCCATCATGATGTGCAGAACGTCTGACCCGATATCGGATGGGGACAGGGTGATGGGATCGGCGGTCATGATGGCTGAAATGGGGGTGTCGCCGGGCATCCCATCGGCCACGAACTTGCCCGAGATATCGCGCAACGTGGCGATCCCGCGCAACGCGTCCCCCTCGGTTACACAAAGTGATGAGATATGTTTGTCCCGCATCACCTGCGCAGCTTCACGGACCAGAGTGTCCGGCGGGCAGGTGGTAGGGTTGTGTGCCATCAGCACGTCGATGGCGCTTGTCGCCAGACTTTGCGGGCCCTGGCGCGCATCACGGGTACGGTTAAAGAACTTTGCGACAACTGTATGCCCGTCAATCAATTCGCGCACCAGATCGGACGGCAGAACCAACAGCACTGAAGGCGCGTGCGATTTGGCCTTGGTGAGCGCCTTGCCGTCCTTCAACAGGCCCCGTTCGCCAAAGGAATTGCGCAAACCCAGATGAGAGACCACGGCGTCGTTCTCATCCTTGATCTCAACCTGTCCTTCGTAAATCACAAAGACGCCGGGCAGGGTATGGCCCAGCTCATAGATTGGAGAATCCTCTTCGACCTCCCAGACCTCGATCTGTTGCGCGACAGAATCCAGCAGGTCGTGGGGCAGGGCGTCATAGGGATGGACGGATTTCAGAAACCGGGTGATCTCGTCATGGGACAGGGGCATGGGCTACTCCTCGGTTTCCGGTTGAAAAATCCCGCCCGGTGGTGTGCCGGGCGGGAGTAGTCAGTCGAAAGACGCGGCCTTTGGCAATGGGCCAATGGGCCGCATCAGGGCTCAGTGATCCTGAGCTGCACCCGCGCCACGGGGAATGCGGATGCTTTCGACCATATCTTTGATCTCCTGCGGGGTCTCCTTGGTCGCGCCGGCTACAAAGTAGGCGACAGCAAAGTTGACCATGGCACCGATCGCGCCGAACGAGGTCGACTTGATCGGACCCAGCAGCGGGTCAGCATCGGTGAACGAGTTGGTGCCCGGAATGAACAGCCAGCCCTTGTGCAGGAAGATGTAGACCAAGGTGACGACCAGACCAGCCAGCATACCCGCGACCGCGCCGGTGTTGTTGATGCGGGTCGAGAAGATCCCCATCATCAGCGCCGGGAAGATCGAGGCCGCTGCAAGACCGAAGGCCAAGGCCACCGTCTGCGCCGCGAAGCCCGGAGGGTTAAGACCCAGCCAGGTTGCCACGGCGATGGCGACTGCCATTGCGATCCGCGCCGACAGAAGCTCGCCTTTTTCCGAGATCTGCGGGTTGATCGCGCCCTTGATCAGGTCGTGAGACACAGCCGACGAGATTGCGAGCAGCAGGCCCGCAGCGGTCGACAGAGCAGCGGCAAGACCGCCGGCAGCGACCAGACCGATCACCCAACCTGGCAGGTTGGCGATCTCGGGGTTGGCCAGAACCAGGATGTCACGGTTGAACTTGGTCAGTTCGTTGCCCGCCCAGCCTTTTTCTTCTGCAATCGCGTTCAGAGCGTCCGACTTGTCATTGTAGTACTGGATTTTGCCGTCGCCGTTCTTGTCTTCCCAGTCCAGCAGACCGGTTTTCTGCCACGTGGCCATCCAGTCATAGCGCGCGTCATTGTCGATCTGTTCAACCGAAACAGCGCCACCTTCGATGCCACCATTCGGCCACATCATTTCACTGATGTTCAAACGGGCCATGGCACCAACAGCAGGAGCGGTCAGGTACAGCAGCGCGATGAAGACCAACGCCCAGCCAGCGGACCAACGTGCGTCAGACACTTTCGGTACGGTGAAGAAGCGCATGATGACGTGGGGCAGACCCGCAGTACCGATCATCAGCGACAGGGTGAACAGCACCATGTTCAGCGTGTTCGAGTGGTGGGTGGTGTATTCGTTGAAACCCAACTCGGTCACGATGGCGTCCAGCTTGGTCAGAAGGGGTTCACCGCTTGCAGTGTCACCAAACAGACCCAGCGCCGGAACAGGCGTGCCGGTCAGTTGCAGCGAGATGAAGATTGCCGGGATGGTATAGGCAGTGATCAGCACGCAGTACTGAGCGACCTGAGTGTAGGTCACGCCTTTCATCCCACCAAACACCGCGTAGGCAAAGACAACACCCGCGCCAATCAGCAGACCGGTTGTGTTGGACACCTCAAGGAAGCGGCCAAAGGCCACGCCAACGCCGGTCATCTGACCGATAACGTAGGTCACGGACGCAACGATCAGACAGATCACCGCAACGATACGGGCCGTTTGGCTGTAGAAGCGGTCGCCGATGAATTCCGAAACGGTGAACTTGCCGAACTTACGCAGGTAAGGGGCAAGCAGCAGAGCCAGCAGCACGTAGCCACCGGTCCAACCCATCAGGAAGGTCGAGTTGTCATAGCCGGTGAAGGCAATCAGGCCCGCCATCGAGATGAACGAAGCCGCAGACATCCAGTCCGCCGCTGTCGCCATACCGTTGGTGACCGGGTGAACGCCGCGACCGGCGGCGTAGAATTCAGATGTGGACCCCGCACGGGCCCAGATCGCGATGCCGATGTATAGCGCAAAGGACGCGCCAACAAACAGCAGGTTGATGGTAAACTGATCCATAATCCCCGCTCTCCCTTAGTCTTCTTCCACGCCGTGTTCGGCGTCCAGCTTGTTCATGCGCCAGGCGTAGTTGAAGATCAGCACCAAAAAGACCAGGATCGATCCCTGCTGGGCAAACCAAAAGCCCAGATCGGTGCCGCCAACCGAGATGCCGGACAGCAGCGGACGCAGCAGAATGCCGAATCCAAAAGACACCAGCGCCCAGATCGCGAGGCTGATGTAGATGAGACGCAGGTTGGCCTGCCAATAGCCCTTATCGGCCTCGGCAGTCTGCGCGGAGTTTGTGGTGTTATCCGCCATTGCGGGTTCCTCCTTCGCTACCTCGTTGGCGGCCCGTTGCCCAACTCCTCCAGTGCGTTGGACCGCTTCTCGAATGTGCCAAACGCCCCGTGACGTCCGGCAAAACTTCTCTGGTCCGCCAAGGCGGGTCCATTGAAGTATTCTGTTTTAAGGATCAAAGCCCGGTTTGGGCTTATCTCCTCCCCTTAACTCATGACCCCGCGCACAAGCCCTTGCAGGTCGTTGGCGATGGCGTCGATTTGGCCCATGGCATCAATGCCTTGCAGCACGCCTTGGGCTTGGTAGTAGTCAATCAGCGGTGCTGTCTGCGCGTGATACGCAGTCAGGCGCGACGCAACGGTTTCGGCGTTGTCATCCGCGCGACGCTTGAACTCGGTGCCGCCGCAATTGTCGCATTTGCCTTCAACGGCAGGCACTTTGAACGTGTCGTGATAGCCTTCTCCACACATGGCGCAGGTGTAACGGCCCGAAATGCGCGCGACCATTTCAGCGTCCTGAACCTCAAGACTAATCGCGGCGCTGATCTTTTGATCCGATGTGGCCAGTAGCCCATCCAGCGCCTTGGCCTGAACGGTGGTGCGGGGGAAACCATCAAGGATGACCCCTTTCTGGCAATCCGGCTTGGCCATTCGGTCGCGCAGGATGGCGATGACGATCTCGTCGCTGACCAGATCGCCCGCTTCCATAACGGCTTTGGCGGCTTTACCTGCCTCGGTACCTGCGGCAACGGCCTCACGCAGCAGGTCGCCGGTGCTGAGCTGAACCAGACCGAATTTATCTTCCAGCATCCGGGCTTGCGTGCCCTTCCCGGCGCCCGGAGGGCCGAGAAGGATCAGAACAGCGGGGGTGGTGGTAACGGCAGCGTCCATCATTCCCTCACTTATTCGCCCGGTTTTCGATCAGGTCTTCGACGACCGACGGATCGGCCAGTGTCGAGGTGTCGCCCAGAGAGCCAAAGTCATTCTCGGCGATCTTGCGCAGGATTCGACGCATGATCTTGCCCGAGCGCGTCTTCGGAAGGCCCGGCGCCCATTGAATTACGTCCGGCGAGGCAATCGGCCCGATTTCGGTCCGTACCCAGGTGCGCAGCTCTTTCAGCAGCTCATCCGAAGGTTCACGATCATTCATCAAGGTGACGTAGCAATAGATGCCTTGCCCTTTGATTTCATGCGGGTAGCCGACCACGGCGGCCTCGGCCACGGCCGCATGTGCCACCAGTGCACTTTCGACCTCGGCCGTGCCCATACGGTGGCCCGAGACGTTGATCACGTCATCAACGCGGCCTGTGATCCAGTAATCGCCATCTTCGTCCCGACGGCAACCGTCGCCGGTGAAGTAGTAGCCTTTGTAATCCGAGAAATAGGTCTTCTCGAACCGTTCATGGTCGCCCCAGACGGTGCGCATCTGACCGGGCCAGCTGTCCTTGATGCACAAAACACCCTCAACGCCGTTGCCGTTGATTTCGACACCGGATTGCGGATCCAGCACCACGGGCTGCACGCCAAAGAAGGGTTTCATCGCCGAGCCGGGCTTGGTCGCATGTGCGCCGGGCAGGGGGGTCATCATGTGGCCGCCGGTTTCGGTCTGCCACCAAGTGTCTACGATGGGGCATCTGCCCTTGCCGACAACATCATTGTACCAGTTCCACGCCTCTGGGTTGATTGGTTCACCCACAGTGCCCAGCAGACGCAGATCGCTGAGGTCGTGCTTTTCAACGAACTCATTGCCCTGACCCATCAGGGCACGGATCGCGGTGGGGGCGGTGTAGAACTGATTGACCTTGTGCTTGGCGCACACCTCCCAGAAACGACCGGCGTCGGGATAGGTGGGCACGCCTTCGAACATCAGTGTCGTCGCACCGTTGGCCAGCGGGCCATATACGATATAGCTGTGGCCCGTGACCCAGCCCACATCCGCCGTACACCAATAGATGTCGCCCTCGTGGTAGTCGAACGTGACCTCGTGAGTCAGCGCGGCATAGACAAGATACCCGCCGGTTGTATGCACGACGCCCTTGGGCTGACCGGTCGACCCGGAGGTGTAGAGGATGAACAGAGGATCCTCGGCATTCATCTCAGCCGGGGCGCAATAATCGTCTGCCTCAAGCGCCATTTCGTTGTAGTCATAGTCGCGATCGGCAATCCAAGTGGTTTGACCATTGGTGCGCTTGACGACCAGACATTTGACGGTGTCCTTGCAATGCAGCAATGCCGCATCCGCATTGGATTTCAGAGGGGTTTTGCGGCCACCGCGCGGGGCTTCATCCGCGGTGATGACAACCTTGGCGTCGCACCCATTGATCCGCGCTGCCAATGCGTCCGGAGAAAATCCCGCAAAAACAATCGAGTGGATGGCGCCAATACGGGCGCAGGCCAACATGGCATAGGCTGCTTCGGGGATCATCGGCAGGTAGATGACAACGCGGTCACCCTTGCGCACACCCAGCGATTCCAGAATGTTCGCCATCCGGCAGGTGCGGCGGTGCAACTCGGCATAGGTGATGTGCTGAGCCGCGTCGTTTGGATCATCCGGTTCCCAGATGATGGCGGTCTGATCGCCGCGTGTTTCAAGGTGACGATCCAGGCAGTTGGCCGAAACGTTCAGCGTACCATCCGCATACCAGTTGATGCCAACCGAACCGAAATCATAGCTGACATCCTTGACCTGCGTGAACGGTTTGATCCAGTCGACACGCTTTCCCTGCTCGCCCCAAAAGGCGACAGGGTCGTTGACGGAGGCTGCGTACATCTCGGAATATTTGTCAGCATCGACATGTGCACGCGCAACGGTTTCTGCAGTTGGCGGATAAGCTTTGGCATCTGCCTGGGCAGCGGTTGTCATTCTGAGGCTCCTCCCTCTAGGACTGAAATTGACGGGCTCGATTTTGCCTGCTGATTTGGCAATGTCGACCCGCATCCTCCCCGTACCGAATAATACGGAGAACTGAAAACAAGGGAATAAATTACAGAAAACTAAGGATTAGTTTGTAAATAAATTTCTTGATTCCTGTCAAACTAGAAAACAAATTTTGTAAATTTGATGAAAAATAAAATAGAAACATATATTTGGTTGTAACAAGTGAAAAGCGTGACAGCTGGCTTCTGATCCATAGGCAATAGGTATTTGAAACTCATCTTTTAGTTGTTAGCGCCAAACGGAACCGAGGAACACGGGCACGCGTCCCGCTCTGGGGGTTGGCACTTTAAGATGTTGGCGCTAGCTTTGCTTGCAAGCGCCCTGGGGAAGGGGCGCAAAAAAGGGAGAGATCACAATGAAAAAGATGCTGAGCGGTGCGGCTGTTGCCGCTTTGACCGTCGCCTTCGTGTCTGAGGCCGCAGCAACCGAATGGAGCGCTTCGGTCTGGGGTAAACGCCGCGCCTTTACTGAGCACGTTGAAAAGCTGGCCGAGTTGGTCAGTGAAAAGACTAATGGCGAGTTCACCATCAATGTCAGCTATGGCGGCCTGTCCAAACCGCGCGAGAATCTCGATGGGATTGAGATCGGCGCGTTCGAGATGGCGCAATTCTGCGCGGGCTATCATCGCGACAAGAACCGGGCCATCACGGTGCTGGAGCTACCGTTCCTCGGGGTGAACAACCTGGAAGAAGAGGTGGCCGTCAGCCACGCTGTTTACGATCACCCGGCGGTGAAAGATGAGATGGCTCAGTGGAACGCGCGTATCATCATGACCTCGCCCATGCCGCAGTATAATCTGGTCGGCACCGGCGATCCGCGTGACAAGCTGGCTGATTTCGACGGCATGCGTGTGCGTGCGACCGGTGGTCTGGGTCAGGCATTCGAAGCGGTCGGAGGTGTCCCGACCTCGGTTCCCGCGACCGAGGCGTTCAATGCGATGGAATCGGGCGTCGTCGACACGGTGGCCTTTGCCCAACATGCTCACCTGTCTTTCGGCACCATAAACGAGGCTGATTGGTGGACCGCAAACCTCAACCCCGGCACAGTCAACTGCCCGGTGGTAGTAAATATCGACGCCTATGAAGCCCTACCGGCCGAACATCGAGAGGCACTGGACAGTTCGATTGATGAGGCGATTGATCATTACCTCGCCAACTATGGTGGCCTGCTGGAACAGTGGGACAGCGTCCTATCCGAGAAGGGCGTCACAAAGGTCGAAATCGACGATGCGGTGATCGAAGAGTTCCGTACCAAGGCGGCAGATCCGATCCGCGAGCAGTGGATAGCGGACATGTCGGCCCAAGGTCTGCCTGCGCAGGACCTCTATGATCTCGTTCAGGCCACGCTGAAACAACAGCGCGGCGGCAACTGATCGCATCGTCCGGGTGCCTCATCGGCGCCCGGACACCCATAAAGACAATAGGGGATCACCGGCATGGCAGGACAGGCCACGGTGCTTGAGGATGGCAGTCGTCTCAGCCGTCTGGATCATCAATTATTGCGATTGGAACGGTTCCTTGCCCTGATCAGTGGGATAGCTGTATTTGGGCTGATGGTTTTGGCCGTGGTATCGGTTAGCGGGCGTAACGCGTTCAACGCACCTTTGCCTGGCTATGTGGACTGGATCGAACAGGCCATGCCACTGATCGCGTTCCTTGGCATTTCCTTTGTCCAGCGGGATGGCGGGCACATCCGAATGGATATCGTCATCTCGCGCCTGCACGGGCGGGCGCTGTGGCTGTTCGAACTGATCTCGGTCGTATTGATCCTTGTTCTGATGCTAGCCCTTGTCTGGGGCAGCTGGTCCCATTTCGACCGCTCGTTCGATTTCGGCGCACCGTTGTGGAGCCGTGACAGCTCAATCGACATCGGTATTCCGCTCTGGCCTGCCAAACTGTTGGCTCCGGTTGCTTTCTCGGTGCTTTGCTTGCGGCTGATCTTGCAAATCTGGGGTTATGGCCGCGCCTTTGTCTTAGGGCTGGAGAAACCAGTGGCCGTGCCGCTGATACAGGATGTCGCCGCCCAGGCGGCTGCCGAGGCCGAGCAATTCGAAGGGCAGGACTAGATGGACACGATTGATATCGGCCTGTGGGTCACAGGCGGCCTTCTGGTTCTGGTCGTCACTGGGATGCGCGTGGCCTTTGCGGCAGGTTTGGCAGGTTTGGTTGGGCTGGTCTGGATTTTCTGGGCCAAATTCGGCTATGACCCCGACCGCTTTGGCAAAGCACTGACCGTGGCTGTCAAAACGGCGGGGCAGGTGCCTCATTCCAAGGTTGCGGCCCATACGCTCAGCCTGATCCCGACCTTTATCCTGATTGGCTATCTTGCCTACTATGCAGGTCTGACCCGAGCGCTATTTGAAGCTGCCAAACGCTGGGTCGCCTGGGTGCCCGGCGGGTTGGCGGTGTCCACCGTCTTCGCCACGGCTGGCTTTGCGGCAGTGTCGGGCGCTTCGGTCGCCACTTCTGCCGTGTTTGCGCGCATCGCCATCCCCGAGATGCTGAAGGTCGGATACAATAAACAATTCGCGGCCGGCGTCGTCGCTGCTGGCGGAACACTGGCCTCGCTGATCCCGCCATCTGCGATTCTGGTGATCTATGCGATCATCGTTGAACAGGATGTCGGCAAACTGCTGTTGGCCGGTTTCATCCCCGGCGCATTTTCAGCGGTCATTTACGGTCTGCTGATCGTTGGCATCGCCGTGATCTTCAAATCAGTTGGTCCACCCGTTACTGGGTTCACTTGGAAGCAGCGCTTTGCGGCACTGCCCGGTGCGTTCCCAATCGTCGCCGTGATCCTCATCATCATCTGCTTCGTCTACAACCCTTTTGGCGACAAGGCCTGGGGCACCCCCACCGAAGGCGGCGCGATCGGAGCCTTTATCGTCTTTTGTTTTGCGCTGTTTCACGGAATGCGCTGGACCGAGCTGAAATCGGCCCTGCTGGAAACAGCAAAGCTGACGGCCATGATCTTCTCGATCATCTGGGGGGTTCTGATCTATGTTCGGTTCCTCGGGTTCGCGGATCTGCCCGGGGCATTCTCGGACTGGATCACATCGCTTGAGATGTCGCCAATGCTGATCCTGATCTGCATCCTGCTGGCTTACGCGGTTCTGGGCATGTTCATGGACGCCATCGGGATGCTGCTGCTGACGTTACCGGTGGTCTACCCCGCAGTAATGGCCTTGAATGGCGGTGAAACCGTCAGCGCGGCTGAAAGCGCCTTTGGGATGTCTGGCCCGATGTGCGCCATCTGGTTCGGTATTCTTGTGGTGAAAATGGCCGAGTTCTGCCTGATAACCCCACCCATTGGGCTCAACTGCTTTGTGGTTGCAGGGGTCCGCCCGGACCTGAGCGTTCAGGATGTTTTCAAAGGCGTGACACCGTTTTTCATCGCAGACGCCGTCACCATCGCGTTGTTGGTGGCGTTCCCTGGTATCGTGCTCTATCTGCCGTCCTTGGCTGGGTAGCAGGTAATTTGCGAGGCTCTGCCTCGCGCTCCGGGATATTTTTAGCCAGATGAAAAGCGGATCCGTACTTCATCTGGCCCCAAATATCCCAGGGGAGTCGCCCGCAGGGCGGCGGGTGCAGAGCCCCCTACTTAGCTCGCCCGCATCAGCATACCATAGAGGTCTCGGGGATCGTCCGGGTCAGCGAGCATATCGAGAGCTTCGAAATAGTCGGTACCTTCGATTGCTGATTTGATATAGCAAAGGGCCGAGAAGTCCTCGATTGCGAAGCCCACACTGTCAAAAAGGGTGATTTGTTGGTTGTCCTTGCGACCCGCAGCTTGACCGGTCATGACCTGCCAAAGTTCAGTAACGGGATGATCGGGGTTCAGCGCCTGAATTTCGCCTTCGATGCGCGTTTGTTCGGGGTACTCGACAAAAATGTCCGAGCGGAGCAGGATGTCTCGATGCAGTTCGGTTTTACCAGGGCAATCGCCGCCGATGGCGTTGATGTGCACGCCAGGGCCGACCATGTTGTCGGTCAGGATTGTCGCGTATTTCTTGTCGGCCGTGCATGTTGTGATGATCTGAGCACCCTCGATGGCGTCTTCGGGCGTTTTGCACAGCACAACCGTCAGGCCAGAGTTTTTTAGGTTCGCCGCACATTTTTCGGTGGCAGCGGAATCGGTGTCGTACAGACGTACCGAGGTAATCCCACACATAGCCTTGAATGCCAGGCACTGAAACTCGGATTGTGCACCATTGCCGATCATCGCCATGGTCGTGGCGCCCTTTGGTGCAAGGTAACTGCCGACCAGGGCAGATGTGGCAGCGGTACGCAGGGCGGTCAGCAGGGTCATCTCGGTCAGCAGGGTAGGGTAGCCGGTATAGACGTCCGCAAGTAGGCCGAAGGCGGTGACCGTCTGAAGCCCTTCGGATGTGTTCTTGGGATGGCCGTTTACGTATTTGAACCCATAGGCCTCGCCATCAGACGTCGGCATCAGCTCGATCACGCCATGGGGGGAATGAGCGGGAATACGGGGCGTTTTATCGAAACTTTCCCACCGCTTGAAATCTGCTTCGATGCGGGCGGCGATCTGGGTGATCATGCGCTCAAGGCCGATATGGTGCACAAGGCGCATCATATTGTCGACTGACACAAAGGGCACGAGGGCTTTGTCTGAGGGTTGGTTCATCAGAAACTCCGGGTCGGGCGGTCGAAGATGCGCCGCCCCATCAGCGACGCAGCCAAATCGACCATCAGTTTTGCAGTACGGCCGCGCTCATCCAGAAACGGGTTGAGCTCGACCAGATCGAGCGAGCAGACCAGCCCGCTTTCGTGCAGCAATTCCATCACCAGATGCGCCTCGCGCTCGGTCGCGCCGCCGGGAACGGTAGTGCCGACCGCCGGGGCGATGGAGGGGTCGAGGAAATCAACGTCGAGCGACACATGAAGCAGGCCATTTGCGGCGCGGACTCGATCCAGAAAGGCCATTAGCGGGGCCTTGATCCCGTGTTCGTCGATGCTGCGCATATCGGCCAGCATAGCACGGTCCTGTTCCAGGCGCGCGCGCTCGGCCGGGTCTACAGATCGCAGGCCGATCATGCCAACGCGATCGGTCGGCACGGGGGTTGTGATCTTGGGAAAGGCGTCGAAACCCGATTGGCCGGTGAAATAGGCGACCGGGGTGCCGTGCAGGTTGCCGCTATCGGTGCTGTCGGGGGTATGGAAATCGCTGTGGGCGTCCAGCCACAGTACAAAGAGGGGACGGTTCAGCTGTTGAGCGTGCAGGGCCATGCCCGAAACGGTGCCCATCGACAGCGCGTGATCGCCACCCATGAAGATCGGCACGCCTTTGGGTGCTGTTTCAAGCGCGGCGCGCTGCAGTGCTTTGGTCCAGCCGACGCATTCCGGCAAAGCGAAAAGGTGCGCGTGTTCCGCCAGATCGGTTTGGTCGGGTCGGACATCTCCGGCATCGAGAACCGAGTGGCCGAGGTCTGTCAGCGCCGTCTTCAGCCCGGCGACGCGATAGGCGTCTGGGCCCATCCGGCAACCTTGGCGGCGTTTACCGGCATCCATGGGGGCACCGACGAGTATGAGGTTTTCCGTGGTCATGTTTCTATCTAGCCATTCTCTTTGACTTGCGAAAAGCCATCAAATTGTTCAAAATGAAAGCTGGTCATCCGAAATGGGAATGAGCAATGGACGATCTGGACAATCGCCTGCTGAGCGCTTTGCACCGTGATGCCCGTGCCTCTCTGTCTGAGCTGGCCGAGACGTTGGGCGTGACCCGCACAACGGTGCGCAGCCGGTTGCAGCGCCTCAAGCAATCGGGCGAGATCGTAGGGTTTACTGTTCTCACCCGGCGTGACGTGGCGCAAAGTCCGGTGCGTGGGTTGATGATGCTGGAAATCGAAGGGCGCGGAACCGAACGCACCATGTCGCGAATTGCCGCGATGCCACAAGTGCGCGCGGTGCATTCCACCAATGGAAGCTGGGATCTGATTGCCGAGATCGGAACCGATACGCTGGCCGAGTTGGACGCAATCCTGTTCCAGATCCGCCGGATGGAGGGGATCACCCGGTCCGAGACCAATCTGTTGCTGTCCACGCGGAAAGGCCGGGTGTAACCCCTTCTGACGCTTTGCGCTTTTGCGAAACTATGCGAAGGTCCCCCTGCGCGACTGTTGCGCGCCAATGACGATTGTCACGCCTTTGAGCAGAGGGATGGAATGACCACGCAGGACACTGAGCAAGAGCTCTGGGCTGTACGCTGGGCCGAGAAGATTACCGGCTTTCTGGAAAAGCCGCTGGTACGGATCGCGGTTCCGATTCTGGTGACGTTGATCGCACTGGTTGTTCTGCATGAACTATCTGCCCACGTGAAATGGGGGGATGTTCAGACCGATGTGGCGAACACATCGTGGAAGCTGATGTTCTTCGCTCTGTGTTGGACGGCGTTCAGCTTTCTCGCGTTGTCGATGTATGATGTTCTGGCGGTGCAAAGCGTGGCGGATGGTGAGGTGCCGTTGCCGGTGGCTGGGATGGCGGGGGCCTGCGGCTATGCCGTGTCGAATTGTCTGGGCTTTTCCTACATTACCGGGACGGCGATCCGGTATCGCATCTATGCGTCGCTGGGGCTGGACCTCAGCCGGGTGGCGGGTGTCATTGCGACGTCGTGGATTGCGTTCTGGTCAGGCATGGTGCTGCTGCTGGGCACACTGCTGACCATGCACCCGGACGGGATTTCGAAAATCCTGCCGATCAGCCCAACGCTTGAGACCGTGATCGGCGTGACGCTTCTGATCGCGCTGGCGGTTCTGCTCTTCTGGCTGGCTAAAGGTGGGCGCAGGCTGGCTTATGGAGGGCTGGGCTTCAACCTGCCCGGAGGTCGGCTGGCCGGGCTTCTGACCGTAGCGGCCATCTGCGATCTGTTCGGGGCGTCGATGACTCTCTACGTGCTGATGCCGGATGATCTGGGCGTTGGTTTCCCGTTCTTCTTTGCGATCTATATCGGCGCGATTGCGGTTGGAATTCTCAGCCATGCGCCGGGGGGTATTGGCGCCTTTGAGGCGACGCTGATCGCTGGTTTGGGCGCCTCAGGGCGCTCGGACGTGATTGCGGCATTGTTGCTTTATCGTTTGGTCTATACGTTCTTGCCTTTTGCCATCGCCGCTGTCTCGATCGCTGTGGTTTCGGGGATCAGCCATCGACGCCACATCACGGGTGCAGCCACATGGGTTTACCGCCTGATGCGCCCGATCGTGCCGATGGTTGCCGCAGGCGTGGCCGCCGTGGCTGGGGCCATATTGCTGCTGTCCGGTGCGCTGCCTGCGAGCAGTCAGAAACTGGGCGTTCTACGGGATGTGCTGCCCTTGTCCTTTGTTGAGGCTTCCCACCTGGCTGGCAGCGCCATCGGAGTTCTGTTGCTGTTGGTTTCGCGCGGGTTGTTTCGCAAACTCTACCGCGCGTGGATCGTCGCCATGCTGTTGATGGTGGCGGGGTTTGTTGCCTCGCTGACCAAGGGGCTGGACACGCATGAGGCGATTGGCATGGTCGCGGCCATCGCGTTGCTGGCCACGTTCAAGGACGCGTTTTATCGGGTCAGCGGCGCGTCGATCTTTCGCCTGAACATCCCCTGGCTGATCAGCGTTTTTGCCCTGCTGGCCGTAATCTTTTGGATCGGCCTGTTCGCTTATTCTCATGTGGAATACCAAAACGCCCTGTGGTGGGAGTTTGCCTGGAACGGTGACGCCTCGCGATTCCTACGCTCCAGCCTTGTGGTGGCGCTGATCCTTGGGGTGGTGGCTGTGATGTCTCTGTTCGGGCGCGAGATTCCAGTGCCGGAGCGCACCGAGATCCCTGCGGTGGTCGAACGGTTGGTGATGGAGAGCGAGGATACCGAATCCCAGATTTCCCTGACCGGGGACAAGCAGTTCCTGATCGCCCCCGACGACAGTGCCTTTCTGGCCTATGCCGATACCGGCAACGCGCTGATCACCAAGGGAGAGCCTGTAGGCGATGAAAAAGCCGGGCAGCAACTGATCTGGCAATTGCGCGAGATGGCGGATCGCGAAGGCAAGCTGTGCGCGTTCTACAGCGTCTCGACCAAATACCTGCCGACCTTTCTGGACCTCGGCCTGTCGATCCTGAAAATAGGAGAGGTCGCGCGGGTGCCGCTGAAAGATTTCTCGCTGGACGGCAAGTCGCGCAAGCGCTTCCGGCAGGCCAAGAACCGGGCCGAGCGCGAAGGCTATGTGTTCGAGATCATCCCGAAAGAGGACTTGGCCCCATACCTGCCAGAACTGCGTCAGGTTTCAGACGACTGGCTGGCGCAGAAAGCGGGCGAGGAAAAGGGCTTTGCCCTTGGTGGGTTTGACGATGCCTACCTGTCCTATTTCGACCACGCCGTGCTGCGCGACAAGGAAGGGGGGCGGATCGTGGCCTTTGCCAACCTGTTCCAGGGCGGTCAAAAATCCGAGCTATCGCTGGACCTGATGCGCTATGAACCCGATAGCCCCAGCTTTGTCATGGACGCGCTGTTCGCCGAGATGATGTCATGGGGCTCTGAGCAGGGCTTCCAATGGTTCTCACTGGGTGCAGCGCCATTTTCGGGGATCGAGAACCGGCAACTGGCCTCAATCTGGAACCGGATCGGAGGATTCGTTTATGAGCATGGCGAGCAGTTCTATCACTTCGAAGGGCTGCGCAGTTTCAAACAGAAGTTCGACCCGGAATGGAGCCCGAACTATCTGGCCAGCCCCGGTGGTCTGGCTGCACCTCGTATTTTGTATGAGGTGAATATCCTTATCTCGGGCGGGTTGCGGGGCCTCACCAAATAGTCGCTAATTCAGGCTGGCTTGCTGCGGCGTCTCTCGCAGCAAATCGCCCCAATCGGTTCGATAGGCCATCTCGGCCAGAACCGTTTCGGGCAGGAATTCCTGATTTTGCCGAATCTGCCAGCCGCCACCCAGCCCTTTGTAGACCGCTACCAGATTGCTGGACACCTGCTGACGCGCTTCGATCAGGTTCGCCTGCGAATTCAGCAGCGCGGTCTGCGTGTTCAGGATGCGGGAATAATCCGCGATCCCGTCCCGGTATTGATCCACCGCGATCTCGGCTGCGCGGCGCGAGGCGGCGACGCTGTTTTCATAGAACACAACCTGTTTGCGCGATTGGGAATAGGCGACCATGGCGCTTTCGACCTCGGAATAGGCGGTCAGCACAGTGTTCTGATAATTCGCGATCAGCGCCTGATAGGCGGCGTCCTGCGCGCGGACATTGTTCTTAATCCGGCCGTAGTTCAGCACGTTCCAGACGACGCCCGCATTGGCCAGTCCTGTGGAGCTGGCCGAGGTGAACAGGTCACGCCCACCGGACGCCTGCACCCCGATCGAGCCGGACAGGATGAACTGCGGATACAGATCCGCCATGGCGATCCCGACCTGCGCAGATTGCGTGGCTGCCGCCAGTTCCGCCGCGCGCACATCGGGACGGCGACGTAGCAGTTCGGCCGGAACACCCACGGCGACGTTTGACCGGGCCGAGGGGATACGCCCTGAATTGCCCAACAGACTGGTCATGCGCGAGGGTGTCGCGCCCAGCAGAACCGCCAGCGCATTCTTGGTTTGTTGCAGATCGCTTTCCAGCGCGGGCACCAGTGCTTTAGTGTTGTTCAGAAGGGCGGTGGATTCCTGCACATCCAGTTCGGTCGTGACGCCATTGTTGAACCGCAACTGGGTCAGGTCCGCCGATTCCTGTTGCAGCCGGATGTTTTCCCGCGCGACCGCCAGCGATTCCTGCAAGGCGCGGATATTGACATAGAGCGCGGCAACATCGCCCGTCAGCGTCACCAGCGCGTCGTCGTAATTGGCCACCTGCAACGCAAGATTGGACCGCGCCGCCTGCACGCCGCGCCGTTGCTGGCCCCAGACGTCCAGTTCCCACTGCGCGTCAAACCCGGCTTGCGATGTCGAAAACTCGGTGTCCAGCGGGATGATCTCGCGGATATCTGCGATGGGGCCGAGGTTTTCGCTGACCTGACGCCGCTCGATCGAGGCGCCGATGGCTTGTGATTGCGGGTACAACTCGCCAAACGCGATGCCCAACTGCGCACGGGCTTGCAATACGCGAGCCCCGGCCACCTGCAGGTCGAGGTTCTGGGCATAAGCCTCGTTTATCAATCTGTTGAGAGTTGGGTCATTGAATGTCTCCCACCATTTGACCACGGGCGCGCTGCGCGAGGTCAAACCGCTGGGTCCGGCACTGGGGCTGTTGACCTCGATCCATTCCTTCACGACCGGAGAGTTTGGGCGCACGAAATCCGGCCCTACCGGTGCGCATCCGGCCAACAGGGCGGCGCATAGCACGGTGCCCATCAGTTGGCGGATCAGGAGGGTTCGTTTCATGCGCTATGTCCTCAGATATCCAGCGGGCGGATGAAATTCGCAAATGAGTAGAGGCGAATGTTGATGCGCCGCAGAAATTCAAAGCTTTTGCCCTGACCGGTATAGATTGCGACCGCCGCGTGACCGCCTGCGGGGAAGGTGTGTCCATCCGGAATATCGACCGAGATTTGCACCGCAATGCGGCCCGGCAGTTTAGGCAGCTCAAAGCCGGGCAGGCGGCCCGAGGGCAGGTATTGCCCCTGACGGGTGGCCCACCAGATCGCTTCGACCTTGCCGGTGAGGATTTCCCCGGGATAAAGGTCCAACGCGATCTCAACCTCTTGCCCCGGCTCAACGAATTTCAGGTTCTGTTGCCGGTAAGTCGCCAGAATATAGGGGTTGTCGGTGGTGACAAAGCTGGCAATTGCCCCCAGACGCAGGTCACCGACGACAAGGCCGGGTCGGGCCTGCTGTGAAACGATCATGCCATCTTCGGGCGCGTAGATCGTGGTGTTGTCCAGATAATACTGCGCCTTGTCCAACTGTGCCTGCGCCTGAAGGATACCGGTATTCACCCCGTCGATCTGCGATGCTTGCGCCAATTCGGCCTTTTCCAGATTGGCTTGTGCCTCTTTGATCTTGGCCTCATCTTCGGTGACTTGTTCGTTCCAGCGATCCAGCTCATCCTGACGCGCCCCGCCTGCGGGAACGAGGTTCTGATATCGCGTCTGCTGGGTCAAAGCGTATGCAAGCTGTGCATTGGCGCGTTCGACCGCCTCGCCTGCGGCGATGACATCCTGTTCAAGGATCTTGGCGTTCTGCTGCGCGGCCACAAGCTGGGCCTTGGCTTCATCAAGCTCTAGCGCGAAGATGGTGTCGTCAAAGCGGTAGAGGGGATCGCCCTTTTTCACTTGCGTGTTCGGCTCGACCAGAACTTCGGTCAGCAGGGTGGGGCCGGTCAGACGCGGTACAATCTGGATGGTCGAACGCACCACATGGCTGTCGATGGAAAACGGCTGGAAGAAGCGCAGGGCGACCAGAAAGATCAACAACAGATGCGCGCCGACCCAGAAGGACACGATCCCCCATGCAATGTTGAACTTCAGCCATTGCAGTTTGAAGAAAATGAGCCAAACGAAAATAAGATAAAAAAGCGTAATGCCGAGGGCGACAAACATCGTGTGGAGGGTCCTTTGGCCTTAGCTTTTCTGCGGCTCATCCGGGTCAAGCGGATCGCGGTATTCCTCATTCAAGGTACCACCCAACCGTTTGATCTCTTTGCGGATCGCGTCGCGTTCGTCGTCTGGCATCCGGCGGATATCGACTGTGGTTCCATCATGGAAGGCCCAGATGAAGGCATGCACCCAGGGCACGATGGCCAGAAAGCCCATCCAGCCCATGATCTTGACGGCCTCGGCATGCGGATGGTTGCGCTTGATCGCGATGCGACCGGGCAGCCCCATGATGAACAAAAACAACGCCATGACTGCGCCCAGCAGCGGGATCAACGCGACAAAAGTCAGATAATCGTAGTAGCCAAGGGGTTGGCCCAACAGTCCCATGCTCGTGCCTCCTTGTTGGAAGGTTGTCCTATCCTCAGACGTCGGCACGGGGTTCGTCAATTAAATTATCGGCTGCCGCCCCGTCAGGCGCACAGTTTGACCTTCGTATTCCATTCCGCGCATTTCTTGGCCAGGTCTTCTGCCAAAGGTTGATCGGTGTAAAACACATCGACATTGGTCAGCGAGGCGATCCGCGCGGGCGCGGTTCTTTGGAATTTCGAGTGGTCGGCGACCAGCAGGCTGTGTCGGGCTTGGGCAATGATCGTCTGGCTGACCTTAACCTCCTGAAAGTCGAAATCCAGCAAATCGCCCGCCGCATCCAGGGCCGAGCATCCAATCACTGCGTAGTCAAACTTGAATTGCTCGATCGTCGAGATCGTCAGATCCCCCACCAGCCCACCGTCCGAGCGGCGCAGCACGCCCCCGGCGACAACGATCTGGCAGTTTGGGTTTTCGACAAGGATATTGGCGACATTCATGTTGTTGGTCACCACCATCAGGTCTTTGTGGTTCAGCAGTTGACGCGCGACGGCCTCGGTCGAAGTGCCGATATTCATGAAGAGGGACGCACCGTCGGGTATGTCCTGCGCGCAGGCTTGTGCGATCTGAACCTTGGTGTCGGCGTTGAGCGCCCGGCGGTCTTCGTAGCCGATATTCGACACGCCCGAGCGCAAGACCGCACCTCCGTGAACGCGGTCCAGCTTTCCCATGTCCGCCAGTTCAGAAAGGTCGCGGCGGATGGTTTGTACAGTGACATCAAATCTTTGCGCCAGTTCTTCGACCATGACACGGCCATCCTGTCGTGCAACTTCCAGAATGTCGGATTGGCGGAAGGACAGGGACATTTGAGACTCCGATAAGGGAATGTTCGATTTTATTCCTTTCCAACCTGTTTGCGGGAGGTTTCGGTAAAACTGCAAGGCCATTTTGCCAAAATTTCCATTTTGATGTAAAAAACGAACAATAACGAAAGTAAACATTGACGACCCGAGCGTGTATCGGGTTAATGGCGCTAAGTTTTCACGTCATGGGCATCTTGAGATATGACTCAGCAAAATCAGCAAGTGACCGACCTTTTCATTATCGGTGGAGGGATCAATGGCTGCGGTATCGCGCGGGATGCCGCCGGGCGCGGATTGTCGGTCATGCTGGCCGAAATGAACGATCTGGCTTCGGCTACATCCTCAGCCTCGACCAAGCTGTTTCACGGCGGGCTGCGTTATCTGGAGTATTTTGAGTTTCGACTGGTGCGCGAGGCTCTGATCGAACGCGAAACCCTGCTGCGGGCGATGCCGCATATCAGCTGGCCGATGCGGTTTGTGCTGCCTTATCACAAGGACATGCGGTTTGACTCTGAGACGCCGACCTCACGGCTGCTCGGCACTGTGATGCCATGGATGAAGGGGCGCCGCCCGGCGTGGCTGATCCGTCTGGGACTGTTTCTTTATGACCATCTGGGCGGACGTAAAATTCTGCCGGGGACCAGCGCGTTGGACCTAAGCACTGCGACCGAGGGCGTTCCGTTACAGGATCGGTTCCAGACGGCCTATGAATATTCCGATTGCTGGATCGAGGACTCGCGGTTGGTTGTCCTGAACGCGCGGGATGCCGAGGCGCGGGGTGCGCAGATCATGACCCGGACCGAAGTTCTGTCGGCAAAACGCGTGGATGATCTCTGGGAGATCACGCTCAGCGACAAGCGGTCAGACGAGACCCGCACAGTGCGGGCAAAGATGCTGATCAATGCGGGCGGTCCCTGGGTCGGCGATATCATCCAGACTAAAATCCACATGAACTCACGCGAAGGGGTTCGTCTTGTGCGCGGTAGCCATATCGTAACGCCACGGCTGTTCGACCACGAAAAATGCTACTTCTTTCAGGGTGAGGATGGCCGCATAATCTTTGCCATTCCTTACGAACGGGATTTCACCTTGATCGGCACCACCGATCAGGACCATGCTGACCCGTCTGAACCGCCTGTCTGCACTGAGGCTGAGCAGGATTATCTGTGTGCTTTCGCCTCGCGCTATTTCAAATCGCCGGTGACGCGGGATCAGATTGTCTGGACCTATTCGGGTGTGCGCCCGCTTTATGATGATGGGGCTAGCAGCGCCACAGCGGCCACGCGAGACTATACGCTGAAGGTGAACGCCGTGGGCGGGGCACCTGTGTTGAATGTGTTTGGCGGCAAGATCACCACCTATCGGCGTCTGGCCGAAAGCGCGCTTGAGAAAGTGGCGGAACACTTCCCCGATCTTCCGGGGCCATGGACGGCAGGCGTCGCCTTGCCGGGCGGAGATTTTCCGGTGGATGGTGTGGAAAAACTGATTGGCCAAATTCAGGCAGAGTTTACGTTCCTTGATCGCGGCTGGGCCGAGCGGCTTGTGCGCGCCTATGGCACCGAAGTACGCAACATATTGGGTGATGCGAAAACAACCAGTGATCTGGGCGAAGACTTCGGCGCGACACTGTTCGCGCGCGAGTTGGACTGGCTGACAACCCGCGAATACGCCTGCACTGCCGAGGATGTGGTCTGGCGACGCAACAAGCTGGGGCTGAGGCTGACGTCGGAGCAGATCGCGCGCATTCAGGCGTGGATGGATCAAAAACTGGCTTGAACGACCTGTACACAGAAAAAAGCCCCGCTGGTTGAGCGGGGCTTTTTGGTTCAGGCTGTTTCCTCGGATGGGCCGGGGTCGTTCTTGGTGCCCTTGATCCATTCTCGCAGTCCCTGCATCAGGGCATAGAGAACCGGAACCAGAATGACACCGATCAGCGTCGCCGCCAGCATTCCTCCGAACACGGCAACACCGATGGCCTTCTGGCTGGCCGCACCGGCGCCATTGGCGGCTAGCAGCGGCACAACACCAAGCAGGAACGAGAGCGCGGTCATCATCACCGCGCGGAAACGCTGATGCGCAGCTTCGGCAGCTGCTTCCTTAATCGACAGGCCGTTGGCGCGTTGCTCCATCGCAAATTCGACGATCAGAATGCCATTCTTCGAAGCGAGCCCCACAAGCATGATCATCCCGATCTGTGTATAGAGGTTGATGTCACTACCGACGATAGCCACCGCCGCCACCGCCCCGAACAAGGCGACGATCACAGATAGCAGGATCGAGACTGGCAACGACCAACTCTCGTACTGACCCACTAGGAACAGATACCCGAACAAGATTGCCAGCCCCAGGATCACGATCACCAGACCGCCCGAAGCCAGCTGCTGCTGCGCTGTGCCGGTCCACTCAAACGCATAACCGGGGGGCAGGGCGTTGGCGGATTCCTCGGTCATGACAGTGATTGCATCGCCGCTGGACAAGCCGGGGGCAGGAACCGCCGTCACCGTGGCAGACCGGAACAGGTTGTGCCGTTTCAGCAAAACCGGACCCAGCACATTTTCCACGTCGATCAACGTTCCCAAAGGAACCATCTCGCCCTTGGTCGAGCGAACATAGAGGTTTGCGATGTCGTCGACCTTGGTCCGGTATGACCCTTCGGCCTGAATCATCACGCGGTAGACCCGCCCGAACAGGTTGAAGTCGTTCACGTAGTACGAACCCAACTGCGCCTGCATGGTCTGGAAAATCTCGGCCACCGAGACTTGCAGTGTTTTGGCCTTTTCACGATCCAGATCGACAAACAACTGTGGAACATTGGCGCGGAAGGTTGTGTAGGCCTGTCCGATCTCAGGTCGTTGGTTCGCCGCATAGACAAACGAACCCACGGCCGAGGCCAAATCCTGAGGCGAGCCCCCTCCGGTCTGCTGTACCTCCATCTCGACACCCGCCGACATGCCCAGACCCTGAATGGGGGGTGGGTTGAACGCCACGATCGAGGCTGCAGATTCGCCGTTTGCAATTGCCAGAACTTTGCTCAGGATAGCGTCGGCGGTCAGGTCCGGCTCTTGCCGCTCTTCCCAGTTCTCAAGGTTCACAAAGATTGCGGCCCCGTTGGTCGTCGTGCCGTTCAGCAACGAGAACCCGTTGACTAGAACGGTACTGGCCACACCCGGAATTTCGCGGATCTTGTCGTCGACGCGGCTGGAGACGGTTTCGGTCCGCTCTAGTGTAGCAGCGTCGGGCAGTTGGATGTCCACGAATAGATATCCGTTATCCTCAAGCGGGATAAAGCCCTTGGATGTGGTGCCCATGATCGTACCGGTGCCCATCGCCAGAACGACGATGACACCTAAAGCCACCACCGGCAGGATCAGCATCTTGCGCACAATGGCGACGTAGCCGCTGCGCACGGTTCCGATGAAGTTTTCGAACATCGCCAGCAGCCCTTTTGGAGGACCGGACCGCGCCCGCAGCACCAGACCGCACAGGGCAGGGGACAGTGTCAGTGCGTTGATGGACGAAATCACAACAGCGGTCGAAATCGTCACTGCAAATTGTGAATAAAGTCTTCCTGAGATGCCCGGCATAAAGGTTACAGGCACGAAAACAGCCAGTAGAACCAGGGTGGTCGCGATCACCGGCCCGGTGATCTGGCCCATCGCCTTGCGGGTCGCCTCGGCGGGGGGGAGGCCTTCTTCGGCGATGATCCGTTCCACGTTCTCGACAACCACGATGGCGTCATCCACCACGATCCCGATGGCCAGCACCAGCGCAAACAGAGAGATCGTGTTCAGCGACATCCCAAAGGCCAGAAGGAATGCGAATGTTCCGATCAGAGAGACAGGGATGGCCACCGCTGGAATGATCGTTGCCCGCCAACTGCCCAGAAAGACAAACACCACTGAAATCACCAGAATGAAGGTCAGGATCAGGGTCGAGACCACGTCATTCAGCGATTGCTCAACGAAATCGGTTGTGTTGAAGGGCACTTGATATTCAACATCCGTCGGGAAGGATCGCGACAGGCGATCCAACTCGGCCTGAACGCGTTCAGACACGGCCAACGCGTTCGCGCCAGGAGCCTGGTAAATGCCGATGACGGTAGCAGGCACAGCCTGGAAATAGCCCGAGGCCGAATAGAACTGAGCGCCCAGCTCGACCCGTGCGATATCTTTGACCCGTACAATCGATCCTGCCTCACCAGTACGGATCACGATATCACCGAATTCATCGGCCGAGGTCAGTCGGCCCTTGGTCTTGATGGTGTACTGAAATGTTTGGCCCTCTGGCACAGGCGGAGACCCGATAGACCCTGCAGAGACCTCGATATTCTGTTCCCGGATGGCACTGATCACATCGCCCGGCGTGATCGACAAGGCGGCCATCTGATCAGGGTCCATCCAGATTCGCATTGCGTATTCCAGGTTGGTCAGAACATCAGCCTTACCAACGCCCTGAACCCGCGCCAGCGCGTCTTTCAGGTTGATCGACGCATAGTTCGACAGGAAGACACTGTCATATGTCCCATTGGGTGATGTCAGCGTGACCAAGAGCAGCATGTTGGTCGAAGCTTTTTGCGTGACGACGCCCGAAGAGGTCACTTCGGTAGGCAGCGAAGACATCGCCTGTGCCACGCGGTTTTGCACGTTGACTGATGCGATGTCGGGGTCAGTTCCGACTTCAAACGTAATATTCAGCGAATAGGAACCGTTGTCGGACGATGTCGACGTCATATAGATCATGTCGTCCACACCGTTGACCTGCGCCTCGATCGGGGCGGCGACGGTGTTTTCGACCGTCTCGGCATTTGCACCGGTATAGGTGGTCGTAACACTGACCACGGGCGGGGTGATGTCGGGGAATTGCGCCACCGGCAGCACCATGTAACCGATGCCGCCCATGATGGTCAGCACCAGCGAAATGACAAGCGCCAGCTTGGGCCGGCTGATGAACAGGGCAGAGAACATCCGTTATTCTCCCGGCTGCTCAGAGGCGACAACCGCATCAACGGCAACACCCGGACGCACCCGTTGCAAACCCTCGACAATCACGCTTTCCCCTGCGCGCAGCCCATCCTTGACGATGATAGCGGTCTCAACCGTGTTGCCGGTGGTTATATAGCGCTGTTCGACCATTTGCTGATCATTCACGACCAGCACAAACTCGCCCCTCTGATCGCGCTGCAAAGCGGCTTGCGGGATCAACACCTCAGTCGTTGGTTTCAATGCCTCGATCTGCACGCTTAAGAATGCACCATCGACGATCAGACGCTTGGCGTTGTCGAATTGAGCCCGCATCCTGATCGCCCCGGTCAGCGGGTCTATTCGGTTGTCGACAAAGACGATTGTACCTTCCTCATCCAGTTCGGTCCCGTTGGGCAGGACAACTTTCACCACTGGGCTTTTATTGCTTTCCGCAAGCGAGGCGGCGTTTTCACCCACCGCCTGCAGAACCGACGTGAACTCCTTTTCGTTCAGCGAAAAATTCACATAGATCGGGGCTTCGCTGACTATATTCACCAGTGGTGGATTATTCGGCCCAACCACATCCCCGACACTTGTAGTAGCGCGACCGATACGTCCGTCGAAGGGAGCGTGGATTTCCGTATAGCTGAGATCAAGTTTGGCTTGTTTAATCGCGGCCTGCGCGGACTTGACCTCGGCTTCGGCCACCAGTTCATTGGCGCGGGCAATGTCGCGTTCGGATTCTGGGGTCGCGTCACGCTCGTACAATTCCTGTTTACGTGCGAGCTCCACCTTGGCCAGTTCCAGATTGGCCTGCGCCCGGTCCAGATCGGCATTTCTGGCATCCAGCGTGGCCTGATAGAGGTCAGGCTCGATGGTAAACAGCAGATCGCCTTCCTTAACCAACGCACCATCTTCCACGTTCTGACTGTCCAGAAACCCGCTGACCCGAGCGATGATATCCGCCTTATTCAGCGCCTCGGCCCGACCGATAAAGGTTGCTTCCTCGGTAATGTCCTGAGTGTAGGCGGCCGCGATTGAAACCTTGGGCGGTTGCGCATCGCCAGTGTCTTGCGCTGTGCTGGGATCGGCAAGTGTAATCAAGCCCAACGCGGCAGCGCAACTGAGCGCTTTGAACGACCGGCCACTCTGCAAAGGTTTCAAAAAGTTTGGATCAAAGAACATGGCGAATGCCTCGTGATGGTCTAACAAAAATCGACCCGACCACCCACTTACAGGCCGAGTCGATTGCACTTTGAGACGAGGATGACGGGTTTGCGATTTTTTCTCAAGCGTATTGAGGTTTTTCGCTGGGGATAAGATCTAGAAAAAATGCTGGAAGTGCGGTTGTTTACGTGGTGTTTTTCGCTTTTTCTCTTTTGGGTTTGGGGTCGTGTGCGAACAGGCGGGCAAGAAAAAAGGGGCCGAAAGGCCCCTTTGTCTTGATCCTTGTTGGCGCCTAGATGCGTGTGCCCGCGAAGCGGGTCTCCCAATCTTCGCGCTGCTCGTCGGTGATCTTGGCGAACAGCACATCCGGCACCGCGAACGCGTGACCCGCAGGTAGCGCTTCCAAAGCCTCGGCCACTTGATCGGGCCAGCTTGTGTCCAGCGTATTCATCGCGCTGAGCATCCGGGCCGAGGTTTCGGGGATGAACGGCGCGCTGAGCACCGCGTAAAGGCGAATCAGGTTCAGGCCCAGGCGGACCTGCGCGGCGGCTTGTTCGGGGTCTTCCTTGAAGGTCGACCACGGCGCCGCAGATTGCAGATATTCATTGCCTGCCACCCAAATCGCGCGCAATTCTTGCGCTGATTTGCGAACCTCCATCGCCTCCATGAACCCTTCATAGGCACGGACGCGGCGGGTGAGTTCCGCGATAAGCTCTTGTTCACGATCACCAAATGTGCCGCCCTCTGGCACCGCCTCACTGAATTTTGAACGGCAGAACTTGGTGATCCGGCTGACGAAATTGCCCAGCACGTCAGCGAGGTCCTTGTTCACCGATTGCTGGAAATTCTCCCACGTGAACTCGCTATCGCTGCTTTCCGGCGCATGGCTCAGCAGCCACCAGCGCCAGTAATCGGCGGGCAGGATCTCAAGCGCCTGATCCATGAAAACGCCGCGGCCTTGGCTGGTCGAGAACTGGCCGCCATCATAGTTCAGATAGTTGAAGGATTTCAGGTGATCGACCATCTTCCACGGCTCGCCCGAACCCAGAATTGTGGCGGGGAAGCTGAGCGTATGGAAGGGCACGTTGTCCTTGCCCATGAATTGTACGTAACGGACGTCATCCGCACCTTTGTCGGTGCGCCACCAGCGTTCCCACTCTGCATCCGGTTTGCCGCTGGCATCGGCCCATTCCTTGGCGCAGGCGATATATTCGATCGGCGCGTCGAACCAGACATAGAAGACCTTGCCTTCCATCCCCGGCCAGTCCTGATCGCCTTTCTTCACCGGCACACCCCAGTCCAGATCACGGGTGATGCCGCGATCCTGCAGGCCGTCGCCGTCATGCAGCCACTTCTTGGCAATCGAAGTCGTCAAGATCGGCCAGTCGGCTTTGCTGTCGATCCATGCATCCAGCTGATCTTTCATCGCGGATTGGCGCAGATACAGGTGCTTGGTCTCGCGGATCTCTAGATCAGTCGAGCCGCTGATGGCGCTGCGCGGCTCGATCAGGTCGGTTGGGTCTAACTGCTTGGTGCAGTTTTCGCACTGATCGCCGCGCGCGCGGTCATAGCCGCAGTTGGGGCAGGTGCCCTCGATATAGCGGTCAGGCAGGAACCGGCCATCGGCGTTGGAATAGACCTGTTTCTCGCTGACCTCACGGATCAGCCCGGCCTCGTCCAGCTTGCCAGCGAAATGCTGGGTCAGTCGTTTGTTCTGATCGCTGGAAGACCGCCCGAAGTGATCGAAGCTCAACCCAAAGCGGTTCGCGATATCGGCCTGAACGGCGTACATATCGGCGCAATAGTCTGCCACCGGTTTGCCCGCCTTTGCTGCGGCCAACTCTGCTGGCGTGCCGTGCTCGTCGGTGGCACACAGGAACATGACCTCATTCCCTCGGCCGCGCTGGTAGCGTGCATACAGATCAGCTGGCAATTGCGAGCCGATCAGGTTGCCGAGGTGCTTGATCCCGTTGATGTAAGGGATCGCCGAGGTGATGAGAATCCGAGCCATTTTGCGTTTCCACGTGTCTAACTGCGCGACCGTCTACCTTATGTGACCGCCCAGCAAAACCCCGGCTTTTACCCACATGTCATTTTAGACACGCATCTATCAGAAAACGCGCCACTGATGCGGCCGCCGATTGTACCCGGATGACAGCGCGCAATACCCATAGGTTGTAAATTGGAATCACAACCTCTTGAATTTCGAGAAATGACTTCCCATATGAAATGTATACCAAAGTATACAATAACGAGGGCGATCCGCTGATGTTCGACTTTTTGCTCGAGGGTGCTTTTGTGCCCTTTACCCTTTCGCTTGCGCTGCTGTTCGGTCTGCTGGCGCTAGAGCTTGTGGCTCTGGCGATCGGCGGCAGCCTACTGGCGGGTGAGGGCGAGGTTGACCTGGATGCGGTTGATGCGCCTGATCTGGATGTGGCCGACCTTGATCTAGACATCGACGCGGATGTTGATCTGGGTGACTTTGAGCTGGCCGAGATCGAGGCTGATGCGCCGGGGGCCGAACTGCCCGGGCCTATGGCATGGTTGGGTCTGGGCAAGGTGCCCTTCATGATCTGGCTGGCGGTGCTGCTTGCGGGCTTTGGCCTGTCGGGCATGGGCCTGCAACTGGCGCTGCGCGACCTGCTGGGCTTTGACATGCCATCTTGGATCGCCGCCATCCCGGCTGGCGCATTCGGACTGTGGTTCGCACGCGGCTTTGGCGGTGTTTTTGCCCGCCTTCTGCCCAAGACCGAGACCGAAGCGATGTCGGAACGGATGCTTGCTCGCCGTCGTGGTGTGATCACCCAAGGCACCGCATCGCGCGGCCGGCCGGCCGAGGTGCGCGTCATGGATCGCTTTGGCAACACGCATTACCTGCGCGCCGAGCCACTGCAGGACAAAGAGATGTTGGAGCAGGGCACGGATGTCCTTGTTCTACGCGACAGACGGCGCGACCGGTTCGTAATGGTCGGCTTGTCAGACTAACCAAATTTCAAACCCCAACTCGGAGGATTTTGCATGGAAGTTCAATTCCTGGCCGTCACGGTTGTGACTATTCTGGCCGTACTCTTGTTCATTGGCCTTGTGCTGGGCCGTCTCTATCGTCGCGCTACGCGTGAAGTCAGTCTGGTGAAAACCGGGGCAGGCGGCAAAAAGGTCATCATGGATGGCGGCGTCATCATTGTGCCGCTGCTGCACGAGGTCAGCCCCGTTAACATGAAGACCCTGCGCCTTGAGGTGCAGCGCAGCGGTGAGGCCGCGCTGATTACCAAAGACCGGATGCGCGTGGACGTAGGTGTCGAGTTCTACGTCTCGGTCATGGCGACCGAAGAGGGTATCGCACGTGCTGCGCAAACGCTGGGCGACCGCACTTTCGACGTTGAGCAACTGCGTGAGATGATCGAAGGCAAGCTGATTGACGGCTTGCGCGCCGTGGCGGCTCAGATGACCATGGATGGTCTGCATGAGAACCGCGCCGACTTTGTGCAAGAGGTGCAGAATGCGGTGTCCGAAGACCTGTTGAAGAACGGTCTGTCGCTGGAATCTGTCTCGCTGACTGCGTTGGACCAGACTCCGTTCGAAGCTCTGGACGAGAACAACGCCTTTAACGCGGTGGGTATGCGCAAGCTGGCCGAGGTGATTGCCGTGTCCAAAAAGGAACGCGCGCAGATTGATGCCGAGGCTGAGGTTGAAGTACGTCGTGCCGCGATGGAGGCGGAACGCCAAAAGCTGCTGATCGAACAGGATGAGGCGCAGGCACGGATTGAGCAGGCCCAAAAGGTCGAAACCATGCGCGTGGCGCAAGAGGCCGAAATCGCAGCCCGGACCGAGGACTCGGTGCGCGAGACTGAACGCGCCCGGATCGCCCGTGAAGAAGCCATCCGTTCGGCCGATATTGAGCGGGAGCGTAAAATCCGCGATGCCGAGATTGCCAAAGAGCGTGAGATTGAAGTGGCCGAACAGGAACGTCAGATCATCATCGCGCAGAAATCCGAAGAGGAAAGCCGCGCGCGTGCGTCTGCCGACTTGGCCCGTGCCGAGGCGACCAAGGCAACCGAAGCCGTCGCGACCGCCCGCGAGGTGGCCGAAGCCGAGCGGATCAAGCAGATCGCTCTGATCGAAGCCACGCGTGAGGCCGAACGTCAGGCGACCGCGATCCGGCTGGCCGCGCAGGCCGAGAAAGAGGCCGCCGCTGACCGCGCCGAAGCCCGCCGCGAAGAGGCGCAGGCCGAGGCGGACGCGCTGAACATCCGGGCCGAGGCCAAGAAAAACGACATGCTGGCCGAAGCCGAAGGCAAGCGCGCCATTGTCGAGGCCGACAATGCTCTGTCCGCGGCCCAGATCCGCATGAAGGTCGATATGGCGCGGATTGAGACGATGCCATCGATCATCTCGGAGATGGTCAAGCCTGCGGAAAAAATCGACTCGATTAAGATCCATCAGGTGGGCGGCATCGGGGCCGGGGCCTCGGGCGGCACGGCCAACAGCGACAAGCCGGTGGTCAATCAGGCACTGGATTCGATCATGGGCATGGCGGTGCAGATGCCCGCGCTCAAGAAGCTGGGCGAAGAGCTTGGTCTGTCGATGGAAAACGGTGTCGGCGGCGTAGTGAACGGAGCGCTAGAGCAGACGCAGGACCCCGTCGAGGGGCTGGAGGACGAGACGCCTCCGACCCAGTAACAAAAGGAAGGGCCGGGATTTCCCGGCCCTTTATTCTTCGCGCGACCGCTTCAGCAGTCGCCCGATGGTGAAGGATGTGCGTGGAGCATAGACATAGTTCGTGCGTTCGTCCGGGGTTGGGCGCGACCGCATCCGCGCTAGACCAAACACGATCAGCCCCATATGACCTACTGCCACAAAGGCAAACAAGGCACCCGGCCCATACTGCTGGATCAGCGTGGATGAGATGTAGGGTGAGGCAATAGCCCCCAGCGCGTACCAGAACATCAGCGCGGCAGAAAGCTCAACCCGTTGTTCGGTCGTGGCAAAGTCGTTGGCGTGGGCAGAAGATACCGAGAAGATCGGGAAGGTGGTCAAGCCAAAGAACCCAGCCGCCAGCATGACGCCGAAGGTACCGGACCCGCTGGCCGCCATTGTGATGCCGCAGCTGAGCACTGCAGCGGCAGACAGCCAGATCAACACCCATCGCCGGTCATATTTGTCGGCCAGCCATCCCAGCGGATATTGCGCCAGCGCGCCGCCAAGAACGAAGGAAGCCAAGAAGAAGGCGATCTGATCCACACCCAGCCCGACCTCTTGCCCATAAACCGGGCCGACCATGCGAAACGAGGCAGAGCTGAGAGCCGAAACAATCACTCCGGCCACCGCCAGAGGTGAGTTTGTCCAGGCCAGTCTGGGGCGCAGGCGGGGCGCGTCGGGCGTCTTAGGCTGGCTGGCCCGGGTCAGGGCCAGAGGCAACAGCGAAGCACAGCACAAGATGGCCAGCAGGTTGTAAGACACATAAGACGCGGGTGGCAGCACGGCGATAATCAATTGCGCGCAAAGCGACGCGCCCAGATCGGCGATGCGATAGCTGCCCATCACGCGGCCACGCGACTCGTTTGTGACCTTGGCGTTCAACCAAGCCTCAATCACTGTATAGCAACCAGCAACGCAGGTGCCTGACGCGATCCGCAGTACGGCCCATATGTTCGGGTTTTCAGTCAGAGTATGGCCCAGCAAGCCCATCGCACCCAAGGCCGTACACACAGCAAACGCGCGCGAATGTCCGACGCTGCCCATGAGGCGAGGTGCCCACCAGCAGCCAACAAAGAATCCTATGAAATGCGCGGACCCCAATAAGCCGATCTGCTCGGTCGAGAAATCCAGTGTCAGGCCCGAGATGGCGTCAAGCGGGCCAACGCCTCCGGTCGAGAGCTGTAGCAAAATGACCGAAAGAAACAGGGCGGCAAAGGAAATCATCGTGCGCATAACGCCCCCACCTTGCGGCATCCGGCATGGGAATCGCGCAGCTTATCGACTTTGTCGCGTCGTTTTTTTGCTATTGGGTCCGTTGAATCTCTGCCCGGATATCCAGCCCGACCGTATCCTGAACCAGATCTGCAAAACCTGAGGCGCCGAAGTCGTGCCTGTTCAGCTCGCCTGTCAGGCGGATGGACAGGTCATCCAGACTGTCCGCAGCGCTGCCGGGCGCGCGAAACAGGTCGGCCTTCAGTTCGATCGGCATGGTAACTCCGCGCACTGTAAGGTCTCCGTTGATGATGGCCCCGTTCGAGATACGACCGCCCTCACCAAGTTGAACACTGGTTGAGACGAAATGGATGGTTGGATATTCCTTTGCCGCCAGCACGCTCTCGCTGAGCATGGGTTTGCGGGCGAAGGGCAGTTTGGTGCGCGCTTTGGCGACGTTCAGGATCACGTCCACCCGACTGTTGAGAAGATCATTCAGGTCGATCTGTATGTCGGCAGACTCGATTGGCATGGTGCCGGATTGGGAAATGCCGGACAGGTCAAAGGTGAAATCGACGGATGTCTCTTCGGGGACCAGTTGATACGTGCGTGGCGCAGCCAGCGCCGAACTCGCAAGAGTCAGTGCAATCAGGCTGGCCAGGACTGTGCGTCGAGTTAGTTGAGTCATGCCATGACCTCCTGCCTGCGGGGGCGCGATCGTTTCAGCAACATCAGCAGGATTGCGATGTTCAGCCCGTTCCAGAGAATGCCGTTGATAAAGGCTAGTTGATAATTTCCGGTTACGTCGTAAATCCAACCCGACATCCAGCCGCCCAAGGCCATGCCCATGATGGTCATCATCATGACAAAACCTACACGGGCTCCGGCCTCTTGCGGGGGCATGTATTCACGCACGACCAGCGCATAGCTGGGCACGATGCCGCCCTGTGCCAGCCCGAACATCAGGCTGATAATGTACAGCGAGACCATGCCGTCATAGGGCAGGAACAGGAACAGCGCGATACATTGCAGGATCGACCCGATCAGCAGGGTCATCAGCCCGCCCAGCTTGTCGGCCACCATCCCGGAAATCACGCGGCTGACCACGCCGCCCAGCAACATCAGCGACAGCATCTCGGCTCCGACAGCGGGGCCATAGCCCAGCCCGACGCAGTATGAGACAATATGGACTTGCGGCATCGACATCGCGACGCAGCACCCGATCCCGGCCAGACCCAGTATGTATTGCAACGCGCGTGGTGAGATCCCGACGCTGCTGGCCTTGATGCTGGCGCTGGCGGCTGCGGTCTGATGCGCCTCGGCCGGGACCTGACGGCGCAGCAACAGGGACAGGGGGATGACGATGGCAGGCGTGATCATGGCAAGCGTCAGGTAGACCTGCTGCCAACCGTCCCGCGCCAGAATATCCGACAGAAGGGTCGGCCAGATCGCACCCGACAGGTAATTGCCGCTGGCCACCAGTGCCACAGCAATTCCGCGCCGCTGCATGAACCAGTGCGAGATATCGGCGATCAGCGGCCCAAACCCGATTGAGGTGCCCAGCCCCACCAGCAAATGTGCCAGTGACAGGGTGATCATGTTCGGCGCCAGCGTTGCCAGCACATAGCTGACGGTGCTGAGTATGGCGGCCCCGATCAACGCTTTGGTCACACCCAGACGATCGACCAGTTGCCCCAGCCACATGTTTCCCAACGCAAAGCCTACCATGGTCAGAACGTACGGCAGCGAGGCTTCGGCCCGTCCGGCGTCGAACTGTTTCTCAATCGCGGGCATCACCACGATCACCGCCCACATGCCGACATTCGCCACCGTAGCGATGGCAAGCGTGATCGTGAGGCGTAGCCAAGAATAGCGGCTGTCGTGGATTGCGTGGCTCATTCCCGGAACGCTAGGGCGCAGGGTGGGGGTTGGCTAGTCACTTCTTTCGTGATCACGCGGTGGTGTCACGCCGATACCTCGTCGGTTGCCGTTCTTTGCAGGTTCAATCCGGCGCGCGGTTTGGTCTGGGTGGCCTGCCATGTGACTGGGGGCAGGGCGCGGGCACGGCGGCGGGTTAGGGTCCAGCGGCGCGCCTCTTGAGTATGGTTCGCGGCCATGTGCCAGCGCGTCTCAACCCCTTGCGCGCCGCCGTCGCCGGGTGTCAGCAACAGCCCCAGTGGGGCCCGTCCCATCGCGCCGCCCTGTTCGGCCGCCAGATGCATCCGCCGCACGGGCGTCAGCCCCGGCGCGCCGGGCAGATCACCGATCACCAGCGGAACGGCCCCGCTGCGCAGTGCCTCTTCCAGACACCACAAGATATCCTCGGCGCGAGTGGGGTGGACAAAGATGAACCGGGCGGGGTCGACAAAGGGCATCATGCCGTCGGGGTTCAGCTGGCCCGGCTCCCACGCGGGGGAAATCCACAGCACGGGGCCTTGCGCCTGACCAGCCAGCCAGACGGAGAAACTGCGCCGGGCAGGGCCGCAGGCTTCGTGCACGCGGCCCAGTTGCAAGGTGATCTGAGGGTGCAGCGCCAGCCCCGGTATATCACGTGCGGGTTTGCGGCCAAGAAGCGTTGTGGACATGCCGACAATCTAACATGTTCTTATTTTGTTCTCAATCCTGAAATATCTCTAGCGAGACAGGATCATACGCCCGTCCGCGAATTGGATGTTCGAAAACAGATGCAGGTAATCCATCCCCAGCAGCGACTGGTGCAGCTCGCCCTCATTCACCCAGGCTGAGATATTCTGATCGGTGATCGGGCCCAAAGTGACCGTTTCCAGCCGTACAGGCGCGGTGCGTACCTCGCCATTCGCAGTCAGAGCGCGTCCGAAATAATTCAATTGGTTCAGGTCAACGCCGATCCGTTCAGCGTCGCGGGAGCTGAGGACTATCTGGCTGGCACCGGTATCCACTAGGAAAGTGATCGTCTGACCATCGACCTCGACCGGCAGGTAATAATGGCCATCTGCCGAGCGGGGCACTTCGATCGTTTCGCCGGTCACGGTCAACTGCGGCACCGGGCTGATGGTCGAGCGGATATCTTCCCACAGGCCAACGACGGCGATTACGCCGATGAAGATGAATACCCAGGCCATGGCCTGTTGCAACGTCTTGTTCAGCGTCTGCCGGTTTTGCGAGATGAACCACGCGACAACCGCCACGCCCAACAGGCTAAGATACGCCAAACGTGCAATGCTATCCCCATCCATACCGATATCCTAACGGGTTGACCTGACACGTATATGGGGGGTCAGGAGGCAAATCCAAAGGCCTTGAGGCCATCCAGAATGAATTGAACCGACAGCGCCGCCAGCAGCATCCCCAACAAACGGGTCAGCACATTCAACCCGGTCTTGCCGAGGATGCGCGCGATCACGCCGCCTGACAGGAAAAAGATCAGAACTACCGCCATGACGGCCAGCATGACGATACACGCTTCGACAATGCCCAGAACGCCGGGATGCTGCCCCGCCAGCAGGATGATCGTGGCAATCGAGCCCGGCCCCGCGATCAGCGGAATGGCCAGCGGGAACACAGACGGGTCGGGATGTTCCTCTTCCTCGGCCCGGTCCTCGCGCCGTTTGGTGCGGCGGTCGAACAGCATGTCGAGCGCGGTCAGGAACAGCAGCGCGCCGCCTGCGACGCGGAAGGCCTCCATCGAGATTCCGACAAAGCCCAGAACCGCCTCACCAAACGCGGCAAAGGCGATCAGGATGCAAACGGCAGTCAGGCAACTGCGGATCGCCGTTTTGCGGCGTGTCGCGGCGTCCATATCCTGTGTCAGAGCCACGAAGATCGGCGTGGTGCCGAACGGGTCGATCACCACGAACAAGGTGGTGAAAGCGGTGATGAAGAAGGCCAGGTCGATCATTCTGCGGCACCGCGCTGAAGTTCTGTCAGGATTGCCACGGCCTTATCGGCCTGATCGCTGGGAACGTAAACGTGGTCATGGTGATACCCCGCGACCATGTTTGCCGGAATGCCGGCTTGTGCAAGTGCGCTTGAGACAGCAGCGGTGAGGCCCACACCTTCCAGCGAGGAATGCACCTGCAGGGTAATGCAGCGCATAGGGACTGCGCCGGTCTGTGCTGCCTCGAAGGGAACGATCAGCGAAAGGCCCTCGGCCTCGATACAGCTGGCCCTTGTGCCCTTTGGCCATTCTGCGTCGGACGGCCAGACAACAAAGGCATATTCACCGGGCTGAAGCGCGGGGCGCATACCGGCAATCATGGCTTTGGTTTCGGTCACGGGGGATGTCATGACGCTTCGGCTTCCTCCAGACGTTCTGCGGCGGCGACCCACAGAGCTTCGGCTTTTTGCATCGCTTCAACCACCTCGGCGAATTTGCGGTTCCAGGTTTCCAGATCGTTGATCCGATCATCTTCATACAAGGCTGGATCAGCCAGTTTGGCAGACAGCTTTTCATGCATATCCGTCAACTTCTCAATCCGGTCCTCGCATTTGCGCAGATCGGCGCGTAGCGCCAGCATTGCATCGCGTGAGGGGCGTTTGGGTTTCGCAACTGCAGGTTTTTCCTTGACCGGCTTGTCGCGGGCCAGCAACAGGGCGCGATAGGCTTCCAGATCGCCCTCGAACGGTTTTACCGTCCCGTCCGAGACCAGCCACAGCCGATCCGCAACCAGCGACAGCAGGTGCATGTCGTGGCTGACCAGCACCACCGCGCCGGAATAGGCGGTCAGCGCCTCGACCAGCGCCTCGCGACTTTCGATGTCCAGATGGTTGGTCGGTTCATCCAGGATCAGCATATGCGGCGCGTCGATCGTGGCCAGCAGCAGCGACAGGCGCGCTTTCTGGCCGCCCGACAGACGCCCGACCTCTGTATCTGCCTGATCGGCATTCAGGCCAAACCCGGCCAGACGGGATCGCCACTTGCCAGGTGCCTCTTCCGGGCGCAGGCGGCGCAGGTGGTCCAGAGGAGTCTCGTCCACATACAGCTCATCCACCTGATGCTGGGCGAAATAGCCGATGCGCAGCTTAGAGCTGCGGGTCATTTTCCCCGCCATCAGGGGCAGGCGGTCGGACAGCAGTTTCGACAGAGTCGATTTGCCCTGACCGTTCTTGCCCAGCAGGGCGATGCGGTCATCCTGATCAATTCGCAGGTTCAGACGGCGCAGCACTTCGGTGCCGCCATAGCCTGTGATACCGCCCTCAAGGTGAATGATCGGGGGCGACAGCTCCTCGGGCTCAGGGAAGGAGAACGCGCGCAGGGCGGCCTCTTGCGGGGTTGAGACAAGCTGTATGCGCTCGATCATCTTCAGACGCGACTGGGCCTGCACGGCCTTAGTGGCCTTTGCGCGGAAACGGTCCACGAAGCTTTGCAGATGGGCAATGCGGGCCTTGGCCTTGGCGTTCTCCGATTCCGCCTGAGCAATGCGTTCGGCGCGGCGTTCGGCGAATTTGTCGTAAGGCACCGCGTAGTAGGTCAGCTTGCGATCTTCCAGATGCAGGATCGACCCCACCGCGCGGTTCAACAGCCCGCGGTCGTGGCTGATGATGATGACCGTGTGCGGGTATTTGGCCAGATAGCTCTCCAGCCACAGAGCGCCTTCGAGATCCAGATAGTTGGTCGGTTCGTCCAGCAGCAGCAGGTCGGGCTGCGAAAAAAGCACCGCTGCCAGCGCAACCCGCATCCGCCAGCCGCCCGAGAAATCCGAGCAGGGTTTCAGCTGATCCTCATCATCAAACCCCAGGCCCTTCAGGATCGAGGCTGCGCGGGCTTCGGCGGACCAGGCGTCGATATCGGCAAGGCGAGTCTGAATCTCGGCAATGCGCGAGGGATCGGTGGCGCTGTCGGCCTCGGCCATCAGGGAACTGCGCTCGGTATCAGCCGCCAGAACGGTATTGATCAGCGAGACATCGGAGGAGGGCACCTCTTGCGCCACACCGCCGATCCGTGCGCGTTTGGGCAGCACGATATTGCCCGATTCCAACGCCAGTTCGCCCCGGATCAGGCGGAACAGAGTGGTCTTTCCGGTGCCGTTGCGGCCCACAAGACCCACCTTGTGCCCATCGGGGATGGTTGCACTGGCCCCGTCGAACAAGGGGCGGCCTTCAACGGCGTAATTGATGTCTTCGATCCGTAGCATGGGCCGCTCTTAACAGAGGTATGATGCCGCCGCCAGCGGCTTGGCATGTTCAACACGGGATCAATGTGATAGCGCTGCCATGTTTGAATGAAGTGGAATGTTTGATGCGGCCTGCGCAGTCCCCTCCGTCCTTGATCACATTGGTTTTGCTGACGGCGCTTTCGGTTCTGTCGCTGAACATGTTCCTGCCATCGCTGCCCAGTATCGGCGCGGCACTGGAGGCGGAATACGGCCTGGTGAACCTGTCGATCGCGGGTTATCTGGCGCTGTCGGCAGTCCTGCAACTGATCATGGGGCCGTTGTCCGACCGGTTCGGACGCAGGCCGGTATTGCTGATCTGTATGGTCATCTTCGTCATTGCCTCGGTCGGTTGTGCGTTGGCGCAGTCGATCTGGGTGTTTCTAGGGTTTCGGATGCTGCAAGGTGCCGTCGTGGCCGGGCAGGTTCTGGCACGGGCCGCGATACGGGATATGCATCCACCGAATGAGGCTGCGGCAAAGCTGGGTTATGTCTCGATGGCTATGGCGCTAGCACCGATGCTGGGGCCGATGCTGGGCGGTCTGCTCGAGATGCTATTCGGCTGGCGCGCCGGGTTTATTTTGTATCTTCTTCTGGGCGCGGGCCTCTTGGCGTTGATATGGGGCGATCTGGGTGAGACCAACACTAACACAACCGCTACCTTCGCCGCGCAGATGAGGCTCTATCCGCAGCTTTTCAATTCACGTCGGTTTTGGGGCTATTCCTTCTGCGCGGCGTTTTCGATTGGAGGGTTCTATGCGTTTATCACAGGTGCGCCTTTGGTTGCAGCAACGTGGTTCGATCTGAACCCCGCGCTACTAGGGTTGGGGATTGGGATCATCACGCTGGGGTTCATGGCGGGCAGCTATCTGACCGGGCGTCTGGCGGCGCGGGCCCGGCTGAATAATATGATTCTTTTTGGGCGTGTGATTGCCTCGGTTGGGCCACTTGTGGGTCTTGTGGTGTTCGCAGCCGAGGGCGGCAGCGTCTGGACCTTTTTTAGTTCAGCCATTCTGGTGGGGTTCGGCAACGGGCTGACCGTCGCCAATGCCACCGCCGGTCTGATGTCTGTACGTCCGCAATTGGCGGGTAGCGCTGCGGGGCTGTCTGGCGCGATGACTGTGGCGTTGGGGGCCGTGCTGACCATGGCCACCGGGGCCTTGGTTACTGCCGCGAATGCCCCATTTATCGTTCTTGGCATGATGTGCCTCAGCAGTTTCGCAGGACTTCTGTCCATCCTCTATGTTCGGCGGGTCGACCAGTTGGACCCATTGCCGGACACGATCTGAGCGCCGCGCCATATAACACTTTTCTTGGGCCACATACCGTGCTAGGCGGCGCGCGATGGATTTCGGCGCACACCACGCGCCACATTGTAAGGAGAGGCCGATATGGCACTGGAACGCACATTCTCGATCATCAAACCCGATGCAACCCGCCGCAACCTGACTGGCAAGATCAACGCCAAGTTTGAAGACGCAGGCCTGCGCATCGTTGCGCAAAAGCGCATCCACATGACCAAGGAACAAGCCGGTAAGTTCTACGAAGTTCACGCCGAGCGTCCGTTCTATGACGAGCTGTGCGAGTTCATGTCGTCGGCTCCGGTCGTCGTTCAGGTTCTGGAAGGCGAAGGCGCCATTGCCAAGAACCGCGAAGTCATGGGCGCAACCAACCCCGCAGACGCGGCCGCCGGCACCATCCGCGCCGAGTTCGCTGAATCGGTTGGCGAAAACTCGGTCCACGGTTCCGACGCACCTGAGACCGCAGCGGTTGAAATCGCCTACTTCTTCTCGGGCATTGAACTGGTCGGTTAATCTTTAACCACAATAGAATTCAGGGCCGCTCCCGTCACCGGGGCCGGCCTTTTTCATTCGGGTTTGAGGTCCGCAGCCGAGACCCGCACGCCGATCGCATCCAGATCAGCGATGATCTGCATCTCAGGCGCGGTGCTGACACTGGCCTTGATCGCATCGAACCGTTTGCGCAGCGCCTTCTTCTCCTCGCCTTTGCAATCGTTCCATGGACGCCCCTGAAGGCCCATGACCAGCACGTAGTACCCGATGAAATGCGGGCGAGAACCCGACTGCAATAGTTTCGTGTAGGCCGCATCTGGCCCCAATTCCCGCAATCCTTGCGCCGAGTGTATCCCGGCACGAGCACAGGCCTGTTCGAAAGCGGGGCCGAGGTTGCGTATGGATGAGACGGGATCGGACATGTGAAAAGTCTTATGATACGGTGTATCCTCTGTCATCCGAATTTCACCGTGAATGGCTCCCGGTCGTAGTAACTTTGCCTGCAGGACCAAGTTAAGATTTCACGGGCAAATACCGTCATGAGGTCCTTTCGTGCCCAAGACTATGGAAATCGCTGAAAAACAAATGCTTACCAGCAAGATGTACATGCGATCCGGGCGGCTGGAGGGTTTTTGATGGGCAAAGAAAGTTTGGTGTTCTTCTTGTTAGGTCGGTTTGACGAAAAAGCTATCGAAGGGGTGCTCAAGAATCATTGGAACTTGACGATCGGCGAGTCATCAAAACGGCTTTTTCACATCCTAGATTGCCATGACCAATCTCTTGTGTCCAAAGGCAAACTTTTGATTGAAACTGATGGAAAGTTGCATCTGTTTTCCTTTAAGCGACATGTGACGCAGCAGGGCAGTGGCGCCGGACAGTTCGTTCAAAATCTACCAAACGGCGCGGTCCGGTCAGGATTGGCAAAGTTTCCCACGCTTCGGGCGCTGATTCCGGTTGCGTCTGGAACTGTGAAGGTGCGCAAGTTCTCGGTTCTCGACGACTTGCGAAAGACACGTGTTCAAGGCCAGGTGGTTGATCTTGTTTCGGATCATGGACGTGCGACGATTGTGGTTTTGTGCCAAGTGAACGGGCCATCTTCAAGATTCAAAAATATCCGTAAGTCGATTGAAAAAAACAAAGATATACGAAACGCAACTGGGGTATTCACTGCGCTGTCTCCGGACACGCCGCGTTATCAGGCCAAACCCGATATCCCCCTCGCTCGAGCAGAACCCACTGTAGATGTGGCGACCAAGATTATTGGGACCTATCTGGCGGTGGCGCGCCAAAACGAAAATGGTGTGATCGCAGATTACGATACCGAGTTCCTGCATGACTACCGTGTCTCACTCCGGCGCATCCGTTCGGTACTCAGCCTGTTCAAAGGAGTTTTTTCACCTCATCAGACGATGGGCTTGAAGAGAACGTTTTCCGATCTTATGGCCCCGACCAACCGGTTGCGCGACCTTGATGTCTATCTACTTGAGAAAAATAATTATTACAGCATGATACCGGAAAACCTTCATGTTGGTGCCGAGATCATGTTTGCACAGTTTGAGGCAGAGCGTAAAAGGTCATGGAAAGTTCTATCTCAGAAATTCAGAAGTGTGTCCTATAACCGGTGTATGTTGGAACTGAGCAGACAAATCACCGATCCAAAGAGTGTACAGACCGGCCCGAACGCAGAGCTTGCAGCTTATGACTTCGCCTGCACCATGATCTGGAAACGCTATCGAAAACTGTGCAGACGGGCGCGTCGGATTATGCCGAATTCGCCCGATACCTTGGTCCATGACCTAAGGATCGAAGGGAAGAAACTCCGTTATTTAATGGAGTTCTTTGGTCCTTTGTTCAACCAAAAATCTTTAAATACCATACTTAAACCGCTGAAAAAACTGCAAGATAATCTAGGCCGATTCAACGACTTCTCGGTTCAGCAAAAAGCGTTGCTGGAATTGGTGGATCGACAGGTTGAAACCAAACAGCCCGAAATCGCCCAGATCGCTCTGTCCGCAGGCGGGGTGATCACTGTGCTAAAACAACGCCAAGAGGCAGAACGCCAGCGTGTGATCGCGCATCTCCGTGGTTTGGACAACCCCGAGATCAAACATCAGTTCCGGAGGCTGTTCCAATGACAGCCTGCGAGCCCCCTCGGTTCGGTGGCAAAGCCTTTTCTCATATGAGATAGTTACTAGTGATGAGGTTGGCCGTCGTTGATAGCAATGTAGGTTCATAGGCATGGGCACTGAAATCGAACGGAAATTCCTGGTTTCAGCGGTTCCAGACTTGCAGCATCTGGACCGGGCCGTGATCCGCCAGGGCTATTTGACTGCGCCTGAGGATTCCACTGAACTGCGGTTGCGGCAAAAGAATGAACGCTATTTCCTGACGCTGAAGGGTTGCGGAGAACTAGTGCGCGTAGAACGCGAAACCGAAATCTCGGGCGAGCAGTTCGAAACTTTCTGGCCCGAGACCACGGAACGGCGGGTCGAGAAGGAACGTTACACTGGAACGCTGTCCGATGGGCGCGTTTTTGAGTTGGATGTTTTTCAGGGTGGCCTGACGCCGTTGCACATGGTCGAGGTTGAGTTTGAGACCGAGGCAGACGCCAAATCCTTTGTTCCGCCTGAATGGTTCGGCGCGGAAGTCACAGAGGATAAACGCTATAAGAACAAGACCTTGGCGATCAAAGGTGTGCCAGTTTGATCGTCGCTTTCAGACCGGGGGCCGCGTCCTGCGGCAGGAATTCTCCACCGTGCATATGCGCGATGGCCGATACCAGCGCCAGACCAAGTCCTGCATTGCGTTCGGTCCGGGCTGGATCGAGGGTCACAAAGGGCACTTGAAGGCGTGAAAGATCCTCGGGCGCAACGCCCGGCCCGCGATCGCGGACGCTTAGGTATGTCTCCTTACCATCATCGGTCAAAGTGATTGTGATTTCAGTATGTTCCGGTGCGTAGCGCAAGGCGTTTTCAAGCAGGTTCGACAGGGCCTGGGACAGCAGGGGTTTATGCCCGCTCAGCGGTGCGGCGGTTCCTTCAATTACCAGACGAATGTTCTCTTCTGCGGCGACGGGATCGTAAAGATCGACCACATCTCGTACCAGTTGTTCAAGTTCAACTGTTTCGAACTGTTCCCGCCCCACGCCGGCTTCGGCGCGGGAAATCTCGGTCAATTGGCCCAGAACGCGCAGTACATGGTCGATCTCGGTTGTTGCGCGGGCTACGTCGATATCGCGGTCTTGATCGGTTTTGGTGGGATCCGATAGCGCTTCGACGCGTTGCTTTAGACGGGACAGTGGGGATCGGAGGTCATGGGCGATTGAGTTGGAGGTGGTGCGCAGGTTGCTGATCAACTCTTCGATCCGGTCCAGCATCGAGTTCAGCGTGCCGGCGACCTGATCGAACTCATCCCCGGTTCCACGCATTGGCATTCGGCGAGACAGATCCCCGGAAACGATATCCTCGGCAGTGTTTGCGATGTCGGACAGGCGGGAAAAGACCAGACGCGTGAACAGCCACCCGGTCAAGATGCTGAGTGCCAGGGCAATGACCAAGACGATCCCAACGGTGCGCAAAAGGACCCGGTCAAACTGCTGTCGCGCCAGCGCGTCTCGCCCGACCAACAGGCGCTCACCGCCGGGTAGACGGATTGAGGCCGCTGAGATGGGTACAAGTTGGTCATTGTCCGCACGGCGCAGTTCCAGATCAACCCAACCGCTGCCAGCCGCGATGTCTGCTGGCCATTGCTTGAGATTTCCGGCTAGTGTCGCCCCAAAGCGATCTGTCAGCAGGTACATCGCATCCCGCTCGGCGGCGGATGGCAGGCGGCGTTCAATCGCTGTTAGCAGCCCGATCAGCCCGCGTCGTTCATATTCATCCGCCAATCCGGTGAGTTCGGCCGATACGACCGAACGCGTCTCGCCCTCGATGCTTCGATTGGCGGTGACGTAGACCAATGCCAGAACCGTCGCGGTCAACAATGTGCTGAGCACCATGCTGGCCAATATCAGGCGCGTGCGTGAATTATTGAACGACAGCCGTATGTTATCCATCAGATATCATGTAACCCGCACCGCGAACGGTTTCAATCAGCGGCGGCCCACCGCCTTCGTCCAGCTGACGCCGCAGCTTCGAGATATGGACATCGACGACATTCGTATTTGGGTCGAAATGATAGTCCCATACCCCTTCCAGCAACATGGTACGTGACACCACGCGGTTCTTGCGGCGCAGGAAATATTCCAAAATCTGGAATTCGCGCGGGGTCAGTGTAACTTCGTGCCCATCGCGTGTGACCTTGCGGGTCAGCAAATCCATTTCAAGATCGCGGCAGGTCAGGATGGCGCTTTCCTCGGATTCCTGCGGACGCCGCAGGAGTGCTTCAATACGGGCATGTAACTCCTGAAAGGAAAACGGTTTTACCAGGTAATCATCCGCCCCCGAACGCAAACCTTTGACGCGTTCGTCCACCGCGCTCATGGCGGTCAGCATCAGGACCGGTGTCTTCAGCCCCGCGGCCCGCAAGGACCTGATCAGGGACAACCCGTCCAGCCCCGGCAGCATTCGGTCCAGCACAATGGCATCAAACCCGCCATCGGTGGCATGGTATAGCCCCTCGCGGCCATCAGCAGCTTGTTCGACCACGTAGCCTTCTTCGCCAAAACCTTTGGCGATGAAGTCGCGCGTATCTTGGTCATCTTCGACGATCAGCAGACGGCGGCTCATGATCGGACCTCCTTTCCAGCGGGATTTAAACACAAATTTCCGGGTAAGGCACCGGGTTTGATGGGATACGTGCCGGGTGCGTTGCGGCGCACCCGGCAGTCCCGGCAGAGAGCGGACAAGACAAACCGCCGGGGAGGCGCACGCCAGATATTCCCCATCACGTGGCGCGCGCGGGTGTCAGATCAGGCGATTTCCACCGCCACGAAGATCTGGTTTCCGGCCCGGTTGATCAGCACCAGCGCGGGATCGGTCTTTTCGCTGTCCAGCGCGGCTTTCAGCGCGTCGGGCGTGTCCGTCTCCTGGCTGCCCAGTTTGACGATGACATCACCGCGTTGCAGGCCCGCTTTTGCCGCAGGGCTGTCGGGCTTGAGGTCGGTCACGATCACACCGTTGACCGAGTCGGACACACCGATCTCGGAGCGGGTGGTTTCGGTCAGCGGGGCGACGGTCACACCCAGTGCGGTGCCCGAGGTCGCCTCGGCCACCGGGTCTTCAACGTCCAGTGCCGCGCTTTGGTGCTGGCCGATGGTCAGTTCCAGCTGCTGTTCGGTCCCGTCCCGCAGCACCGTCAGGGTGCTTTCGGTGCCAACCTTGGTAGTGCCCACCAGAAGCGGCAGGTCACTGCTGGAGTCCACGGCCTCGTCATTGAAGGTCAGGATGATATCGCCCTGTTGCAAGACGCCTTCGGCGGGGCTGCCATCGACCACATCCGACACCAACGCGCCGGTTGAGGTGTCAATGCCCATGGCTGCGGCAATTTCGGGGCTGACATTCTGGATCGAGACACCCAGCCATCCACGGCTGACCTGACCGTCATCGCGCAGGTCGGCGGCGATATGCTCGACGATGTTCGAGGTTACCGCAAAGCCCAGACCCACAGATCCGCCGCTGGGCGAATAGATAGCCGAGTTCACGCCAACCACTTCGCCGTCCATGTTGAACAGCGGCCCGCCCGAGTTGCCCTTGTTGATCGCCGCATCCGTCTGGATAAACTCGGCATAGGGCCCTTGCGAGATGTTGCGCCCCTTGGCCGAGACAATCCCTGTAGTCACGGTCGAGCTAAGCCCGAACGGGTTGCCGATGGCCACCACGTCCTCGCCTACGCGGATCACGTCGCTGTCACCCAGTTCAACGGCCTGTAATCCGGCGTCGGCGTCAATCTTCAACACGGCGATGTCTGTCAACGGGTCGGTGCCGATGATTTCAGCATCGAATGTGCGGTCGTCATACAGGCGAACGGTGACGGTCGTAGCGTTATCGACGACGTGGTGATTGGTGATGATGTAGCCTGCCTCGTCCAGCACGAAACCGGATCCCAGACCTTGTGCCGGTCCGCGCTGTGGTGTGTTGAAGCCCTCGGGCGTGCCGAAACGTTTGAAGAATTCGCCAAACGGGTGGGCCTCAAAGTCAAAGTTCTGACCCTGTGCCGGTGTCGGCTTTGCCTCTTGTTCCGCGATAATGGTCACAACCGAGGGTGACACGCTCTCAACCAGGTCAGCCAGGGCTTCGTCCGCTTTCGAGGGCAGGGCGGTGGTGGCCAGCAGCGCGGCGCTCAGGGCGCTGACGCCGATCCAGCCGGACGTGCGCGGCACGAGAAGAGAGGATTTACGGATGCTCATTTTGGTCTCCTGTTTTATCGCGCGGTTCCGTTCGCGCGTTAACTCAGGAGGTGGCGCACCAGTCTGATCATTTCCTGTGCCAAAGGTTAAGAAATCTTAATTTTGCCATAAAGACACGGTGGTATGACGACCGGTCGGTCATACGACTCGGGTCAACGGAGCGAATCGCGTGGCTCGAATCGTGAGATTGTCCTCTATTGCCGGTCCAATCCTCCAAAAGACGCGAATTGATTCAATTTGATGAACAAATGATCAAGCCAAGGTGGTGTTGGCTTAGGGTTCGACTATTGGTTGTGGAGATGTGTCAAAACATATTGGTCGCGCAGGTATAATCGTAGATTTTCGGTGGGTATACATGTTAAATGTGCATATTTGACCTGCTATTTTCGTTAAATTTCAATAGCAGAATGCAACCTAAGGGAGAAGTCAATATTCAGAGATGTTGCTGAAAAACCATTCCGATACATCCTAAATGACCCGATCTATCCAAATTTACGTTGTTTGCCCTCAACCAATCGGTGACGATGATTAGGCCCAAGCGAGGGGAAGCCGACGGCACTAGGGGGTGCCGAAGGTTCGTCACGATCACTGGAAGCGCTGAGCGGCATGTTAACGAGGGGGTCTTGTTTAGGTTCGGCAGCGGATAGCCGAGGTGCCTTATAGGCAGCTTTGGCCGCGCTTTCAGGGTTGATGAAAAGTGGTAGTCCTGTTTTGGGCACCGGCCCGGTCTGCAAAGACCGGGCCGTGTTTGTTTTACGGACCTGCCTTACAAGCTGTGCCGCGCCCGCCATGCCGCCCAATCTTCGGGCGTATCCAAGTCCAGCAGTGCGTTCCGATTGGGCAAGGGGTGAAGATGCACCTTGTCGGAATGCGCGCGCACAACAGTTTGCGCACCTTCATCGCCGGTCAGGCGGCGCAGCTCCGCGAACAGAGATTTGTCAAAAATAACCGGGTGACCGGGTTTTCCATCCTTAGTTGCGCCGCGCCATATCAACTTTTTCGGGTGTTCTGTAACCGAGCTGACCACACTGTTTAAATCCTCGGCCGTGATGTTGGGAAGGTCCGCAAGCAGGACCATTGCGGCTGTTGCTTCGGCCGGCAGATGGGTCATGGCACCCCGTAGGCTGGCATTCATACCTTCGGCGGCGTCCGGGATCTCGACCAGTGTCAGGTCTAGCCCGTCCAGCGCTTGATAGCGCGGATGAGGGAGCGGGGGCAGGGCGACGATCACCGGCCCAACCTGCCGGGCCGTCATGGCTGAGCGGCGCAGAAGAGGAGTATCTCCGACGTTTTGCATCAGCTTATCCGTGCCGCGCATACGGCTGGATTGCCCGGCGGCCAAAAGGATGATCGGGATGAGACTCATTTATTTAAGATGGCCGCGTTCCGCCCCGCTGTCATCCCCGCATTCGCGAGCCATCCGTATCAAAAAGTGGGGTTGAAATCACCCGCGCGCGGCGGCGTTGCCCCAATATCTCGATCTCGACGTCCTGACCGTCTGTCGCGTGTTCGACGGGCAGGAACCCCATGGCAATCGACTTTTCCGCAAAATGGGAATAGCCGCCCGATGTGCAGAACCCGACCACCTTGCCGTTCAACCAGATCGGCTCATAGGCGTTGACGTCGGCGTCCTCGGCATTGACCTGGAATGCTACAAGCCTTCGGGAGGGGCCGTTTTGCGCCTCACGTTCGACCGCCGCACGCCCTATGAAATCGACGGGTTTTGCGAAGGATATGAACCGATCCAACCCGGTTTCAGCCGGTGTGTAGTCGGGAGAATACTCCCGCATCCATGATCCAAAGAACTTGTCCAGACGTAGGCTCATCATGGCGCGCATGCCGAAGGGGGTCAGGCCCATCGGCTCTCCGGCTTGCCACAGCGTCCACCACAGCTGCCGCTGCGCCATCGGATCACAATAGATCTCGTACCCCAGGTCACCGGTATAGCTGACGCGTTGGACGATGCACTCGGTCATGCCCACGGTCATGCGGCGCACATCCATGAAGCGCAGCGCCGAGACATCATCGCGGGTGCAGGCGGCCAGAACCTCTGCTGCCTTCGGGCCTGCGATCTGGAATCCATTCAGCCGGTCGCTGATATTTTCGATCTGCAAGCCGTCTTCGCGATGTTGCAGTAACCACCGCATATGGAACGCCTGCGCCCCGTATGAGGCGGTCAGGCGGAACTCGGTCTCATCCAGGCAAGAGACAGTGAAATCCCCGATCAGCTTACCCTTGGGCGACAGCATCGGCGTCAACGACAGGCGACCCGGTTGCGGGATGCGCCCGGCCATGATCCGATCCAGCCAAGCCCGCGCATTGGGACCTGTGATGCGGTACTTACCGAAATTGTGGACTTCGTTGATGCCCACGGCAGTGCGCACAGCACGAACCTCGCGCCCGGTGGCTTTGAAGGCATCGGACCGGCGGAATGAGGGCGTCTCATAGTCTGGTTCATCGCCCTGAGCGAAGTAATTGGGGACCTCCAGCCCGTATTGCTGGCCCCAGACAGCGCCCAGATCGGTGAAGATGTCATACATCGGGGTGGTTCGGTTGGGGCGGGCGGCGGGCAGTTCTTCGTTCGGATAGGCGACGCTGAAGCGTTTTTGGTAATTCTCGATCACCTTGGGGCGGGTGTAACCGGGACTGATCCAGTCGCCAAAGCGGGCCACATCCATAGCAAAGACGTCTCGCTCAGGCTCGCCTTCAATCATCCATTGAGCCAGCGTCAGGCCAACGCCACCACCTTGGCTGAACCCGGCCATCACTCCGCAGGCCGACCAATAGTTGCGTAGCCCCGGCACTGGCCCGACCAGAGGGTTCCCATCCGGCGCAAAAGTGAACGGACCATGGATCACCGATTTCACTCCGGCTTCGGCCAGAACCGGAAAGCGGCGATAGGCGAATTCAATACTGTCGGTGATCTTGTCATAGTCGTCGGGCAGCAACTCGTGCCCGAACTCCCACGGGGTTCCGTCCACGGCCCAGGGCTTGCAGGGTTGTTCGTAAAAGCCGATGCACAAGCCCCGGCCTTCCTGCCGCAGGTAGCTCTCTCCAGCAGGATCCATCACATGCGGATGCTCTCCGCCTGCGTCGATGATGGCCTCGATCTGAGGGATCGCGTCGGTGACCAGATACTGATGCTCCATCGGGTGCAGCGGGAAATAGACCCCTGCCATTGCGCCGACCTCACGCGCCCATAGGCCACCTGCGTTGACCACATGTTCGGCGTGGATGGTGCCCTTGTCTGTCACCACATCCCAAGTGCCGTCGGGGCGCTGGTTGGTCTCGTGCACCATGCAATGGGTTTCGATCGCGGCCCCGCCCATCCGGGCCGCTTTGGCATAGGCGTGGGTGGTGCCAGAGGGGTCAAGATGGCCGTCCAGCGGATCATAGAGCGCACCAAGGATGCCCTCGGTATTGGTGATGGGTGCGATTTTCTTGATCTCGTCAGGGCCAACGATCTCTGTCTCTAGCCCCATGAACCGGTGCTTGGCGCGCTCGGCCAACAGCATGTCGAACCGATCCTGATTGTCGGCCAGCGTCACACCGCCCACATGGTGCAACCCGCAGGACATGCCAGTGATCTCTTCCAGTTCCTTGTAAAGGCGGATCGTGTAACCCTGCAAAGCGGCCATGTTGGTGTCGCCGTTCAGCGTGTGAAACCCGCCCGCCGCGTGCCAGGTGGACCCGCTGGTCAGCTCAGAACGTTCCAGCAGCACCACGTCTGACCAACCCAGCTTGGTCAGGTGGTATAGAACCGAACATCCGACAACACCGCCACCAATCACTGCCACCCGCGTTGTCGATTTCATGCCTGTGCCTCCGCTTTGAATCTGGCCAAAGCGTGCAAGGGCAGACCGGGGCTGACTGTTCCGTTTCCGACGCGACATGTCGCACGAGACGTTTTACAGCGGACGGATTTTCAACTCAGTGATGCGGTTACCTTCACGGGCGGTAACTTCGAACCGGAAACCGTGGAACGAGAATACTTGACCCACTATGGGGATCATCTGCGCCTCGTGGATGACCAGACCAGCCACGGTATTGGCCTCGTCGTCAGGCAGGGTCCATTCCATCGCGCGGTTCACATCCCGGATCGTCATCGCTCCTTCAACAAGGTACTGACCATCTTCGGTTCGGGTGACGGGGACGTCCTCATCAATGTCGAACTCATCGGCGATCTCGCCCACGATCTCCTCAAGAATATCTTCCAGAGTGATCAACCCCCGCAGCGAGCCATATTCGTCCACCACCAACGCAAAATGACTGTGCATCCGCAGGAATTCCCGCATTTGATCGTCCAGAGTGGTGGTTTCTGGCACGAAATACGGATCATTGGCCACCTTCGAGATATCGAAGCTTTCCAGCCGGTTGGCTTCGCTTTCACTGTCGCCGGCATGTGCGTACATGGCGCGGAACAGGTCTTTGGCATGAACGACACCCACGATGTTCTCGGGCTCGTCCCGAAAGACGGGCAGGCGGGTATGAGGGCTTTTCAGACACTGCTGCAAGATTGCCTCGGGCGCGTCGTCGGCGTCGATCATCTCGATATTCGAGCGGTGCAGCATGATTTCCTCGACTGCACGGTCCGCCAGATCCAGCGCGCCCAGAATACGATCGCGGTCTTCCTTTTCGACCACACCTTCGGAATGCCCCAGTTGCAGCGCACCGGCGATTTCCTCGCGCACGGCAAGGATGTTGCTGTCGGGGTCGATCTGAACCCCAAACAGCCGCAGAACACCCCGCACCAAAAGTCGGACGGCGGCCACGACCGGCGAAAAGACGGTCACCACTACGCTGATGATCGGAGCGACCAGCGAAGCAGCTTTCTCGGCATTGGTGATGGCATAGGTCTTGGGAAGTACTTCGGCAAAGATCAGCACCAGCAAGGTCATCACCAGCGTTGCCAGCGCTACGCCGCTTTCACCAAACAGCTTGGTGAACAGCGCCGTTGCCAGCGAGGCCGCGAGGATGTTCACGAGGTTATTACCCAGCAGGACCGAGCCGATCAGACGTTCATTGTCATCGGTGATATCCAGCGCCTTCTGCGCCCCGCGCGAGCCTTTGTCGGCCTGCGCCCGCAGCTTTCCGCGTGACGAGGCGGTCAATGCTGTTTCGGAACCCGAGAAAAATCCTGACAGGATAAGCAAAAGCAAAATGGCGCCGGTCGTAAACCAGAATGCGCCGTCGATCATAGAAGCAGAGGGTTCCATCGGTCCTTGGTTGTTTGGGTTGTTGTCTTCGTTATGGGGGTGCAGCCCCTGCGGATCAAGGGGTTAGCCCTTATCACAGGGGTCTTTCGCCAGCGGGTGATGCTCTAGCACCAGCTCGGCCAGACGTTCGTCCAGCACATGGGTGTAGATTTCCGTTGTGGCGACATCGGCGTGACCCAGCAATGTCTGGATCGAGCGTAGGTCGGCCCCGTTTGCCAATAGGTGAGTAGCAAAGGCATGGCGCAATGTGTGGGGCGTCACCTTTTCAGGCGATACGCCACCATGCACGGCCAGGTCCTTGATCAGGTGGAAGAACATGTGCCGGGTCAGATGCCCGGACTTGCCCCGCGACGGGAATAGGTAGCGCGAGCGCTGACCGCCTTTTGACACCGTGTCGTCCTCGGCGGCGTCCCGCGTGTTTAGCCACAAAGCCAACGCGTCGCGGGCCGGAGGGGAGAGGGGGACCATCCGTTCCTTGCCGCCTTTACCCAAAACCAGCAGCATTCGGGGATCGCCCCGCGCCGACGAGACTGGCAGTGACACCAGTTCGGTCACGCGCATGCCGGTGGCATAAAGCAACTCCATCAGGCAGGTGTTGCGGATGCGGTCGGCCTTTGAGCGGCCGGTTTCGCGCGCGGCTTGCAGCAAGCGATCGACCTCGGGTACATCCAGCGTCTTGGGTAGGCGTTTCTGGCGGCCCGGACCCTTGATCTGGATTGCCGGATTGGTGTCGCGCCAACCTTCTTCAAACGCGAACCGGTATATCTGCTTGATCGCAGACAAGCGGCGGGCGCGGGTCGACTGGGACAGGCCCTGCGCGTCGCAATCGATCAGATAGCGCTCGATCAAGTCGCGGTCTGCTGCGGTAAATCCCATCTTGCGGCGTTTCAGCCAAGCGGCAAAATCCTTCAGGTCGTTGCCATAGGCCAAAAGGGTGTTATTGGCCGCACCTAGCTCGGCAGCCTGAGCTTCCAGAAAGGTCGAAATCCAAATCTCGGCGGAGGCAGGGGCGGCCATGATCAGGTGCCTTGCAGGATCAGCAGGTTCAGTGCAGCGCGGCGGGCGGTATCCTCAAGCCCGACGCGGCGCAGGGTGGCGATGGCAGCAGTCAGGTCCACGAGGTTCCCGCGAGAGCCATGAGCAAACAGGTTCATCGCTTCCAAAATCGCCTCACCCAGCTGGCTGTTGTTTAGTAGCGTTTCGATATCTGACGGCACAGGTGCGGCCCAGGCAAAGCCTTGTGCAACCGCATCGGCTAATGGCGATGGCGAGCGCGCGCGCCCCGGATCCCCTTGGGCTAGTGCGGCCAAAAACTGGTTCTCCTCGCCTTTGTCCGGGACGGATAGGGCGGCGCTTTCATAAAGGTCCGAGAGCAGCAGGATACGCCACCGCAAGGTCTCGGCTTCGGCATCCGTCAGTGAAACCTGCGACAGCCGGTCTGCGAAAAGTTCGGCAAACGGGATCTCAAGCCCGACGCTGCGCATTTGGGTCCAGACATCGAGAAGGGCGGGTGATATGGCCTCGGGCTTGCCGGAATCCAGCGCGGTTTCGAACCGCTGCACCGCCGCGACGCGATCCCAAACCGCACCTGAAGCGGCAGGCGAACGTTCAGTATAAAGCCCCAACAACTGGTTCGGCGTCAGCGCACCCACACGGGTCAACCGCTCGGCCGCCTCGATCTGGGCTTTCCAGCCCGCCACATCCCGTAGGTCGGCATTGGCAAAGGCCCGCGGCAATGGGGCCGAGGGCAAACGCTCGCCAATCGCCTCATAAAGGCGGAAGGTCAGCGGATCAGGGTCATCAGGTTGCGGCAGGTATTCGGCGTCTTCGAATAGTTCGGGGCTGAGGAAGCGGTCCAGAACGGCCAAATCCTCATCGGGCAGCACTTGCAGCGCATGGGCCGCCTCAAGCGTCAGCGCTGCTGAGGCCCAGTCGCCGCGTCGCGCTTTGCAGAAAATCTGCGCCGCGTAATCCTGTGACAGGTGCGGTTGCGCGATCAGTGCGGTGCAACTGCGATCTTCGTCGCCCGTCAGCAGCGTCGCGTCAAACCAACGTTGAAACCTGTCGCGGCTGTCGGTCGGACCAGCCAGTTGCACCAGCGATTGCGCAGGATCGGCCGCGCCCAGTTGCATCAACCGATCCAGTCGCGCCAGCAGCAATATCTCTTGGGCATTGGGGCCGGATGGCGCACGCGCCTCGGACAGCAGCAAGGTGAACAGCAGGCGCTGCATTGCCGGGTTATACCTTACGGGTACATCGGCGATCAGTTCGGCCAGCCTGCCTGGGTCGCTGTTTTTCCACATATCGACCGGCAGGCCTGTCACCGAGGACGACACCAACCCCAAGGGCGGCAACAAAGCCTCAAGCGCTGTGACCTCGACCCCCGGCTGCAGGCCGGTCTGTGACACGGGCGGTTCCAGCAAAACGGTGCCGGGCAAGTTTTCCGGAGGTTGTGTCAGCCATTCGATCGCAGACAGGGGTTCCTGCTGCGCCTGTGCGGCTCCGGCCAGGAAAAGCGCGGCAACTGCGCTCCTACTCCACATTCAGGATGACCGGTTCGCGGACTTCATCCTGCGGGGCCGAGAAATCCACCCCGAAGAACGGGCCAAGATAGGCATAGCCCACCAGCCCGATAAAACACAGGCAAACCAGATATATCAGCAGTTTGATCAGACGGCCCATTGCTCAACGTCGCCTCAATTTTTTCTTTTGTCCCAGTTATAGCTGGCATTTTTCTTAAGATCACGTCATTCACGGTGAAATGAGCGAAATAAAGCAAAACACTGACACGCTTGCCCCAGTCCAGCACCTTGTGTTGCACAAAACCGTAGTTCTGGTGGGGATGATGGGGGCTGGAAAGACCGCCGTGGGCCGTGCATTGGCCTTACGTCTGGGTGTCCCGTTCCTTGACAGTGATGCCGAGATCGAATCGGCAGCAAACATGACCATCCCCGAGATTTTCGAACGCGACGGCGAGCCGTTCTTTCGCGCCAAGGAAAGTCAGGTCATCGGGCGGCTGCTGGATGAGGAAAAGGGCATTCTGTCTACCGGCGGCGGCGCGTTTCTGTCCGAGCAGAACCGCAAGATGATCACCGAACGCGGCGTTTCCGTCTGGCTGAATGCTGATCTGAGCGTGTTGTGGAACAGGGTCAAGCACAAGGATACCCGGCCCTTACTGCGCACCGACGACCCTTATGCGACATTGCGAGGGATATATGAGGCGCGCGTGCCGGTTTACCAGCAGGCCGATTTGACTGTGACCTCGGACGGTGAGATTTCGATCGACAATATGGTTGGCCGCGTTGTCGAGGCTTTGCTCAAGCGGCCTGATGTTCTGGAACAAAAATAAATGCACCAAACCGTACATGTTGAGCTGGGCGAACGCGCGTATGATGTCGAAATCGGGCCAGACTTGCTGGCGCAGTCCGGCACGCGGATCGCGCCGTTGTTGCACCGGCCCAAAGTCGCCGCCCTGACGGATGAGAACGTGGCCGCTCTGCATCTGGATGGGCTGCGCGAGGGGCTGGCGACAGCTGGGATCGAGATGTCGGCGCTGGCCTTGCCTGCGGGTGAGGCGACCAAGAGCTGGCCTCATTTCGAACGTGCTGTCGAGTGGCTGCTGGCCGAAAGGGTTGAGCGTCGGGATGTTGTCATCGCGTTGGGCGGTGGCGTGATCGGCGACCTTGCGGGCTTTGCCGCGGCCGTTTTGAGGCGCGGTGTTCGGTTCGTACAAATCCCGACCTCGCTGCTGGCGCAGGTGGACAGTTCCGTCGGGGGCAAGACCGGCATCAATGCACCACAGGGCAAGAACCTGATCGGAGCCTTCCATCAGCCCTCGCTGGTGCTGGCCGATACCTCGGTGCTGGGCACGATGACAGATCGGGATTTCCTGTCCGGCTATGGCGAAGTCGTCAAATATGGCCTGCTGGGGGACGCCGACTTCTTTGAGTGGCTCGAAGACAACGGAACCGATGTGGCGGGGGGCAATATGGCGGCGCGGGTGCGGGCCGTGACCCGGTCGGTGCAGATGAAGGCCGATATCGTGGCACGGGATGAGACCGAGCAGGGCGACCGTGCGTTGCTGAACCTCGGCCACACCTTCTGTCACGCGCTTGAGGCTGCAACGGGTTATTCCGACCGGCTGCTGCATGGCGAGGGCGTGGCCATTGGCTGCGCGCTGGCGTTCGAGCTGTCCTCGCGTCTTGGTCTGTGTTCTCAGGAAGACCCCAGCCGCGTGCGTGCGCATTTGCGTACGATGGGCATGAAAACCGATTTGGCGGACATTCCCGGAGAACTTCCAGGCGCTGAGGCTCTGGTTGATCTGATGGCGCAGGACAAGAAGGTGATCGACGGTCAGTTGCGGTTCATTCTGGCGCGCGGGATCGGTCAGGCGTTCGTGACCTCTGATGTACCGGGCGATGCTGTGCTGTCGGTGCTTCAGGACGCGCTGGCCACAGCCTGATCAACGCCCGTTGAGCACCATCAGCTCGCCGATATTCTCGCGTGTGATATAGCCCACCATCGCCCCCGAAGCAGTGCAAACCGCAATGGCTGGGGCGCCTTTATGCAGCCCGTCCAGCACGGCCTCCAACCCGTCGGTCAAGCGAACTTTTGGAATGTCCGGTTCCATGATCGAAGTGGCCGGATTGGACCGGGGTGTTTCATCGGCAAGGGCCGCGAACAGGCGATTGCGCGTGACAAAGCCTTGCAGCTTGCCATCGGGGGATAGCACCGGAAACTCATGCTGCGTGGTATGGATGACGGCCTGCGCGGCGGTCGCCAGCGTGTCGTCGGGGGAAAGAGCGTGAAATTCGGTGATCATCGCATCGCGCGCCAGCACGCGCCGCGCGACCGAGCGCATGGTCACGTCCTGACTTTCGGCATTTGCTGCTACGAAGACGAATACCGCGATCAGCACCAACAGCGCATTCCCGGTGCTGAGCCCAAGGAACCCGAACCCGACCGCCACCGCCTGTCCCGCCAGCGCGGCGACCCGTGTGGCTTTGACGCGATCCATTTTCAGACACAGCAGGGCACGGAACACACGCCCGCCATCCATCGGAAAGGCGGGGATCATGTTGAACGCGGCCAACAGCAGGTTCACATAAGCCAGACGGTTCAGCAGGCCGGGGCCGGTGCTGTCGATCTGAGCCATGGTTTCAAGAGGCATTCCCGCGCCCAGAAGAACCAGCAAGACCCAGATTGCAACATTGACCGCAGGGCCTGCCAGCGCCACCCAAACCTCTTGCATGGGGTTTTCCGGCATCCGCTCGAGCCGAGCCAGTCCGCCGATTGGCAATAAGGTGATGTCAGGCGTTTTGATCCCATAGCGCCGGGCCATCAGCGCATGGCCAAATTCATGGGCGACCACACAGGCAAATAGCGCCAGCACGAAGATCAGGTTTTCAACCGCGGCCGCCAGACCTCCGCTGGAATAGGCGGCAAACCCGACCCAGGCCAGCAACAGGAAAAAGGTGACATGGACCCTCAGTTCCGACCCCAATATCCGGCCGAGTGAGAAGGACCATGTCATGATATTTCTCCGTCTTGGTTAGAACGGAATCTCGTCGTCGTCGATACCGCCGGATGCAGGGGCCGGAGACCCGGACGGCCCACCATAAGGATCCCCATAGCCGCCACCGGCCTGACCGCCATAGCCGCCACCGGATTGGCCGCCGCCATACCCACCACCGCCGCCACCTTCACCGCGCGCGTCCAGCATGGTCAGTTCACTGCGGTAAGGGCGCAGAACCACTTCGGTCGAATATCGATCCTGTCCGGACTGATCCTGCCATTTGCGGGTCTCAAGCTGGCCTTCGATGTAAACCTTGCTGCCTTTGCGCAGATACTGCTCGGCCACACGCACCAAGGGCTCCGAGAAGATGGCGACCGTATGCCATTGCGTTCGGTCCCGGCGTTCGCCGGTATTGCGGTCTTTCCATGTCTCAGACGTGGCGATGCGCAGGTTGCAAACCTTTCCACCATTCTGGAACGACCGAACCTCAGGGTCGGCACCGAGATTTCCGATCAGAATGACTTTGTTGACTGAACCCGCCATATATTCCCTCGTTCTTGTCTGACTGAGCAGTGCCCGAATCTGGCACCTGTTATTTCTGCGACCCTATACGGCCTGCGCTTTGGTTGAAACATGGTTGATGACGCGAAAATGAGCGCGCTAATTCTTTAGGCATGATTTACCAAGCTTTCATTCTTTGCTGAAATATCTATACTCGTTCAGGTTCGTAGAGATCGGGATCGGCATTTATGCGGTTGTTGTTAGCGAGTTTTTCGGTGCTATGCTGTGCACTGGTCTCAGCCCCGGCTGAGGCGGATACCTTGTCGACGAAAAGCCGCAAGGACATTTTCCTCAAGCAATCCAAGGTGTTGGATTCGCGAGCGGCCACACAATACCGCAATTCCGAGCGCTATAAGCCAAAGACGCCGAGGCGTCAGTTCAGCCAGCGTTATAATGGGAAATACAAAGGCCAGTATCTGACCATCGCGCGGCAAGCGGCGCGTAAGCATAACGTCCCCGAAGACTTGTTCTTGCGGTTGGTGCAGCAGGAAAGCGGCTGGAACCCCAATGCTGTCTCGCATAAGGGAGCACTAGGTTTGGCACAGCTTATGCCTGCGACAGCAAGAACGCTTGGCGTCAACCCGCTGGACCCACGGGAAAATCTGGAAGGTGGCGCGCGCTATCTGTCCGCTCAATACCGCAAGTTCAAATCCTGGCGTCTGGCGCTGGCGGCATATAATGCTGGTCCGGGCGCGGTGGAAAAACATGGTGGCGTTCCGCCGTATAAAGAAACGCAGAATTACGTCAGGGTGATCTGGGGCGGTTAAACTCCGCTTCCCGTCCCAATAGGTAAAAGGCCAACCCTGCGGCTGGCCTTTGTGTTTTATTCAGCTGCAATCTTGATGACCGGCTCCATACGTTCCAGGACATCCTCGGCCAAATGACATTTGACCTGATGTCCCTCGGCCAGAGTTTTCACCGGCGGAACGCGCTGTTCGCACAAGCCACCCGGCACCTCGGACTTCCAGCGGCACCGCGTCTGGAACGGACAGCCCGGAGGCGGGTTCATCGCAGAAGGAATATCGCCTTCTAGCACGATATGCTGTTTCTCGATTGACGTATCAGCGATGGGCACCGCGCTCAGCAACGCTTCGGTATAGGGATGATAAGGCGGGGCAAAGACCTGATCGGTGGTGCCCAACTCGACCACATGGCCCAGATACATGACCATCACCCGGTCGCTGAGATAGCGTACAATCGACAGGTCATGGCTGATGAACAACAGAGTCGTTTTGTGTTCACGCTGGATCTCCATCAACAAGTCCGTCACGGCCGCCTGCACGGACACATCCAGTGCCGAGACCGGCTCATCCGCCACCACGATCCGCGCGTCCCCGGCAAACGCACGGGCAATGCCCACACGCTGTTTCTGACCGCCAGACAGCTGGCGAGGCATCCGATCGGCAAAGGCGCGCGGCAGCTTCACCAGATCAAGCAGCTCCAGCATCCGCTTCTTCCGCTCGGCTTCCGAGTTGCCGACACCGAAAATCTCAAGCGCGCGGATGATCTGGCGGCCAACGGTCATCGACGGGTTCAACGTGTCAAACGGGTTCTGGAATACCATCTGAACTTCGCCCACCGTCTTGGCGTCCCGCTCTTCAATTGGCACGGCCTCGATGTTGCGATTGTCCAGAAGGATTTGCCCATCCGTCGCCGTTTCCAGCCCCATCAACACCTTGGCAAACGTAGACTTGCCACAGCCGGATTCGCCCACAATGGCCAATGTCTCGGATTCATGCGCCTCAAAGCTGAGCGTTTCGTTGGCCTTCACCACCTTAGTCTCGCCGCCGCCAAACAGCGCATTCGCCGCGACCTCATAGTATTTCTTCAGATTGTCCATCTTCAGAACTGTGCGGCCAATCGCAGCCTTTTCCTTTTGTTCCCCAACGGTGATCGGTGCGTTCCAGTCAATCTCCTGGAATTTCAGACAGCGCGTATGGTGTCGGTCATTTCCGGGCACAGCCTGCATCAGGATATCCTGAGCATCACAACGCCCTTCTTCGAAATAGTCACAGCGCGGCCCAAAGTTACAGCCCGGCGGGCGCTCATGGGGCAGGGGGAAGTTCCCCGGAATGGCCACCAGCGGGCGCGTGTTCTTGTCGGCCCCAGGCAAAGGGATCGAGCGGAACAGCGCCTGTGTATAGGGGTGCTGCATCTCGTCAAACACATCCTTGATCGAGCCGCGCTCGACCGCCTCACCCGAATACATCACGCAAAGCCGGTCGCAGGTTTCCAACACCAGCCCCAGATTGTGCGAGATAAACAGCATCGAGGTGCCGTATTTCTTGCCCAAATCCTTGACCAGTTCGACCACAGCCGCTTCAACCGTCACGTCCAGCGCGGTCGTTGGCTCATCCAGAATCAAAAGCGCCGGTTTCGACATCAATGCCATGGCGATCACGATGCGCTGCTGTTGTCCGCCAGAGAGCTGATGCGGGAAAGAATTCAGCATTCGCTCGGGGTCGGGCAGGCGCACATCGGTGACAACCTCCAACGCGCGGGCATAAGCCTCTTCCGCGCCTACGCCTTCGTGGATCATCGGCACTTCCATCAACTGCTTACCGATCTTCATCGCTGGGTTCAGCGATGCCATCGGTTCCTGATAGATCATCGCGATCTCGTTGCCGCGAATGTCGCGCAACTCCTCGGTAGTCATCTCACCCAGATCACGCCCTTTGAACTTGATCGAGCCGCCAACGATGCGCCCGTTCTTGCCCAAATCCTGCATGACACCCAATGCAACCGTGGACTTGCCACAGCCAGACTCACCAACCAGCCCCACAGCCTCACCAGGTTGCACGCTGACCGAGAAATCCATAACGGCGGGAATTTCCCTCAACCGGGTAAAAAACGAGATCGAAAGCTTGTCGATCTCAAGAATTGGCCCGTCATAATCCGCCAGTTTGTTCATCTTGTTACTCCTCGCGAGAGTCAGGGGGATCCCTTCATCTGGCTAAAAATATCCCGGGGGGTCCGGGGGGCTGGCCCCCCGGCCTCGATCACAATCAGTCCTTCAGACTTTCTTCGCGCAAACCGTCGGCCAGCAGGTTCAAACCCAGAACCAGTGACAAGAGGGCCAAAGCAGGCGGAAGGGCAGGGTGCAGATAGATCGACAGCAGCTTACGCCCCTCGTTAATCGTTGAACCCCAGTCCGGGCTTTCCGGTGGCAGACCCAATCCAAAGAAACCCAAGGTCCCCAAAAGAATGGTCGTGTAGCCAATCCGCAAACAGAAATCGACGATCAGCGGACCACGCGCATTGGGCAGTATCTCCCATAGCATGATGTACCAGGGGCCTTCGCCTCGCGTTTGCGCCGCCGCCACATAGTCGCGGGTTTTGATATCCAGCGCCAGCCCGCGAACGATACGGAACACAGTGGGCGAGTTAACAAAGACCACCGAGACAAACACCACCAAAATACCGCCAGGGATGTCGAATAGGTCCAGATAGGTTGGCAGACCCCAGATGCTATAGCTGTCGGTGTTGACAATGTACCCGCCGGTCGAGATCAGCGATAGATACAGCCACAGCGCCACTCCAAGCACACCAATCAGCAGCGGCGTGCGGAAATTCGGACGTGTATAGTAACGAGAGTTCAGTAACACCCCCAAAAAGATGATCGGAAAGACAAACAGGACAGCGGCCATATAGTTCGGCACCCCTGTCGCCACGATCTCGGGCGTGACAAGCAGGTAGAACAACAGGATCACCGGGAAAGCCAGGATCAGGTTGGCCAGGAAGGACAGCAGCGTGTCCAGACGCCCGCCATAGTACCCGGCAGGCAAGCCTAGCGTGATCCCGACCATGAAGGCGAACATCGTTGCCAGCGGGGCGATCTGCACCACGATCCAGGCCCCTTTGACCATGCGGCTGAACACGTCGCGGGCCAAGTTGTCTCCGCCCAGCAGATACCAGGCGTATTGACCCTCTTCCAAACTGGACAAAGGCGTTCCTGGTACTTTGTTCTTCATGCCCGAAATCTGGTCCAGCGGGTCATGGGTGACGATCAGATCCATCGCCCCAAAAATTCCGGTAAACACCCAGAACATCACAAGGCCGAACCCGATCATGCCGATGGGGCTGTCGAACAGCTTGCCATACAGACCCAGCTTGCGCTTGAACGCGATCGACATGGCGTAAAGCAGGATCAGCGACATCCAAACCGGCAGAAACTGCTGGGACATGGCGCCGATGATCCCGGCGTTTGTGCCCATCAGGATGCCAAGGACGATATAGGCAACCGCAAGGCCGACACTGGCCAGAAAACTGTATCGCATCGCGGCTTGGATCATATTTCGCAGCCCCGAACTGGACGTGAGCGTGCCGTCCGGGTTCACGGTCATCTGATCCTCGGGCAGGATGATGCTCGCCAGCATCCAGGCGACAACGGACAGCGCCATCAGTGCCAGCGCCAAGGCGATCAGCGGGTTGAGGAAGGCGATAGAGCCGGTCCAGGTAAGTGGTTCCATGATCTAACCCTCCCTTAAGAAATGCGAATACGCGGGTTGAGGTAGACATAGCCGATATCCGAGATCAGCTGCGTCACCAGCACCACAAAGACCGACACGACCGAAATCGCCAGCAAGAGCTGGATGTCGTTATTCCCCGCCGCCTGCACCAGCGCCCAACCAAAGCCCTTGTAGTTGAACAGGGTCTCGACGATCACCACACCATTCAGCAGCCATGGGAACTGCAACATGATGACGGTAAAGGGGGCGATCAGCGCATTGCGCAGCGCGTGTTTCATGACGATGTTCGAGAAGGACACGCCTTTCAGCCGCGCGGTACGGATATACTGTGCCGTCATTACCTCGGTCATCGAGGCGCGGGTCATCCGAGCGATATAACCCATCCCGTAAAGCGCAATCGTCAGCACGGGCAGGAAGAAATTCTCGAATGTCGGGTTCTCCATAGCCTGCGTGGCCGTGCCCTTGAACCACTTCAATCCGACGGCGGATGAAGTGAAAATTGCGATGAAGATCACGCCTGACACATATTCCGGTGTCGCTGTCGTGGTGATGGCAAAGGTGGACAGCGTGCGGTCGGTGGCCGAACCCTCTTTCATGCCCGCCAGAACGCCAAGGATCAGTGCCGAAGGGACCATCAGCAGCATCACCCAGAACATCAGCCGACCGGTTAGGGCGAGACGTGTGCCGACAACTGTTCCGACCTCTTCTTTGAAGACTGTGGAATAGCCCCAATACCCCTGCAAGATACCGCAGAAATTGGGGGATTCCTCGGCGGTTTTACCCGGAAGGATGCATCGGCCCTGAATGGTTCCGTCTTCGTTGGTGTGCCGGTACGACGGCAGAACACCCAGCCATTCGCCATATTTTATGGGCGTTGACTGAAGATAGCCGCCTTTTTCCAGAAAACTCTCGACCTGTTCATCCGACATCCGAAAGTTGCCCTGCGTTTTGGCAAGCTTTTCGAGGTTCGGATACAGGTTGGTGAGGAAAAAGACCAGGAATGTCAGGCACAATGCTGTCAACAGCATGATCCCGACCCGCCTTAGAATGAATAGTCCCATGATAGCCCCTGTTGGTCGGCTGGCGCTGGTTTCAGGCCGTGCGCGTCGCTAGTATTTTCGCCGGGTCAGCGCCGACGAAAAGGCCGCGCCCTTACGGCGCGGCCCTGTAGGTGTCGGCTTAAGAGACGATGCCGAACTTATACAGCTGCGGCAGGTCCGCGATGTGCTTTTCAACACCAACCATGTTGTCACGGTGGTGACGCATTGCTGTCCGCCAATAAGGCTGGATGGTCACACCCTCTTCGATCATGATCGTTTGCAGCTTGGCCATCACCTCGCGGCGCTTGTCCACATCGGCGATCGAGTTAGCTTCGGCCAGAAGCGCATCGAACTCGGCATTGGCAAAGCCGGACTCGTTCCACGCCACGCCTGACTTATACGCCAAGGCCAGAACCTGCGTGCCCAGCGGGCGGTGGTTCCAGTTGGTCGAGGAAAAGGCGTATTTCGTCCAGTCGTTCCAGAAGGTCGAGCCGGGCAGAACCGTGTGTTTGGCCTTGATGCCCGCATCGTTCAACTGCGCAACCACAGCAGCGGTGGTATTGCGACGCCAGTCATCGTCGATCGACTGAACTTCGTGCTCGAAGTCCGCCATGCCCGCTTCTTCCATCAGGGCCTTGGCACCTGCCGGATCATAGGGAATACGGGTCACCGCCGAGTCATATTCGGGGTGCATCGGACCTACATGGCAGTTCTCGGCAGGGATGCCGTAGCCGGACATACCAAGCTCGAGGCAGACATTGTTGTCCACGGCCATGGCCAGCGCCTGACGCACACGTTTGTCGCCATAGATCTTATTGCCATTGGCGTCTTCGGCCAACTGGTTCGGACGAATGACGATGGTAAAGCCCGAGGGGATTTCCGAACGGGTCAGGCCGATGCCGTCGAAGATGTCAACAAATTCGCCGACCGATTCCCAGTTCATGTCGATCTCTTCGGCCTCATAGGCGGCCAGGAAGGCTGCCGGGTCGGTGCCGTAGTCGATAAACTCGATCCGGTCGATATAGCCGCCTTTGCCGGCCTCATAGCCCCACCAGTCAAAGCCTTCGTTGCGCACGAGCACACCTTTGACGCCGACCTCGTGGCTTTCGGGGATCATAAAGCCGGTGCCGACAGGGTTGGCCAGCATGTTATTGGCATCAAAGCTACTGTGTACGATGGCGGCCGGATAGTCCGCCATGCCGGGAATGATGGTGATGTCGGGCGCGTTACACGTCAGTTTGACGGTATGGGAATCCACAACTGTAATTGCACCGTCCGCGGCCTTCTGCGTGGCCTCGTCAATCAGCGATGCCATGCGGGATGCCATCGAGTTGCCCTCTAGCCCCGCATCACACCAGCCGGTGATGTTGCGTGCCACGTCTTCGGCGGTGAAGTCGTCGCCATTGTTCCACTTGACGCCTTTGCGGACGTTCAGAGTGTATTCTGTCGCGTCGTCATTGGCCTCCCAGCTTTCCAGCAGCATGGGTTTGAACGAGCCGTCATTGTTGTATTCGACCAAATATTCCAGCCAGCCAGCGGTGTAAGTGGCGATTTGGGTCCAGTCATAGGTGCGCGGATCCTTCAGCGCGCGCACTTCCATCTGATAACGGATGGTGCCGCCACGCTGCGGTTCTTGCGCGGCTGCGGGTGAATTCAGTCCGATCATGCCATAAGCGGCGGGCACGGCAACGCCCAACGCGGTGGCGCGAGCCATGAACTCGCGCCGGCTGAGCTTGCCGTCACGATATTCCTGTGCGTGCATCTCCGCCGCCCAGTGCATCGGTGCTCCGGTCAAGGTTTGCTTTGTCATTTATGTCTCTCCCTGTGACATCAATTTTTGTGATTTGTGAGTGGAACCGCTCAACGCCGAAAGAAGCGTGCAGCGCGTCCGCGGGTATTCGTTGCTGTGATACTGAACATCCCCATGCCTTCATTCGGCACCAGAAATTCTGTTAGGTCAACGTTCGAAATCGTCATTCAGGAGACAAAAGCGACATTGTGGAGGGTCGCAGCCTGGAAATACGGGATCGTGTCCTGGCTCAAGATGCCTGGCGGGTTCCCATTAACACAAGGGATTCGGATCATCGATGGCGCGTAATTCTTGCCGTCTATCGCGGTGGCAAGTTGCGCTAGTATCACTTTGAGAAATCAACGTGAATCCAGTTTTTCATCCGTGCTCGAAACCAGGTGCGTTGTCGTTTGGCGAACTGGCGGGTCGAGATCGTGGCGCGATCTCGGGCGGCATCCAGGGAAAGCTGGCCGTCAAGATATGACATAAGCTCGGGGACACCGATGGCCTTGAAGGCGGGAAGAGAGGGGTCGTAGAGGGATCGCATCGCCTCGACTTCATTCAAAGCGCCTGTATCTAGCATGAGATCGAAACGGCGATTGATCCTATCCAGAAGCCATTGTTTGTCCACGTCAAATACGATCGGCACCGTGTCGTCCGGGCTCAGAATAGGCGGCGGAGTATCAGCTTGCCAGTCCCGCAGGCTGCGTCCGGTGGCGCGCTGCACTTCCCAAGCGCGCTGGACGCGGGCGCGGTTTTGCCGGTCCAACCGGGCCAGAGTTTCGGCATCCACACCCTTGCTCAACGTTTGCAGGTCAAGCTGGTCGCCCTCGGCACGTATTTCTGGCGGAGTAGCGGGTATTTCAGCCATGCCCTCGGTCAAGGCCGAGAAATACAGCCCCGTGCCCCCAACAATAATCGGGCGTTGTGGGCCGGTCAGCAAGGGTGTGACCTCGCGCAGCCAATGGCCGGTCGAATAATCCTGATCATACGCGACATGACCATAGAGCAGATGCGGTGCGCGGGCCTCATCCTCAGTCGAGGGGCGGGCCGAGATCACCTGCCAGCAGTCATACACCTGACTGGCATCTGCATTGACGATGATGCCGCCAAATTCATCGGCGATCCGAAGTGCAAGTTCGGATTTACCTGACGCTGTCGGCCCCGCAATCAGTACGGGTTTATCGTCTGGGATAGGGGGCAGGCGGTCCCAAACTGGCGATGTATCTGTTTTGGCCATCGGGGCTGACTTGTTCCTCATGATCCGCATTGAACCTGTCGCGGTTTTGCTTCATTTTGCGCCGGAATTAAACCCGTGCCAGCCCGGAGCGCAACATGACCCTTTCCCCAGACATCGATACCCCGAAAACCAAATACAGTCGCGTGATGCTGAAGATCTCTGGCGAGGCGCTGATGGGCGACCAAGGGTTTGGCCTACATCCGCCGACCGTCCAGCGCATCGCGCAAGAGGTCAAATCGGTGCATGATCTGGGTGTTGAGATCTGCATGGTGATCGGCGGCGGCAATATTTTCCGGGGTCTCAGCGGCTCGGCGCAGGGGATGGAGCGGACGACGGCGGACTATATGGGGATGCTGGCCACGGTGATGAATGCGCTGGGGATGCAATCCGCGTTGGAAGAGATCGGGGTGTTCACCCGTGTGATCTCGGCTATTCGCATGGATGAGGTGTGCGAACCTTATATCCGTCGCCGTGCTGTACGGCACCTTGAGAAAAAGCGGGTCTGCATCTTTGCAGCGGGGACCGGGAACCCTTATTTCACCACCGACACTGCGGCTACTTTGCGAGCAAATGAAATGGCTTGCGAGGCGATATTCATGGGGAAGAACGGCGTGGACGGTGTCTATGACAAAGACCCCAAAGAACATGCGGACGCGGTGCGCTATGACACAGTCACCTACGATGACGTGCTGGCAAAACGGTTGCGGGTTATGGACGCCTCGGCCATTGCGTTGGCGCGAGACAACAACCTGCCGCTCATCGTGTTTGGTCTGGACGAACCAGGCGGCTTCCGGGGAATCCTTGCCGGTGAAGGGACTTATACCAAGGTTCAGGGCTAAGCCTTCACCCATATGTGACAAAAGCCGGGCCATCGCGCCCGGCTTTTTTTGTTCGGGCGCTTGACGGGATTGGTCGGTCTGGGCAGTTTGGCCGCGTCCTTGCCTGTGCTGGGGCTGTCGTCGCGGCTGCGGCGGCTCGGCTGGAAGACCTGCCATGATGTCCGAAGAGGCCGGAATCATGCCCGGTCCCTTAAAAGATTGACCTGCATGATCAAGGAGTTCCGTGCCATGAGCACTTTGGATATAGACTTTGTCCGCGCGCAGTTTCCCGCCTTTTCCGAACCATCTCTGCAAGGCCAGGCCTTTTTCGAAAACGCCGGTGGGTCTTACACATGCAAGCCCGTGCTGGACCGGCTGTTTCGCTACTATACCGAACGCAAAGTACAACCCTATGCGCCCTATGAGGCCAGTCGTCTAGCGGGCGCCGAGATGGACGAGGCGCGTCGGCGCTTGGCGGCTATTCTGGGCGTCGACACCGATGAGTTAAGCTTTGGCCCTTCGACCACGCAGAACACTTATGTCATGGCGCAGGCATTTCGGCAGTGGATGCAGCCGGGTGAAGCGATCATCGTCACCAATCAGGACCATGAGGCCAATTCCGGCCCGTGGCGGCGCTTGGCCGAGGATGGGATTGAGGTCAGGGAGTGGCAAATCGACCCCGAGACCGGCTCGCTTGACCCGCAGGATCTGGCAAACCTGCTGGACGACAAGGTGCGTCTGGTCTGTTTCCCCCATTGCTCGAACGTAGTTGGTGAGATCAATCCGGTGGCCGAGATCACCGCTATTGCGCATGCAGCGGGTGCGTTTGTCTGTGTTGATGGGGTGTCCTACGCGCCGCACGGCCTTCCGAATGTGGATGAGCTGGGGGCGGATATCTATCTGTTTTCAGCCTATAAAACTTATGGTCCGCATCAAGGATGTATGGTGGTCCGGCGAAAATTGGGGCAGACGCTGCCCAACCAGGCGCATTTTTTCAACGGCGATGTGCTGTATAAGCGGTTCACGCCTGCCGGACCCGATCATGCGCAGATCGCGGCCAGTGCTGGCATGGCGGATTATATCGCCGCACTCAGCGTTCATCACGGTGGTCCCGACGGGTCCGACACTCAGCGTGGAGCGTTCGTGCATGATCTGATGCGTGGGCACGAGGTGTCATTGCTGCAGCCGTTGCTGGATGCGGTGTCAAACCGCAATGCTGTGCGCTTGATTGGCACCGCTGATGCAGAAAAGCGCGCACCCACGGTTGCTTTGGCGTTGAACCGAAATGCGGAAGAGGTGGCGGGTGAATTGGCCACACACGGGATTATGGCGGGTGGAGGCGATTTCTACGCCGGGCGTCCGTTGCAGGCGATGGGGGTCGATCCGGCGCAGGGCGTGTTGCGGGTCAGCTTTACGCACTACACATCGCAACAGGAAATTGATCAATTATTGAATGCACTTGACGCCGTTTTGTGATCCAGTTCCCGTCCACTCCCGTAAAATGGGAAAAACATCTGGGCGGTTATGGAACAGCAATCTGCGATCATCATGTGGTTCCGGCGGGACTTGCGCCTGTCAGATCACCCAGCGCTAAGCGCGGCCGCCGCCACCGGTCGGCCCGTCATCCCGCTGTTCATCTGTGATGATCTGACGGACAAATTGGGCGCTGCGCCGAAATGGCGGCTGGGTCTGGGGATTGAGGCTTTTCAGAGCGCCCTCGGCAAGGCCGGAAGCCGTCTGATCCTGCGCAAGGGCATCGCGTTGCAAGTATTGCAAGACGTTGTCGCCGAAACTGGGGCTTCGGCCGTCTATTGGTCGCGCGCCTATGACCTGGATGCCATTTCGCGCGATACCCAGCTAAAATCTGCCCTTAAAGACCAAGGGGTTGAAGCCAAATCCTTCCCTGGCCCTTTGTTGTTCGAGCCTTGGAACGTGGCCACCAAAACGGGTCAGCCGTTTCGCGTGTTTACTCCAATGTGGCGGGCTGTTCAGGGTCGGGCGGTTCCACAACCGTTGGCCGCGCCGACTCGATTGACGCCTCCGGTGCACTGGCCCGAGTCCGAAGATCTGTCCTCATGGCGTTTGAGTGCAGCGATGAACCGGGGCGCGCAGGTCGTGACTCGCTTCGTGCAGCCGGGCGAAACTGCGGCACTGGCCGTATTGCAAGGGTTCTTGAATCGTCTGCCTGACTATTCCCGAAACCGCGACCTGCTGGCGTCCGAGGGGACCTCAACCCTGTCGGAATACCTGTCGCTGGGGGAGATCAGCCCTCGGCGTATTTGGCACGCGGTACAGAATGCTGCCCTGAACGGGGTGTCGGGCTCGGATGCCTATCTGCGTCAGCTTGTCTGGCGCGAGTTCGCCCATCACCTGATGTTTCACTGGCCGCATATCACATATCAGAACTGGAAGCCCGAATGGGATCAGTTTCCATGGCAAACGCGCACTGACCAACCCGAGGTTCTGGCCTGGACGCGGGCCCGAACAGGTATACCAGTGGTGGATGCCGGTCTGCGTGAGATGTATGTGACGGGACGGATGCACAACCGCGCGCGTATGATCGTGGCAAGCTATCTGACCAAGCATCTGATGACACATTGGAAAATCGGGATGCGGTGGTTCGAGGATTGCCTGATTGACTGGGACATCGCCGCCAATGCGATGGGCTGGCAGTGGGTGGCCGGATCGGGGCCGGATGCGTCTCCGTTCTTTAGAGTGTTCAACCCGGTCACGCAGCAAGAAAAGTTTGACCCAGACGGCGAATATGTCCGGCGGTGGATCGCTGAAGGACAAGCCAATCCGCCCGACACCGCGCTTGCCTATTTTGAGGCCATCCCGCGCGCTTGGGGGCTGGCCCCAGATGACGGCTACCCTCAACCCGTTGTCGAATTGGCCGACGGGCGCAGGCGCGCGCTGGCGGCCTATGAACACTACAAGAACCAGTAAGGAACTGAAAACTTGCCAGAAACACAAACTCGGCCTAGCCTACGCCAACAACCGCATAGGGGAGAGCGGATGATCCTGACAACGACAGATGGGCAAGAAAACCTGCCACGATACTTCACGCAAGTGACGAAGATGTTGCGAAAGATGGAGTCCGGTCGCCTGGACATTGTGCTGCCTGATGGCCGCGTGTTTCGCACCGAAGGGGCCAAGCCCGGACCAATCGCGCAGGTAGATATCCATAACCCCGACGTTTTTGCCCGACTAGTGCGTGAAGGTGAGCTTGGGTTCTCGGACGCCTATCTGGAAGGTGACTGGAGCACGCCAGACCTGCGCTCTTTTATGGACCTGGTGCATCTGGGCACCGAAACGGTTTACGACGATTTCACCGGCAAGTTTCTGGTGCAGGCTTATGAGCGTTTGCGGTTCTGGCTAAACGGAAACAGCCGCAAGCAGGCCAAAAAGAACATCTCGTATCACTATGATTTGGGTAATGATTTTTACTCCGCATGGCTGGACGATACGATGACTTATTCCAGCGCTTTGTTCGAAACCGGACAGGAAAGTCTGGAGAAGGCGCAGACGGCAAAATATGCCAGCCTTGTCGACGAGATGGGCGCAAAACCCGGCGATCATATCCTTGAAATCGGATGTGGCTGGGGTGGCTTCGCTGAATATGCCGCGAAAGAGCGTGGCTTGCGGGTCACAGGGCTGACCATCAGCCAAGAGCAGTTGAAGTTTGCGCAAGAACGTATTGAGAAAGCTGGTCTTTCTGATCTTGTTGAATTCAAGTTGCAGGACTACCGGGACGAGCGTGGGCAGTATGATGGCATCGCCTCGATCGAGATGTTCGAAGCAGTGGGTGAGAAATACTGGCCGATTTATTTTGAAACCGTCCGCGAAAGGCTCAAACCAGGCGCGCAGGCCACGTTGCAGATCATCACTGTCGCCGACCATCGCTGGGACGTCTACCGCAATGGTGTTGATTTCATTCAAAAATATATCTTCCCGGGTGGGATGCTGCCCGCGCCGTCCGTGCTAAAGGATCAGGTGACTCAAGCGGGTTTGACCGTGGTCAAATCAAGGGAATTTGGCAAAAGTTACGATCTGACACTGCGACGTTGGTATGACACGTTCAACGATAAATGGGACGATATCGCTCAGATGGGTTTTGATGAGCGTTTTCGCCGCATGTGGAATTATTATTTGACCGCATGTGGCGCGGCCTTTGACACGGGTAATTGCGATGTGACACAGATCACAATAGCAAAACCGAGTTAAACAACGGACCCTTACAATGCCCACCGCGTCTCGTCTTGTCGCTGCAACCTGCTTATTGGTTGTGGCTTTTCTCGTCTCCAGCATGGTGATCGAGAACGGCGAAGAGGGGAAGGATTACGGCTGGTTCACCTATGTCAACATGTTGCTTGGGGTCATCTGTGGCTGGAAAGTCATGGGCAAACGTGCGGGCCGCGGGTGGACAGCCGGTGTGAACAACGGCCTGACCGGGATGGCGGCTCTGGTGTTCTGGGGCCTGTTTGTTCAGGGCTGCAACGAAATGATCCGGCTGGCCATGCGTCACCGCTATGATGGCCCGTTCGAGGCTTTGCTGGCCATTTTTCAGATCAGTGTCGAATTTGGGCAGCAGTTGCTGGCCCCAGAAATACTGTGGACGTTGGCGATCGGTGCGTTGGTCGCGGGTCTTGCCACAGAAGAAGCCAGCCGTCGCTGGCGGTAATTCTCGACCGAATACGAGATTTGATCCGTGACTGAACTGTTTTTCTACGGCACGCTGCAACACCTGCCTTTGCTCGAGCTTGTGCTGGATCGCCCCGCATCTGAAATGAAACTGTCCGAGGCCAGACTGCGCGACCACGCGGTTTATGGGGTCAAAGATCAGGCGTTTCCGATGATCCTGTCAGAAAATGGCGCGTATGCGGAAGGATTGCTGGTTCAGAATCTGTCTCAGAACGACCTTGAGCGGCTCAATTTTTATGAGGGTGGATTTGACTACGAACTGCGCCCACTTCGGGTTGAGACAGTGGGAGGGGCCAGCGTGCAGGCGGATGTGTACTTCCCCGATCCGGGTCTCTGGACCCCGACAGAGCGTTGGGAATTGCGAGATTGGGTAGATCGTTGGGGCGATATTTCCGTAACCGCCGCGCATGAGGTGATGGGCTATTTCGGCAAGATCGACGCGGCCACGCTGGCCAGAAGCTTTCCGGCACTTCGAACACGGGCATGGGCAAAAATCGCCGCGCGTCAGCGCGGGACAGGGGACCTGCGTGATGTTACCAAGGATGTGGTCTTGCATAACCACCGGTATGCTCATGTGAACTACTTCGGAATGGAAGAGGTCGCGTTGCAACACAGGCAACATGACGGCACGATGGGGCCGGTTCTACAACGTAGCAGCCTGATGCAAGGCAGCGCTGTTGTGGTTCTGCCCTATGACCCGGCGCGCGATGTGGTCTTGCTGGTTGAACAATTTCGCCCGCCGGTTTTCATTATCGACGATCCCGAGCCCTGGATGTGGGAACCCGTCGCAGGGATGATCGACCCGGGTGAAACGCCCGAACACGCCGCCCGCCGCGAAGCGCAAGAGGAAGCGGGCGTGGTCTTGCAGTCGCTGGAATATGCGGGAGGGGCCTATTCCTCGAGCGGGTCATCGACCGAATACATTCACCTTTACGTGGGTCTGGCGGATCTGGAACTGACAGTTCAAGGCGGTGGGTTGGCCTCGGAAGGAGAAGATATCCGAAGCCAAATCCTGCCATTTGTCGATTTCATGGATCGTGTCGATGCGCATGGGTTCAAAGATTTGCCTTTGCTGGCGCTGGCCCATTGGCTTGCGCGGCACCGAAACCGTTTGCGCGCCTGAGGATCGCCGCTTGTGGTTGGCGCGCGGCAACTGTAAATCTGCCTTGATCCGTAATGAAATGAGGGCGCCATGCGCATTGCGAAAGACCTTGCCGACGCAGTCGGAAAAACACCACTTATCCGATTGAAGCGCATCAGCGAGGAAACCGGGTGCGAAATTCTGGGGAAGGCCGAGTTCATGAACCCCGGCCAGTCGGTCAAAGACCGCGCCGCGCTCTATATCATTCGGGACGCCATCGCGCGGGGTGAATTGAAACCTGGTGGCACGATCGTCGAAGGCACCGCCGGGAACACCGGGATCGGTCTGGCGCTGGTCGGGGCCTCGATGGGGTTCAAGACTGTAATCGTGATCCCGGAAACCCAGTCCGAAGAGAAAAAGGACATGCTGCGTCTGGCCGGTGCGCAACTGGTGCAGGTGCCTGCCGCGCCCTATCGCAACCCCAACAACTTCGTGCATTACTCGCGCCGTCTGGCCGAGGAACTGGCGCAGACCGAACCCAATGGCGCCATCTGGGCCAATCAGTTTGACAACGTGGCCAACCGTCAGGCGCATGTGGAAACCACCGGGCCTGAGATCTGGGAACAGACCGGCGGAAAAGTCGATGGCTTTGTCTGCGCCGTGGGTTCCGGCGGAACGCTGGCTGGCGTCGCTGATGCATTGCAGCCAAAGGGCGTTAAAATTGGCCTCGTCGATCCGATGGGTGCGGGGCTTTATTCCTACTACACCACCGGTGAGATCGCGATGGAGGGCAGCTCGATCGCCGAAGGCATCGGTCAGGTGCGCATCACCAAGAACCTCGAGGGGTTCAAGCCCGATTACGCCTATCAGATGACCGACAATGAGGCGCTGCCACTCATCTTCGATCTGCTGCGCGAAGAAGGACTGGTTATGGGCGGTTCGACCGCGATCAACATGGCAGGTGCAGTGCGTCTGGCCAAGGACCTTGGGCCGGGCCATACGATCGTGACGATCTTGTGCGACTACGGCACACGCTATCAGTCCAAACTGTTCAACCCGGAATTCCTGCGCGAAAAAGAACTGCCGGTACCCGATTGGATGACCGAAGCCCCACGCAGCATTCCCGGCGTGTTCGAGGACGTGTGATGTTGCGACAGGTCCGCCTGTTCCTGGCGCTTGTCTCGGTTTGTATAGCGGTTCTGTGTGGCCCAGCGGTCGCGCAGCTTTCGGACAGACAGAGCGAGTATTATCAGGGCTGGGTCAAAACAGCGGACCGAGCCGAGACCGTGATCGAAGCGGATCGCGCCTCGAACGCAGCGCTCGAGAATCTGCGTGCGGAAATTCATACGTACCGCGATGACTTCAACCAAGCACGCGGCGCGAATACCGAGCGTATCCAGACGCTTGATGCGCAAATCAAGGCGCTGGGTCCCAAACCCGAAGGTGACGCGACCGAGCCCGAAGACATTGCCGCTCTGCGGGCCCATTTGGAAGAACAGCTGAATACGCTTCAGGTCCCGCAGATCATTTCGGAAGAGGCGTTCAGCCGCGCCAATGGCCTGATCACCGAAATCGACCAGCTCTTGCGGACCCGGCAGACCAAAGAGCTGTTGGAGCGGGGACCGTCGCCGGTCAATCCCGTGTATTGGGGGCCGGCATGGACCGATCTTCGCGAAGCAGGTCAAAGCCTCTTTAACGAGGCGCGTCGAAACTTTGGCACGGATGTCGTGCATGAAAATCTGCGCGATCAGGGGCTGGGTATCGCCCTTCTGGTGGCAGTTGCCGGGGTTTTGCTGTTCTTCGGCAAGCACTGGTCCGAGGTGGCCGGAAACTACATGCGGCAGTTCGGCGGGCAGGGCAGTGGGGTGTGGACCTTTCTGACATCGCTGCTGCGCATTCTTTTACCCTGGCTGGGGGTCTGGCTGGTCGTCAAGGCCATTGTCATGTCCGGACTTCCCGGCTTTCGCGGCACATTGCTGCTGCAAAACGTGCCATATTGGGCTGCGATCATTTTCTATTTCGACTGGATCGGGCGGCAAGTCTATGTGCTGCAAGAAGCACAGGGGTTTAAACGTTTGACCGCCAAGCGCGTGGCTGAGTTGCGGGTCTATCTGGACGTTCTGGCCGTGCTTTTGATCCTGCACGATCTGGTCGACCTATTCGAGCAGATCGAGAATATCTCGGATGCGACGCGCGCTGTTGTCGGGTTCCCCGTCACCATTGTGACCGCACTGGTCCTGTTACGCGTGCGACAGATCCGAAGCACCGAAGCCCCGCTGGATGCTGATGATGGGTCGCTGGCTCGGGGTACGGGTTTGACCCAGTTGATCGAGTTTCTCCGCCGGGCATTGTTCCTGTTGGGTATAGCCAGCCCAATTCTGGCTGTCATCGGCTATACGAATGCCGCCGAAGCGATTGTCTATCCTGCGGTCAAATCACTGGTCCTGATTGGGGCACTGGTCATCTTCCAACGTTTCCTGACGGCCGTTTATGGCTGGATTTCGGGGCAGGGCGAGGCGGCGAAAGATTCGCTTTTTGCGGTCTTGATCGGGTTCGCGATGGCGATCTTTGCGTTGCCAGTTCTGGCGATCTACTGGGGCGCGCGCGAAACCGACTTACTCGAGGTCTGGTCCCGCATCCTGCTGGGTTTTGACATCGGTGGCGTGACGATTTCACCGAAGAATTTCTTAACCTTCCTGATCGTCTTCCTGATGGGCTTTGGCCTGACCCGAATGCTGCAAGGGGGGCTACGCAGTTCCCTGCTGCCCAAGACCAAGATTGACCCCGGTGGCCAGAACGCGATTGTCGCCGGGACAGGCTATGTCGGAATTTTCCTGGCGGCGCTCTGCGCCATTATGGTGGCTGGGTTCGACTTGTCCTCGCTGGCGATTGTTGCTGGTGCGCTGTCGGTCGGTATCGGCTTTGGCTTGCAGACCATCGTGTCTAACTTTGTCTCGGGTATCATCCTGCTTGTCGAGCGTCCGATCTCGAAAGGCGACTGGATCGATGTTAACGGGATGATGGGCTATGTGCGCGATATCTCGGTCCGTTCGACACGGATCGAGACGTTCGACCGATCCGATGTGATTGTGCCGAACTCGGACCTGATCAGCGGTGTGGTGACGAACTATACGCGCGGCAACACGGTCGGGCGAGTGATCGTGCCGGTCGGGGTCGCTTATGGCACCGATACCCGCCGGGTCGAGTCGATCCTGGGCGAGATTGCCAATGCGCATCCCATGGTTTTGGCTAATCCGGCCCCCAATGTGGTGTTTCAGGGGTTTGGCGCAGACTCGCTGGATTTTGAAATCCGGGCTATCCTTCGAGACGTCAACTGGATGCTGTCCGTGAAGTCGGACATGAACCATGAAATCAACCGCCGGTTTATCGAAGAAGGTATCGAAATCCCGTTTGCCCAACGCGACGTCTGGCTGCGCAATCCCGAAACCTTGCGTGTGGCGGATCCCGCCCAGGACAGCGCGGCACAGGCGTCTGCGCCCGCATCCACGCCGATCGAGATGACCGAGGTTGACCTGTCAGGCGGGGACGGGGACGAGCCTTGACGGGTTTCGCGACCCTTTCCGCAAAGCGAAAAAAACGCTCTAATCGGGCCTTGCAAATCCCCAAGCGATAGTCCAAATATCGCCCGCACGGAGAGGTGGCCGAGTGGTCGAAGGCGCACGCCTGGAAAGTGTGTAGGCGGGAAACCGTCTCCAGGGTTCGAATCCCTGTCTCTCCGCCACAATCCCTCAATTCTCGAACCTCAGATTTACCCCCAGACTGTTTTGGCCCGAGGCGAATTTCTCCTTGGACCTTAGGTCGCGTGCCTGCTGGTTTGTTGTCTGAACGTCGCATAGTTTGACCGCTTCAGATAAATAACCGCTTTTGTCGCAAGTTGGGCGCAATACTGCCATATCAGTCGGGCATCGGGACATCGTTGTGTAGTCCGAAACGGCAATGTGACAGATCGGTAACTACAGGCTGAAATCTGACGTGTTTGCATTAGCGGTCGTTTCGGCTTGAGATATCAAGGGTAAGGACCCGAAAACTAGGAGTTGACCGGCCTCGCATGGCGGGGTTGGGATGTGCATAAAACGAGTAGGGCAATTTGCCTGCGGAGGTTAGATGTTATTGTCTGTTGTTGTCCCTTGCATGAACGAAGAGGACTCTCTTCCCATGTTGGTGGACCGTCTGATCGCTGCGACCAGGGCCTGGGCCTCGGAGGTTGAGATCGTGCTGGTTGATGACGGCTCAACGGACAAGACCTGGGACGGCATTTGCGCACAGGCGGATCGACATTCATGTGTGCGCGGCTTGAAGTTGTCGACCAATCGCGGACATCAGGTAGCACTGACCGCAGGTCTGATGGCAGCCAAAGGCGAGCGGATTTTCATGCTGGACGCGGACTTGCAGGATCCGCCGGAATTGCTGTCGGATATGATGGCGATGATGGATCGTGGGTATGATGTGGTCTATGGTCGGCGTAGTGAGCGCAAGGGCGAAAGCTGGTTCAAGAAGATGACCGCGCACGGGTTTTACCGCTTACTGAATCGCCTGTCCGATGTTCCGATCCCGAATGATACGGGCGATTTCCGGCTGGTCAGTCGCCGCGCGCTGGATGCGGTTTTGAACATGCCCGAGCGATCTCGGTTCATTCGCGGCATGTTTGCCTGGGTCGGGTTTCGCCAGATTGGCATTGAATACATCCGCGACCCCCGCGTGACCGGTGAGACTAAATATCCGATGTCCAAAATGATTAGGCTGGCCTTTGACGCTCTGTCCAGCTTTTCGATTAAGCCCCTGCAAATCGCCACTCGCCTTGCCTTTCTGACCCTGATCATTGCGGCCTTGATGGCCGTTTATGTGTTCTGGTCCCTAATCCTTTATAACACTGTGGCTGGTTGGGCCTCGACCGTTCTGGTGATCAGCTTCTTCTCGGGCATTCAACTGCTGACGCTCGGCATCATCGGCGAGTATCTTGGTCGCCTTTATGTCGAGGCCAAGGGCCGCCCGTTGTATTTTGTCGATGAACATGTCGGGCAATCCACGGATGTCTCGGTTAAGGACGTATCAAAGCAGGCATGACCGATACACGTCGCATATTCCGCTTTGCGGTCGTTGGTACAGGCGTGGCTGTCTACTATTTCCTGACCTATCTGGGGCTGTTGCGGCTTGTCGGCTCACCTTGGATTGCCAATGCGCTGGCTTTTGGAACCGCGATCTTGATCCAGTATATAGGTCAGTCTGTCTGGACCTTCGGCAAGCCCGTCATGGCGCCGGCTCAGTTTGGTCGGTTCTTGTGCATGATCGGCATCGGACTTGTCGTTTCATCAACCATTACAGGTGTTTTGGGGCCTCGGTTTGGACTGTCTCAACCGGTCACCGCCGGACTAGTAGTCATCGTCCTGCCTGTCATAAATTTTGTGATCCTGCGGCTTTGGGTCTACCGCGAAGAAAAGTCACTTTGAAAGAGTAGCTATGTCTCACATCTATTCGAACGAGTTCTTTGATTATATCGACCGCGGAGCCCGCGAATCCGCTGTCCGGCTGATCCGTTGTCTTCAGACATGGGTCAAGCCAGACAGTGTTGTCGATTTCGGCTGTGGCCGAGGTGTCTGGCTGTCGGAATGGTCCGCGGCGGGATGCCCGGATATCGCCGGTGTAGACGGAGACTATGTTGATCGTGAGCGTCTGGCCATTTCACCGGATGCTTTTTTTGGAAAGGACCTAACTCAGCCCGTCGATCTTGGGCGGCGTTTTGGTCTGGCCCAATCTTTAGAAGTCGGTGAGCATCTGCCGCATGAGGCCTCGTCCAGTCTTGTGCAAAGCCTGACAGCCCATAGCGACCTTGTGTTGTTCTCGGCGGCGGTCCCGGGGCAGGGCGGAGAGTTCCATATCAACGAGCAACCTTTATCGTTCTGGCAAGGGCTGTTCGAAACGCAGGGGTACACGGCCTACGATTGCCTGCGCCCAAAACTGTTTTCCGACGGGGCAATCGAGCCCTGGTACCGCTACAACAGTGTGCTTTACGCCAATGCGGCTGCAGCAGCGTCCTTACCGCCAGAGGTTTTGGCAACAAAGGTTGCACCCGGAGCGCTGCGTGAGGTTGGAACCATCGGTTGGAACTTGCGAAAGATGATTGTCCGGCGACTGCCATTGCGTACGGTCACCGCAATCGCGCAAGCCCGCGCTTCAATTGTCGCACGGTCTCATCGGAGCAACTGATGACCGCGCGTTCGGATATAACGCTGGTTTTCTGGCTGACGCTGCTTTGCCTCGGAACTCTGATGGCGACCTATGGGCCATTTCTGAGCGATCCATTTGTCCGTCATGACGACTTTCCCGCCTTGCTGGGCCATTTCGACATGGCTTATAGCAAAGCGCTGGATGAGGGGCGCTGGCTAAATTTCTGGTGGCAGTTTCGACCGTTCCTCTGGCCTGCACCGGTCAATTTTGCATTGTACCTTCTGGGTTGGTCGATCTTTTCTGCATGCACCGCGATCATAGTCCTTGGGCGCTCCATACCTGCGTGGTTCCTGTGCGTCATGGCATTGTTCGTCGCGTTGTCGCGGCCGGCTTTTCTGATATCGTTCTGGTTCAACACTTTGCTGCCCGGTATCTGGGTACTAGCGTTGTTTTCACTGGCCGTAGTTTTTCTGTCCCATCGGGCGTCAGTTCTGTTGCTGATCGTGGCGGTGCCGCTGTCGTTTATGGCCTACACCACATACCCGTTCATGATGTTGAGCCTTGTTTTGCTGTCCCGAAAGGCGCCGCAAACCTATGTCAGTGCGGGCGTAACACTGGTGGTTTTTTTTGCGAGCCTCGCATTGGCCTTCGGTGTGGTCTACTCGTTGAACTTCCTGCATCACGGAGTGTTCGACATTCCGGTGGCCGAGTGGCGCGACCCGACCGAGGTCAAGTCGATAAGCGATCTGGCTTTGAACTATCAAAAGCTTAAACTGCACCTGTACGAAAACTTGCATCGCGTCGGCAGCGGGTCTTTGTCCAACGGGGTGTTTTTGATATCGCTCTTCGCGGTTTCGTGGCTTTACCTGTTTCGGCGTCAACGTTATGCGGCAACGATTGTACTTGTCGCGGTTCTCGCCGGTTGTGGCCCTTTGTTCGCCAAAACGCTGACATCAGGTCTTAAGGTTCCGTTTCGGGCACTTGGTTGGAACTGGATTTTGTTCGGTTACACCCTGACAATGTCGGTGTTTATTCTTACGAACACATCCACCCGGTTGGCCAGCGTCGCGCGCATTGTGATCATGTGTGTTCTGTTGATCGCAACAATCCAATTCGGACGCATCACCTACGGCACCTTTCCTCTTTGGCAAAAAACAACGCGGACTTTGGCGGATGAGATCCCAGACGGGATGAACCGTGTGCAGCTTTATGGTAGTTACTACGGATTGGAAGGCGCGCGCGAGGCGTTCATTCAGTTTGATCGCGGATTGCGTCTGCGGTTGGAATATCTGACTGGGGCAGAGGTTGTATCGTGCGACACGACACCAGACGAGTGTACGGATGCCACCCCGCCATTTGATCCGCTGGGCTGGACGCATACATCTTTAGTCGAAACGGATGGCCCCGTGGCATTTGTCCTGCTGCCGAGCCCGCCGGTCGGGCCATAGTCTGACGGCGGTTATGGCAGGTTCGAGATTGCGTTGCGCTGAATCTCCGTCTCTGTCCGGTCGACGGTAAAAACACATTTGTAACCGCAGGGCGAAGGATTTATGACCCTGACGCAAGGTGCCAGTTTATGCGGCCGTCGGCCATGGCGCGCCCCCTTTAGGTATCGGATCCAAATGATTGACCTGACTGACCACACCCCATTGCGCAAAAGCCGGAATTACCTGATCTTTCAGCACCCCGATCGGCAGGATGCCTTGTTGAAAGTCCGCGCGGATGTTCCTGTACGTGATCATTGGATTCCGCGCTATGCGGAATGGCGCTATGGCAACCTGCGCCAATGGAACCGCGAAGCCAACGAATATTTGGCCGCGCTGCATCGCTGTTGCCCCGAGATTGAACGTCTGGCCCATTTCATGGGCTATGCACCGACGTCATTGGGGCCGGCGCTTGTTGTCGAGAAAATGACGGGACCAGATGGAGATCTGGCGCCGACAGTGTACAAGGAATGGATGTCGCTCAAAGAGGATCCCGCTGGACGCAAACGCCTTGGGGAAGAGTTCATGGAGTTGCTAGACGACTTGGAACGGGGGCGGATCATCGTCGGCGACATGAGCCACGAAAACATAGTGCGGGCCGAAGAACGCGGCGGCAAATTGGTGGTGATTGATGGTTTGGGCGAACGTGTCTTGTTTCCGCTGGCCTTGTTCAGCGACTGGGCATTTCGCAAGTCCATGCAGCGTCGTCGGGAACGGATGGGCAGCATGTTTGGAATTCGCTCTTAGGGCTGCATTTCTGCTAGGATCCCCGGATGCATGAGGAAAACAGGATCACGATCGGATTTCTGCTGTTTGACGGCTTTCCGATGGCCTGCCTGACCTCCGTCATCGAACCGCTTCGGGCGGCCAATGAAATCGCCGGGAAGCAAGCCTTTGGATGGGTGCTTGTGTCCGAGCGTGGGCAAAAGGTTCAATCCAGTGCGGGTGTGGGGTTTGAAGCCGCGCTAGCCCTGACAGGGTGCAAGGATATCGACATCCTGTTTCTGCTCAGCAGTCCGACATCCGGGTTTGCCGATCCGCGCACTGGAAACGGCGCGTTACGTGGATTTGGTCGGCACGGCACTGTCCTCGGCGGCATTAGCGGAGGCGTATTCCCCCTTGTTCGCTCGGGCGCGATGGTGGATCAGCCGGTCTCGGTTCATTGGTGTTATGAAGCGGCGTTCGAGGCTGAGTTTCCCGACATAGACGCGCGCAGTGAAGTGATTGTGCGCACCGATACGCGCTGGACCGCCGCGGGCGCGGCCGCTGGATTTGATCTGGCGTTGCACTTGATTTCAGACCGTCTTGGCAGCGAGATCGCGCATGAGGTCGCCTGCTGGTTTCAGCACCCGATGATGCGAGGCGCAGGGGTGCGTCAAAAAGTACCGGACACAACTGCACCTGGTTCAGGTGATCAACTGCCCCCGTTGGTTGCGCGTAGCGTTGAGCTATTTGCCGGCCATCTGAGCGAACCGATCTCGATTGCAGAAGTTGCCGGGCAGATGAGGGTCACGCCCCGCCAGATCGAGCGAGCTTTCAAACAGGCGACGGGTCAAAGCCCAAGCCACTACTATCGGTCTATGCGCATGAAAGCCGCGCGCCAGATGGTTATGTATACGAAAGACCCGATTGCACAGATTGCCGCTGCAGTCGGGTACAGCTCGGTCACGCCGTTGGTATCGCACTACAAAGCGGCCTTTGGGCTAAGTCCTGCAGAGGACCGTCGCCGGATCAACCGGTTCCGGGTCGAGGACAACGCGCCGTTGCCTTCGATCTGATTGTCTTAATGGGCCGAACGCATGGCCGCCAGAACCGCATGGTGCAGCGATCCGGCCGATGATCTGGGACCATAAAGGCTGACATGGTCGGCGCTGCGGCACAGGATGAAACACCCGATGTGATGAACTGCGCCCCGCGCGACGTGACCGGACTGAAACTGACGTAGGTCCAGTTGGCATAGCAATTCCAGAACCGCGTTGATCCCGTCGCCCTGCAAGTCGAACCGCGCCCAGGCATCCGTCTGCTCAGTGACAGAAGCGACGGTTCCGACGGCGGTCTTGACGTAGGCGGCAAGGTCTTCTTGGGTGGAGAAGGGGGCTTCGATCATCCATTGGTCCGGGCCGGACCAGAAGGCGGTCACAGGGTCTCCGGCAAAACGCTGCACGGTCGGTGTTACGGTTCCGATAAGCCGCGCCACCTCATCCTGCGTTGCAGCCTCGTGCCCCAACCGGGCAGTGACTGAGGCCAACGCCACATCTGGGACTTCAGAACATGTGACCGAACCGACCGTATCCACGCGTGGCGCGGCCCCGCCGAGGGCGGTTATTGCAACAAGATCATGCACGCAGTCGTTCTCCTTCGGGGTCAACGAAATGAGCCGAGACAATTTCGACTTCGACATTCAATTCGGTCAGGGGTGACACAAGGCGCATCTTCTCGCCCATCCGCGCGCCGCCGCGTTTCAGCAGGCCCAGCCCGATATGACTGTTCAGATTGGGCGAATAGGCCGCCGAGGTCACATAGCCCTGATCATGTGCTGCATCGACCGGTCCATCCGCATTCATCAAATGGCCGCCAGCGGTGATCTTGTCCTGCGGATTCACAGGCTTTAGCCCGACCAGTTTCAGCACATCCGGTGCGGTCAACGCTTCACGCTCGGACAGAACAGAACCAATGCTGTCTTTCTTCTTTGACACCATCTTGCCCAGACCAAGGTTCAGCGCCGTGGTGGTGCCGTTCAACTCATTGCCGACCGGGTGGCCCTTTTCGATGCGCATCACGCTCAGCGCTTCGGTGCCATAAGGGGTGACGTCAAACTCTGCGCCCTCTGTCATCAACCGCCGCATCAGCGCATCTCCATAGCGCGACGGGACGGCAATCTCGAACGCCAATTCGCCCGAGAACGAGATACGGAACAGCCGCGCCCGTAATCCACCACAGACGGTGATCTTGCCGCAGGCCATGAAGGGAAACGCCTCGTTCGAAATATCGAATTCCGGGTCCACGATCTTTTGCAGAAGCTTGCGCGAATTTGGTCCCGCCACCGCGTATTGCGCCCAACCATCGGTGGTCGAGATCAGCTGCACATCCATGTCCGGGAACAGGCACTGGCGCACGAATTCCATGTGGCGATAAACACTTGCAGCATTCGCCGTGGTTGTGGTGACAACGAAATGATCCTCGGCCAGCCGTGCGGCGGTGCCGTCATCCATGACCATCCCATCCTCGCGCAGCATCAGCCCATAGCGCGTTTTGCCCACTGCAAGCTTGGCAAAGCCGTTGGCGTAGACGCGGTTGAGGAACTCGGCAGCATCCGTGCCCTGCACGTCGATCTTGCCCAGCGTGGTGCAATCGCACACCCCGACCGAGGCGCGGGTTTGGCGCACCTCACGGTCGACGGAGTCGCGCCAATGCGTCTCACCGGGCAGGGGAAACCACTGCGCACGCAGCCAGTTCCCAGCCTCGACAAACACCGCCCCGCGCTCCTTGGCCCAATGGTGCGATGGGGTCAGGCGGGTCGGGTGGAAGTCCTTGCCCGTCATTCGGCCCGCGAAGGCACCGATGGGCACCGGGGTATAGGGCGGGCGGAAAATGGTTGTGCCGGTTTCGGGGATCGACTTGCCCGCAACCTCGGCCATGATCGCAAGGCCCGTGATGTTCGAAGTCTTGCCCTGATCGGTTGCCATGCCCAGCGTGGTATAGCGTTTCAGATGCTCGACCGAGCGGAAGCCTTCCTGATAGCTGAGCTTCACGTCCTTGACCGTCACGTCGTTCTGCTGATCGACCCATGCGCGTTTGCAGCCCTGCACATACCAGAACGGCTTTAGCGCAATGGGCGCGTCCTCGGCTTCTGGCAGGTCCGGCAGGGTGGTCAGGTCCAGCGCGGCAGCGGCCGCTTCGGCTCCCGAGCGCAGTGCGCCGTGGGTTGACATGACGCCATTGGCAGAACCCGCGACGGACATGCCAACCGGTAGGTTTTCTCCCGGAACGAAAGCAGCAAGGGCTTCGTTCCAAACAGGGCGTCCGCGTTGGTGGCAGGTCAGGTGGACATTCGGGTTCCAGCCGCCCGACACGCCCAGCGCGCCACAATCCAGTGTCCGGGTCGAACCATCGGGCAAGGCGACCTCGACAAAGCTCAAGCCCAGACGGCCCCTGGTGTTCATGACCTGCGCGCCTTTTAGCACCTCATAGTCATAGCTGAGGGGGGCATCTTCGCGCACATCGACCACGGCGGCGATTTTAACACCCTTGGCGTGTAGGTCATCGGCCGTGCGGTGGCCGTCATCATTGCTGGTAAAGATCGCAACCCGCGGCGAAGCTGTCACCGCAAAGCGATTGGCATAAGTCCGCAGCGCGCTGGCGGTCATGATGCCGGGGCGGTCATTGTTTTCAAATGCAATGGGACGCTCGGTTGCTCCGGCACACAGCAGGGCCTTTTGGGTATAGATGCGCCACAGGATCTGGCGCGGTTTGCCAGCAGGCAGCGAGGGCAGATGATCACCCGTCCGCTCGACCGCCCCATAGATTCCATGGTCAAACGCTCCGATCACCGTGGTGCGCGGCATCAGCCGGACGTTCGGCATTGCCAACAGTTCGGCCACGGTTTGTGCCGTCCAGTCGGGGGCGCTGTGGTCGCCGACCGAGAAGGTCTCGCTGTTCAGGCGTCCGCCCAGCGTGAAATCCTCGTCTGCCAATATGACATCTGCGCCAGCACGCCCGGCGGTCAACGCTGCCATCAGGCCCGCAGGTCCGGCACCGATGATCAGCAGATCGCAGTGACGAAACCCCTTGTCGTATTCATCCGGGTCCGCCTGCATCGACAGTGAGCCAAGGCCAGCAGCGCGGCGTATGATAGGCTCGTACAGTTTCTCCCAAAACGCAGCGGGCCACATGAAGGTTTTGTAGTAGAACCCCGCCGACAGGAAGTTGGAAAACAAGTCATTCACCGCAAGCGCATCGAACCGAAGACTTGGCCAACGGTTTTGCGAGTTTGCGATCAACCCGTCGAACATCTCGATCGTCGTGGCGCGGGTGTTGGGTTCCTTGCGGGCGCCTGCGCGCAGTTCCACCATGCCGTTGGGTTCCTCGGATCCCGCCGTCAGCAGCCCGCGTGGGCGGTGGTATTTGAACGATCGCCCGATCAGTCGCACATTGTTGGCCAGCAGCGCTGAGGCCAGAGTATCTCCGGGGTGCGCGGTATAGCTGCGCCCGTCAAAGTAGAAGTTCAGGGTCTTATTGCGGTCGATCTGCCCGCCGGTCAATCGGTTCGCTTGTGTCATTTCGAACGTCCCCGCGCGCGGGCCACATCGCGGGCCAGTTCAACCTTGGAAATCTCGTGGGTCAGAGTGTTGCGGGTGACAACTAGCCAAGACCGGTCCCCGGCTTCGTGATACCACAGCTCGTGGTGTTCACCGGCGGGGTTGTCGCGCAGATAAGCATAGTCATAGAACGCGTCGGCGGCATTCTCGGCCATTCCGTCGGGCCGGTCGATCAGGGATGCATCGCCCAGATAGGTGAATTCTGAGGCATCCCGGGGCCCAAGCAGAGGGTGGTTGATGATCATATCCCTAGGTCCCCTCTAGTGCAGGTTGGGCTGGTTGCCCGCGCCTTTTTCGTCGATCATCCGGCCAGTGAGGAACCGGTCCAGGCGATAGGCGGTGGCAACGGGGTGCGGTTCGTCTTTTGCCAGCAAATGCGCAAAGCAATAGCCCGAGGCGGGCGTGGCCTTGAACCCGCCGTAGCACCAGCCGCCGTTGAAATAGAGCCCTTGAACCGGAGTGCGGTCGATGATGGGTGAGCCATCCATCGACATGTCCATCACGCCGCCCCACATCCGCAGCAAACGCGCCCGGCCGATCATGGGCATCAGGGCCATGCCGCCCTCGCACACATCCTCGACCACGGGCAAGTTGCCGCGTTGGGCATAGGTGTTATAGCCGTCGATATCGCCGCCAAAGACCAGCCCACCCTTGTCGGATTGGCTGACATAGAAATGGCCCGCACCAAAGGTGATGACGCTGGGCAGAACGGGCTTCAACCCTTCGGACACAAACGCCTGCAACACATGGCTTTCAATGGGCAGCCGCATCCCGGCCATGCCCATCACGCGGCTCGAGTTTCCAGCGACCGCACAGCCCACTTTGCTGGCTCCGATAAAGCCTTTTGAGGTTTCGACGCCCAAGCAGGTGCCATTTTCAATCCGCAGGCCCGTGACCTCGCAATTCTGGATTATGTCGACCCCGTGCAAATCCGCCGACCGCGCATAACCCCAAGCCACCGCGTCATGGCGGGCCGTGCCCGCGCGGCGCTGGACGAGACCGCCTTTGATGGGAAACCGGGCGTCGTCGAAATTCAAATAGGGATGTTCGGCCCGTACCTGGTCGGAGTCCAGCAGTTCCGCATCAGCACCGTTCAGGATCATCGCATTGCCGCGCCGCGTATAGGCGTCGCGCTGACCGTCCGTGTGGAACAGGTTGATGATACCGCGCTGGCTCATCATGGCGTTATAGTTGACGTCTTGTTCCAGCCCCTCCCACAGTTTCAGCGAGAATTCGTAGAAGGGCTCATTCCCGTCCAGCATGTAGTTCGAGCGCACGATCGTCGTGTTGCGCCCCACATTGCCGCCCCCGATCCAGCCTTTCTCGACCACTGCCACATTGCGCTGGCCGTAGACCTTGGACAGGTAGTGCGCCGTTGCAAGACCGTGACCGCCGCCGCCAATGATGATGACGTCGTAATGAGGTTTTGGGTCAGGCTCGCGCCAGACCGGTTTCCAGCCCTTATGGCCGGTCAGTGCCTCTTTGATGACTCGAAAGCCGGAATATCGCATGAATCGGACCTTTTTTTACAGAATTCATTATTTTGGTGCGGTTGGGTATCCTCAGATGCGACATCGGTCTGTCTGAATCAGACCCAAGTATCTGAATGATGAACCGATGGTGGGAGGTAACACTCAGGTTGCCTAAGGTTGTTTGCGGCCTCGCCAAACTCTCCGACCTACTTCGACAGCAATCATAACATAAGTGCAGATAGCGCAGCTGTTGATGATGCGCTAAACCTGTGGAAACACAGGGAGAGCAGGCATGAAACTGAAGGCACCGAATTTCACAGCACCGGTAGATGCGGTCGTCCGTCAGAGCCTGCCTCCGGTCATCTGCTACCCGCCGGATAGTTTGCCGCAACCCGACATCGCCGGGCTGAATGCTCTTCGACAGGGGGCGAAGAAAACGGCCGAGGCGACGGCGGCCCCGCGCGATGCAGTTTGTGTCGAGGTGCCCGCAGGGGCCTTTCTGCGCGTGCTTTCGGTGGATGGCCCACAGGTGGGCGATCTGAACATGTGGAACAAACATGACCTGACCGAGAGGTTTTATTCGGGTAAAACCCGCGCTTTGCACGGTACGCATTTGTCCACCGGCGACCGTATGTGGTCTAGCTTTCCCAACATGCGCCCGATGGCGACCATCGTCGGAGACACGCTGGACTGGTATGGGTTCGATGCCTACGGAGGATCGGTCCATGACGTGATCGGGACGCGCTGTGATCCTTATACGGGACGGTTGCTGTCGGGGGACGACTATCACTATTGCTGCCATTCGAACCTGACCCGCGCCTTGGCCGATCATTGCGACCTGCCGCTGCACGAGGCCGAGATGCATGTGCATGATGTGCTGAATGTCTTCATGTGTACCGGTTTTACCCGCGACACGGGGCAGTATTTCATGAAGGCCAGCCCGGTACGCCCGGGCGACTATCTGGAATTCTACGCCGAGATCGACCTGATCGTGGGCCTGTCGGCCTGTCCAGGTGGCGATTGTTCATCCGAGCATTCGTCAGACGTGGCCGCCTGCTATCCGCTGGTGATGGAGGTCTATGATCCCGGCGAGGATGTCCGCGCGGCCCATGTTCAGCCCGCGCGGTCCGCCTATGATCGGACGCACGGCACGGGCTAGGCGGTCAGGCGGCGGCCCAGACGGTCCAGCATCCGGCAACACAGGTCCAGCTGTTCGATCTCGACATATTCGTCGGCCTTGTGCGCTTGGGTGATTGAGCCCGGCCCACAGACGATGGCGTGAACGCCAAGCTGCTGGAACAGACCGGCCTCGGTGGCGAAGGCTACAGTGCCTGTGCCGTTGGCGCCGGTCAGTTCGGCCACCAATTTGCGGGCAGCGTTGTCCTCCATCGGCTCCAACCCCTGAACTTCGGCGACGACGTCCTGCGTGATGCTGGCTTCGGGGTGAACGGCCTGCATTTCGGGTAGTAGCGTGTGGTTAATGTAGTCGCTGAGCGTCTGGTTAACGAGATCGGCGTCGCTGGCCTGAACCGGGCGCATTTCCCAGCCGATCTCCGCCTTGCTGGCGATCACATTATGCGCGACGCCGCTATTGAAGAACCCGACATTGATCGTGGTCCATGGGGGTTCAAACGCGCTGCCCGCCGGTGCGCGTGATTTCAAAATATGGCGCAGTTCAAGCAACTTGCCCACATAACGCGCGGCGTATTCAGCGGCATTCACGCCGTCATCCGGGGCCGAGCTGTGACCTTCCAGCCCGGTAAAGCGCGTGGTGTATTCAAAGCAACCCTTATGGCCTTCGATCACCCGCATTTCGGTCGGTTCGCCGATGATGGCAATGTCGGGCACGATGCCGCGTTGGGACAGGTCATTGACCAGATTCTGCGCGCCCAGACAGCCGGTTTCCTCGTCGTAGGTAAAGGCGAAATGCAGCGGTTGGGTCAGTTTTTCGACGTCCAAAGCTTCGGCAAAGGCGAGCGATGCCGCGATGAACCCCTTCATGTCGCAGGTACCCCGCCCATACAGGCGCCCATCTCGTTCAATCATCTCGAACGGGTCTGAGGTCCAGTCCTGATCGGCCACGGGCACGACATCTGTATGGCCGGACAGCAGGATACCTCCGGGTATGTCAGGCCCGAGTGTTGCAAAGACGTTGGCCTTCTTGCCCGTCGCATCGCGCGTTTCGATACAGCGTGCTCCCAGGGCTTCAAGCCGGTCGGTCAGATAGCGGATAATCTCAAGATTGCTGTCGACCGAGACCGTCTCAAACGCGATCAGATCGGCTAGAATGTCTTTGGTTCTTTGAAGGGTCATGGTTTCACGAACAGCTTTCTTGGACGGTTGCAGAGACATTCGGCGGGTCCGGTTTCGTTGATCAGGATGGTCTCGGTGATCTCAAGCCCCCAGTCGTTCATCCAAAGGCCGGGCATAAAGTGGAACGTCATTCCGGGTTCCAGCACGGTTTCGTCTTCCGCGCGCAACGATATGGTGCGTTCCCCCCAATCGGGCGGATAGCTGATGCCCACCGGATAGCCGCAGCGCGCACTGCGCTCGATTCCGGCGCGTTCCAGCGGAGCGGCCAGCGCAAGGGCGATGTCGCGGGCCTTATTGCCCGCACGGGCGGCATTCAAACCTGCCTCAAGTCCCTCCACCAGCGCGGCTTCGGCCCGTTGCAGGTGGTCTGGGGGCTGGCCCAGAAAGACTGACCGGCAGAAAGGTGCGTGATAGCGGCGATAGCAGCCCGAGAGTTCGAAGAAGGTGCATTCCCCGGTTTTGAATGGCGCGCCGTCCCATGTCAGATGCGGGGCGGCGGCATCAGGCCCCGAAGGCAGCAGGGGCACTATGGCGGCATAATCGCCCCAATCCTCACCCACGCCCGAGATCGCATCGTGGTAAATCTGCGCCACCAGTTCGTTCTTGCGCAAGCCGGGTTCGATCCGTTCTATCACCCCATCAATCACATGTTCCGAAATCCGCGCAGCTTTGCGCATCTGGGCGATCTCTTCACCGGATTTCACGGAACGCTGCCAGTTCACCAAAGCGTTGCTATCGACCAACGTGGCCTGAGGCAATTCTGCGGCCAAAGTCAGATGCGCCTTGGCCGAGTAATAGTAATTGTCCAACTCAACCCCGATGCGGGCGCGTTCAAGGCCGCATTCCAAGATCAGGCGGGAAAGGTCTTGCATCGGGTGCCGCTCGGTCGATTGAACATAGTTATCTGCATAGCCGTGAATGCAGTCATCGCTCATCCAGACCGTGCGCCGCGCGCCGTTGGCGTCCTGATTGCGGCCCCACCAGATTGGATCAGTATCGTGTAGGACGACGACGCCCTGATGCACGTAAAAGGACCAGCCCTCATACCCGGTCAGCCACGTAATGTTTGACGGGTCCTGTATGAACAGCGCGTCCAATCCGGCGTCAGCCATGGCCGTACGTGTCTTGGCAAGCCTGCGATCGTATTCGGCGCGGGTGAAGGCCGGATTGGCATGGGGCATGAGGCGCTCCTGTCGCGATGGAGTTTCCGTTGACAGAACGGGACGAATGCAGTCACGTCAATGGGCAACTCAGGAAAGACACCCCAGTGAAGATCACCCTCAATCCCCATCGCGGCGGGCAGAAACTCGCCGGCTCTGCTCCGTACCCTTCTATAAATGCTGCTCGTGTAGCGGATCTTCTGGCGCAGTGTCCGGCGGCGGGGGAAACCGCTTTGATCGATGCCAAGGGGCTGGCCGATGTGGCGAATCTGTGGATCAAGGACGAGCGCGGACGCATGAATCTTGGGTCGTTCAAGGCCCTTGGCGCGGCCTATGTGATTGCACGACATGCTGCGGATGTGTCGGATTTGCCTGCCGAAACAACGCTTAGCGGGCGGACCTATGTCACCGCCAGCGCCGGAAACCACGGGATGAGCGTCGCCGCCGGGGCGCGGATATTCGGCGCGGATGCGGTCGTCTATATCGCCGAGACCGTGCCCGAAGGCTTTGCTGACCGCCTGAGGGCGCAAAACGCTACGGTCGTGCGACACGGCGTGGACTATGCCGCCAGTATGCAAGCTGCTAGTCAGGCCGCGCAGGATAACGGCTGGACTTTGCTGTCCGACAGCTCGTGGGAGGGGTATTTTGAACTGCCCCACACTCTGATGGAAGGCTATCTTCAAATGGCGGCCGAGGCCGTGCGTCAATGCCCCGAGGTGCCGACGCATATCATGCTGCAGGCCGGTGTTGGCGGTTTGGCGGGGGCGGTCGCCGCCTATGCCCGGAATGTCTGGGGCGATGCGCCCCGGATTATCGTCGTCGAACCCGACGCCGCGCCCGCCCTGCAAGCGAGTATCGAGGCCGGAGCCTGCGTCTTTGCCGACGGCCCGGACAGCATCATGGGGCGATTGGATTGCAAAGAGCCTTCGCTGATTGCTTTGAACGGATTGGCGCGGGACGCCGATGTGTTCCTGACTTTGACGGATGATGAGGTCGCGCAACACCTGCCCGCGATGTCGGAGGCCGGTGTGGCCACAACGGCATCTGGCGGGGCAGGCGTGGCCGCCGTCATGAACCCGGACGTTCGCGCCGAACTGGGTATCGGTCCCGACGCACGGGTCCTCTGTTTCCTGTCCGAGGTCGCGGAATGAGGGGGTTTGACACCGCCGAGTTTCAAGCGCGGCTGACGCGCGCGCAAGACAGGATGGCCGAAGCGGGCCTGTCTGCCTTGCTGCTGACCACTGAGCCCGAGATTCGTTATTTCACCGGCTACTTGACCCGGTTCTGGGAAAGCCCCACGCGGCCCTGGTTTCTGATCGTCCCGGCCAGCGGGAAACCTATCGCGGTCATCCCCTCGATCGGGGCTGCTTTGATGGGCCAAACCTGGGTCGAAGATATCCGTAGCTGGAGCGCGCCGGACCTGTCGGATGACGGGGTCAGCCTGTTGGCCGAGACTTTGAGTGAGGTTACTCCGGCTGATGCTGCAATCGGCGTGCCGGACGGGCATGAAACTCATGTCCGGATGCCTATGGCAGACTTGCTGCGGCTTCAGACGCTATTGGGGTCGCGGAGACTCTCGGGCGATGCGGGGATACTGCGCACACTGCGCATGGTCAAATCCGACGCCGAGTTATCCAAGATCGAAACCGCCTGTGCCATAGCCGGGCGCGCATTTCAGCGCGTGCCCGAGATTGCCGGGCGTGGGGTCTCGATTGATCAGGTCTTTCGGCAGTTTCAGATGCTGTGTCTTGAGGAAGGCGCGGACTGGGTGCCTTACCTTGCAGGCGGAGCCGAGCAGGGTGGCTATACCGACGTCATTTCACCCGCTCCGGAAAGCGAGATGAGTAATGGCGATGTTCTCATGCTGGATACCGGTCTGGTGTGGGATGGGTATTTCTGTGACTACGACCGCAACTGGGCGGTCGGCGCGCCCTCGAACGCGGTGCGCAGGGCCTATGCGTCGCTGATCGAAGCCTCGGACACCGCATTTCATATCGCGCGCCCGGGGGCCACTGCGTCGGACCTGTTTCATGCTATGAATGACGTTCTGTCCCGCCACAACGCCGATACCGGGGCCGGAAGGCTGGGGCACGGGCTGGGGATGTCGCTGACCGAATGGCCGTCATTGATCCCGTCCGATCACACGGTGCTTGAACCCGGCATGGTGCTGACGCTTGAACCGGGCATTGCGGTTGGCGGCAAAATCCTAGTGCATGAGGAAAACATCGTCATCAATGACGGTGCGCCGCGCTTCCTCAGCCCACGCGTTGGGCCGGAGTTGCCTGTGATATGAGTTACTTACCTTACGAACTGGAACCAGACGATCCACAGGTCACACCGATGGGTCTGATCGTTCTGCAAACGGATGAAACGATCGAACCCGAGTTCAACGCTTATTTCTCGGACCGTCGCGCGCCGATTTACGTGTCCAGAATTCCCAGCGGTCACGAGGTGACAACCGACACCCTGTCGCAAATGGAGGCCGCATTGCCCGCAGCGGCGGATCTGTTGCCGAAGGCGCGGCCCTACAAAGTGGTTGGCTATGGGTGCACCTCGGCCAGTTCCGTGATTGGCTCGGCTGCCGTTGAGCGAATGGTGCAGAAAACCTGTGCTGCAGCGATGGTTACGAATCCGCTGCGCGCGGCGTCTGCTTGCGCTGCGGACAGGGGGGTGTCCAAGTTTGCGCTGTTGTCCCCGTATATCGAAGAAGTGAACGAACCGTTACGCAAAGCCTTTGCTGAAAACGGGATTGAGATGGGTGTTTTCGGCTCGTTCGGAGAAGCCGAGGAAAGCAAGGTCGTCCGAATCTCACGCGAGTCCGTGGTCGAGGCCGCCGTGCGGTTGGGAGCTGATTCGGCAGTTGAGGCTGTGTTCCTAAGCTGCACGAATCTAAGAACTTTCGATGCGATACCTGAGATCGAAAATCGGCTGGGAAAACCTGTTCTGTCCAGCAATCAAAGCCTTGCGTGGCATATGCGGCACCTGAATTCAGCCTGAATTTCAGGCGGCTGGCGGCGTCATTGACATACTGCTGACATATTTTGGTTGCGCGACCTGTCCTGCTTGTCCTTAAATGGTTCGCGAAAGGTCTTTGAGATCCGGATAAACCGGGCAAGCAAGGACAGACAGGGGAGCCAAGTTGGTAATGTCAAATGACGCAGCGTTCGTCGAGTTTCAACGTGTCCAGAAATCTTATGACGGCGAGATCCTTGTCGTAAAGGATCTGAACCTTTCACTTCCAAAAGGTGAGTTTCTGACGATGCTTGGCCCGTCGGGCTCGGGCAAGACCACGTGTCTGATGATGCTCGCCGGGTTCGAGACGGCCACACATGGCGAAATCATGTTGGACGGGCGTCCTATCAACAATATCCCGCCGCATAAGCGGGGCATTGGGATGGTGTTCCAGAACTACGCACTGTTTCCGCACATGACTGTGGCCGAGAACTTGTCCTTCCCGCTGGAAGTTCGCAAGATCGGCAAGTCTGAGCGCGAAGAGAAAGTCAAACGGGCGCTGGATATGGTGCAGATGGGGGCCTTTGGCAGCCGCCGCCCTGCGCAATTGTCCGGTGGTCAGCAGCAGCGGATCGCCTTGGCGCGCGCGCTGGTGTTCGAGCCCGAGTTGGTTTTGATGGATGAACCGCTGGGCGCGTTGGACAAGCAGCTGCGCGAGCATATGCAATTCGAAATCACGCGTCTGGCGCATGAGCTGGGTATTACCACGGTTTACGTGACCCACGACCAGACCGAAGCGTTGACGATGTCAGATCGTGTCGCCGTGTTTGATGACGGGCGCATTCAGCAGCTTGCCCCACCTGATCTTCTGTATGAAGAACCCGAAAACAGTTTTGTGGCGCAATTCATTGGTGAAAACAACACATTGGAGGGCGTTGTTAAATCGATAGACGGCGACTCTTGCGTCGTGACGCTGGATGACGGATCAGAGATTGACGCCAAGCCAGTGAATGTCAGCGCTGCGGGCGAGCGGACCAAGGTCTCGATCCGACCCGAGCGGGTGGAATTCAATAAGGACCGTTTGCACGCGGATGCGCATACGTTGAAGGCCACTGTGAAGGAATTCATCTATATGGGTGACGTGTTCCGATTCCGCCTGTCAGTTGCGGGGAATGATGACTTTATCATCAAAACCCGGAACGCACCGGATGCGGTTCGCCTGTCACCCGGCCAGGAAGTCGAGATTGGCTGGCTGGCTCATGACTGCCGGGCGTTGGACGCCTAAGGCATGAAGACCCCGCACCATCGGGGAAAAGAACAGCCGGATTGCCCCGTGATCCGGTTCTGAAGTGCAAAATCAACGGGAATAACAGGGAGTTAATCATGAAAGTTAAAACCACTCTGATGGCAAGTGCGATTGCTGCCGTTGCTGGCGGCGCGATGGCCGAAGAGATGACCATCGTGTCCTGGGGCGGCGCCTATTCCAAATCGCAGCTCAAGGCGTATCACGAGCCCTATTCGGAAAAAACGGGCGTCACCATCCTGAACGATGACAGCTCCGCCGAAGCGGTTGCCAAGCTGCGCGCCATGAATGAAGCGGGCAACATTACCTGGGATGTGGTCGACGTTGTGGCTGCGGACGCGATCCGTCTGTGCGACGAAGGTCTTGCGATGGAGATCGACCCCGACGTGCATCTGGCCGCGGCGCCCGACGGGACTTCGGCGGCGGATGACTTCGGTGATCTGCTGGTCAGTGACTGCTTTATCCCGCAGATCGTGTATTCGACCACATTTGGCTATCGCACCGATCTGGTGGGCGACACACCGCCGACCGATGTATGCGCCGTGTTCGATCTGGAAGCTTATCCAGGCAAGCGTTCGTTGGAAAAGCGTCCGATCAACAACATGGAATGGGCATTGATCTGTGACGGCGTTGCCAAAGACGATGTCTATGATGTTCTGGCGACGGCTGAAGGCCAAGATCAGGCGCTGGCCAAGCTGGACACGATCAAAGACAGCGTCGTCTGGTGGTCTGCCGGTGCTGACACACCGCAGCTTCTGGCCGATGGTGAGGTCATCATGGGTTCGACCTATAACGGTCGTCTGTTCAGCGTGATCGAAGAGCAGAAACAGCCCGTCGCCATGCTTTGGGACGCGCAGGTGTTCGATCTGGACGGCTGGATCATTCCGGCAGGTCTGAGTGAAGAACGCACGCAGCGAGCGCTGGACTACATCATGTTTGCGACCGACACGCAGCGTCTGGCGGATCAGGCCAAGTACATCTCGTATGGTCCGGCCCGTGCCTCGTCGGCTCCGCTGGTTGGTCAGCACGCCGACCTGGGTATCGACATGGCGCCGCATATGCCGACTGACCCGGAAAACGCCAAGAACACGTTCCTGTATAACTACGAGTTCTGGGCAGACTACCGCGACGACATCGACGCTAAATTCCAGGCATGGTTGGCTCAATAAGCCTGTTTTAAGTCATTGGTCGGGGCCGCAATTGGCCCCGATCCACCAAAAAAGACCAAGGGACGCAGATGACTGACGCAACTCAATCCGGTCCGATGCTGGCTGCAGATGGTACGCCGCTGAAGAAATCTCTGGCGCGATCATTGCGCCGCCGCAAGTTGCGGGCGCTGGCCCTGATTGCACCGCTGCTATTGTTCGTTCTGCTCTCTTTCGTGATCCCGATCGTTTCGATGCTGTTCCGATCGGTTGAAAACGGCATTGTGGCCGAGACCCTGCCATTGACCGTGGTCGAGTTGAAAAACTGGGATGCGGAAAGCGGCGAACTACCGGATGAAGCACTATACGCCGCGTTCACCAAAGATATGGTCGTTGCCATTGACGAGAAGACACACACCCGGCTTGGTTCGCGCCTGAACTATGAGCAGACGGGTATGTCCTCGATGTTCCGTCGCTCGGGTCGTCAGATCAAAAAACTGGACCCGGAAACCGATGGCCCGTTCAAAGACAAGCTGATCGACATTCACGACGGTTGGGGGGATATCGAAACCTGGCGTACCATCAAGACCCACGCTGTTCCGATCACCAACGGATATTTCCTGAACGCCATCGACATGCGCCGCACGCCCGAAGGCGCGCAGGCGCAGCCTGAAGACAAACAAATTCTGATCAAGCTGTTTGGGCGCACTTTGATGATGTCGCTGATAATCACGGCATCCTGTATCCTGCTGGCCTATCCTGTGTCGTATTTGCTGGCGACGCTGCCGATGCGCGTGTCGAACCTGCTTATGATCCTAGTATTACTACCATTCTGGACGTCACTGCTGGTGCGAACTTCGGCTTGGAAGGTTATGTTGCAGCAGCAAGGTGTTATCAACGAAACTTTAGTGTGGCTTGGGTTAGTGGCCGATGATGCACGGTTGGTGATCATCAATAACCAATTCGGCACAATCATTGCGATGACGCATATCCTGCTGCCGTTCATGATCCTTCCGATGTATTCGGTCATGCAGACCATTCCGCCATCCTACACCCGCGCCGCGAAATCCATGGGCGCGACGAACTGGACGACCTTCTGGCGTATCTATTTCCCGCAATCCATTCCCGGCATCGGAGCGGGGTCGATCCTCGTGTTTATCTTGGCCATCGGCTACTACATCACGCCGGAGATCGTTGGCGGGACCAAGGGTGTCTTCATCTCGAACCGGATTGCGTACCACATTTCATCCTCGTTGAACTGGGGATTGGCTGCTGCGCTCGGGACGATCCTGCTGGCGGTCGTTCTGTTACTCTACTGGTGCTATGACAAGATCGTGGGCATCGACAACGTGAAGCTGGGATAAAGAAGATGGCAGCACTTACACCTATATCCCGCAAACCCATGTCGGTTGTCCTGCCCGCAGTGGCCATTGCCGGAGGTTTCCTGGGCATGTTCGTCGGGGCCGGGCAGGGCAGTGTCTTGCTGGGCATTGTGATCGGCGCGGTTCTTATGGCGGGGCTGGCCTGGGTCTATATCAACGTTCTGGACAATGAACGTATGGCCCGCTGGATCACAATCCTCGGACTGGGCGCGCTTGGTTTGCTGTTTGCTGGCGTGACCGGCCTGATCGTTGGTTTGCTGGCTGGTTGGTTCTTTGCCTTCTTCATCTTCTGGCTTTACGAGGGGCGCTACCGCCAAAAGCTGCTGCCCTATATGACAGGCCAGCAGGTTTTCTGGCACTATGCGTTCCGAGTGATCTGCGGCGCGATCTTCGTATTCCTAATCACTCCGATCCTTGTGGTTCTGCCGCTGTCGTTCAACGCGCAGGATTTCTTTACCTTCACGCCCGAGATGCTGCGGTTGGACCCCGAAGGCTATTCGCTGAAACACTACCGCGACTTCTTCACCAACAATGAATGGCAGCGTAGCTTCAAGAACTCGCTGATCATTGCACCGATTGCTACGATCATCTCGGTCTCGCTGGGGACTCTGGCGGCCATCGGCCTGAGCCAGAGCCACGTTCCGGGGAAACGGGCCATCATGGGTATCCTGATCTCGCCCATGATCGTGCCGCTGATCATCTCGGCCACTGGCATGTTCTTTTTCTACAGCGATATCGGGCGCTTCCTTGAGGGCACACTGGGCTTGGACAAGAACTTTGTTGGCTATGTGAAAGTGATCCTTGCACATGCGGTTCTGGGTATCCCGTTCGTAATCATCACCGTGACCGCGACGCTGGTGGGTTTCGACCAGTCGCTGACGCGGGCCTCTGCCAATATGGGGGCAGGGCCGGTGCGGACCTTCTTCAAGATCCAGATGCCGTTGATCCTGCCGGGCGTTATCTCGGGTGGCTTGTTCGCGTTTATCACGTCGTTTGACGAGGTGGTTGTGGTGTTGTTTGTCGGCTCGGCCAGCCAGAAAACGCTGCCGTGGCAGATGTTTACAGGTCTGCGCGAACAGATCAGCCCGACAATTCTGGCGGTGGCCACGATCCTGGTTGTGATCTCAATCGCGCTGTTGACCACGGTTGAATTGCTGCGCCGCCGGTCCGAGCGTCTGCGGGGTCTTTCCCCCGCTTGACGCGCGCCGCGGCGTGATTTAGCCATTGCGATATGCAGCCCGGTCACGATGGCGTCGTGACATATCTACGGGCGCATGGCTCTCGGTTCCCGAGGCCGCTTGTCCTGAACGCCGGGACTTGTGGCCGGGCACCTTTCGTCCGGCATTGCAGGAGAGAGCATGATGACAGACCTGACAAACCGCCCCGAGTTCTTCACCAGCCACAATGGCGACAAGGCCCCGTTGCCGTTCAGCAACGCCGAATATGACCGTCGCCTGTCGGGCATGCGCGCCATGATGGCGGCACGGGATATTCCGGCGGTGTTGCTGACTTCGATGCACAATATCGCCTATTACTCGGGCTTTCTGTATTGCGCCTTTGGCCGTCCTTATGGCTGCGTGGTGACGCAGGACGCATGTACGACGGTGTCGGCGAATATCGACGCAGGCCAGCCGTGGCGACGCTCGGTCGAAGAAAACGTGATCTATACCGACTGGAAGCGCGACAATTACTGGCGCGCGGTGGCCAGCCTGATCGGCGGTGCCAAGCGGATCGGGATCGAAGGCGACCACATGACGCTGGCCGCGCGTGATACGGCGCTGGCGATGCTGGGGCAGCCCGAGCTGGTGGATGTGGCCACGGATACCATGGCCGCCCGCATGGTGAAATCCGCAGAAGAGATTGAGTTGATCAAGGGCGGTGCGCGCACGGCGGATGTGGGCGGTGCTGCGATCCACGCCGCGATCCGTGAAGGGGCGACCGAGATCGAGATCGCTATGGCTGGGCGCGACGCGATGGAGGTTGAGATTGCCCGCGCATACCCGGATGCCGAATACCGGGACACCTGGGTCTGGTTCCAGTCGGGCCTGAATACGGACGGTGCGCATAACCCCGTAACCAAGCGGGCGCTGCAAAAGGGTGATATCCTGTCGCTAAACACCTTCCCGATGATCTCGGGCTATTACACCGCGCTGGAACGTACCCTGTTTCTGGGCGAACCCGACGCCGACAGCCTGCGCATCTGGAAGGCCAATGTCGCCGCGCATGAGCTTGGCCTAAGCCTGATTAAACCCGGCGCGACTTGCTCGGGCATCACAGCCGAGATCAATCGGTTCTTCGCAGATGAGGGGCTGCTGCAACATCGCTCGTTTGGGTATGGCCATTCGTTCGGAGTCCTCAGCCATTACTATGGTCGCGAGGCGGGGCTGGAGCTGCGTGAAGATATCGACACCGTATTGGAACCCGGCATGGTCGTGTCGATCGAGCCGATGCTGTGGATTCCCGAAGGACAGCCCGGTGCCGGTGGCTATCGTGAGCATGACATTCTGGTTGTCGGCGAGGACGGGGCCGAGAACATCACCGGGTTCCCCTATGGGCCGGAACATAACACGATTGTCTGATCGGATAGGCAAGAGGGGCGCTTAGCCCCTCTTGCCGCGTTCGTGGAAAATGAACCCGATGAAATTCAGCAGCACCTGCGCGGCCAGAATCTGCGTGCTTTCGGTGGGATCATAGTTCGGCGCGACCTCGACCAGATCAATGCCGACCACATCGCCGCGTTGCGCTAGACCTTGCAGGATTTCCAGCACGTCATAATACAGAAACCCCCCGTGGCTGGGCGTGCCGGTGCCCGACGCAATCGATGGGCAAAAAGCGTCGATATCAATCGTCACATAATACCGCGCGCCTTCGGGTATGCGGGCCAAGACCCCCTCGGTTCCCAGTTTGCGGACCTGTCGCACAGACAGGATATCGGACCCTCGGGCGCGGGCATCCTCATAGCCTTCCTTTGCGGTTGAGGACACATTGCGGATGCCCAACTGCGTCATGCCCGAGACATAGTTTTTCTCAATCGCGCGCCGCATCGGGTTGCCGTGGCCGGCAGTGACCCCGTGGCGTTCATCCACGAAATCCAGATGGGCGTCGATCTGAACCACATGGATCGGACCATTTTCCGCGCAATCGTCAGAAAAAGCATTGATACAGGGGATGTTGATTGAGTGATCCCCGCCGATCGTCACGGGCAGGGCACCGGCGTTCAGGATTTTCTCGACCCCGAACTGGATATTGGCGTGGCTTTCGTCGGTCTTGGTGTGGATGATATCGGCGTCCCCGATATCGACCATGCGGACCGAGCTATCCAGATAGGTTGCGTCATCCTCGTGATCATACGCCCCGGCATGGCCAAAGCTGAACAGTGTCGACGCCTCACGCACCGCACGTGGCCCGAACCGAGCGCCGGATCTCCATTGTGTGCCGAAATCGAAGGGTGCGCCCATGATCGCCACATCCGCGTCGATCTGGTCCCAATCCTCGACATATGGCGATTTGCCAAAGGTCGAAATACCGACGAATGGCAGGTTCAGACGGCCACTTGCATACCCATGAGACGACATAGCGCGATTCCCGTTTCTTGTTTGTCCGTTGTAGCTTAGAAGCCTTGTCTTAAGCAGGATAGGTTTCTTTGAGGGGTGGATGGGTTGAATGTCGCCCGCCAAGGGTGTCTATCTGAGCGAAAGGTCTGAAAGGAATTGCCGTGGGACAGCACGAACTGCCACCCGAAACAGGTGTGTTCTATATCAATCTGGACCGCGTCCCCGCCCGTCGGGATTTTATGGAATCGCAGTTCGATCACGCTGGACTATCAGGTGCCACCCGGTTCAGTGCGGTTGACGGGCAGCGACCCGGAGCGTTGCACCAGAACGGCTATCTTCCCGGTTCAGGCAGTCGCTGGGGCTTGAAACAAAGCGAGATCGCCTGTTTCGAAAGCCACCGGGCCGTCTGGCAGGCCGCGGTCGACCAAAACCTGAACACTGTGGCGATATTCGAGGACGATGTCGAGATGTCCGCAGATGCGGGCCGAGTCATTGTGGACGTTCTGAACCATTCGACCGAGTATGATTTCGTCAAGCTGGACTATTCGCCCAGGCCCTTGCGATTTGGGACAGAACGGGATTTGGGGCAGGTGAAAGTTCGCCCCATGCTGGAAATGGCACCAAGCGCGGCGGCCTATGTGGTGTCGCAAGCGGCCTGTCGCAAGTTGCTGGCATGGTCCACGGCCTATTCCGACCATCTGGACGATTTTGTCTCGCTCCCGCGTACGGATTGGCGGATGTTTCAGTGCTTTCCGGCTGTCGGTGTGCAGATGATCTGGTCTAAGCAGCAGGCGGAAATTGTTGACGAGGTGAAGGTCAGCGAACGCTCGCAGGATCAGAAAACCAACAGCGGGTTGGACAAGGGACCGACATGGTTCCGGCTGCGCCGCGAATTGCTGGCGGCCGGGCGTAAGTTGCGCTGGCGCATGGGGGCCCAAACGCGGCTTTTGAAGCAAGGGGGCTATGTCGGTTTCATCCCGTGCGCCGATGATCTGAGCGTTTAGCTGCGCCGGGGTTTTAACCTTTCGAAGCCCTGCGTTTGGCGATCCAAACGCATAAGCGTTAACAAAACTGTCAGTTTGATATAATCTTCCAGTGTTGTTTACGGTTAAACAAGGGTCTGGGGGATGAGTCAGTCAATTTACGACCGCTATGGAGGTTTCAAAACGATCAGTCGGATCGTGATGACCTTCTATGAAATGGCGCTGGATTCCGATCAGATCGGCGGTCATTTCGAAGATATCGACATGCCGCGTCTGATTGATCACCAAACCAAGTTTGTGTCTTCTCTGGTTGGTGGACCTGCCTCGTTCAGTGATGACCGGATCGAGGCAGTGCATCGGCATCTGAACATCACGCATGAAGACTTCGACGAGATGGCCGATTTGTTCGGCGAAGCTCTTGCCCAGCACGGCATGGAAGACGCGCATATCAAGATTGCCTTGGGAGCCATTGAATCCAAACGCGCAATCATCGTTACGCGCTCGGCGGCATGAGCATTCAGGCGATCAACGAACAGTTGCTGCGGGCAATTGGCGTTGGTGTTGCGGTCGTGCGTGCCACGGATCTGAGCTTCGTTTTTCAGAACGGTCCGTTCATTGAATGGTTTGGGACGCCTGAACAAGGGCAAACGCTGCTGGATCTGTTCCCCGATCTGGACGCGCGCGAATTGGAGGACGTCAAGCAATCGGGCCTGCGCTATTCCGTGGAATTGCAGATCAAGCCCAAGCGCCGGACGTTGGTTTTTGCGGTCGCCGTGTCTTTGGCAAGTGGGCTGGACGAGCAGCTTCTCGTGGTCGAATGCCAGAACATCACCCGCATCCGCGAATTGGAAAGCATGATCGACAGCTATTCCTCGATGGTTGAGCGGAACACGCGTGAGTTAGAGCGCGAGAAAGAGCGTGTCGAACGTCTGCTGCTGAACCTGATGCCGCGCGCCGTGTATGAAGAGTTCAAGACATTTGGCGTGGTGACGCCGCAGCTTTATGATGAGGTCTCGGTCGTGATGCTGGACTTTGTCGGCTTCACGGACTTTGCCGCCAAGACGGACCCGACCGTGACCCTGAGCGAGTTGAATGACATTTTCACCGCCTTTGATCGCATCGTCGAACAGTTCGGGTGTGAGCGGATCAAGACCATCGGAGATGCCTATCTGGCGGTGTCCGGTATGCCCGATCCGACCCCGGATCACGCCACCGCCGTTGCGCATTGTGCGGTCCGGTTCCTGCGGTATCTGGAGCGGCGCAATGAAAGCCACCCCCACAAATGGCAGGCCCGTGTCGGGTTGGGTATGGGCCCCGCAGTCGGGTCGGTCGTCGGTATACAGAAATATGTCTATGACGTGTTTGGCCCGGCGGTGAACCTGGCCTCGCGCCTTCAGGTTTTTGCCAACCCGATGCATATCGTGGCGCCGGACGAGATGAAATATGCGCTGATTGACGCGTTTCAGGTGTCCGATATCGGTCGCGTCGACGTCAAAGGCATGGGTGAGATGGACTTGATCAATGTCACGTCGGGCCTGAGTATGCCGAAGCCCAAAACTGTTTTCTGATCAGTCATCCTGTGGGACAAGCCCCAGCCCCCGCAAATAGATACCGATCCCGGACTCCAGAAGATCCTCGGGCGGGAAAGGCGAACTGGCTCCGGTGTTGCGGGCGAACAGCTCCACCACACCGTGGCTCATGGCCCATATATGCGCGCTGAACATGGATGCCGGAGGCCGCTTTTCGGGCGGAATATGCTGTGACAGATCGGATGCAGCCTTTTCCAAAACCGCTTTTGCTCGGTTGGCGGCAAGGGCCAATTCTGGTGTGCGGTTGATCGAGATACCGCTTTCGAACATCGCGATATAGTGGCCAGGATGTTTGCGGGCGAAAGCCAAGTACGCGCGTCCGGTCGCTTCGAACGCGGCAAGGGCCGAGGGTTGGCCTTTGTCATAGGCGAACTGCATCAGATCCGCGAACATCTCAAACCCCTGACGGGCGGCTTCGGCGATCAGGTCCTCGCGGCCCTGATAGTGGCGATAGACGGCGGCAGGCGTCACGCCTGCGGTCTTGGCAGCTTCGGACAGGGTAAACCCGGTTGGGCCTTTTGCCTCGATCAACGATAGCGCCGCCTCGATCAGCGCCTGTTTCAGATTTCCGTGATGATAGCCGCGTTTGCTCATGCCTGTGTTAAGCGCCTTTTTTGTTTTGGCTCGTTGATCTTATGACATAATGCTGAGATGTCGGTACGTCCAACCGATCATCCGTCGGGCGCGGCCTACGCATCCCAGATATCCGGGCCCCCGCAAATTTTCGGATCGTTTGCGCCAATGGCATCCGCGTCTTTTTCGTCATAATCCACTGCGTGCAGCACGGTCCTGATTGCGGCTAGTCGAGCGCGTTTCTTGTCGTCGGACCGGACAATCGTCCACGGGCAGGTATCCGAGTGGCTGCGGGTCAGCGTCTCGGCTATGGACTGTGAATATTCCTCCCATTTACTCAACCCAGCAACGTCAATTGGGCTGAGTTTCCACTGTTTCAGAGGGTCGGTTTCACGCGCTAGAAAGCGATTAAGCTGTTCGGCCCGACCAACATTCAGCCAAAATTTGAAAAGCTGGATTCCGTCATTGACCAAACCGGTTTCAAGCGGCAGGACTTGGCGAAAGAACCGCTCGCGCTCTTCCGGTTCGCAAAACCCGAACACGTTCTCGACCACACCGCGATTGTACCAGCTGCGGTCGAAGAACACGATCTCACCGGCCGAGGGCAGGTGCGGGATGTAACGCTGGAAATACCATTGGCTGCGTTCTTGATCCGAAGGCTTGCTCAGCGCGACATTGCGCGCCCCGCGTGGATTAAGGTTTTCGCGAAAGCGCTTGATTGTGCCGCCTTTTCCTGCGGCATCTCGGCCTTCGAAGATGATTGCGATACGGCTTTCGGTTTCCTTGACCCAAGACTGCATCTTGACCAGTTCGATCTGCAATGCCTCCATCTGCTTTTCGTAGTCCTTACGCTTCATCCGTTCTTCGTAAGGATAGCTGGAGTTCAGAATATCGTCCTTGTCCGCCTTTTCGATCGCAGAGCGAACGTCTTTGGGCGCATCATTTCGAAAATATTTTTCAATGGAGCCTTTTGAGGATCGGGCCATTAGCTACCTCTCGATAAAATCCATATCCTACTATGGATTAGCGCAAGGCTTAACGCAAACCCGCCCTTTGGGCCGCGCGGTCGATGGCGGCGGCCACCTCGGGTGCAGCGACGACCTGCGGCATATGGCCGATCCCCGGCAGTTCGATCAGTTCCGCGCTGGGGATCTGTTCTATCAACCGGTGGGAATGCCAGCCCAACCCGACCGTGGTGTCGGCGGTGCCATGCACGATCTCGGTGGGAACGTCGATATCCTTATAGCGCGGTTGCAGTGCGCGAACCTCTTCTAACAGGTTGGCGCGCTGTTTTGCATTGGCATGCATCGAGGCGCTTCGGATGGTCAGGCCGGGACCGAAGTGGTCTGAATAACCTTCGGGCGCGGTTTGTGGGGAGAAAACACGGTCCAGTGCCTTTTCGACATACCATTCGGGGATAAAGGCGCTGATCAGGGGAAGGGCCAGCGCGTTTCCGGCTGGGGTCGCTGCCATCCTGTTGAACCCGTCTAATGGGGTCTCCCAAGGAATGGCAGCCGGAGCGATCAACACTAGCGCCGAAATGTTTTCGGGGCGTGTCACAGCCCAGGCCAATGACACCGATCCGCCATAGCTTTGTCCGGCGACGATAGGCTTGTCCGCCCCAAGGCGCGCGGCGGCTTCTTGCAAGATTTCCGCTTGCTCGACAATAGTTTCGCCATCGGGGTTAAAGCTGGAGCTGTACCCCAGGCCAGGGCGATCAAAGACGATGACACGAAAATGCTCGGCCAGGATTGGGGCCAACGCAAAGGTCATGTCGCGCGTGTTCCCGCTGGAGCCATGGATCAACACCACATCCGGCCCTTCACCCATGACAACCGCGTGGACAGAAACGCCGTCTACGTCAACAATCTGACCTTCGGGTGGAAAGGCAGCTTCGGATCGCGCCTCATTCTGCGCTGCACGCCAGGTGGTGGTTATGGTCAGCCCGGCAACAAGTAGACCCAGAGTGACAAGCGTTTTAACGGCCAATTTGATCCATCTCGAACGGTGTGGTTTGGTAAATCTGATTAATCCAGTTGCCATAGAGCAGGTGCGCATGGCTGCGCCATCTGTTCTGCGGCGGCTGGCTCGGGTCGTCATCAGGGTAATAATTCATCGGCACATTGATTGGCGTGCCATTGGCGATATCGCGATCATATTCTTGTTTCAGCGTGTCGCTGTCATATTCGAAATGATTGAAGATATAGATCGCCCGATGTTCGGGGTCCTCAACCAGACAGGGGCCGACCTCGTCGCTGCCCAGAAGAGTCGTCAAGCCTGCGGCGCCGTCGATCTCGGGTTGTTTCATCTCGGTCCAGCGGCTGACAGGGATCACGCATTCGTCCGAAAACCCACGCAAAAACGGCGAACTGGGCACGAGATTGCGTTGTCGGAAACAGCCGAATGCCTTCGCGTCCAGCATATGTTTGCGCACGCCGTGGAAGTGATTGATCATCGCCATCCCACCCCAGCACACGCCGAAGGTCGAGTGCACGTTGGTCTGGGTCCAGTCGAAGACCTCGCTGATCTCCTCCCAATAGGTGACGTCATCGAATTCCAGATGTTCGATCGGCGCGCCGGTGATGATGAGCCCGTCAAACTTCTGGTCCTTGACCTCCTGGAACGGGCGATAGAACTCGGCCATGTGGGCGGCTGCGGTGTTCTTTGTGCGATGTTCCGTCATGCGGATCAGCGAAAGGTCGATTTGTAGCGGCGTCGCGCCGATCAGGCGGGCGAACTGGTTTTCGGTCTGAATCTTCTTGGGCATCAGATTCAGCAACCCGATCCGCAATGGACGGATGTCCTGACGCATAGCCTGATCCTCGGCCATGACCATGACGCCCTCTTGCGAGAGTACGTCAAATGCGGGCAGGTCAGCGGGGATCTTGATAGGCATCAGGTGCAAGCCTTTGGTGTTTCAGTACAGAGGCGGTAATTAAGCGCGGTTGGCGCGGGTCTCAAGGGTGCGTTCGATCAACTCATCGAAATCCGCGGCGTCACGCACATTGTGCATGTCGTTTGCGGTTACTGCCACGCCCCAGTTTTCGGCCATGGCCTGATAGCGCGGTTGGCGATGGGCCAACGCGCGGGCATAGGTCCAGCGGACAAAGGCGTCGGGGTCGACCTCGGCGGCGGTGCAGCCTTGTTCGATCAGATACTCCTCCCAGACCCGCGTCAGGAATTCGGGCTGGTAGGACATCGGTTTGGGGGCCTTGTCGAAACGGCGGATCAGCTCGGCAGTGTGGTCTTCGTCCCCCTTGAGCCAGATCATCAGGGTCTGGCGCGACAGTTCCGACAGAACCTGATCGCGCGGATCATTTGGGTCGACCCATTCACAGATAGAGCCGCCAGTATCGCAGATAAAATGCGGATATTGGTAAAGGCGCTGCGCGCGGTCGATAAAGTATTCGGTGTCCAGCAGGGCGTGGATCTCGGCGAGGCGGAACTGTTCCTGCCTGCGGCGGTATTCCGACAGCTCCAATCCGCCCAATGCCGGGTTGCCGGGTTTGCCGAGATAGGCGGCGACGGGGGTCAGGTTTTCGAACGAGATATTCGAGCCGATATAGATCGAATCCGTTAGTAGAAGATCACGCAGGAACGGGACCTTCATCGCTTCGGCCTTGGCGTTGTCGGTGATGTATTCGCCCATATAGCGGGTGCCAATGCGGTAATCGATCGAGTAGTGGAACCAGTCGCCCGAATCCCGCAGCACATTCGACACATAGGTTTTGCCCAGCCCCGACATGCCGAAGAAAAGCACTTTCTTCCGTGCCGCGCCCTGCCAGTCTTTTGCCGAGTTGTAGATCATCGATCGCTATCCCTTTTTCCAACCTTGCTAATTCGGGGCAGCGGCGGCGTCAATCACGTCTGGCCGAGCGGTTAAGGGTCAAGAGCCCGGCCGCCAGAACCGCAAAGCCCAAATAGGCTTGTGGCGGCAGGGCTTCATCCCGCAAAAGGCTGCCTAAAAGGATCGCCACAGGTGGAATGACAAGCGTGACCAGCATCAGATTTCCGGCACCCGCCATGGCGAGAACGCGGTAGTACAGCAGGTATGCACCGGCGGTGGCGATGAGCGCGTAGTAGGCGATTGCCAGCCACGTTTCGGCGGGCAGGGCAAATGACGGCATCCCGTCTGTCATTAGGGAGAGCGGCAATATCATCATCGTTGATCCCGTCAGCATCCCCGCAGCGGCAACGATTGGCGAAAGATCGGCGAGGGTCGCGCGAGCCCATGCTCCGGCGAGGGCATAGGACAGGGTGCCTGCGACGATGGCCAACTGCGCCAGATTGCGCAGGTCGAAGGTGATGAAATTCTGCCAACCGATGGCGATCGTCACCCCGGTAAAGCCCAACCCAACCCCAACCGCGCGGGTCAGCGTCAAGCGTTCGTCCCGAAAGAACACCGCAGCGACCAGTACGCCGAAAATTGCAGTCGCTGCGTTCAGAATCGAGGTCAGCCCCGTTTCGATATGCAACTGAGCCCACGCCATGAGAGAGAACGGGATCGCATTGTTCAAAAGGCCCATAACCAGAAAGGCTCCCCAAACGCGGCGGTTTGTCGGGATTTTCGACCCCTTGATCCAAACGACCAGCCATAAAGCTAACATCGCCCAGAAAACCCGGTGCAACACCGAGGTCATGACCGGTACCGTATCCAATGCAATACGAATCGACACGAAGGACGCGCCCCAGATTACGCCCAACAGCAAAAGTTCAGCCCATGCACGGCTTGAAAGGTGTTTTTGATCCATCATGCCGGTATTTCGCACGCAGCGATGATCCAAGGCGACCCGAAAGATGCGAAAAAGGCCCCACCAATCAGGCAAGGCCTTTCAAACAATCACTGAATGGATCAGTCCAGTGCGTAAGTCAGCTGCAGACCAACACTCCACGCCGAGTTGCCGCTGAATTCACCACCGGTGGTGGTGGTGGCGTCACCGATGTCAGTGTAGCGGATACCGCCCGAGATCTGTGTTTTCTCCAGCGAGTAGGTGCCACCGACGCCAAGGCTCCAGAAGCCGTTTGTCGGACCCAGGTTCGACACCAGCGATCCGGTGTCTCTTTCGTAGCCAGCCGAGATAGCCCCCGAGAATTCATCGGAGAACTGATAGCCAACCCCCAGAGTATAGGTGAGTGTTTCGTCCGCGAAGCTTACAAGTGGATCACTATTAGGGGGCAGTGCTGTGAAAGCCTGAGGCGCAACGTCAGCCTGCGGCCAGTCAACCCAGCGTATAGAACCAAAGACCAGAGTTTTTGGCGCGACACCAGTTTGGAAATCCAAGTTGATCGATTGAGGCGTTTCGACCCTTGTTGTCGAGTCCACGGTCTGGACAACAACTCCTGTCGGGCCTAACGCATTGAATGATTCAGTAGTGTCAATGTCGTGGGTGATCTTAGAGTTGTAGACTAAAGAAACACGCGCTGCAATTTCAGGGCGCTCCCACGCAACACCCACCAGATATCCAAAATCCGTGGTATTGTCGAAATCGACCTCGTAACCCAAGACGGCGGGAACCGCAACGTTTGCATCAATCCTTTGCCCCCGGACTCCTCCGAGCGCACTGAATCCGTTTCCAACTTTGTAGCGCAGCACAGCGGTGATGGCATCGACATCAGCTTCTGCACGCAGAACATCAGTTCGTCCACCAAATGGTGCAAGGGGGTTCTGAGAAAGCGGGAAGTTTGACGGGTACTCAACGTCTGCACCAAAGGGCTGATCATAAATCAGCGCAAAGTCGAGCTTGTCGGTCAGTGCTCGTTTGTAGCCAAGACCAGGGGCGAAGAAATTTTCACCTACGTTCCCGGATTCGACTCCGTTCTGTTCACCGCTGATATCCGGTATCGCATAACCCAGCCGTGCCTGAAGCGCCGAGCCTTCTTCGAAGATCAAGTTGATGCCCTGACCGCTGCGGTCCAGACCCGCAGCGTGAACGCCGGTCGCACCAACGCACAAAGCGCACGCCTGCAGAAGCGCCTTTTTCATAGAATTCCTCCCTAATACTCTCCTGACATCTGCGCGGGGATCGTGTGTGAGTGCGCGCAGTGTGGTTGCTTGGATGCTCGATATTCACTCAGGGGTCATTTTAGCGTCAACTAGTGACCGTGCGTTACTTGTGACGAGTGTTAGGGGAATCTGTTGCCAAACTGTTACGATTCTCTGCCCGAACGTTCAGAAAGATACCTGAAAAGATCACAACGGCACCTAGCAGCGTCCAGTGATCCAGCGGTTCGTGGTAAAGAATCACCCCCACAATGGCAATTGTGGGGAGCCTGGCGAAGTCAAAAGGAACAACAACTGTAGCGGGCGCGATCGCCAGCGCGTTGGTAATGCAGAAATGCGCCAGAAGCCCTGCGAACCCCACCAACAATAAGAACGGGGCGGTCGATAAGGTCGGCAGAACCATCTGACCGTCAACGACTGATGCGGCAAAACCCAGCCCGGTTTGAATGACCGTCAGCCAGAACATGATGCAGCCGATACTGGCGAATTTAGTGAGTTTCTTCGTTGAAATCGTCGTCAGTGCGAAAAAGATGGCAGAGAGAGCTGCGGCGATCACTCCTGCACTTAACGGCACCGCGCCAGGGCGTGCCACGATCAGGATACCGGCAAACCCGATCAGCGCCGACAGGATGCGTATAGTGGTCAAACGCTCGCCCAATAGAAGGGGTGACAGCAGGATCACCCAGATGGGCTGAGTAAACTCAAGTGCAAAAACCTGCGCCAGAGGCACGACCGACACCGCGTAGAACCAAAGGTTCTGTCCGGTAAAGTGCATCACGTTGCGCAGACTGTGCAGCCCCAGACGATGCACCGAAATCTGATGCCATTTGCCTGTCACTGTGAGAACAAGGCTTACCACGCAGATGCCCACAATGCTGCGGTAGAACATGATCTCGAATGTATCATGCGTGACGCTGAGTTCGCGCCCGGCTACAGCCATCGAGGAAAACGACGCAATCGCCCCCAGCATCCAGAGCGCGGCCTTGCCGATTTGCGGTCTGGAACTGTCCATGAAAAGCCCTGTCTATTCTGGAATTTGTTGTCTTGATAAGTAACGGCAAATCGACCGACCAGAAACAAAAAAGCCGGGCAGAAGCCCGGCAATTTATCACTCCCATTCGATCGTGCCCGGAGGCTTTGAGGTGATGTCATAAGTACAGCGGTTGATGCCCTTGACCTCGTTGATAATCCGCGTGGCGGTCTCGCCTAGGAATTCATGGGTGAAGGGGTAATAGTCGGCAGTCATACCATCAACCGAAGTCACCGCGCGCAGTGCGCAGGCATAGTCATAGGTGCGCCCATCGCCCATCACGCCCACGGTGCGTACGGGCAGGATGGCCACGAAGGCCTGCCAGATCTCATCATAGAGACCATGTTTGCGAATCTGGTCGATATAGACGGCATCCGCCTCGCGCAGAATCTCCAACTTTTCGCGGGTGATTTCACCGGGGCAACGGATTGCTAGACCGGGGCCGGGGAAGGGGTGACGACCGATGAAGTTGGCGGGCAGGCCAAGTTCACGGCCCAAGGCACGGACCTCGTCCTTGAACAGTTCGCGCAGGGGTTCAACCAGTTTCAGGCCCATTTTCTCGGGCAGGCCGCCGACATTATGGTGCGACTTGATCGTGACCGAGGGGCCGCCCGAAAAGGACACCGATTCAATGACGTCGGGGTACAAAGTGCCCTGAGCCAGGAACTCGGCCCCGTCGATAGTGTCGGCGTGTTTCTGGAACACGTCGATGAACAGTTTGCCGATGATCTTGCGCTTGGTCTCAGGGTCGGACTGGCCTTCGAGTTCGCCGAGAAACAGCTCGCTTTCGTCCGCGTGGATGAGTTGGATGTTGTAGTTGTCGCGGAACATGCCGACGACTTCCTCGGCCTCGTTCTTGCGCAGCAGCCCGTGGTCGACGAACACACAGGTCAGCTGGTCGCCGATCGCCTCATGAATCAGGATCGCCGCGACCGAGCTGTCGACGCCGCCGGACAGACCGCAGATGACCTTCTTGTCGCCCACCTGTTCGCGGATTTTATCTATCATTTGTTCGCGGTAGGCGCCCATGGTCCAGTCGCCCTTGAACCCGGCGAGCTTCACGAAATTCTCGTACAGCTTCGCGCCTTTCGGCGTGTGATGCACCTCGGGATGAAACTGAACCGCATAGAAGTGACGGCTTGCATCAGCAGTGATCGCGAAAGGCGCGTTAGGCGAGGTGCCGAAAACTTCGAACCCTGGTGCGATTTCGCTGACGTGGTCGCCATGGCTCATCCAGACCTGCTCGTCACCCTCGGCGAACCAGTCTTCGAGAATATCGAGACGGTTCTGAGGCGTCACGAACGCACGTCCGAACTCGGCAGTGCCGTGGCCGCTTTCGACCTTGCCACCAAGTTGATGCATCATCACCTGCTGACCATAGCAGATGCCCAGAATCGGTACGCCATAGTCGAAAATCTCTTGCGGCGCGCGCGGAGAACCCTCGCGCGTCACGCTGTCCGGCCCGCCTGAGAAAATCACGGCCTTGGGCGCCATCTGACGCACGAAGTCCATTGTGACGTTCTGATAAGGGTGGATTTCGCAATAGACGTTCAGTTCGCGCAGGCGGCGCGCGATAAGCTGCGTTACCTGGCTGCCGAAGTCGATGATCAGAAGGCGGTCATGGGTGTCCTGGGTCATGGTTGGCTATTAGGTCGCAAGCCTTGCATGTGCAAGCGCTATGACGGCAATAATGCAGGCATGGCAACGGAAAAGGTCGCAAATGTCTGAAATCGAACTGCGCCCGGCGACCGTGGATGACACACAAGCGGTCACAGACTGCATCGCGGCGGCATATGCCACGGCCTTGCGCGACCTGCCAGATTTGCCGGATGTGACCGATGGTGTGGCCGAGGATATCGCAAACCAAACGGCCTGGGTGGCCGTGCAGGGCGGGGATGTCATGGGCTTCATCGTATTTGGTCAGGTTGATGGCGCGGTGATGATCCATAACCTTGCGGTTTCACCAAGCGCCCAGGGTAAAGGGCTGGCAAAGCGCTTGCTAGGTGTCGCCGAAACCACTGCTCGTGTCAGTGGGTTGAAGAAACTCAGGCTGCGAACTCATCGTTTGATGAAGCAGACTGTATCTCTGTATCTTCATCTGGGTTGGGTGCAGCAAAAGGTGAGTGGAAACAGTGTTCTGATGGAAAAAACGCTGACAGAATAGCAACCGGGTCCACCGCGTTGGCGCAAAGCAGATGTCGCTTTTCCCCCGATAGCGCCGTAATCCATATGCTTTTCCCGCTTTAGCTGCTGTACCAAAATAATCAAACTAACCAACAGACGGGATCTTCACATGGCTGAGGCAAACACCCGGCGCCGGGCAAGAGGTGGCGGTGGCGCCGCCCGCCGGGCCGAGCGCACCGCGGTACGTATCGAAACAGCAAAGTATATCGAACGCAACATTCCGAACTTCGAAGTTCTGAACGAAGAAGCGTTGCAGATCATCGAAACCAACGCCGAAACCATTCTGGCTGAGGTCGGTGTCAACTTTGTCGACAACCCCGCCGCGCTTGAGCGTTGGAAGAACGCCGGTGCCGATGTTGACGGTGAGCGGGTCCGCATCCCGCGTGGTCTGGCGCGTGAGCTGATCAAAACCGCTCCCAGCGAATTCACTCAGCACGCCCGCAACCCCGAGAAATCGGTGGTTATCGGCGGTCGCAATCTGGTTCTGGCCCCGGTCTATGGCCCTCCGTTCGTGCGCGACGCTCAGGGTGGCCGTCGCTATGCGACCATGGATGATTTCAACAAGTTCGTGAAATTGGCGTACATGTCCAAATGGCTGCACCACTCGGGCGGTACGGTCTGTGAACCCACGGACATCCCGGTGAACAAGCGTCACCTGGACATGCTGATGGCGCATATGACCCTGTCGGACAAGCCGTTCATGGGCTCGGTCACCGATCCCAGCCGCGCGCAGGATTCGATCGAGATGTGCGAGATCCTGTTCGGCAAAGAATTCGTTCAGGAAAACACGGTCATGACCTCGCTGACCAACATCAACTCGCCGATGACTTTCGACGATGTGATGATGGGCTCTTTGGAAGTATACGCGGCGAATAATCAAGCCTGCATCATCTCGCCCTTCATCGTGGGCGGCGCTATGGCTCCAGTCTCGGTTGCGGGGACGCTGACTCAGGTGCTGGCCGAAGTGATGGCTGGTGTTGCCTATAGCCAGATCATCCGTCCCGGTGCTCCGGCTATTTTTGGTGCCTTCGTGTCGTCGATCGACATGAACTCGGGCGCGCCGACCTTTGGTACGCCTGAGGCGTCGATGGTCACCTATGGCGCAGGTCAGCTAGCCCGTCGTCTGGGACTGCCGTTCCGCTCGGCCGGGTCATTCTGCGGCTCGAAACTGCCTGATGCGCAGGCCGCGTATGAGACAGCCAACTCGTTGAACATGGGCCTGATGGCCGGTGTGAACTTCATGCTGCATTCCTGCGGCTGGCTAGAAGGCGGTTTGGTTGCCGACTTTGAAAAGTTCGTCATGGATGCCGACCAGTTGGGCGTACTGCACGGTCTGGCCAAGGGCGTTGCCTATGACGATAACGCACAGGCAATGGATGCGATCCGGGAAGTTGGCCCCGGCGGTCACTACCTTGGCTGTGCCCACACACAGGCGAACTTCAAGGAGGCGTTCTGGAAGTCTGATCTGCTGGACTACAAACCGTTCGAAACTTGGGAAGACGAAGGTGGCCGCGACACGCGCCAGTTGGCGTCGTCGCGGGTTGAGCACCTGCTGGCCAACTACCAGCAGCCGCAGCTCGACCCCGGGATCCACGCGGCCCTGAATGAATATATCGAGAAGAAAAAGGCCTCCATGCCGGACGCCTTTGCTTGATTACTGATATTGCGCGGCGCGGCTGGCCTTGTACAGCTGCGCCTCGCCCAGTAGCGCGATCAGCAGGTCCAGATGACGGACCAAGGAATAGGCCGCATCTTCGGCAACTCGCTGCGCGTTGACCTCTCTCTCCATATCCATCAGCCGGATCAGCGCCGCGCCTGTTCCGGGCAGGGATCCGTAGCCCAGAATGCGCTGCAAGTGCCGATCCCGGTCATAGTCCTGCGCGCCGTGTTTTGCCGCCCGTGCCAACAGGCGAGGGCGGCGTAAAGCGGTAATCATGGTCATCAGATCTTGCATGGAAGGGGTCCCTTGTCTGTGTAAAAGTCTCCGTCTTTGTCACACAACCTAAGCGGGTGTTGCTTTAACCGCCTTCCCTCCGAACGATGGTTTCATGACTGTTTATGATTTTGAATCAAATCTGGTTTTTACCCCCGTTGGTTAACGAACGAGTAACGAAAGCGGCTCTAGTTAGAATTGGTTAACACATTCATCGGGGGCGATTGGAATCAGAATTGGATTGTCGACGAGGGCAAGTAACTATGGAAAATAACGTGGCTTTCACCATTCCGGCCTGGGTACCTGAGGGGGCGCAGAGATATCTGGCGCATACCGAGACCGGTCAGTCGATCCGCGACATTGCGCGGTCCGCGGGGTGCCATGCGTCGACCATACTTCGGCAAATACGTCGCGTTGAAATGCGGCGCGATGACCCGCTGGTGGATGCTGCCCTGCAATCCTTGGCCGAGACGCATTTCTCGGACACCTCCGAGAAGTTCCCAGCCGGGCATGAAGATCGGGTTGCTGCGGCCGAAGAAGAATTCTCGCGCGAGGCGCTGCGGGTTCTTAGGCGGTTATGCGAATCCGGTGCGGTGCTGGCCGTAGCCGAGGAAATGGATAAAGCGGTTGTGGTGCGCGACAGTGGCGACAATAGCGCGACCCGAACGGCGGTTGTGGACTGCAAGTTGGCGCAGGCGCTGGCGTTGAAGGATTGGATCACCTGCGACAATCCCGGTCGCATTTCCCGCTACCGGATTTCATCGTCTGGGCGCACCGCGCTCAGTCAGTTGGTCGCCGAGGCCGAGAACAAGGCGCGCAGCCGCAACGACTTTGGAATGGCCGAGGCGCAGGCTCCGTTTCAAACGGCGTCGTCGCTGGCGCAGGTCGGAGCGGCCAAAACGGAAGGACGCCGTCGGATGCGCTATAGCGCGGCCGAGAGCCCACTGATCGCCCTGGCGCGCCGCCGGGACCGGGATGGGAAACCCTTTCTGGATGAAACCCTTGTCCGAGCAGGAGAGCGGTTACGCGAAGATTTCGAACTGGCCCAGATCGGCCCACAAGTGACGCAGAACTGGGATCATTTCCTGACCGCGGGTGGGCGTGGCAGCTTTGGTGCAGGTATGAAAGATGGACGCGGTTCTTCCGATGCGCGGGATCGGGTCGAATGCGCCTTGTCCGATCTGGGGCCAGGTCTAAGCGACGTAGCGCTGCGGTGTTGCTGTTATCTTGAGGGACTCGAACTTGCCGAAAAGCGTATGGGCTGGTCGGCGAGGTCAGGAAAAATTGTCCTGCGGATCGCGCTTCAGCGCCTAAAGCGCCACTACGAGGATCAGGCGGAAAAGAACCGAATGATCGGTTAGGGTAATAATTTGCCCTTGCGGTTGGGCGGTGTTGAGATAATCAAAGGTTATGAATTTCACGCTCAGACAACTTCAATATTTCAATGCCGTGGCCGATCAGCGCAATTTTGGCCGGGCGGCGCAGATGTGCAACGTCTCGCAACCCGCCCTGTCGGTGCAGATCAAGGCTCTGGAGGAAACGCTGGGCGGCCCGCTGTTCGAACGGCAGGCTCGCGATATTCTGCTGACGCCGCTAGGGCGGGACGTTCTGGACTATGCGCAGCAGGTGCTGGGCGCAGCGGACCGGCTTGACCAGTTCGCGCGCGACCATTCAGGCGGGCACAGGTCTTTGTCTATCGGGATTATTCCCACCATCGCGCCCTATATCCTGCCGGGAGTTCTTGCAGGGCTTCGCGCCTCAGATGTCTCGCTACGGGTGCAGATTCGCGAGGCGCGCACGGACCGTCTATTGGCCATGCTGCGCGCTGGAGAGATCGACGCAGGCGTCATGGCGCTGCCGTCTGGCGGCAATGAGCTGTTCGAACTGCCCTTGTTTGAAGACCGCTTCTTGCTGGCAGGCAGCGCGGGTCGTTTGCAGACCATGAGGCAGGACCCCGAGGCGCTGCGCCCTGTCGATTTGCAAACCACGCAGTTAATGCTTCTGGATGATGGCCATTGCCTGACGGATCAGGCGCTTGAGGTCTGCGGGCAGGATCGCAGCAGTGGGTTGATCAATATGGGCGCGTCTTCGTTGGCGACCTTGTCAAGGCTTGTGGCTGAAGGATTCGGTTTGACGCTGATGCCGGAATTGGCGGCGAAGGCCGAAACCGGGGCAGTGCCGGGGTTAAAGTTACAACGGTTCGGCAAACCGCAGCCCTTTAGAACTGTGGGATTGGTCCGGCGCAGGTCTACCCGTGCCGAGGATTGGTTTGACAGTCTGGCCGATGTGATCCGTGTGGTCGGCGAAGACATCGTGTCGATTACGCGTATATAAATCCTGTCGGTCACGCGTACACAAAAAAGACCCGCCACAAGGGCGGGTCGTTCCGACTTCAAAAGATGGACGCTCAGGCCAGCGCAGGTTCTTTTGCGTCTTCCAGATGCTGCATCAGCGTTTCCGGCGAGGATACGCCATATGGGTCCTCAGGGCAGTTATCCATCAGGCCGGGCTCTTCGAACCATGCGTCGACCACGCCATCATTGACGATGGCCGCATAGCGCCACGAACGCATTCCGAACCCCAGATTGTCCTTGTCGACCAGCATCCCCATCTTGCGGGTAAACTCGCCCGAGCCGTCTGGGATGACTTTGACGTTCTTCAGCCCCTGATCCTGGGCCCATTTGTTCATGACAAAGCTGTCATTGACCGACATGCAGTAGATCTCGTCGATCCCTTTGGCGATGAAATCGGCATAGCCGTTTTCGAACCCCGGCAGTTGGTAGGTCGAGCATGTGGGCGTGAACGCACCGGGCAGCGAGAACAGGATGACCCGTTTGCCTGCAAAGTAATCTGCGGTGGTCTTGTCTTCCCAACGGAAGGGGTTGGGGCCTTCGACGGCGTCATCGCGGACGCGGGTGTGGAACGTGACCTCAGGCAGTTTGGCACCGGATTTCATATTCATCTCCTGTGATTCATTGATGATTTTTCGGCTCTTTAAAAGAGTTCCAACCCCGCTTCAATCGGCCTTTTGCTGCAAGTGCGAATTTGCCTAATCTGCTGAAATCGTGCGGTGGTTCGTACCCAATCGCGTGTCGCAACTGTTGAATGCTGCGTCGCAAAAACACCAACGCATGGCGGATATGTCCCAGTGGCATGGTGCGGATCGTCAGACTATGTTAGACGACAGCAAATTGACCCAAAGTCAGGAAAGCCAGCCGTGCGTGATCTGAAGATCCCCGAACAACGTCACCCTGAAAAGGCCCATAAGCCCGATAATGCTCAGCCCAAGAAACCAAGCTGGATTCGGGTCAAAGCGCCGGGCGGCAAAGGTTATGCGGATACGCGGCGGATCATGCGGGACAACAACCTAGTCACCGTCTGCGAAGAGGCAGGTTGCCCCAATGTTGGTGAATGCTGGAGCCAAGGCCACGCCACCATGATGATCATGGGCGAGATTTGTACCCGAGGTTGTACCTTCTGCAACATCGCTACTGGCCGACCGGATGCGCTGGATGTGTTCGAACCGGGTCGTGTGGCCCATGCGGTTGAAAAGCTGGGGTTGAACCACGTGGTGATCACCTCGGTGGATCGCGACGATCTGGCCGACGGTGGGGCAGACCACTTTGCCCAGACCATTCGTGCGGTGCGGCACCGCTCGCCCAAGACGACGATCGAGATTCTGACCCCGGACTTTCTGAAATGCGAGCCATCGGTTCTGGAAGCTGTGGTCGAGGCGAAGCCGGATGTGTTCAACCACAATCTTGAAACTGTGCCGGGTCTCTACCCTGAGGTGCGCCCCGGTGCCCGCTATTTCCATTCTTTGCGCTTGTTGCAGCGGGTCAAGGAACTCGATCCGTCGATCTTTACCAAATCCGGCATCATGGTTGGGCTTGGTGAGCAGGAACAAGAAGTGCGGCAGGTGATGGATGATATGCGCGCTGCCGATATCGATTTTCTAACTATTGGTCAGTACTTGCAACCGACGCCGAAACACCATGCGGTGGATCGGTTCGTGACGCCGGAGGAATTCGCGTCTTATGAGAAAGCAGCCTATGGCAAAGGGTTCCTGATGGTCTCGGCCACGCCGCTGACCCGGTCGTCTTATCATGCGGGCGATGACTTTGCCCGCCTGCGCGCCGCACGGCAGAAAATGTTGGATCAGGGGTGAGTCCCGAGACGCTGGCGCGACTAACCGCTCTGCGCCATGACCTGCACCGGTTTCCCGAACTGTCAGGGCAAGAGAATAACACAGCTGCGCGTGTGGCCGGTCTGCTGACCGATTTGGGCGCTGACGAAGTCCTGACCGGTATCGGCGGTCATGGAGTGGCCGCAGTATTCGATGGCGCGGCACCTGGACCCACCGTCGCCATTCGGTGTGAGTTGGATGGTCTGCCGATTCAAGAACTGGGGGATTTGCCTTACAGTTCGCAGATCCCCGGCAAAGGGCATCTGTGCGGGCATGATGGCCATATGGTCATGGTGCTGGGCGTAGCTGATCATCTGGCCCAGGCCCCTCCGCAAAAGGGCCGTGTGGTGTTGATCTTTCAACCCGCCGAGGAGACCGGGCAGGGGGCAGTATCATATATAGCTGATCCTCAGTTTGCGCCAATCGCGCCGGACTTCGTATTTTCACTGCACAACCTGCCGGGCCTTGCGCTAGGTGAGGTGCTGCTGTGTGAGGGCCCCGCCAACTGCGCGTCACGCGGGATGCGGGTGATGCTTGGTGGCAAGACCTCTCACGCGGCGGAACCGAAGGATGGAATTTCGCCGGCTGGAGCGCTCGCGTCTTTGATGTCGGAGCTTGCGGATCTAGGAACGGGCGGTGCATTGAATGCCGATTTCGCCCTGACGACCGTGACCCATGCGCGGCTGGGCGAACCCACATTCGGCGTCGCCCCCGGAGCGGCCGAACTGTGGGTGACGCTGCGCACCGTGTCTGACACCCGTATGAAATGCTTGATCGCCGAAGCCGAAGATCTTGTCACCCAAACAGCAGAAGCCCAGGGATTGGCGGTCAAGATCACTTATGAGGATGTGTTTGAGGCCTGCACAAACAATGCGCAAGCAGTGGCTGCGGTTGCCGAGGCTTGTGTCACGGAGGGCGTGCCTTGTACTCTCACGAATGAGCCTCAAAAGTTTTCCGAGGATTTCGGCCAGTTTGGCAAAAGCGCCGCGGCGGCGATGTTTTGGCTGGGTGCCGGACAAGCGCACCCGCAACTGCACAACCCGGACTATGATTTTCCGGACGCGCTGATCCCTGTAGGGGTAGATGTTTTCAGTGCAGTAATTCGATCTCTTGTAGGCCGAGCCCTCAGTTTACGAGATCACTGACAATTCCAACGGCATCAATAACTGTTTTTGTGTCATCGGATATCGACAGGATTTCGTCATCTACGCGGATATACCGCTGACCGGCGGGCAGGGGTTTCAACTTCCAACCATCGAGGTCGTCAAGATAGTCAAAATCCAAGTCATTAGGGATTTTCTGACCTCGCGTGTAACGCTTGATCTGTCCGGGCGGTACACCGACGCCTTTATTTGTTTTTACCGACTTTTCAATTTTCGACTTGTCGGGGCCTTTACCTTTGCCCTTGTTGTCCTTTGCATCCGCAATTCCAACTGTTGCGGCTACCGCGCAAGCCGCCATAAGTCCAATAGACAGTGTTTTCATACGTAAAAAACCTCCCAAAGTACTCGAATGGTAGTCTCTTGCTGGGAGGAATGTCCAATAATATTCAAATAGGAGAATTTTTAGGAAGCTTAACCACTGCTACTTGCACAAACTGGATAGGTCAGAGGGCCGCTCAGTCTTTGACAAATCGCACCTTGCCAATAAAGGGCAGGTTGCGATTGCGTTGCGCGTAATCGATGCCGTAGCCCACGACAAACTCATCAGGGATTTCAAACCCGATCCAGTCCGAGCGGAAGTCGACCTCGCGGCGGCTGGGTTTGTCCAGCAACGCAATGGATTTCAGCCGCGCAGGCTTGCGGCTTTGCAGCAGTTTGGTAACGTGGTTCAGCGTGTGGCCGGTATCGACAATATCTTCAACCACCAACACATCGCGTCCTTCAATTGCGCCGCGCAAGTCCTTGAGAATACGTACTTCACGGCTGCTCTCCATGGAATCTCCATAAGAGGACGCCTCGAGAAAATCCACTTCGATAGGCAGGTCCAACTCGCGCACCAGATCAGCGATAAAAACAAAACTGCCGCGCAAAAGACCAACGACAACCAGCTTGTCGGTTGCGCCAAACTCGGCTGTGATCTCGCGGCACAACTCCTCGATCCGGGCGGCGATGGCCTTGGCCGAGATCATCTCATCTATCACATATGCGCGGTCTGTCATCACTGCCCCCTTGATCTTTGGCGCGCAACATACGACATGACGCGCCATTGTCACCTGCAAATAGCGGACCGCCATGCCGACCCATTCCGAGACACGTCACCTGCCGTATACCGCTCAGCAGATGTATGACCTTGTCGCGGATGTGGCGAAGTATCCGCAGTTTTTGCCGTGGTGCGCGGCGGCCCGGATCAGGCGTACTTATGCGGCGGGCGAGGCACAGGTGCTAGAGGCCGACCTGGTGATTTCCTTCAAAGTGTTCCGCGAACGGTTCGGCAGCCGCGTGACACTACACGCCGAGGAGCGCCGGATCGACACCGAGTATCTGGACGGGCCGTTCAAATACATGAAATCCGATTGGCAGTTCGCGGACGCGCCTGAAGGGGGCTGCAACATCTCGTTTCATGTGGATTTCGAGTTCAAGAACGCCATCCTGCAGGGCATCATCGGGGTCGTCTTTAACGAAGCCATGCAACGTGTGGTCAAAGCCTTCGAGGCCCGCGCCGCAGATTTGTACGGCTAAGGCTTTACCCGACCCCGGCGCACGCTAGACTGCGCCGCATGAGTGATTTTACCAATACCTTGGCCAGGTTTGCTGCTGGCCCCGTTTCCACGTCGCGACAAGCCCGTATCGTGACGTCTTTGTCCGTTTTGGATTGGCTGGCGGTGGGGCGGGCTGGGGTAGACGAACCCGTTTCGCAGACCGTGCGCGCCTTGGTTCTTGATGAGGGCGGCACCATGCAGGCCCATCTATTCGGCGGTGGGGCCGCGCCCTTACGCGGGGCGGCTCTGGTTAACGGGACGGTGTCGCATGCGCTCGATTATGACGACACGCATTTCGCCCATATCGGCCATCCGTCGGTGGCCATTCTACCTGCGGCGCTTGCACTTGGTGAATGGGACGACCGCATTCTTGTGGATGTTCTTGAGGCCGCTTTGGTGGGGATGGAGGTCTCAATCCGCGTGGGGCTGTGGTTGGGGCGCGACCATTATCAGGCCGGGTTTCATCAGACGGCTACAGCCGGCGCGTTTGGGGCGGCCGTGGCTGCGGGCCGTATTCTGCGGTTCGATGTGGATCAGATGCGCAAAGTTCTGGGTCTGTCGGCGACCCGCGCGGCGGGGCTCAAAGCGCAGTTTGGAACTATGGGTAAGCCCTATAACGCGGGGCTTGCGGCCTCGGCTGGCGTCGAGGCGGCTTTGCTGATCGCCAAAGGTTTTGATCCAAATGTCGAGGCTATGGAAGGCCCTTATGGGTTCGGCGCAACCCATCAGGGGCAAAACGATACGCAAACCGCGCTGGACCGGTTGGGCGAGGATTGGTTGTTCGAATCCGTCAGCCACAAGTTCCACGCTTGCTGCCACGGGCTGCACGCAGCGCTGGAGGCCGCACGCACGTTGGACATCGCCGAACCCGAAGTGGCCGAGATCACGGTCAAGACCCATCCGCGATGGATGAGCGTGTGCAACCAGATTTCTCCGACAACTGGGCTGGGCGCAAAGTTCTCATATCGGACGGTGATTGCGATGCAGGCGCTGGGATATGACACCGCCTTGCCCGTCAGCTATTCCGAGAAAACCTGCGCCGATCCGCGCCTGATCTCGCTGCGCGATCGCGTTACGGTCGAAGCGGATGAAACGCTGTCCGAGACGCAAGCCCACCTGATCCTGCTGCGCCGTGATGGTGCGCGCAAAGAGGCCAGCCATGATCTTCTGACCCCGATGCCCTTATCTGAGCGAGAAGATCGGGTGCGCGGCAAGGCCGCCAAACTGATCGGCGGTGACGAGGCGGACTCGATCTGGTCGATGCTGCGCACCGGAGGCCGCGCCCGCGATCTGGCGGCATTGCTTGCGGATTAGACCACGCGCCAATGCAGCGGGAATCCTGGGTCGAACACCGTGACAGGCCCGTCACCAGAGTCGATTTTTGCGGGATACACGACCGGTTCGCCCTTGGTCAGTGTGATCGTGTCCTCATTCACCGGCAGGCCATAGAAACCGGGGCCATTGAGCGAGGTAAACCCTTCCAGCTTGTCCAACGCCCCTTCACGGTCGAACATCTCGGCCACTAGTGACATCGTGTTCGTCGCGGTGAAGCACCCGGCACAGCCGCAGGCCATTTCCTTGTTCGCATCCGTATGCGGTGCACTGTCAGTACCAAGGAAGAACCGCGCATCGCCCGAGGTCGCGGCGGCCAACAGCGCTAGCCGGTGTTCCTCGCGCTTGGCGACGGGCAGGCAGTAGTAATGTGGCTTGATCCCGCCAACCAGAATATGGTTGCGGTTGATGATCAGGTGATGCGCCGTGATCGTCGCGCCCAGATCAGTACCATTGGCTTTGACATAGTCCACGCCGTTCGCGGTCGTGATATGCTCCATCACCACGCGCAGGCTGGGGGTCGATTTGCGGATCGGATCCAGAACGCGCTCGATAAACACGGCCTCACGGTCGAAAATGTCGATCTCCGCATCCGTAACCTCGCCATGCACACACATGGGCAGGCCGATCTCGGCCATCTTTTCCAGTACCGGGCGCACCTTGTCGAAATCCCGCACGCCCGAGGCCGAATTGGTCGTGGCCCCTGCCGGATACAGCTTGCACGCCTTGATCAGCCCGCTGGCATGAGCTGCGGCGACATCCTCGGCATCCGTGTCCTCGGTCAGATAAAGGGTCATCAGCGGCTCGAAGCTCATCCCGTCGGGCAGGGCGGCCAGAATGCGGTCACGATAGGCGGCGGCCTGATCGCCGCGCACCACGGGCGGTACAAGGTTTGGCATGATAATCGCGCGGGCGAAATGGCGCGCGGTTTCGGGCAGGACAGCTTCCAGCATCGCGCCATCGCGCAAATGCAGGTGCCAGTCGTCGGGGCGGCGGATCGTCAGGGTATCGGTCATGGCCCCCGGCTAGCACAGTGCGCGCAGCCGTGAAAGGCCCCGAATGCACGGCTGCCCCTTGTCAACATGCCCGAACGTCGTAACTCCTTGCAAAGCCCCGGTCTTGACGCGCGCGCGCCGTCGTGACCTCTTGTGCCCCGAGGGAGATCGCCATGACACAGCCAAATTCCATCGACGCCGTTCAGACCATGCTGGGCGATCAGGGCTATGTCTGCGGACGGGCCTTGGCCACGGTTGTCTTCCTGTCGCTGAAACTGGGCCGCCCGCTATTTTTGGAGGGAGAGGCCGGTGTCGGCAAGACAGAGATCGCCAAGGCGCTGGCCGCCGGGCTGAACCGCCGACTGATCCGACTACAATGTTATGAGGGGCTAGATGCGTCCTCCGCCGTTTACGAATGGAACTTCCCAGCGCAAATGGTAGCAATCCGCACAGCCGAAGCCTCAGGCGGCGCCGACCGGGGTGCCTTGCAATCCGAGTTGTTCTCGGACGACTACCTGATCGAGCGCCCGCTGCTGCAAGCTATGCGCCCGGACGAACACGGCGCGCCGGTCCTGCTGATTGATGAATTGGACCGTACGGACGAGCCTTTCGAGGCGTTCCTGCTCGAAGCGCTCAGCGACTTTCAGGTTACAATTCCCGAACTGGGCACCGTCAAAGCGCCGGAACCGCCCATCGTCATCGTCACCTCGAACCGCACGCGCGAGGTGCATGACGCCCTGAAGCGCCGCTGCCTCTACCATTGGGTCGACTACCCCGATTTCGAGCGTGAGATCGAAATCCTCCATGCCCGCGCACCCGAGGCGGCACAAGCGCTCAGCCGTGAGGTTGTGGCCTTTGTCCAGCATCTGCGCACCGAAGACCTGTTCAAGAAACCCGGCGTTGCCGAGACGATCGATTGGGCCAAATGCCTGCTGGCACTTGATGTGATCAACCTCAGCCCCGAAGTGATCGGCGACACGCTGGGCGCGATCCTGAAATACCAGGACGACATCCAGAAACTGCAGGGTTCTGAGGCAAAACGTATTCTGGACGAAGCCAAAGCCACGCTTGAACCGGTGTGATGGCTGAGCAGCTTCCCCTAGATATCCCAGATGACCCCAAACTGGCGCAGAACATCACCCATTTCGCGCGGGCCCTGCGCAAGGCGGGATTGCCCGTAGGTACGGGCCGTGTTGTCGATGCCATCCGCGCGGTGCAGGCTGCCGGGTTCTCGGAAAAGCAGGATTTCTACTGGACCCTGCACGCCTGTTTCGTGAACCGCCCCGAACATCGCACAGTGTTCGCGCAGGTCTTTCGCATGTATTGGCGCGACCCGCGGTATATGGAGCATATGATGGCCATGATGCTGCCTGCGATCCGTGGTGTTCAGGAAGACCGCAAGGCCGACGCGGGCGAAAAGCGCGCGGCCGAGGCGCTGTTAGACGGTGTCGAACGCGATCAGCCAGAGACGCAAGACACGGGCGAAGAAACTGAGCTTGAGATCGACGCCTCACAAACCGCCTCGACCGAGGAACGCTTGCGCAGTCTGGACTTTGAACAGATGAGCACCGCAGAGATCGCTCAGGCCAAGCGCATATTGGCCCGTATGACGCTACCCGTAAAACCAATCGAATCCCGGCGCGGTCAAGCCAGCCATGTAGGGCAAAGGATCGACCGCGCCCGCACCTTGCGCGCCGCCATGCGCCAGGGCGGAGAGTTGCACGAAATCGCCCGTCAGAAACCCCGAACCCGCTGGCCCAATCTGGTGGTGCTGTGTGATATCTCGGGGTCGATGAGCCAATACAGCCGCATTATCCTGCATTTTCTGCACTCGGTCTCGAACGCGAAAGTCGCGGGATGGGCCAAGGTTCACGCGTTCACTTTCGGGACGCGGCTGACCAATATTACCCGCCACCTGCATCAGCGCGATGTGGACGCCGCTTTGGCCGCCGCTGGGGCGGAAGCGCAGGACTGGGAGGGCGGCACCCGCATCGGCGAATGCCTGCACGCGTTCAACCGCGACTGGTCGCGGCGCGTCATGGGGCAGGGTGCGGTGGTTCTGCTAATCTCGGACGGATTGGACCGGGGCGAACCGCAAGCGCTGGGAAAAGAGATGGAGCGTCTGCACCTTTCCGCCCGCCGTCTGATCTGGCTGAACCCACTGCTGCGCTGGGACGGGTTTGCACCTAAGGCGCAGGGCGTGGCCGCGATGTTGCCGCATGTAGACAGCTTTCGGGCCGGGCATTCGATTGCCTCGCTCGAAGATCTGGCCGAGGTCATCTCGAAACCCGATGACATGGGTGAGAAAGCGCGGCTGATGACCGCGCTTTCGAGTTAGGGTTAACTCAGCTGTTCTTCATTGCACTTGCGGGCCATTTCCATGGCCTTGTAGGTGCCAGTCAGATCCACGGTGAAGGCAAATTCCTTCTCGGGGAAGACAAGCATCACCTTTTGCTTGGCAATGTCTTCAGCAAATTGGGGATCATTGGACAGAACGTAACCGCCCGAATACCCCTTGGTGATGTTACCCTTCATGCCGGTGGCTTCACCGATATAGAGATTGTCGCCCAGAAGAATTGCCACAGCCTCGGTATCGCCGCGCTTGATGTCGGTTTTTTCTTTGGTGAAGACGCCCACATAGCCAACGCCGCGATCTTCGGTTAGCCCCATCTGAACCACGTTCTCGGAGTCATCGATAGCCTCAATCAGGCAGGATTTCTTGTCCTGATCAATGAATACCTTCCAGCCCTCGACCTCGCCATAGCGCAGGAATGTATCTGCACTGACTGCCGTGAATGCCAAAAGTCCGATTGCTGTTCCGAGTGCAAAAATGCGTTTCAACTCTTTGTCTCCCTTGTGAAAATTAAATATGCGCATATTGGAATGCAGCAGATGTATGTGTAGGCTAGAATCTGCTCTGCAGACAATCAATGCTTTGCAGAAAATGGTAAAAACTCAGCCAATTCGCGCCGAAGCCTGACTGCCGCGTCTGACCTTAAAGTCGGGGTTCCTTTTCATCTGGCCAAACCTGCCTATGTTGGGTCAAAACACTATGGGAGGGCGCAATGGACAGATTCGACAACAGCCCAGAAACTGCGCTGAGCTGGTTCAGCAATGGCAAAAAGGCCGCGCTCGCCACCGTGGTTGAGACTTGGGGAAGCGCCCCGCGCCGTGTGGGTGCGCAGTTGGTCATTGGCGGCGATGGTCGGATCGAAGGCTCGGTTTCGGGCGGCTGTGTCGAAGGCGCTGTGATCGTCGAAGCGCTTGAGGCCATAGATGAAGGCGAAGCACGTCTGTTGGAATTTGGTGTCAGCGACGAAGATGCGTTCGCTGTTGGTCTGGCCTGTGGAGGGACGATCCGGGTGTTGGTCGAGCCCATCGGAAGCGTTCTGCCCGAACCCATGCTGCGCGAATTGGTTTCGGCGCGCGCGGCGCGCGAACCACTCGCCTATGAGGTCAATGTCGAAACCGGCCACCGCGCGCTGCGTCGCAATGCTTATGCCGACCGGCTGCGCATGGATCGCTCGGGGTTCGAAGAGGACGGTAAGACCTTTGTGGCTGTTCACAACCCACCTTTGCGCCTGATTGTCGTGGGCGCGGTTCATATTGCGCAGGCGCTGGTGCCGATGGCGCGGATTGCGGGCTATGACCCCGCGATTATCGACCCAAGGGATGCTTTTGCGTCCAGCGCCCGGTTTCCGGGGGAAACCATCCTGACCGATTGGCCGGATGAGGCTGTTGCCAAGCTGGGTCTGGATTCGCGCACCGCTGTGGTGTTGTTGACCCACGACCCCAAGCTGGACGACCCGGCGCTGGAATCAGCGTTGGCCGCCGGGGTGTTTTACATCGGTGCTCTGGGCTCGACCCGGACCCATGCCAAACGCGTGGCTCGTATGACCGAGGCCGGGTTCACCGAAGATCAGATTGCCCGCATTCATGGTCCGGTTGGTCTGGATATCGGGGCTGCCGATCCGTCCGAAATTGCAGTCGCCATATTGGCACAGATGACCGCCGTGTTACGAGGCAAGGCGTGAAGTTCGGTCCTGTCCCCGTTGCCGAGGCCGTAGGCACGATCCTTGCCCATTCGATCAAGGTCGGTGACCGTAAGCTGCGTAAAGGCATCGCGCTGACGGCAGACCACATCGAAGACCTGACCGAGGCTGGCCTTGGCTCCGTCACTGTCGCGCAACTGGAACCCGGTGACTGTCACGAGGATGAGGCCGCCCGGATGCTGGCCGCTGCTCTGGCTCCGAACCCAACCGAGGCGGGTTTACGCGTGACCCAACCTTTTACCGGTCGAGTGAACCTGCTGGCGGATGGACCGGGCGTCGCCGTGCTGGATGTCGAGGCGTTGGAAGCGTTCAATCGCGTCAACCCGATGATCACCGTCGCGACTGTTCCGCAATACCAGCAGATGGGCGAAGGCGGCATGGTGGCTACGGTCAAGGTTATCTCTTATGCCGTGCCCGGAGGCGATGTGATGCACGCAGCACGTCTGGCACAGGCATCCATCCGTATGGTCTCACCGGTTCACAAAACGGCGGGTCTGGTGGTGACTGATATTCCCGGTGGCCCGTCGAACGAAAAGGGGATCGCAGCGATCCGCGGCCGTGTCGAAGCCCTGGGGATGGAACTGTCAGACGTTCGGATCGTCCCGCATCAGGCAGAACCTTTGTCCTCGGCTGTTTCCCACGCTGAGGGGGATATCGTCATGATCCTGACCGGCTCGGCCACGTCCGACGTTTACGACGTGGCGCCCGAGGCGGTACGCGCCGCCGGAGGGCAGGTGGACCGGTTCGGAATGCCGGTCGATCCGGGCAACCTTCTGTTTCTCGGAACGCTTGGCGAGCGGCCCGTGATTGGCTTGCCGGGCTGCGCGCGTTCACCTGCACTGAACGGGGCCGATTGGGTTTTGTCCCGCGTGGCCTGCGGGATCGAAACAACGGGGCTCGACATCGCCAGAATGGGGGTTGGTGGGTTGCTGAAAGAGATCCCGACGCGCCCGCAGCCCCGTTCTTCTCGGAAACCGTGATGCGGTGCGCTTTCCCGACAATCCTCTGAACCGCCTCAGATTTTTGTTCTCAAATGAAAACCCGCGTGTTTAACTCGATCCGAGGAACAACACGAAACGGGAGGATTTCATGGCACAGGTCTCGATGACTGTGAACGGCGTAGCTGTGAGCGGTGAAGTTGAGGGACGGACGTTATTGTCTGGCTTTTTGCGTGATCATTTAGGGATGACGG